>NZ_JAABNH010000027.1:0-734151 GCF_009915985.1 Proteus sp. G2626 | reverse complement strand
CAAGCCCGTATCACTCGATTAAATCAACTCGATATTCGTCACTCACAGGAGTTAGCCAGTGCAAAGAATGAAATCAACACTCTTCGTGATGCTGTTAGCTCTGGCTCTAAGCGGGTGTACGTCAAAGCCGAGTGTCCAACAGTTACCAAGAATTCCACCGAAAGCGGAAGCGATGAAGCCACCGCACGACTTAACAAAGCAGTTGAACAAGATTATCTACGTCTCAGAGAAATGATAGTCGAGAACGAACAGCAAACTTTGTATTTACAGGATTACATTAAAACGGAGTGTTTACGATGAGCGAGCAAGCATCAAAGGTGCTGATTGATTTACTGGAAAAGGCATCTAGTGGTATCGATTCTGCGGTGGCATTTAGTCAGGCGCAAATTCCTGAAGTGATTAGTCAGTTATTAGCATGGAAGATGGCGATGGGTATCATTTGGTTTGCTTTTGGCTTGGCGACTATTGCATTCGCTATATTTATTCCCGTATGGGCTGGTCGTCAGCGTCGAAAAGGTGCTTTATGGACTTATTATGATGGAGATGCTCGATTTAATCTGAGTTCAATTTCGTATGATTTCATTAGAACACCATTTCCACTTGGTTTGCTTTTTATTGGTGTGCTCATTTCAGTTGTGAGCTTAAATTTTTGGCTGAAAATACTAATAGCTCCGAAGTTATATCTAATCGAATACGCAGCTTCACTAATTAAGTGACAAACAATAAGGCAGAACAAAACAAACCTCGCTCAATAGCGGGGCTTTTTAATACCTAAAGGAGTATGAAATGGTTAATTTTGGCAAGGCGCTTGAAGCTGTCAAGGCAGGAAAAAAAATCTCACGGTCAGGATGGAATGGTGCGAATCAATTCGTAATTAAAGCAGGTGGCTACACAGTAAGCGAGCCTCGTGAGGGGAGCGATTACCATCGAGCAGGAATTACTGGTGAATTTATTATTGCCCCACACCTTGATTTAAAGAATGCGCAAGGAATTATGCAGCCCGGCTGGGTTCCGTCGCAAGGTGATTTATTCGCAGAAGATTGGGTAATTCAAGAATAACCCCGACAAGGTAACAGGAGGTGATCCTTCTTGCTGACGGGTAAGCCGTAAGCGACCAAAGTAACGTAGTGATACGTGATGATGGTTGCGATTAACTTCACACAGGAACATCAAATGACAGAAATTACAGCACAGAATCAAATGCGCTTAGAGCTATTACGACTGGTTGGCAATGATACTGCAGCGGCTCAAGCGGCTATCGAGTTCGTAAAAGACGACGCTCTCAAGTTTGAGTTATTCAAAGACTCATATAAGCAGTGTCAGACTGAAAGTGAATTTGTATCACGAGCACAGAAAGCGGCGCGAGAAGCTCAAGAAGCACTGGACCTATTCGCAAAGTAGTTAATTACACAGCTCATTTACGAGTGGGCTGGATAATTGATTAAAGGAGGTCACTGTGACAAAGAAAAATAAAGGTGGTCGCCCGTCTGATTACATGCCTGAGACTGCTCATGACATTTGTTCAAAGCTTGCAGAGGGAGAAAGTTTGCGATCGGTTTGCAGGAGACCTGGAATGCCAAGTAAAGCGACAGTATTCCGTTGGTTATCCGAAAATGCAGAGTTTCGAGACCAATACGCGAAGGCAACAGAGCAAAGGGCTGATGCATTATTTGAAGAGATTCTAGAAATAGCTGATGACGTGCTTCCTGATTCCGCTGAGGTGGCTAAGGCTAAGCTTAGGATCGACACTCGAAAATGGTCGCTGGCTAGAATGTCTCCCAAGAAGTATGGCGACAAAGTTACACAGGAAATTACTGGTGCTGATGGCGGCGCAATTCAAATAGAAACATCACCTATGAGTTCATTATTCGGTAAATAGCATGACACAGATAAACCCTATCTTTATGCCATTCATTGAGGCGCACCGTTACAAAGTCGCTAAAGGTGGCAGGGGTAGCGGTAAATCTTGGGCGATAGCTAGGCTTCTCGTTGAAGCAGCAAGGAGGCAGCCGGTACGTATACTTTGCGCTCGTGAATTGCAAAACAGTATTAGTGACTCAGTTATCAGGCTTCTTGAAGATACGATAGAGAGAGAGGGCTATAACAATGAGTTCGAAATTCAGCGCACTATGATTAAACATCTTGGCACTGGCGCTGAGTTTATGTTTTACGGCATCAAGAATAACCCGACAAAGATTAAGTCACTTGAAGGTGTGGATGTTTGTTGGGTGGAGGAAGCAGAGGCGGTAACAAAAGAGAGTTGGGATATTCTGATCCCGACAATTCGAAAGCCTAACTCTGAAATATGGGTGAGCTTTAACCCGAAAAACATTCTTGATGACACCTATCAGCGTTTCGTTGTTAACCCACCTGATGATATTTGCTTGCTTACTGCCAACTATACCGACAACCCTCACTTCCCTGATGTATTGCGATTAGAGATGGAGGAATGCAAACGCAAGAATCCAACGCTATATCGGCATATCTGGTTGGGTGAGCCAGTAAGCGCTAGTGATATGGCTATTATTAAACGTGAATGGTTAGAGGCTGCTACCGACGCACACAAGAAGTTAGGATGGAAAGCTAAAGGTGCGGTCATTTCAACTCACGACCCGTCTGATACTGGCGGTGATGCCAAGGGGTATGTTTCACGCAGGGGATCAGTAGTTAACAAAGTTGCAGAAGGTTTGCTAATGGATGTTAACGAGGGCGCTGATTGGGCTACGGAGCAAGCTATTCAAGATGGCGCTGATCACTTCCTATGGGATGGTGACGGATTGGGTGCGGCATTACGCAGGCAAGTTACTGACGCATTCACTGGAAAGCAAACAACAGTAACCATGTTCAAAGGTAGTGAGTCTCCTTTCGATGAGGATGCGTTATATCAATCTGGCGCATGGGCTGATGAAGTAGTTAGCGGTGACAATAGTCGAACCATCGGCGATGTATTCAGAAACAAGCGCGCACAATTCTACTATGCATTGGCTGACAGGCTCTATTTAACTTATCGAGCAGTAGAGCATGGCGAATATGCAAACCCTGACGACATGATTAGCTTCGATAAAGAAGCGATTGGCGAACAGATGTTAGAAAAACTATTCGCAGAGCTTACGCAAATTCAACGTAAGTTTAACGGTAATGGCAAGTTAGAGCTAATGACCAAGGTTGATATGAAAGTCAAACTTGGCATTCCATCGCCTAACTTGGCTGACTCCCTCATGATGTCTATGTATTGCCCTGTGATTATTCATGACGATACAGAGATTTACGTCCCATCATCTTCTAGTTGGTAACTATGGCTGAAACACTACAACAAAGACATGAGCGAATAATGCTCAGGTTTGACCGTGCGCACTCACCGCAAGAAGATGTGAGAGCGAAATGCGTCGAAGCAACACGGTTTGCACGAGTTCCCGGTGGTCAATGGGAGGGTGCAACTTCTGCGGGTACTAAACTCAATGATCACTTTGAGAAATACCCTAAGTTTGAAATAAACAAGATAGCCACTGAGCTAAACAGGATCATCAGTGAGTATCGCAATAATCGAATCACAGTTAAGTTTAGACCGGGTGACAAAGAAGCAAGCGAAGATTTAGCCGATAAATTAAATGGTTTGTTTCGTGCTGACTACGAAGAGACTGACGGTGGTGAGGCTTGTGATAATGCATTTGATGATGCAGCAACAGGTGGATTTGGTTGCTTTAGGTTAACAACAAACTTGGTCAATGAGTTAGACCCGATGGATGACAGACAGCGAATTTCTATCGAGCCTATTTATGATCCGTCTCGTTCTGTGTGGTTTGACCCTGACGCCAAGAAATATGACAAGTCTGATGCCGAATGGGCTTTTTGCATGTACTCGCTATCCACCGAGAAGTACAAGGCTGAGTACAAAAAAGACCCAGCAACGTTAGATGTAGGCATTGATAGATCATGGGATTATGACTGGTTTGATTCTGATGTCGTCTATATTGCTAAGTATTATGAGGTAAGAAAAGAATCAGTTGATGTTGTCAGTTTCCAAAACCCAATTACTTCAGAGGTTGTTACCTATGACAGCGAACAACTTGAGCAGGTTGGTGATGAATTAATTGATATCGGCTTTGTTGAAGTTGCTCGAAGAACAGTTAAGCGCCGTCGAGTTTATGTGTCAGTGGTCGATGGTGATGGATTCCTTGAGAAATCTCAGAGAATACCCGGTGAACACATTCCTTTAATCCCTGTTTATGGTAAACGCTGGTTTATTGATGACGTCGAGCGAGTTGAGGGGCATATTTCAAAAGCAATGGATGCACAACGCCTTTATAACTTGCAGGTGTCAATGCTTGCTGACTCAGCAGCGCAAGACCCAGGATCAGTTCCTATTGTTGGCAAGCAACAGATTAAAGGGCTTGAAAAACACTGGGCTGATAGAAACTCAAAAAGGCCTGCATTCCTTCCTCTGAATGAGATAACCGATAAGCAAGGCAATGTTATTGCTCCAGCATCAGCAATTGGTTATACGCAACCACAGCCACTTAATCAGGCAATGGCTGCGCTGCTGCAGCAAACAAGCTTAGATATTCAGGAAGTAACTGGTGCTAGTCAGGCAATGCAGCAAATGCCTAGCAATATTGCCAAAGAGACCGTTAATAGTCTTATGCACCGATCGGACATGGCTTCGTTTATCTATCTGGATAACATGGCTAAGAGCTTGAAACGTGCTGGTGAAGTATGGCTGTCGATGGCTAGAGAAGTATATGGATCTGATAGGCAAGTTCGCGTAGTTAATGAGGATGGTACTGATGATATAGCGCTGATGTCTGTGATGATACGAGATAAACAAACAGGCGAAATTGTAGCCATGAATGATTTATCTACTGGTCGTTATGATGTCACGGTTGATGTAGGCCCATCTTATACAGCAAGGCGTGATGCCACTGTTTCAGTGCTGACAAATCTTCTTGCTGGGATGCTTCCTCAAGATCCTATGCGCGCAGTTGTTCAGGGGATTATCTTGGACAATATGGATGGTGAAGGTCTTGATGAGTTCAAGGAGTACAACCGCAATCAGTTGCTTACTCAAGGTGTCGTAAAACCTCGCAATGTAGAAGAAGAGCAAATTGTCGTTCAGGCACAGCAACAGGCGCAACAACCTAACGCTGAGTTATTGGCAGCGCAAGGTGTGTACTTGCAAGGACAGGCAGAAGTCCAGAAGACGAAAAACGAAGAGCTATCCATCCAGGTTAAAGCATTCCAAGCACAAACAGAAGCTAGAGTTGCAGAGGCTAAAGTTGTCCAGCTTCTGGCATCAGCAGATAGCACAAAGCGCGCTGAAATTAGAGAGGCGCTTAAAATGTTACATAACTTCCAGAAAGAACAAGGCGACTCATCACGAGCAGATGCCGAGTTAATTCTAAAAGCAACAGACACGCAGCATAAGCAAAGCCTAGATGTTGCGAAAACTATTCAATCACAAAGTAACCAACAGTCTCCTGCGGACTTCTCGCAGAGTTAAGGAGTAATAAATGGAAAACGAACTGATCATTGATGGTCAGGCTGTACCCATGTCTGAAAATCAGGAATCACAACAGCAGGAAAATACAGAACAATCAACGCAAGTTAGTGAGAATAATGCCGCTAATAATGCCGAGGTTGTCACTGGTGATTCGGCTGAAGTAAAACCAGATCAGAGTGTCGAGCAGGAGCAAGATTACTCCTTGCAAATCGGCGATGAAGAAATATCGTTGACTGATGAAGAAGATTTAATTGAAGACCAGTCTACGGCTAAATGGATTAAAGACCTTCGAAAAGGCTTTAAAGATACTCAGAAAGAAAACCGTGAACTAAAGCGCCAACTTGAGGAAATTACAGCCAAGCAAACGCAAGATCCAGCGGTTAATCATAATGATGAAATACCTCAGAAGCCAACACTAGAGTCATGTGATTGGAGTGAAGAGGCATACGAGAAAGCATTAACTGATTGGTATGAGAAAAAAAGCCGTGCTGATCAGAGCAAAAAAGCCAAGGAGAAAGAGCAGCTCGACTATAAGGAAAAAATCCTTAAGCGACTGGAAGATCATAAGCAACGAGCATCTAAGTTACCTGTAAAAGATTACGCTGAGATGGAAGAGATTGTCACCAATGAAGTTCCTATCATCCATCAGGAAATTTTACTTAGAGCTGCCGATGAAGGTACAGAGCTAATTGCTTATGCACTTGGTAAGAATAAAGAATTGCGCCAGCGGCTTACAGCTGAGAAAGACCCAATACGTGCAGCATTCCTACTTGGTCAGCTTAGCCAGAAAGTTAAGTTAGCACCAAAACCAAAGAAAGCACCTAAACCTGAGCCGGAGGTTAAAGGTGGAGCGGGAAGCGTCACGACTGATGAATTAAACAAACTGTGCCCTGGCGCAATTATTGAATAAACAAGGTGTAAAACATGGCTAATAACTTAGATTCAAACGTAAGTCAGATTGTACTTAAAAAGTTTTTACCGGGCTTTATGTCCGACTTAGTTTTATGTAAGACAGTTGATCGCCAATTGCTGGCTGGAGAAATCAACTCAAGCACTGGCGAAAGTGTCAGCTTTAAGCGCCCGCATCAATTCAGCTCTGAGCGTACGGCTGATGGTGACATCACTGGTAAAGCAAAAAATGGTCTTATTTCAGGTAAGGCTACTGGTCGGGTTGGTAATTATATCACTGTCGCTGTTGAGTGGGCGCAAGTTGAAGAGGCGTTAAAGTTAAATCAGCTCGACCAAATCTTAGCACCAATTCATGCCCGAATGGTCACTGATCTTGAGACTGAATTAGCTCACTTCATGATGAATAATGGTGCATTGTCACTTGGTACGCCAAATTCGCCAATTGCTAAGTGGTCAGATGTTGCTCAAACAGCTACATTCCTGAAAGACATTGGAATTAAAGTTGGCGATAACTACGCAGTAATGGATCCGTGGTCTGCTCAACGTCTTGCTGATGCACAAACTGGCCTACATGCGTCTGACCAATTAGTGCGTACAGCGTGGGAAAATGCACAAATTCCTGGTAACTTTGGCGGTATTAAAGCCCTAATGTCAAATGGCTTGGCATCTCGTGAGCAAGGTGATTTTGGTGGAACACTGACTGTTAAAACAGCTCCAACAGTGGATTACACTGCTATTAAAGATTCCTATCAGTTCACCGTCACTCTTACTGGCGCAACAGCAAGCAAGACTGGATTCTTTAAGGCTGGTGATCAGGTTAAATTCACTGCAACACATTGGTTAAATCAGCAAAGCAAGCAAACTCTGTATAACGGTTCCACTGCTATCAGTTTCACTGCTACCGTTCTTGAAGATGCAAACTCTGATGGTACTGGTGATGTCACTGTTAAACTTTCTGGTGTTCCGGTGTATGACGCAGTAAACACACAGTACAACGCAGTTGATCGCAAAGTAGCAGCAGGTGATGAGGTTGTGGTGATCGGTACTGCTAAGCAGCAAATGAAGCCTAATCTATTCTTTAATAAAATGTTCTGTGGTTTGGGCACTATCCCACTGCCAAAATTACACAGCATTGATTCAGCAGTGGCCACATATGAAGGTTTCTCTATCCGTGTACACAAATATGCTGATGGTGATGCTAACAAGCAAATGATGCGTTTTGACTTGCTGCCTGCCTATGTGTGCTTCAACCCACACTTTGGCGGTCAGTTCTTCGGGAACGTCTAATATCCTCGTTGTTTATTTGGGGGCTTCGGCTCCCTTTTTTATTTGAGGTAAATATGGAACGTAAAAGCGTTTTCGCATGGGCTAACAATGAAAATGGTTATGTACAGGCTGTCATTGTGGCTAGTGATTTTCCTGCATTTAAGGAACTTGGCTTCGTCGCTTCGGTTGATGAGGTTGTTAAACCAGAGGTAAAGAAATCTAAGGCAACTAAGAAGGCAGAAACAAATGGCAGTGACACTGACTAAAGGTGAAATTGTTCTATTTGCGTTGCGCAAGGCTGGCGTTGCTTCCGATGCGACGCTAACTGATGCTGAGCCGCAATCGGTAGAGGATGGTATTCATGATCTAGAAGATATGATGTCCGAACTACAAATAACATTTGGTGATTTGGGTTATAAGTTTTCACTAGAAGATGAGCAACCAGCACCAGGTGATGATTCTGGCTTACCTCGCAAATACAAACAAGCTATCGGCTATCAATTGTTACTCAGAATATTAACTGATTACGGGCTAGAGACAACACCAAGACAAGAGGCATCAGCGTCTTCTTCTTATGATGCATTATTACTTGATACGCTTAAGGTTCCATCTATTGATAGGCGTGGGGATATGCCAGTTGGTCAAGGTAATAAATACACAGCTTTAGGCGTAGATAGCTATTACGTCGAAAGGGGGTTTAATGCCACAGGTAAAGATTCCTCTTGCTAGAGGTTTGCGAAAAGACCCGCACACAGCAGATTACATTGACGGTCTTCCAGTTAATATGTTGGCCACACCAAAAGAAGTATTAAATGCGTCCGGTTATTTGCGTTCGTTTCCTGCATTAGAAAAACGTCATAGTGTTGATGGTGTATCTCGTGGTGTTCAGTACAACACGAAAAACAACACGGTCTATCGAGTGTGTGGTAACAAGCTTTATCGTGGACAGAATGCCATTGCTGACATTCAAGGTGAAGATAGGGTTACTATGGCGCACTCTGGTTACAGTCAAGCAGTGGCGTCAGGCGGAAAGTTAAAACTCTATCGTTATGATGGTGAGGTTAAGGAGTTATCTAACTGGCCTGAGGAAAAGGTAATTACCGAAGGCTATAAACGCGACGTTAAAAAATGGACTCATAAAGACGGCAATGATGATTTCGTGCCACTCACAAAGGATGGTCTGGATGGGTTCTTAACGTTAAAAATCACGCCTAAAACTTCTGATGGTAAAACCGGTAATGAAATGCTTATTACTGAGCAGATGGTGGGCGTTAAATTATCTCAGCAGGAAGATGACGAGAAACCTTATCTTACTGACGTTCTGGTAGAAGGCATTAAGCGTGCTGGAGGTAAAATTACAGTCACGTATAAAATTAACCTTGCTAAATCCAGCGAACAAACAGCCAAAGACGTTACTGAATTTGTAATGACACAAGAAGTGTTAGAGGTAGTCGAAAAATATACTCAATACGAATTAGGTGATGTTGTTGACGTTGCTCGTAACCGAGGTCGTTACATTTGGTTACAGAAAGGCGGTGAAAGGTTCGGAGTTACTGATTTAGATGATGAGTCAAAGCCTGATAAATTCCGTCCATTTTACACCGCTGAATCTCAACCTGACGGCATTATTGCTATCGATTCTTGGCGTGACATGGTGCTTTGTTTTGGTTCATCAACTATCGAATACTTTACAATTACCGGCTCAACGAGTGCGTCGCAAGTAATATATGCGCCACAGCCATCTTACATGGTTCAGACAGGTATTGCTGGTCGTGATGCTAAGTGCAAGTTCGGTGAATCATTTGCGTTCATTAGTAACCCAGCTAACGGTGCGCCATCTGTCTATATCCTTGGCTCTGGTTCTGCTAGTCAAATATCTACCGCAAGCATTGATAAGATCATCCGTAGTTATACTTCAGACGAGTTGTCACTGGCAGTTCTTGAGACTATTCGCTTTGATGGTCATGAGTTACTCATTGTTCACTTACAACGTCACACGCTTTGCTTTGACGCAGCAGGAAGTCAGCAATATCCGCAATGGTGCATTCTAAAGTCTGGACTGTATGACGAAACCTATCGTGCAATTGATTTTATGTATGAAGGTAATCAGATCACTATCGCAGATAAAACCGAGGGGGTTATTGGCAATCTTGCTTTCAATAAATCATCTCAGTACGACAAGCAGGTAGAGCATATTCTATACACACCTATGGCTAAAGCCGATAACGCAAGGGTGTTCGATTTAGAGCTTGAGGCATCAACAGGCGTTGCTCAGATTGCCGATAAGTTATTTCTCTCTGCAACAACTGACGGCATTAACTTTGGTCGAGAGCAAATGATTGAACAAAACTCACCATTCCAATATGACCGCCGTGTGTTATGGCGACGAGTAGGAAGAGTGAGAAAGAACATAGGGTTTAAGGTTCGCGTTATTACTAAGTCGCCTGTAACACTGAGCGATCTATCGATGAGGGTTGAATAATGGCTAATGAAAACCTTTCTAACCCCATAGAGATTCAAGCCTCTTATATTGTTCCAAATATCCTGCCTGATAACTTTAGCGAAACCTATCGACGCATAGTCTTGAGTGGTGCTGATGACATGGCTAAGGTAGCTGGTCGTGCAAATGAGGCTGGCGCCGAAGCTTTTGATGCTCAAAAGAGGAATGATGATCAAGATATTATTCTTGAAGATCATGAGGAAAGGCTTGGTGATGCCGAACAAACAATTGTTGAGCATGGTATTCAGCTAGCGAATCATGAAGAGAGAATCACAAAAACAGAAGAGGATTTATCTAAGTTAGAGGTAAGAGTTCTTAACGTTGAGCAGGACATTGATGGGCTAAAAATAAAGATACAAGACCTTGATGGTCAAATATCTGAAATTAAAGTTGATTACGTTTCTCTCAGTAAAACAGAAAAACAGAAGCTTTTATCTCCTATCGATGTTTCAACATCCTACTCAGTAAACGGAACTAAAGTTGTCGGCACTCGTGTTACTGGCTTTACATCAGCAACAGGTACATCACTTAAGGGCTCGTTTAACGCTAACCAGTCCTACTCATTCAGCGCCGATTACACTCGCTCAGAAATGCAAACTCTAGCAAGTGGGTTGGTTGAGGCGAGGCAACGTATCAAGGCGCTTGAAGATGCGCTTCGATTACACGGATTAATAGACTAATGGAAATTAAAATTATTGATAATCCTATTCGACTATCTGAGTTTTTAAATGATAAGTCGAACACGGGAAATATCGTTGATAGCAATGATCAGTATTTCATTAAACCTGATGCGCTTTACTTGGGTATTTATGAGGGAGTTCTGTTGGTTGGTGTTTTCGAGGTGCGCAATTTTTGGCATACAGTTGTTGAGTGTCACGCCATCTTTGAGGCTGGGTTCCGTGGTAAGTACGCATTTGATGCACACAAATTATTCTGCAAATGGTTACTGGAAAACAGTCAATTCACTAACTCAGTAACTATGGTTCCTGATACCACAAAATATGGTCGCGTTATTGTGAAAATGCTTGGCGCTACTCGTGTCGGTCATTTAGATGATGCGTATATCAGTAACGGTAAATCAGTAGGTGTCACCATCTATCAACTAAAACGCGAACAGTACGAGGAGTTATTAAAATGCTGATTATTTCAGAGAAATTCAGAAACTCACTGCTACCAATGCATGGATATATGAAAGGTGGTGGTGATGGTGGTGCAGGCGCTCAAGCTGATGCGACTCGTGAAGCTACTGCGTTACAGCGTGAAATGTGGCAGACGAACATGCAAAACCTTGCACCGTTTACGCCACTCGCTCAACAGTATATTGGTCAATTGCAAAACTTATCTTCTTTAGAAGGTCAAGGACAAGCATTAAACCAATACTACAACTCTCAAGCATTTAACGATTTATCAAATCAAGCGCGTTATCAGCAATTAGCTGGAGCGGAAGCTACTGGTGGGTTAGGTTCGACAGCAACAAGCAATCAGCTTGCATCTATTGCCCCTACGCTTGGTCAAGGTTGGTTGGCTGACCAAATGAATAACTACCAGAACTTAGCCAACGTTGGGCTTGGTGCTTTGCAGGGTCAGGCTAGTGCTGGCCAAAACTACGCAAACAATATGGGGCAATTGCTACAACAAAATGCAAACGCTCAAGCGGCTATTGCTAATCGACCGTCATCTATGCAACAAGGAATGATGGGAGGTCTTGGTGGTGCTATGGCAGGCGCTCAACTAGGTAGCGTTGTTCCCGGTCTTGGTACTGCGTGGGGTGCTGGTATTGGCGCTGGTGTTGGTTTATTGGGAGGATTGTTCTAATGGCTACATGGCAACCATCAGTTAACTCAGGTGGCTTTCTTGGTTCGATAGGTCAATTTAATGACAACGCACCAAGAGCCAGTGATGCAAATCCTGTTATCAACTCAATTAATCAAAGCAATGAACTAGCTCGCTCTGGTGCTAATAATATGGGCTTACAAGCATTAAATGGACTTGTAGGTCTTGCTGGTATCTATCAGGAAAATAAAGCCAAAGAGCGACTAGGTGAATTCCAAAAAGCATGGGGTGAGGCATACGCAAATAGTGATCGTGATGGCATGAGGCAATTACTAGCGACTTATCCTGAATACGCTCAAGCTATCACTGGCGGTATGCAGGGTGTTTCTGCTGATGTTCGTGAATCTTTGGGTAACTTATCATCTGGCTATCGCAATGCGGTAATGAATGGTAATGCCACTGATTACGTTAGACAAAATGCAGATACATTTCGCCGCCTTGGTATTGACCCTGTGGAGGCGGTTTCTATTGCAGAGAAAGACCCTAAGGCGGCTGTACAGTTAGCAGATCACATTGGCATGTCATCACTTGGTATTGATGATTACTTTAACTTGCAAGATAAACAACTTGGCAGACAGATTGACCAAGGTCGTTTAGATGAGCAAATCAGAAGCAATCAAGCTGGTGAAGCACTAACAAGAGAAGGTCATCAGATACAGGTTCGTGGCCAGAACATCTCTGCTCAAAACTCGATGCGATCCGCTAGCTCAGCAGGAAGTAAGCCAGCGGCAGTTCAGGAGTATGAGTACATGATGACACTTTCACCCGAACAACGTAAACAGTTCCTATCATTAAAAGGCAAGTCGGGAACTGAAATGCAACAAGCTCAACTGTCTAACGGGCAGACTGTGATGATAGACCCCAATGCGCAAGGCGCTGGTGATTCCAAATATTACAAAGGTTTTGATGCGAATGGCAATGTGGTAACTATTCCAGTAAAAGCATTATCAAGCATTTCTCAGCCTGAAGGAATGGCTACAACCAATATGATGAGTTCTGATATGAAGAAGTTGCTTGATGCAGATGATAAAACCCTGTCTTCAATAACGGGCATTACTGGTGGTGCTGGCAAACTTCCTATCACATCGGACTATAGAACCAAACTAAACGATGATGAGACAAGAGACTTATATAATGCAGCTGAAAGGGTTTTAGGCAACATGCAAAATATGAGTATTGAAAAAGCAAAAGCAATGGGTGCCAGTGGCATTAATACTGTAGCTGAATTAGAGATATACAAGAAAGGATTGCCACAGCCTGACTTCTCCAGCCCAAGAGCCATACGTGAGACTTTAAAGGCAATCGAGCAATACAACAAGGACTTCAACTCTGGGAAAAATGCCAACTTAAGCGCACCAGCAAGTCAGAAACCAACACAACAAGCGCCTGCTAATAATCAAGGTGGGTATTCTAATCTCTGGGGTGGGTAATGGCTAAACCATGGAAAGAGGTGATCTCATCACCTGAGTATCAATCACTATCTAACGAACAAAAGGTATCAGCACAGGAGCAATATTTTAATGAAGTAGTTGCTCCTAATGTTGGCAATGATGTAGATAACGCAAGACAACAGTTTTATACGGCATACCCACTCCCTCAATCACAGCCAGAACAAGAAACCCAGCAACCACAGCCAGAAAACAGCTATATTGCTGGCATGAAACAAGCCAACCAGAACCTTTCACAAGGTTTACAACGATCATCTGAGGATGCTAAAGGTTTCCGTGAAAACGTAATAGATGCATTTACTGGTGAAAGCAAGATGACTCCCGAGGTTCAAGGACTTGAGGGGATCATGTCTTCGCCAGAAATGAACGCATTTAATACTGATGCAATGAAAGCGGCTTGGGTGCAAATGTTCGGTAATGATAACGACTTTGTAAAAGTTATCGGAAATATGGGCGGGCAAGTATCTCAAGATGAGAAAGGGAATTTACTAGTTGATTTACCTTCGGGTCGCTACGCATTAAACAAGCCCGGTTTGTCATCTGAAGATGTCATGCCATTTATCGCGAACGCAGTTGCATTCACTCCAGCGGCCAGAGCGCCAACAGTGTTAGGTGCTACTGCAAAATCAGCAGGTACAGATTTAGCTCTACAATCGTCTGTTAATATGGCAGGTGGTGGTGATATCAATCCATTGCAAACAGCTCTGTCAGCTGGTCTTGGAGGTGGGTTTAAAGCGGCAGAGAAGCTTGTTAATAGTGGTTATCGGGTAGCAACCGGTAAGCCAACTCAAGAGGCATCTGAGCTGTCAGAATTCGCTAAGCAGAATAATGTCCCTTTATACACGACTGACGTTGTTCCTCCGCAATCAAAAACTGGAAGATTAGCTCAAGGTGCCGCTGAAAACATTCCTTTTGCTGGTACGGCAGGTTTGCGATCAAATCAACAAGAGGCTAGGAGTAAACTTGTTCGTGATTTTGCAGACAGGTTTGGTGAGTACGATCCTAGCCAAGTTGTTGAAAGCTTGAAACGAAAAACTTCAACAATAAAACAGGCGGCGGGTGAAAGGCTGGAATCAATCCAGAATGCGTTATCCGGTGTACCTATCACACCTAACCGAGCAATAAATCAGATTGATAGCGAAATATCTAAATTATCTAAACTTGGTGAGGTTGCTGATACACAGACCATCTCAAAATTACAGTCTTACAGAAATGAACTTGCATCTGGTAATGTTGATATTTCTCAACTAAGAGACTTAAGAACTCAATTTAGACAGGACGTCAAGGGTGAGAGAATGGCTATGCCTAATCGCTCTGATGCCGCGATAAATAGAGTTTATAAAGCTATGTCTGATGATGCTGGTGATGCAATATCAACAAACTTAGGCGCTGATGCTTTGCGTAAGTATAACCAAGCCAATGCTATCTACGCAGATGAAGCTAATAAGATATTAAATACTAGACTGAAGAGCATCTTAACCAAAGGTGATTTGACGCCAGAGGTGGTTAACAATATTTTATTTAGCAAAAACAAATCTGAAATTAGAAGTTTGTATAACTCAGTTGACACCCGAGGCCGTGCTCAAATGAGGAACGCCATTATTGGTAAAGCAATTGAGAAAGCGGGTGATTCTCCTGATCAGTTCTTAAGGCAACTAAATATCATGTCAAACCAAACTGGAATAGCATTTAGAGGTCAAGAAGCTATTTATATAAATGGGTTGAAGAAGTATTTAGAAGCTACACGTCAAGCGTCAAAAGCTGGTGTCACAACGCCAACTGGTCAGCAAGCAATCCCATTCATACTTGGTTTAGGTGCGGCAATAAAACCATCAACGGCAATTGGCGCTGGAACTTATGGCGCACTAGCTCGCATTTATGAAAGCAAACCGGTTAGAGAAGCAGTGATGAGATTGGCAGGAACTCCAGCAGGAACAAGTAAGTTCGAAAAGGCAGTCTCTACAATCTCACAAAGTTTAAGTGCTGGTTCGCAATCTGAGGCTAGGAAATAAAAGGAAGGGCAATAGCCCTTCTTTACCAGATAAACTTAAACAAAAACAAGGCAATCAAAAATATTAACAGGTATGACATCACTCTAATATTTGAGTTTATAGATGTTAGCAAAACGGTATTTTCATATGTATTTCTATCTATAAGCTCAATTTTAGATGATACTTCCTTAATAATTTCATTGTTATCATCATCCACTTGATAATCATTTGTTTCTACTTCAGACATGTCGTTGCTATCATCATTTGTAGAAATATCTTTTGATAACAATGATATGTTTTTTAGCGCTACAAAGTTATCTCCCATGCAGGATGCGTCTATAACACATGTGGAAGGGGCGATTATTGCTGACATTCTATTAATAGTATCTGCATAGCCAAGGAAATAAATCGACACATAAATGGTATTGTTACCATTCTCAACCCCTGTAAAGATATTAGAAAATATTTCTGAGCTTACAGGCAATAGTATCTCAAGAGAGTCATTCCCTTCCTTTATTGAATACTCTCTTTCTTCTCTTTTATCATCAAAGTAACAATGACCTACAATGTTGCTCATTGCTTTTTCAGGGTTGGATTCTTTTAGTATCAGATGTATTGATTTTGGTTTTACTGCTAGCATTTCATCATTAAAGTTAGATAGGCAATACAGGTTATCAGAAAGGGAATCTGTGTCTATTTCAACTCTTATTTGCTTTGATGTTGACTCTTCAGAATCAAAAAGAGACTCAAAATACTTACGAGATTCAGAGTGTTTTTCATTGAATTTCTTTAATTCACTTTCAATAAATTTTTTAGATGATACAGAGTGATTTGTAATTGCTGACACAAGCTTTGATTTCATATGCACTGATGTTATGCAATATTCAAAGTCAGGATAATTTTGTTCTTCACTTGCGTTTTCTGGGCTACTAAGTCCATTTTTATGTGGAACTAAAGTTTTATCACTAAATATCATCACCACAGCCTCACTGTTTATTTTTTATCATTATATAGTTTAACTAATGTATCGAACACCACCTTTTTAACTTCTTCTGCTTGGTGATTTGCTAGTTTTTCAGCATCACTTCTATACCCAACTACTGATGAAGGAGTTGATAAATAAATATCAATTATGTGAACAAGCTCAGAGTTCAAAGATCTACCATTCATCTTTGCTCTTTGTTTTAGCTTCTCTTTTGTTTCAGCAGTAAGTCGTAGATTGAACTGCGTATCTTCTCTTGCCATTTGTCTCACCCTATTTTTTGGTGGACAAACATAATATAACCTACTGTATTTATTCACAATAAGACCACGGTGATATCATTGCCGTGACTACTCACGCTTGGAGAAAGCAATGTCAGATATTATCCCTAATGTCGTCGTGTCAATGCCGTCACAATTATTCACTCTCGCAAGGAAATTCCAAGCGGCGAGTAATGGTAAAATTTACATTGGAAAAGTTGATACCGACCCAACACTACCAGAAAACCAAATTCAGGTTTATTTAGAGAGCGAAGATGGATCTCACATTCCAGTTCCTCAGCCATTAATTATCAATCAGGCTGGATTTCCTGTTTACAATGGTCAGATTGCTAAGTTCGTGACAGTTGAAGGCCATAGCATGGCTGTGTACGACAGTTACGGAGCACAGCAATTCTATTATCCTAACGTATTGAAATATGATCCTGACCAATTGAGGGCTGAAATAGGTATTATCCATCGTAGATTTAAATCTATAAATGACGCTATTAATGACATCAGTTTGAAAATTAGAGATAGGGTATCAGTCGAGAATTACTACGAAAATGGGAATTCTGGTGAATTATTTTTTACGGTTGTTGAGTCAGGATCTGGTGTTGAAGATGGCGGTAAATTTATCAATTTGCATAACGGTTTGCAATTGAGGCAAAACATAAAGATGCCGTGCGATCCTCGTGCGTGGGGTGCGGTTGGTGATGGAGAAATTAGCAATGCAACAAAAGATACGAAAGGCCTACAGGGGGCGATAAATTACGGCTCAGTTTATGTTAATGATGGTAAGTATTTTATTAATAAAACAACAAAAATAACAAGTAATAATGGCGTTAATTCTAGTCGTGGAGCTGTTCTTCATTACATCAACGAAGTCGGTGAGTGTATTTACATAAATAATGGAAATAATGAGATTGCTGATACTGAATTTAGAGTGCGCATCATTGACGGCGGAAAAGATAGAACAAATTCATGGTCAGTAGTATGTGAAAAAGTTACTAGATCAGTTATTGATTTTGAAATAATTCCAGACACCAAGGAGTACGCCAATAACTATGGTTCATTATCAGAAGATGAAAAACTAGACTTGAAATTTGGTTTGCATCTGGCTGGCATATCTTATACGAATTCAGTTATATCACATATTTATGAGGGAACCATAAGAGTTGATTACTCAGATAATAGTATTATATGGCCATGTGTTGTTTGGTCAAACAATCGGCGCCATTCAATAGTATTAAATGCCGCCAGTACTTTGATTAGTGAAGTTCAAATTGTTCCTGGAATGGATGCTGGTATTTACTCAGAACTTAACGATGTTACCCACACTCAGGTTTTAAATAACTATTTTGATGGCAATACCAGACTTGTGTCTGTAATTCCAACTGGAACGCCAATAAAGCTCAAAGGAAATTTAAGAAGAAGTCTAATTAACGATAATAGATTTTTCATTTCAGCGACTGAAAGTATCAATATTAGCGGTAGTCTACAGAGTTCAACAATCAACTCTAATTTCTTTTCTAATGGTGACTCTGCTGACACTGGTGCTGGTGATATTATCATAAATCACTCAACAGGTAGTAGTATTGTAGGGAACACATTCTTTAGAAATAGCGTGGCGGAGAAAACAGGAAAAGCAAGAATTAAACAACCTCAAGCGCCTATTACAATAAAAACATCTCAAGAATATGATGAGCCAACAATAATTACAGGGAATGGGTTACAAGGAAATAATTTTTATGCCGATTCATCTTATCCAGAAGTGAGTTCTATTCTAACAAAAAACAATCACAGAAGGATTAATAATAAAGGAACATTTAGCAGTTATTACTCTGATAACCAAGATTTAAAATGTTACAAAATATCTTTAACAAAGTCACAACTGGATAATTTGCAAACAAGTGAGTTATATACCGATTCTTTATACGCACTTGGTATTACAGGGCAACCGGATCTCAATTCTGGATATGTTAAAACAACAATAGTTCAAGATAGTGCTAATCTGAAGCCTCAAAAATATGGTAAACAAGAGATCATGGTTGAAAAAAATATGTCGGTATATTTGCGAACTATGATTAATGGTGTTTGGGGGCAATTTAGAATGATGTGAAATTTGTTAATAGCTAACAGATCTGATTAGTTTTTGGAGAGTATAGCAGGGTGTGGAATTAAAAATGAGGAGGTGTGACATACTGTGTCGAGATTGTGACACAATATATGTGAAATGATGGTAAAAATGATTAAATTCTGCAAAGTCAAAATTTGCTGGCTGGCATGGATAGTGGCTTTGTAGGCTAAATAGCGTTAATCAATACTTTCACATCATCCGACATTAAATCTATTCAGGAAGAAGTGAATCAACGTACCGCAGAAATTAATCGTATCTCAGAACAAACACAATTTAATGGCGTAAAAGTGTTAAGCGAAGACAGTACATTAAATTTACAAGTGGGTGCGCATGATAAAGAACAAATCAGTGTTGCTCTGAAAAAAATGGATGCGACTACATTAGGTATTGATAAATTGGATTTATCAGTAAAAAGCAAAATTGGTTCTAAAGCAACCAACGTGGAAGTGACTCCAACAGGGGGTACAACACTACCTAAAGAAATGCAACAGCTTAATACTCAAGCGCTAGATGACAAAGTTACACAAGGTACAATTAAAAGCTATAATATTTATTATGTAAAAGGTGCCGATGGTAAAGACGATAAATCAAAACTTATCGTACAAACTGTAGATACAAAAGGCGTTGAAGGTTACTTCAATGCAATGGTAACCTCAGGTGCCACAGGCGATAAAGCAACAGTGGATGTTACTACAACAGCGGTAGCAGGTTTAGATATAGTTAATGAACAACCATTATCAACACTAGATAAAGCATTATCTCAAGTTGATAGCTTACGCAGTGCCATGGGTGCTGTGCAAAACCGTTTAGATTCTACCATTGCTAATTTAGGCAACACTGTTAATAATCTGACCGCATCACGTAGCCGTATAGAAGATGCCGATTATGCGACAGAAGTGTCTAATATGAGTAAAGGTCAAATACTGCAACAAGCAGGCACTTCTGTATTAGCGCAAGCAAACCAAATGCCTCAAAACGTATTATCACTGCTTCGTTAATTTCAATCTTAAATAATCCTCAAATGACACCCATTACATTATTCTGTAGTGGGTGTTTTATCATCAAAACAATCGTTTTTTTAATTAATCATTTATGAGTATTCCAACTCATGAATTAGACGCTAAAATCCCACAAAATAAAATACTATGATTTATATGTTATTTTTTTATGAACAGAATGCACATTCAATGCATCAATTTCTTTTAATGAGATAAATTATCAATTTAATTAACGGTTTTTCCAAGGATTAGCAGTGGATGTTTTAAGGTAAAGTAGTTCTCGTAATGCAATGACAAATTAATTTATCAATGAAAACCCGATTATTGCTAAAAATTTGGCATAGGTGAAAAAGAGACGCTTTTGCTTCACTGTTCAGCCGATTGCTAAATTTATTTCGCCAGATAATGGTTTCCGGTCTTTTATCCAAAGGTGTCTTTTGTTGTGAGTGATTTGTATACCGCCGAAGGCGTGATGGACAAAAATAGCCTCTGGGAGCGATATGTCCCGTTGGTTCGCCATGAAGCATTACGATTACAGGTCAAGTTACCTGCGAGTGTTGAATTGGATGATCTTTTGCAAGCGGGTGGAATTGGGTTATTAAACGCCGTTGAGCGTTATGACTCAATGCAAGGCGCTGCCTTTACCACTTATGCTGTTCAACGTATCCGTGGCTCTATGTTAGATGAGCTACGCAGTCGAGATTGGGCGCCACGCAGTGTGCGTCGCAATGCAAGAGAAGTGACTCATTCTATTCATCAACTTGAGCAGGATCTAGGACGACCACCATTAGAACAGGAAGTTGCTGATCATTTGCAGATTGAGTTAGCAGAATACCGGCAGATCCTATTGGATACGAATAACAGCCAATTGTTCTCTTATGACGAATGGCATGAAATTTACGGTGAAAGCTGTGAGCCGTCTCAAGACGAAGATCATGATGACAATCCGCTACAGATGTTATTAGAAAGTGATATTCGCCAAAGAGTCATAGACGCGATAGAATTGCTTCCCGAAAGGGAAAAAATGGTTCTTACCCTGTATTATCAGGAAGAACTTAATTTGAAAGAAATAGGCGCAGTGCTTAATGTCGGGGAATCCCGCGTGAGCCAGCTACACAGCCAGGCCATAAAAAGGTTGCGAGCACGCTTAAACCCAGAGAAATAGAAGTTTTGCTTATTTTTGTTTTTGTTTATTAAGACTACAACACAGGGCTTTATCTCTTATGTCTGTTTCAACACAAAAGAAACGGCCGCTAAGCCGTTACATTAAAGACTATAAACACAGCCAGACTCATTGTTTACATTGCCACAAGGCGCTTGATCGGATCTCTCTCGTATTCAATCGCCAAGTTATCAATAAAGAAGCCATTTCTGAAATGACGGATTTAATTGATGATGAAACGTGGGAAACGTTACAAGAGAAGTTCTCTGCGCTATGCCGTTTTTGTAGTGAGATTTACTGTAATAGTGAAACTGACTACTTTGACATTATGTCTTTTAAGCAGTATTTGTTTGAACAAACGGAGATGAGCCACAGTACTGTTCGTGAGTATGTGGTTCGTTTACGTCGGCTCGATGAATTACTGACTTCAACTAATTTTCCTCGTCAAGAGTTTACGACGGAGAAAATTCAGTAAGACCTGAGTAAAAAGCTCACTCCCTCTGCATTTAGTAACTACAATATTGCACTACGTAAGTACGAGCAATATCTCGACTGGTGTCAAGAGCCATCATCGATCAGTAGTAGTCACTAATTGCGTTCAAGAGAGACCTTAAAAGGAGTAGCTTAGCCTACTCCTTTTTTCTTTTGACTTAATTCAACATCCTTTCTGTTTTTTCTTGCTTCATCTTTGTTTTTTCTATTTTTTATCGATGTATTAAATACAATATTGTGTTGATGGTATGACAACAATAAGTAAAAAAAACGCCCCGGAGGGCGTAACTTTTAAGGTATACATAAAGATATAATTCAATCAACTTCTAGGCTTTGGTTGACTTGGTAATCAGTATATTTACTAAATAGATTGTCGGCGATAGATAAAGATTAAAAGAGTGAGAACAATCACAGCATTGAAACTACTATCATCTTAGTTATTTCTTTAGAAATAATAATTTAACAAAAGAAAAAACCACCTTTAAGAAAATGATATTTAAAGGTGGCCTCAAAATAACAAGAGAAAAAGAGGAGTGTTAATTAACTAATAGTCATTAAACTCGCATTACCACCTGCGGCCGCAGTATTAATGCTTAATGCTCTTTCATGTAGTAAACGTTCTAACAATAAGCCCGTATCACCTCGTGAAAATCCTTGAACAGAGATGATTGCGCCTTTACGTTGTGCAATTTTCTGACAAGTTTCACGTAACTGATCACTATCACCATGATAAATTACTGCATTAATTTTCAATCGATCATCTGTCCAGTTTTCAGTAAGCGTAATTGTTTTTCTGACAATATCAGGTAATTCACGGTATGTTTTCTGTGAGAATGAGCTATTGGCGACAATAGCATGACAACCCGAAGCAAGCACACCTGCAATTTGGGTTAATACATCTTGTTCATTATCTGAAATACACAGTACATTGCCGCAAGGAACTAGTTGGTAAGTATTACGTTCACCCGTAGGACCGGGTAATACTCGTAAGGTCCCCGTTTGTGATGCAAGTGCGTATTTCTTTAAGGCATCGTAATGCACTTTTTCCGTTTTGTTTTCAAGCCATTCCATATACTTATTATAAGTTTGTAAGTTACGCATGGATGTATCAATAGGGTATTTTTCATCTTGGTGCGCGAGTGTTTGTGTTGCCGCATTTTCGGGGCGTTTTGATAATAGGCGATACAGATAAACCGGGCCACCTGCTTTCGGGCCTGTACCAGATAATCCTTCACCACCAAAAGGTTGAACGCCAACGACTGCACCGACCATATTACGATTAACATATAAATTACCTACTTTGGCATTTGAGGCCACATAAGCAATAGTTTCATCAATACGTGTATGGACACCCATTGTTAAGCCATAGCCTGTTGCATTAATTTCTTCAAGTAATGCAGGTAAATCTTGGCTTGCGTAGCGCACAACGTGTAATACAGGACCAAAAATTTCTTTTTTTAGTGAACTGACTTTATCTAACTCAATTAAAGTAGGTTGAACAAAGGTACTGTTATTTTCAAGTTGTTTTGGCAGACTATTGTGTGAAGCTTGATAAATCTCGTGGCCTTCAGCGCGCATTGTTTTAATATGCTTTTCAATGCCAGTTTTTGCATCTTTATCAATAACTGGACCAATATCAGTCGATAATAAACTCGGATCACCTATCATCGCTTGCGCCATTGCACCTTTAAGCATCTCGATAGTGTGGTCAGCCACTTCTTCTTGAATACATAAAAGACGCAATGCAGAACAACGTTGACCGGCACTATCATAAGCTGAAGCCATAACATCCGTAACAACCTGCTCGGTTAATGCGGAGGAGTCAACAATCATTGCATTTAAACCACCCGTTTCTGCAATTAAAGGCACTGGACGGCCTTCGCTGTCTAACCGACCTGCTAAGGTTTTTTGTAAAATATGAGCAACATCCGTTGAACCTGTAAACATTACGCCACGTACACGCTCATCAGCCACTAAACGTGCACCAATGGTTTCTCCTTGACCGGGTAAAAGTTGTAATGCAAAGCGAGGAATACCTGCTTGATGGAAGAGTTCTACTGCTTTTGAGGCAATTAGCGGTGTTTGCTCTGCCGGTTTAGCCAGTACAGTATTACCCGCAGCTAAAGCAGCTGCAATCTGCCCACTAAATATGGCTAATGGGAAGTTCCAAGGGCTGATACAAACCACAGGCCCTAAAGGTCGATGTGTATTGTTATCAAAATCATGCGTAACTTGTGCTGCGTAGTAATAGAGAAAATCAATGGCTTCACGGACTTCAGCAATGGCGTTACTGTAAGTTTTCCCCGCCTCACGAACTAAAACGCCCATGAGAGGTCCCATTTGTTGTTCCATTAATTCCGCAGTTCGGATCAAGAATAATGCTCTTTGCGCTGGGGGGGTTGCAAACCAGATTTCACCCTTTTCCTGAGCAATGGTTAAAGCAAAATCTACTTCAGCTTCTGTAGCTTCTCGTACAGTACCCACTGTATCAGCATGATTTGCAGGGTTTAAAATAGATTGAGTTTCTTGAGTAGTTTCTGAAGAGTTATAGGTATCACCTAACAACGGTTCACAATGTCTATTTTCAGAGGCTGAGGTTAATAATGCACTAGAGAGTGATGCCAAACGGTGCTCATTTGACATATCAATACCGGGTGAATTTTTACGTTCATCACCATAAAGTTGATGAGGGAGTGGAATTTTAGGATGCGAAAGCCCAATTTGGCCTTCTGTTTGCGCCATTCTATTCACTTCTTTTACGGGATCAGCAACTAATTCATCGAGGGAAATTGTGTTATCTGCGATTCGGTTTACAAATGAGGTGTTAGCCCCATTTTCAAGCAAGCGACGCACTAAATAGGCAAGTAATGTTTCATGCGTTCCTACAGGGGCATAAATACGACAAGGGCGACCTAATTTTCCATCAACAATTTTACCCACAACTTGCGCATAAAGCGGTTCTCCCATACCGTGTAAACATTGGAATTCATATTGTCCTGGGTAATAGTTTTGTCCTGCCAAATGGTAAATTGCAGAAAGGGTGTGTGCGTTATGTGTTGCAAATTGAGGATAAATAAAGTGTGGAGATGCAAGTAGTTTCTTTGCACAAGCAAGATAAGAAACATCGGTATACACTTTGCGAGTATAAACAGGATAATCTTCAAGGCCATCAATTTGAGCGCGTTTCACTTCGCTATCCCAATAGGCGCCTTTAACTAAACGAACCATCAAGCGGCGACGACTCCGACGTGCTAAATCAATGACATAATCAATGACTAATGGACAACGTTTTTGGTAAGCTTGAATAACGAAGCCAATTCCATTCCAACCCGCTAATTCAGGTTCAAAACAGAGTTTTTCAAGTAGATCGAGTGAAATCTCAAGTCTATCTGCTTCTTCTGCATCAATATTAATACCGATATCATATTGTTTTGCTTGTAATGTTAATGAGAGCAGGCGAGGGTAAAGCTCTGACATAACACGTTCATATTGTGCACGACTGTAGCGAGGGTGTAATGCCGAAAGCTTGATAGATATTCCTGGGCCTTCATAAATACCTCTACCATTAGACGCTTTACCAATGGCGTGGATAGCTTGCTGATAAGAAACTAAATAATCTTGTGCGTCTTTTTCTGTTAATGCTGCTTCTCCTAACATGTCATAAGAGTAGCTAAAGCCTTTTTC
Source organism: Proteus sp. G2626 (assembly GCF_009915985.1). Classification (NCBI taxonomy): domain Bacteria; kingdom Pseudomonadati; phylum Pseudomonadota; class Gammaproteobacteria; order Enterobacterales; family Morganellaceae; genus Proteus; species Proteus sp. G2626. The sequence goes on along the minus strand of NZ_JAABNH010000027.1, from coordinate 708,992 downwards.
TTCAAGTTTGCGTGCATTTGCGAGTGCTTGAGAAATAGTCTCACCTGTAACGAATTGCTCCCCCATTAAACGCATGGCCATATCAACGCCTTTACGCACTAATGGCTCACCACTTTTGGTCAAGATGCGATTCAAAGAGTTAGAGAGTTTTTCTTCATTATGAGTCGAAACTAATTTACCTGTGAATAATAAGCCCCACGTTGCAGCATTCACAAACATCGATTGGCTTTGTCCTAAGTGTGAGCGCCAATTTCCATGACTAATTTTGTCACGAATAAGAGCATCACGCGTGGCTTTATCTGGAATACGCAGTAATGCTTCCGCTAAACACATCAAAGCTACACCTTCTTGTGAGGAAAGTGAAAACTCTTGTAATAGACCTTGTACGAGCCCTGATCGCCCAATGCCGTTTTTTTGTTTACGAAGTTTTTCAGCAATGGAATAGGCTAATTTATGTGTTGCTTGAGCTTCATTTTCAGGTAATGTCGCTTGTTGCAATAACATAGGAACAGCCTGTATTTCAGGCATACGATATGCAGATGTAATGGCGGAGCGTAAAACAGATTGCGGGTGAATATGTTCAGCAAACTCTAAGAAAGGCTGATAATGATTCGTTGGTGTTTCAGTGTCTTCGTTAATATCTTGTTCATCAAATGTGGTATTGCCAATATTCACCTGATTATTTTCAATTTGTTCAAGATAGTTGAAGATGGCTTGCTTAATTAACCAATGCGATGTTCTATCTAATTTCTGTGCAGCCTCTTTTAATCTATTGCGGGTTTCTTCATCAAGTCTAACACCCATTGTTGTGCTACTCATGCAGTGCTCCTCATATTCTATTTCTAATTCACAAGTACAGTTACCCGTTATTTTTATTAATATCATTCATGTTGCAACTTTGTGCAACATTGTTAACAATTTATTTATAAATAATGTGAAAGTAGTCAGGTTTTATGAGTGATTAAAATAGTGTAATTTGTTTTATTTTTAATATTTAATTATAAATCAATAAATTATATTTATTTTATTGATATTTGCATTTATAATGCAACCTCGAATTAAGACAAATAGTGTGAAGTCATAAACAAAATTTAAACATTAAAACGTTAATTTCTTGTTAAATGCGGTTAACCTATTCTAGGATTGATGTGAATGACTTATCTGTTGCTGTAAGAAATTATTTTAATTAAAAACTGAAAAGATCATTAATGCGCAACGAAGTGCAACGTTCCTGTACAAGTCAAAAGCATATCGATGATCGGAAACAGATTTATGGAGAACTGCAATTATGGCCTTAACTTCGCCAATGCTAATTACATTTACTATTTATATTCTGGGTATGCTTTTTATTGGTTATCTAGCCTATCGTTCAACCAAAAATTTTGATGACTATATTTTAGGGGGACGACGGTTAGGGAGTTTTGTTACTGCTCTTTCAGCGGGTGCCTCTGATATGAGTGGGTGGCTATTAATGGGGCTACCCGGTGTGGTTTTTTTTGCGGGTATTTCTGAAAGTTGGATAGCTATCGGCTTATGTTTAGGTGCATGGCTAAACTGGCGTTTAGTTGCAGGTCGTTTACGTTTACAAACTGAAAAAAATAATAATGCATTAACATTACCAGATTATCTGACATCGCGTTTTGATGATAAAAGCAAAATGTTGCGTATTGTCTCAGCATTAGTGATCCTTACTTTTTTTACCATCTATTGTGCGTCAGGTGTGGTTGCTGGTGGAATGCTGTTTGAGTCAACCTTCCATATTCCTTATCATGAAGCAATGATTTATGGTGCGCTTGCAACCATTGCTTATACTTTTTTAGGTGGTTTTCTGGCGGTAAGTTGGACTGATACTGTTCAGGCCACATTAATGATTTTTGCCCTGATCTTAACGCCTATTATTGTTATTTTCTCTGTTGGTGGCATTGATACCTCTATTGCAATTATTAAAGCCAAAGATCCTTCTTACCTTGATATGTTCAAAGGACTTGATTTTATCGCTATTATCTCTTTATTAGCGTGGGGATTAGGTTATTTTGGGCAACCCCATATTCTTGCTCGTTTTATGGCCGCTGATTCTAATCAAACTATTCGTAAAGCACGTCGTATAGGGATGACATGGATGATCCTTTGCTTAGGAGGAACGGTTGCTGTTGGATTCTTTGGTATTGCTTACTTTGAAATGAATCCTGCACAAGCAGGTGGTGTAACAGCGAAAAATGAACGCATTTTTATGGAGCTAGCTTCACTGCTCTTTAATCCATGGATTGCCGGTATTTTACTGTCAGCAATTTTAGCCGCCGTAATGAGTACATTAAGCTGTCAGTTATTAGTGTGTGCTAGTGCGTTAACAGAAGATTTATACAAGCCTTTCATTCGTAAAAGTGCAAGTCAAAAAGAGCTGGTTTGGGTAGGGCGTGGTATGGTGTTGCTCGTTGCAATTATTGCAATTTTCTTAGCACGTGATCCTAATAATAAAGTTCTTGATTTAGTTAGTAATGCATGGGCAGGATTTGGTGCCGCTTTTGGCCCAGTTATTCTTATCTCTGTGATGTGGAAGCGTATGACGCGTAATGGTGCTTTTGCTGGGATGCTGATTGGTGCTTTAACCGTATTAGTGTGGATGCAATATAAATGGTTTGGATTATATGAAATTATTCCCGGTTTTGTTTTTGCGTCTATCGCGATTGTTGTTATCAGCTTAATGGGAGAAGTGCCAAGTAAGGCGAATCAACAACGTTTTGATGAAGCAGAAACTCAATATCGTAATACGTAATAACTCAGAGACTTAATATAAAATTCAGTATAAGTTAGATTGGAGGTCACTGAAGACAATAAAGTGACCTTTATTTTTTGATAACAGGACATATTTAAAAGTAAATTAATAAAAATTTAACTTATTCATAATATTCTAATTTATAATATACCGTAGCTGTACTGGTATCGATTAACTTACCGCGTTGTTTAATTGTACTAACCATGTCCCATATCACACAATTATTATATTCATCCCATTCTTTACATGTTTTATCATACTCTCTTATATCATCATATAAGAGAGTATATATTTGTACATGCTGTAAAATTTTACCATCTTCGCCATAACGAAACTCTGACATAACATCATTGTTTTTATTTGTTGTTTTTAATAAGCGACCTTGCTTATCGTAATAATAATGAATGACATTTCCTTTGTTGTTAGAGTTAGAGTCAATAATTGTTGATAATGTAATTTTATTATCTTGGTATGAAAATTGGCTGATATCAGTACCCATTAATGAACCATCATTATCGTAAAAAAAAGATGTTTTTCCTGTTAATTGATTTTGCTTATTTTTATTATAAAATTCACTGAGGTAGAGAGTATGAGTTCGATGCCGATTTTTTAATTGATATATCTGTTTTATATTATCAGATGTTGGCATTCTTAATAGATTTGTCTCTATATTTTCATGGATATATTCTTGTGTAGAGAAGCTATATTTGGTGATAAAACCACACTCATCAAATTGAGTTTCACCTTTAAAGGCTTTTAATCGACCATTCTCAGGTAACTTGCTGGTAATACTAATTGACTTTATTGGTCCATAAATAAAATTGATTGTAATGAATGTGCTATTAGTGGTATTTATCTGCTTTTGTGATTCATTACAAGACGTTTGTATCGCAAAAGTAGAAGGTGTAATAAAAAGAGTGCAGAGAGAAAAAGTAAAAATTAATGGTAATTTCATGTAATGAGCCATTTCAAATTTTTATTAAAGAAAATCGCGCTACAGAGCATATCATCACTAATTGACCTAGGTAGTTTTACATAAATCATTTTTTAATGAAAGTATCATAGGAGAGTATTTATCATGTGCTGAAAAATATAGGATAAATATATTTAAAACCAATCTAAATGTGATGATTGATAAGTGACTTTTTTTGCATAAAGAGTTGCATTATTACATTAATTCGTTTTTCAGTAATTTACTGTTATCTAAATTATTTTAAAAAGTTATCGCTAATAACCATTAAAAGTAACGAGTGAGTTTGTAATTAATTTATTGATTTATCATTAATTTTTTATTTTTATGACTTATATAGCATTCTTTGTAATTAGAATAATAAACAATATTTTGGGTGAGTTGAAGTCAAATATAATAATGCATCGTATAGCTAATACAATGTTTTATCAAAAAAAGAGTATTGATATAAATAAGTACTTTTTTCTTACATAAAAACCTTATTTTTTGACAACATAATAGATTTAAATAAAGCTTTTTTATCTGCGAAATTCGAAAGTTTATTCATAATATTCAAATTTGTTATAGACAGTTGCGGTACTAGTATCGATTATCATGCCATCTTTTCTTACTTCACTTACCATATTCCAGATTAAGCAATTATTATATTTATCCCACGCTCGACAAGTATTGTCATATTCTCTTATATCATCATATAAACTGGTGAATATTTGCATTTGGCGCAAAATCTTACCATCTTTACCATAATGGAATTCTAAGGTTACTTCATCATTATCAATTGCTTTTAAAAGACGTCCTTGCTCATCATAAAGATAATGAATTGAATTTCCTTGGTTTGCTGCTGTAGATTCAATAATAGTTTCTGCTGAAATTTTATCACCTTTATAACTCAGTTTAGCAAAATCAGTACCCATGAGTGAGCCGTCATCATCATAAAAATAAGATGTTTTATCTACCAATTGATTTAGATTATTTTTATCATAATATTCAACTAAATAGAGCGTGTGTGTTCTATGACGATTTTTTAACTGGTATTTATATTTGATATTGTAAGGTGTTGACATTCTTAAAAGATTTGTCTCAATATGCTCATGAATATATTCTTGTGTAGAAAAGTCATATTTGGTAAGCATTCCACATTCATCAAATTGAGTTTCACCTTTAAAGGCTTTAAACCGGCCTTTTTCAGGTAATTCGCTGGTGGTGGTGATTGTTTTTATCGGTCCATAATTGAAATTAATCGTTATGAACATATTGTTAGATGCATTCACTTGTTTTTTTGATTTATCACAAGATATTGACATCGCAGAAACGGGGAGTGTAATAAAAAACGTACATAAAGAGAAAATAAAAAATAATGGAAATTTCATGTAATGAACCATCTTAAAAATTTATTAAAAATAACTCTTCAGAGTCTATTTATCATTTATTGATTTAAGTAGTTTTACACAAATTGTTTTTTAATGAAAGTATCACTTAGTTTAATTGTAGATAATTAATATAGTAGTAAATATAAAAACCAGTCTATTTTTGATAGTCTGATTTTTATATTAATAGTTTATTATGGGAATAATAAAGTATCTTTATATTATTCGTAGTAAGTAAATTCGTTATGAAGCACAGCTTTACTGTAATTAATCATTTCATCATCAAATTTTATAGTGCTTTCGAGTTGCTCTTTCGTACAGTTATCAAAATCATCCCATTCAAGGCAGGTAGAGATAAAAGCTTTATCTTCACCATTCATTCCTTTTATATAGTTTGCTTGTTTAATAACTTTCCCTTGATCGTCATAATGGTACTCAACGTTTATTTTTTCATCTTCTTTTACTAAACGTAGTCTTCCTTGTGGATCATAAGTATATTCTGTTGTAAAAAACTCGTCGGAAGAGGTTGAAGAGTGTGCAATCTCTTTAACAATACGCCCTTCTTTATAGTCGAATTGGCTAGTGAGTGTATCTATTAATTCGCCATCATTAGCGTAGTATTGAGTGATCTTTTTATTGAGTCGATTTTGCTGATCTTTACTATAGGTTTCCTGCATATATATAGAATGCGAACCATAGGCATTTTTTAGTTGGAATTGATACCGAATAACGAAAGGATTATCAGGAGTTGTTCTTATTAAATTAGTTTCTACGTTGCCTTCAATGTATTCTTGCATTGATGTGCTATCTTTCAGCAAGTTTCCACATTCATCAAGCTGAATTTCGCCCTTAAATGCTTTAAAACGACCATCATTGGGTAACGTGCTTGTCATCATGACTGACTTTACCGGACCATTAAAGGAAGTGAGTAACATAATTTGCGTATTAGCAATATTTTGTTGTTTTTCAGCATCCGTACATTGAGTTGAAGTTGCGATAGCTGAAAATGAGGAGAATGCATATAGTGAAAGGGTTAGGAGTAATTGTGATTTCATAAGACCGTCCATGTATATACTCATTATACTTCAAGCCACAGCGTTACTCGTCATACTTCAAGTTGCTGTAGCGTTATTGCTACGTTCATTCACACTAGTTGCATATTATATATGCCCTTAGTGACTCATTCACTTGTCATCTGGCTACATCTTAGTGCCTATTTGTATGCATTTAAGTTGTCGCCTGGCTGTATCTTGAATTATTTAGAGTATAAGTAGTGTATAAATATAGGCTCAGTATAGGTAATTGGTTTACTAAATAGTATAGATAAAATCCTATATGATTAACTGATATAAAAGGAAAAAATATTTTGGTACGATCAGAGCGACTTTTTGGAGCATTAAGATGTCAAACGTGTTTTCTTTTACGACAGATACGGCAACGCTAGCTATTTTTGATTTACAAGCGATCCAGCATCGAAAATCAGATACTGCAGATTGGTGGAGTATATTGGATGATGAGATAGGTGAAATGAATAAAGGCAATATTGCCTTTATTGGTCTAGGTTGTGATGGTTTCTACACAATCAATTTATGCGACAACATTGAAGAAGCGGATGTGAAGATAAATATAAGTTGTCCTTCAGGGCGCTTATTTATAGGGGCAGGAGAAGACACAACGGGCGGTGATTTAGAGCCAGATGCTCCTGAATATCGTTCTGGTGAGGTTATTTTTTTACCAACAGGTAATTATGAGATTTCGGTAAAAAAGAAAGATGATAATTTATTAATTGCTTTTAATAAAAGTAAAATAGGTATTAATTTATTTAAGAGCACACTTCGTATCTAATCGGTAGCGTTAATGACTATTAATGAATGACAGGTTAGATGAATATTTTATATTCTTATTCTGTGTTTTTTAAACAACTGTGCGAATTATAAGCAAAGTTGTAATTAGATATCATTGTAATTCTAATGCAAAAAGTAAAACTAAAAAAATAGCCATTTTGTCGCCACTTTCTTCCAGATACAAAAAAGCCACTTATCTCTAAATGGCGTAAATGTCTGATTTATCAGCTTAAAATTGGTGGGTTGTGGGAGGCTCGAACTCCCGACCAATTGATTAAGAGTCAACTGCTCTACCGACTGAGCTAACAACCCGATGCGCAGATTATTCTCCTCTAAAAAGCGATGGTCAAGCTCTTATTTTAATTTTTTTTCAAATGGATAAAATATCGCCAAGTAAATTAAAGAAAGGATCTTATCTGGTTATCAAAGCATCATTCATTTTACTAAAAGTGATCTTTTCATTACTTATACTGAGATTTGTGTCACAATAATTTCGCAAACACATTGCCACGTCAAAAAATAAAATAGTGGCAAAACAACATCAAAAATATGAACACATTTCAGGTATGGTATGGAAGAGCAAACAGAAATTTCTCCTCCCGCTAGAGTGAAAAATGCCACTCTACAACGCGGGCTAACAAATCGTCATATTCAATTAATTGCTATTGGTGGAGCTATTGGTACTGGTCTATTTATGGGATCAGGGAAAACCATTTCATTAGCAGGGCCATCAATTATTTTTGTCTATATGATAATCGGCTTTGTCTTGTTCTTTGTCATGAGAGCGATGGGAGAGTTATTATTATCAAATTTAGAATATAAGTCATTTAGTGATTTTGCTGGTGATTTATTAGGGCCTTGGGCTGGTTTTTTTGTTGGTTGGACTTATTGGTTTTGTTGGGTCATTACAGGGATTGCCGATATTGTTGCCATAACGTCTTATATTAGCTATTGGGCACCGAATTTTCCTGAATGGGGAACATCTTTTATTTGTGTGCTGACACTGCTTATTTTGAACTTAGCGACAGTAAAATTATTTGGGGAAATGGAATTTTGGTTCTCCATGATAAAAATAACAGCAATTGTTTCTTTGATTGTTGTGGGGATTGTTCTTATCAGTATTGGGTTTGAATCGCCAGCAGGGCACACAGCCGCGTTACAGAATATCTGGAATGATGGGGGGATGTTCCCCAAAGGGTTAAGTGGTTTTTTTGCGGGTTTCCAAATTGCTATTTTTGCTTTTGTCGGAATAGAGTTGGTAGGAACCGCTGCCGCTGAAACGCGTAATCCAGAAAAATCGTTGCCTAAAGCGATTAATGCTATTCCTATTCGTATTATTACTTTTTACGTATTGGCCTTAGCAATTATTATGTCGGTGACACCATGGCGCTCAATTTTGGCTGATAAAAGCCCATTTGTTGAACTGTTTGTTATGATAGGAATACCAGCCGCGGCAAGTTTGGTGAACTTTGTCGTATTAACGGCTGCAGCATCTTCTGCTAATAGTGGTATATTTTCCACAAGCCGTATGTTATTCGGTTTATCAAAAGAAGGCGAAGCACCAAAGCAGTTTAGTCAATTATCTAAACGGGCTGTACCTGCCAATGGACTGTTATTCACCAGCTTATGTTTATCATGTGGAATTGTATTAATTTACTTTATCCCTGATGTAATGCATGTATTTACCTTGGTCACGACAGTGTCGGCGTTATTATTTATGTTTATCTGGAGTATGATTTTATGCTCTTATTTAGCGTATCGTAAAAAACGCCCACAACTGCATGAGAAATCTATTTATAAAATGCCATTGGGTATTATTATGTCATGGCTATGTCTTGCTTTCTTTGTCTTTATGACCGTGCTCTTAGCCTTTGAGCATGATACTCGCCAGGCATTAAGTGTGACACCATTGTGGTTTATTGCTCTAGCAATAGGCTATCAATATGTTAAAAAGAACAAACAGAAAAAGAATGTTCAAAAATAACATGTTAATTGCATAATAAAAGAGAAAAGCCTTATTTATTTAATAAGGCTTTTTTTTGTGGATTTTATTATTTATAAAATGGAATAATTTTAAATAAAAACATAAAATTTATATTTTAATGACTTATTCATAGCCTTATTTCTTAATTTAATAAGTTAACGGTTTATTATTTATTAAGTGAAAGGATAGACATTATTTGTACCTGATAAAATATTTTTAAATTATGTTAACTGCATCCAGCAATTTTTTAAAAATACACTATCCTACAATTAAAATAAAAGGAGGCGGTATGTATAAGAATATTTTGGTTCCCATTGATATTGATGAAGATAACCTGATGAACAAAGCAATTCCGTTAGTGGAAGACATTGCAAAAAATGAAGATCCTTATGTTCACTTTTTGTATGTACTCCCGAAGCTTCCACAATCTTCTTATTATCGACTAGTTATGAGCGGTGATCAATTAGATCAAGGATGCTTAAAAACGTCAGCTAAGAAAGAGCTAAAAAAAATTATTGAACGGTTTGATTTACCTGAAGATAGAATGCAAACACATATTTGCATAGGCACACCACGAGATGTCATATTGCAGGTTGCCGATGAAGTAAACGCAGATTTAATCGTGATTGGTTCGCATAATCCTGAAGATGATTCTTATTATTTAGGTTCAACTGCTGCAGATATTACACGTTATGCAAAGCGTTCTGTTATGGTAGTAAGATAAGTCTAATGTACCTATAAGCGTTAAATAAGAATATTTGTAGGTCTAGTGTTATCGCTGTTATGTTTAGCTAACACATAACAGCGATTATGTAACTAGAGATATAAATTAACCATGTTAATCAGCATGTTTTATATTTGGAAAAATTTTCTTAATGACTATAAATGATCTCCTGATAATAATTAAAAAATCCCTATGTTAAAAATCACTGCATTACTAGAAAACAAATCAATTAATCCTGAACTTAGTCATTACCCAGGTCTGTCATTCTTGTTGGAAGATGATGAGTATCAAACTAATATTCTCTTTGATACAGGAAAAGATCTAACGTTTATCTCAAACGCAAAAAAAATGGGGATTGACTTAACTACACTAAAAACAATTGTTGTTTCTCATGGGCATTATGATCACTTCGGTGGCTTAACACACTTACCAGTCGATTTTTTTACTCATAAACCACGAATTGTCGCTCATCCTTACCTATTTTCAGTCCGCTATTCAGCGCTTTTTTTAGGTAATAAAAATATTAAATTTAAACGTTTAGCACCTTTATTTGATCGAGCAAAACTTGAAGCTCAGTTTTCTTTTGAATTAACGCAAACTCCGTTAACAATTGACGAAAAATTTATCTATTCAGGGCAGGTAACTCAACGACAAGTGAATAAACGCTATGGCGTTATTATTCATGAATCAGGTGAGGAAAATGATTACGTGCTTGATGATAGTTTTCTGGTTTGGCAAGGAAAGAAAGGTTTAGTGCTTATAACCGGTTGTAGTCATTCTGGTATTGAATCCATTATTGAGCACGCAAAAAAAATAACAGGGAATAGCCAAATTCAAGCGATTGTAGGAGGGCTACATCTGCGTTGTGCAACGCCTTTTGCATTACAACGCGCTAAAAAAGCAATAGACAAAAATATTGATGTGTATGGATGTCATTGTACTGGCGTATTAGGGCGAAGATATCTTAATGCGAAAGATTTTAATGCAGGACAATCTTTATCTTTTGAGTAGAATTAATGTAAATATGGAAATTAAAACAGGTATGAAAATTTTGTTTTTTGAACCATAATTTAACAAATTAATGCATTGAAACAAAAAAATAAAAGTACTTTTAGTGCTATTTGTAATAAGAATACGCTAATAGCTTTGGCAATAATTGATTTAGTATTATTGCCAAAAGAGAAGCGCGCAAGTGACTTTACTTACGAATAACCATCACTGAACGTGAGGTGTTATTGACAATATAATCCGCAGTAGAGCCTAACAATATATTACGTTGATTGCGTGAGCTTGAACCTATAATGATAGTGTCAGCATCAATATTTTCAGCTAGCTCTAGAATATTATAGTTGGGTGTGCCAATAACGGCATGGCATTGATATTGCTCTTTGGGTAGGTTAAATTGTTGTTTTACACATCGCTCTAATTTCTCAGTTAATAAAATTAAAGCTTGTTGTTTTTTTTCAACGACAGAAGGGCTGTCACAATTAAGCCCATAAGCTTCTAAAGAGCGTAAATTAGGCATCACTGTAATAAAATGGAAATAATTTTCTGGTTTTGAACCAAGAAATTGAATATCTGCGATCATACGTTGAATTCTGTTATCTTCTAATAAATCAATTGCAACAAGGTATTTGTTAGCCATAGTTTGCCTTTTCAATAAATTAGCGCTTAAATTAAGTATAAGTAAACAAGCTTATAAGTTGAAATTTAAAAGCAAATATTGCGATTATTGCATCATTATTTGGGGTTTTTAGGCTCTAAAAGATAAAAAAATGATGTAGTGAATGCATAAATCCTTTAAAATTTATTCGAATTGCCTAATAGGCATTTTTATCATTTTTACACATCATGGAATGATCCCATTAGGTTATAGTTTATATGAGAAAATCAAGCGAAGACTTACTGAAATGTATTGCTACCATATTACAGTGGGTGCTTAATATTGGGTTACTTATTTTAGCGATTGTATTAGTCAGTTTTCTTATAAAAGAAACGTATGTAATTGCTTCATTATTATTTAATTTAGGTGCCGAAGAGTCCTCTTATCAACTACTCGAAGGTATTTTAATCTACTTTCTTTATTTTGAGTTTATTGCACTTATTGTTAAATATTTTTTATCTGGTGGGCATTTTCCACTTAGATATTTTATTTATATCGGTATAACCGCAATTGTACGTCTAATTATTGTTGAGCATAAAAACTCAGTTGATACGTTAATTCAATCAGGTGCAATTTTACTGTTAGTTATTGCGCTATTTATTGCTAATACTGAAAAACTAAAACGAAGTTGATCATTTGATAATTATGCTTGCTGAGCGACTTAGCATAGAAAGCGAGACGTAAGGCAAAAAATAAAAATAAGGTTTTCCGCATGATTGAGAGAGGTATGTTATTATCTTTCTCAATTTTATCCGGGGTTATACAAAAATATTACTATGTCTTATCAATGTCCATTATGTTATCAGGCACTTTCTCTTCGGGCACACAGTTGGGTATGTGAAAACAATCATCAATTTGATTGTGCGAAAGAAGGGTATGTGAATTTGCTACCAGTGCAATTTAAACGCTCGAAAGAGCCGGGTGATAGCGCTGAAATGATAAATGCTCGCCGTGAATTTTTAGATGCAGGCTTTTACCAGCCAATGAGAGATAAAGTGGCTGATTTAGTACAAACATTATTGCCTGAAAAGAATAGCGTTGTGTTGGATATTGGTTGTGGTGAAGGTTATTACACTAACCAGTTTTATCAAAATTTAAAATTACATAATCCACAAGTTTATGGTTTAGATGTTTCTAAAGTTGCGATTAAATCTGCTGCTAAACGTTATTCATCAATTCATTTTTGTGTAGCATCAAGTCAGCGTTTGCCTTTTTGTGATGCTTCTTTAAATGCAGTTATTCGTATTTATGCGCCTTGTAATAGTGATGAATTAGCAAGAGTGATTGCACATAATGGTTATATTATTACAGTTACACCCGCGCCTCGTCATCTCTATCAATTAAAAGCATTGATATATTCAGACGTACATCTTCATCCATTAAAAGAAGAACATTTTGAGGGATTTAATAAAGTATCAGAACATCAAGTTGCTTATATGATGAATTTAAACGGCAAGCAAGCAAGTGATTTATTGCAGATGACGCCTTTTGCATGGCGAGCAAGTGAAGAAGTAAAAAAACAATTGGCTGACAGTGCACAGGTTGAATGTGAAACAGATTTTTTAATTCGTGTTTACCAACGTCATGCTTAATAACGAAAAATAACAAATATTTTATGATGTAAGTAAAAAGCTTAGGCGTAATATTTCAAACCTAAGCTTTTTATTGGGCTCGATTAGACTGACACTTATTTAGCGTACATAAATAATTCAAGATGTTCGAATACAATATTAAAGCCAATAGCAATTAATACGATCCCACCAATAATTTCTGCTTTTTTTCCAAGCACTGGGCCAACATAGCGACCGATTAGCATACCCAATGTAGCCATAATCATGGTCATCATACCAATCGTCATTGCAGTATGAACGATATTGACTTGAAGGAACGCTAAACCAACACCAATTGCCATTGCATCAAGGCTTGTTGCAATACCTGTTGCAATTAAAGACAGTGAGCCGTGGCGTTGTGGTGCATTTTCTTCACAAGGGCACTCATCACCACGTTTTACGCTTTGATAAATCATACGGCTACCGAGTACAAATAGTAGTCCAAAAGCGACCCAATGATCCCATTGAATAATATATTGGCTAGTATATAAACCTAACGCCCAACCAATAACGGGGGTGCTGGCTTCAATAATACCAAATATAAATCCAGTGCGGAGTGCTTCACGAAAACGAGGTTTATGTAATGTGGCACCTTTACAGACTGCAACAGCAAATGCGTCCATAGAAAGGGCTAGGGCGAGGATGATAGTAGCATAGAAACTCATAATAAAGCCTCGGTTGGGGTATTTCCATATACACACAATTGACCCCCAACCAAAGAAGTACAATTATGTGTCTATGGTCTTGCCAACCGTATTACGGCATCTGCACCACGCTAGATGAAAATAAGCGAGTATGTTGATACAGATTTCTTAGAATAATAATTCTTATTTTAAGACAGGCTACTCCCCAATGACTTGGTGCAGAAGATAACATATTATTTCTGAAAGGCAACATATTATTTATTATATTTTAAAGATGATATTGATAATAATTATCATTATTAAAGGTGACGATTTTAAATATATTAAAATTGTTTTGTTATTGTTAAAAAAAGGATAAATATCAATGTGATAAATTATTAACCCTATAATAAACAATGGGTTTAAATTATATTTATGATAAAAAATTAATTTTTAAATTAAGATAATACACCTAAAAATAATAAGCTTTAATTTCTCTAAATATTAAATGGACATTAAATGAATCTATATTTAATACACCTATATTTAATACGTATATTTTATATTTAATAAAAATATGAAAATAAAAATTTAGAGTGTAAAAATAGAGGTTATTTGGTTTTAAATATTATTTTTTTTGTTTTTCTTTATTTATAGGTTAAAAGATAAATAAGAATAAAATTAATAACCATAAAAAAGCCATTCAAAATGAATGGCTTTTTGTCGAAAAAGGTTAATTAGTCACATTGTACTTTGATTGCCAGACCACCGCGTGATGTTTCACGGTATTTAGCATTCATGTCTTTACCTGTTTCATACATAGTTTCAATGACTTTATCGAGAGAAACACGAGGTTCACTGGTACGACGGATAGCCATACGTGCGGCATTAACGGCTTTAACAGAAGCAATAGCATTGCGTTCAATGCAAGGAACTTGAACTTGGCCTGCAACAGGATCACAAGTTAAGCCAAGGTTATGCTCCATACCGATTTCAGCGGCAATACAGACTTGCTCTGGGCTTCCACCTAATAATTCAGCGAGTCCTGCGGCAGCCATTGAACACGCAACACCGACTTCACCTTGACATCCCACTTCTGCACCTGAAATAGAGGCATTCATTTTGTAAAGAATACCAATTGCTCCTGATGCTAAGAAATAACGTAAGTAAGTTTCTTGTGTAACTGGTTCGATACAACGATCGTAGTAAGCTAATACTGCTGGCACAATACCACATGCGCCGTTAGTTGGTGCTGTTACAACGCGCCCGCCTGCGGCATTTTCTTCATTCACGGCCAGTGCAAACATGTTGATAAGATCAACGACTTTCATGGGATCGTTTGACAGGCTGTTGCTTGATGTTAATAAACGATTTAACGCTGCTGCACGGCGAGGTACACGTAATGGCCCTGGCAATACACCTTCTGTATTTAAACCATGCTCAATACATTCTTGCATTGTTTTATAAACATCTGCGAAATAAGCATTAATTTCTGCTTGTGTGTGCAGATCTAGCTCGTTTTTCATCATTAAGCTAGAAATGGATAAACCTGTTTCTTTGCAGTGCTTTAATAACTCTTCTGCACTAGCATAAGGGTATGAAACTGGTTTACTATTAAGTGTTGATTTACCAAAATTTTCTTCATCAACGATAAAACCACCACCAATAGAGTAGTAAGTTTTTCTATACACTTCTTCGTCGCCAGAAAAGGCATGAAGAGTCATACCATTTTCATGTAATGAGAGGTTGTCATTACTGAAATGCATACTTTCTGCTGGGAAGTCGACAACTTTTAAGCCATTTGCTAATGATAGTTTACCGGTTTCTTCAACGTTACGAATAAAGCCGGGAATACTGTCAATATCGACAGTCGCGGGTGCATTACCTGCTAATCCCATAATAATGGCGATATCAGTATGGTGACCTTTGCCTGTCAAAGACAAGGAGCCGTAAACATCAACAGCTACGCGAGTGACAGACGCAATCAATTCCTGGTTGACTAAATCATCGACAAATTCTTTACCCGCTTTCATTGGCCCTACGGTATGAGAGCTAGAAGGTCCGATGCCCACTTTAAACATGTCGAAAACGCTAATCACGTCAGACTCCTTAATAATAAGAGAGAGGGTTAAAAAGAATAAAATATAGTTATTTATAGTAAAGGGATCGTTTTTACGATTATATCGTCCCGTTAATGATGTAGTTTACAACATTTTTTTAAAATAGCTAAGTACAGTTGTGAAGGTGATGATAAAAAGCACAAGCTGAATATAAAATATTGTATTAAGTGATATGTAAGGCGAGTTTATGCAAAATGGCTGCGGTTAATCCCCAGACTAGATGCCCATTATAGGGATAAAAATAGATACGGTGATTTTTACCAGAACGGTGAAAATCGAGGGGTTGATAATGTTGGGCGTTAAGTGCGTGACTTAGTGGCATTTCAAAGATAGATGCGACTTCAGCAGGGTTATGGCGTAGAGGTAAGCCGGCAGGAATAACCCCTACAATAGGGGTGACGAGATATCCACTAGAACTTTGTAAAGGCGCTAATTGGCCAATAACGGATACCGCACTGGGAGGGATAGCGATTTCTTCATGTGCTTCTCTTAATGCAGTTGCAATAAGATTGATATCTTCAGGATCTCGTTTACCTCCGGGTAACGCAACTTGCCCTGCATGAGAGCGCAACGTTGACGCTCGTTCTGTTAATAATAAGGTTGGATTAGGTTTATTGATAATCGGCAACAAGACTGCTGCCGTTTTTTGAGTATGGGGCGACTGATTTACCTTATCATCAGGTAATGTGAGTTGAAAACGATTGATAAAGGTATCAATGGGGGTCATCGATAGTAGGCTCACTTAAAACAGTTAATATTTTCCCAAGTTTATCGAATGTTTCTTGGTACTCTTTTTCAGCAACGCTATCAGCAACAATACCACCACCAGCCCAGCAGTAAATCTTATTTTTTTCCGTCAATAATGTACGAATACTGATATTGGTGTCCATTGTGCCACAAAAGCTAATATAGCCGATAGCACCACAATATCCATGACGTCGATGTGGTTCTAATTCTTCAATAATTTCCATAGCTCTGATCTTAGGCGCGCCAGTGATAGAACCGCCGGGAAACGCTGCTTTTAATAAATCTGTTGGCATTAAATGCGAGGGAAGTTGTGCTGTAACGGTACTGACTAAATGGTGTACCGCAGGAAAACGCTCAACTACAAATAATTCTGGTACTTTAACGGAACCTGTAACCGCAACTTTTCCAATATCATTACGCATAAGATCAACAATCATTAAATTTTCAGCGCGATCTTTACGTGAGTTTTGGAGAAGTAGAGCTTGTTCATCATCTTCTTCTGGCGTTGTTTTGCGAGGTAGTGTTCCTTTTATAGGACATGTTTCTATTTTATTATCCGCTAAATGAATAAAACGCTCAGGTGACACACTTAACACAAAATTATTAGGTAAACACATAAAAGACGAAAACGGTGCTTTATTTGCTTTATTCAATGTTAAGAATGCACTCCATTCACTACCAGTATAATTTGCGCAAAAACGTTGGGCTAAATTAACTTGATAGCAGTCACCAGAAAGTAAGTATTGATGAATTTTAGCAATTTTTTCGTTGTACTCATCATTGCTAATATTTGATTGCCAGTTTGTGGTTAAGGAAAAATGAGTATCGACCGATTCGGGGGCTTGATTTTCTAGCCACTGTAAGCGGTCATCAATATTGTCATAGCTGATTAAAGTGGCTTTTTTTAATTGGTGGTCAACAATTAATGCCCAGTTATAAATTCCAATCGCCATATCTGCAAAATTGAGTTCATTTTTAGCGTTTTCAGGTAATTTTTCAATGCGACGACCTAAGTCATAGCTCCAAATACCCAAAGCACCGCCTAAAAACGGTAATGAGTCATTATGTTCTGGATGAAAATTAAACTGTTCTAATGCACGTTGTAGCAGTGTAAAAGGATCTTTTTTAGAACGTTTGACTGTGCCATTTTTTTCTTTGATTGTTGTGGTTTGTTTGCGTGTTTCTAAAGTGACAAGAGGATCAGAGACAATAATATCAAAACGGTTATGAGGATGTTCGGCAAAGCCAGAATGAAGTAAACTAGACCAAGGCAATGAAGCAATGGGAGAGAATATCCGTAATGCTAGGTCTGGGGTATAAGTGAGTTCACGTTGTTGTAATTGCATATCTATCTTATGACCATGTAAACAAAGTATGTAGTATCATTCGCACAATGAATTGTAATCAAATAGATTACGTTCATGTAAATACAAAATAGAAGTTGATAAAGATAAGAGTAACATTATGTTTCTAGGAATGCCTACATTAACACATGAAGAACAACAAAAAGCAGTAGAAAAAATTCAATCTCTTATGGCTGAGGGAATGAGCAGTGGAGAGGCTATTCAATGGGTTGCTCAAGAATTAAGAGAGAAACACATAACTCGTGAATCGGTTTCTATCATATTTGACGACGAGAATGAATAAAACATTTTTTTAACAAATGTCACAAATATGTTGTTAACCCTATGCTATGCTTAATGGAAATACATCCTGTTTTAAGGGATATTTTCGGGAGGTTATATGAAATTAAGCAAGTTAGCAGGTCAAACAGGGATACTTGGTGCAGCTCTTTTACTTGCCGTTTCTTTTGGAGCATTTGCAGAAAGTGTCGATAATGTTAATAAAGATATTGTGCGCTCTGCACCCTTTTCGAGTTGTGTTAATTTAGATAATAATCAACTTGTTACTAGAGTGAAAAATGATTATCTACAAAATCGCCTCCCTCGTTGGCAAGAGGATAAAAAGGCGTTAGGTCCAAAGCCTGTGGCAAGTATTAATGCTAATGAAGTTATCAAGATGGATAATAATTATCAGATGGTATTAAATGTCAGAGGGGCGAGAACCGATCTTCGTTACAATGTTCAAGTTAATTGTGACGACAACACCATCACTTATGTTTCACCTAAATAATAAACAAGTGATACTTTTTCGTTATTGATAGATTGTAAAAAGAGATAAACGGAGGTTTATCTCTTTTTTTTGCGATTAAAAATAATAAACAACGTTTAATTATTTTTTCATTTGAGGTTCATAAGGCAAACGAGAATAGTGTTGGCTTCTTGTACGATAAAACACCAGCCTTTCTTGAAAAAAAGCATGGAAAGCTTGAGGCTGTTCTCTTAAGACGGTATCAGCAACAACAGGCATATTATATCGCTCTTTAAAGGCAACGCCAGAAGCCGCCAAACTTACATTTATTTTGTCTTTTTCTTCCTGTGTTAATTCTGAAAGATTATAACCCATCATTCCTCTCCTATAACAATAGGGATAAGGTAAAAGAGCATGCTTATTAATGCAAGTAAATAAAGATATTAGTCATTATATAATGATAAAAAAGGTGTGTTTTATTTAGGTGGATTTTTAATCAATAACATTAAATATAGCAATAAATAATATCATTTACTAATGGGTATACTACTTTATAGTTAATAAATATAATGCAAATGATAAAAATCGCATTTATTTAAATTACTAAATTGATTTTTGAAATAGCATAAAAAACAAATATTCTCATAAAGAGTAAATAAATATAATGTTTATCTTGATTTAGATCAATGAAAAAAACAATGAATTTTGCATTAAAAATAGATAAATATTTTTAATTTATTAAGAGCTTATTACCTCGGATTTATTTTGTATTGCTTGACAATGGGTTGCAGTAAGATACTGAAATATTAAGATAAAAAAATGCCCTGTTGGGGAAACAGGGCGAAAAATAATACAACACCAGGGAAAAATGTAGTATAAATAAAATTAACCAAATGGTTAATAAGTAAATTTACGTGATTCTTCATTTTTTTATTAATAAAAAATAAAGATTTATTAAATTTTATTTCCTGTTCAAAAAAAAAAGAGTGCTATTAATGAATAGTTAGTGAATAAAAAATAGAAAGAAAATCCATCAATAGAATTCGTAAAAATGAGAAATGAAAAGATATATTAGAATCTAAATATTTGGATAAAACTATAAGAAAATTATAAAGTATACTTTTTTTCTTATTTCAATATCTTATTAATATTAAAGTATTTTATCGATTAAGCGATATAAAATGTTTATTGTTAATTGTTACATAAAAGCTTATTTCTTAAATGTTAATAATAATATTGATTAATCAATATTTCAAAATATTACTTTACCAAATCATTTTGATTTTTCGTCTTTGATCTTATTTTAGATAAATAAAGAAAGTTATTGTCTGATGTTTTTTTAAGCTATTTGTTTTTTTTCTAAAATGACTGATTAACTTCATTACTAAAGTGTTTATTTTTCTGTTTTGAGTTAATGGAAATAAAGAGAAAGTTATTTATCTCAATGATATATATGGTTTTTTTATTTTAAGCTACTGTTTGTTTTGGTTAATGAAATAATTAAATTAAAATACTAAAATGTAAAAAAATAAACAAAAAATATACATGGTGCACAATCTTGTGTTACATTTAATTCGCTTTTCACTCAGTAATTTTTGATATTACATTAAGATATACTCGAATCATTAATTGATTCTATTACACGGTGTTTATTCGTTTTATTTCAATAGCGATGTAAGGATAGGTTATATACGTTATCATACAGGGGGATTAATTTGACTGGGCTAATAAACGTTGCAAATAACATTTTATGGGGATATGCCCTTATCTACTTACTCTTAGGAGTCGGTATTTATTTTACTATTCGTACTGGATTTATACAAATCCGACATTTTAGCCATATGTTCTCTATTTTAAAAAATAGCCATAAGTCAGATAAATCAGGGATCTCTTCCTTTCAGGCATTATGCACAAGTTTAGCTGCGCGCGTGGGGACAGGAAATTTGACCGGTGTCGCCATTGCATTAACTGCAGGTGGACCTGGCGCTATTTTTTGGATGTGGGTTGTTGCTCTAATCGGTATGGCAACATCTTTAATTGAAAGTACATTAGCACAACTTTATAAAACAAAAGATGATGAGGGTAATTACCGCGGAGGCCCCGCTTATTATATGACGAAGGGATTGAAAATGCGCTGGATGGGCGTTCTCTTCGCTATTTTCTTAATCATCGCTTTTGGTTTAGTTTTTAATGCAGTTCAAGCTAATTCGATCGCGCAAGCGACAGCATCAGCCTTTAATTTTGATCCATTTTATGTCGGTATCTTTTTAGTGGCAACCAGTGGGTTTATTATTTTTGGTGGTCTACGTTGGGTTGCTCGTGTTGCAGAATTAGTTGTTCCTATTATGGCAACAGCTTATTTATTATTGGCATTCTGGGTTGTTGCTGATCATATTGACCGCTTACCTGAGGTTTTCCTCTTAATCTTTAAAAGTGCTTTTGGTTTACAAGAAGCAGCAGCCGGCGCAGTCGGTTATGGCATTAGCCAAGCAATGACTCAAGGTATTCAACGAGGCTTATTTTCTAACGAAGCAGGGATGGGATCTGCGCCTAATGCTGCTGCGTCTGCCACACCTTATCCGCCACATCCTGCATCTCAAGGATATATTCAAATGCTTGGTGTATTTATGGATACATTGGTTATCTGTAGCGCAACAGCGGTGATCATTTTGTCATCAGGAGTACTTGATAGTTATCCTGATGGTATTAACGGTATTCAATTGACACAATTAGCACTGTCATCAAGCGTTGGCGGTTGGGGAAGTACCTTTATTGCTATTGCTATTTTCTTCTTTGCCTTTACGTCGATTATTGCCAATTATGCTTACGCTGAAAGTAATATGATTTTTCTGGGACGTAATCATACAACGGGGTTATTCCTTTTACGTTTCGCAGTATTAGCGATGGTGATGTTCGGGGCTTTAGCAGATATGCCCCTTGTTTGGAAAATGGCTGATCTCTCTATGGGATTAATGGCAATGACGAATTTAATTGCCATTATCTTACTTTCTGGTGTCGCATTAAAATTAGTCAAAGATTATAACCAACAACGACAAGCCGGTTTATTGCCAACTTTTGATATACGCCAATATCCAGAATTACAAGCTGATATTGAAGACGGTATCTGGGAAAATAATATCATTCCAGATGAGCCTTTAGTTCGATGTGAAAAAGTAAGCAATAATTGAAATAAATAACAAAAAAACGACAAAACTCAAAACCCATATTCTTTAATATGGGTTTTTTTATTACAATTTAACTTTGGGAATAGTTAATCAAGGATCAGAAATGCGATTTAGTCGATGTTATATAGGATTATTTATTGCAATAAGCATCTTAACCGGTTGTGCCAAACAATCAGAGTTTATTGATAGGGGCGATTACATAGCTAAAATTATTCCTAATAAACAGGACGCTAATGAGTGTGTAAAATATCTTGTGATGCATTATACCGCACTAGATGATGAACGCTCACTTAAGGTACTTACTGATGGTCGAGTCAGTAGCCATTATTTGATCCCTACACACCCTTCGTCTATTAATGGAAAACCTGTTGTTATCTCTTTAGTGGATGAAAAACAAATCGCTTGGCATGCAGGAGTTAGTCAATGGGGAGAAGCAACTAGCTTAAATAATTGCTCTATTGGTATTGAAATCGTTAATCTTGGTTACCGTGACAAGGGTAAGTTTAGGTATTGGTATTCTTATACCGCAGATCAAATAGTGACGATCTCAGTAGTGATGAAAGATATAATTACACGTTATGGCATCAAACCTCAAAATGTTTTAGGCCACAGTGATATTGCGCCTCTAAGAAAAGTCGATCCTGGTCCTTTATTCCCTTGGGAAAGGTTGGCAAGTCAAGGAATAGGAGCCTGGCCTGATAAACAGCTAGTACAATTGTATTTGGCTGGTCGAGATCCCTTTGAACCCGTTGATATAGCAAGTTTTCAAAAATTATTACAACAATATGGTTATCAGACGCCAACAAATGGTGTATTAGATGAAAAGGCGTTAAAAGTAGTGAAAGCTTTTCAAATGCACTTTAGGGCTACAAGAGCAGATGGTATTCCTGATGCACAATCAGAGGCGATTTTAAAAGCGTTAATTGAGAAATACCGAACTTAACACCTCCTGTTATGGGGAGAAAATATAAATAATAAAAAAGCGCCTCCAATATAAAATTGAGAAGACGCTTTTTTAATCTGTGTGACGAATGATGTGTTACACGCTGATTATTGCGCAGTATTTTCTACAGAGCGTGGCTCTTCTTTCAAATTTAAACTCACTATTAATGAGATCGCGAAAGCTATCACACCAGGTAATACCCAACCTAGCCCATAATCAGAAAGCGGGATATAGCTAAATAATTGTAGTAAGTCAGCATTTAACCACTTTAATTGTTTCAATGTGTCGAAAAGACTCATTAATACGATGATGGCAATAGTAAAACGATAGGTAAAGCGCGGTGATTTTAATTTATTACGAATAAATTGTAGCAATACCAATGTGACTGATGTTGGATAAATCATTAATAACGCAGGAATGGTCACACGTAATAAAGTATCAAGGCCGAACGTTGATACAATTGTTGTCATTAATGTAAAGACAACAACCCAAAAGCGATAGCCTAAGCGATGGTGGAATGTCGCAAAATAATCAGCCGCCGCACTTGTTACACCAACGAGTGTAGTCATACTCGCTAATAAAACAATTCCACCCATTAGCCAAGTACCAATAGGGCCAAATAAGGCATCAACATAGCGAGAGAATATCTGACCACCATTAGTTGCATTGAGTGCAGGATCTGCAAAAACAGAAACAGAATGGCTAGTGGCGCCTAAATAGAAAAGGCATAGATAAAGTGCAGCTAACAGTAAAACTGATATCAATCCGGCCTTTACGGTAATAAAACCGATTTGGCGAGGTTCAGTTATCCCTTTGGTATACAGCGCTCGTGCAACAATACCACCAAATGCCATAGCAGAAAGGACGTCCATGGTTTGGTAACCGTCTATAAAGCCAGAGAAGAAACCATTAACAGCATAAAGGCCTGTTGGTTCACCGATAGGTGAAATAGGTTTTGCGACAACGGCAATGCCTACAACAACCAGTAAGATTAACAGTGCTGGAGTCATAAACTTACCAATAGCACTTATCATCGTACCTTGTTTTAGCATGAAGAACATACTTGTGATATTGAACACAAGTGCAAAAGTAAGATGTGTTGCCGTATTTTTTTCAATAAGCCCTAAAGGTAAGAAACCCATTTCATAAGCGGTATTGGTGACACGAGGCATCGCAAAAGTAGAGCCTACGATAAGGTACAGTGCTACCCAGAAAATGACGGCAACCCATGAAGGTAAATCAACAGAAAGGCGCTCACCACGTCCACGAATTGCTACAATAACCAAAGTAAGGAAAGGGAGTAAGACACCCGTAACAAGAAAACCTAAGGATGTACTAAACCAGAGGTTTCCCGATTGAAAACCCGCCATAGGGGGGAAAATAATATTACCAGCGCCGAGGAAGAGTGCAAAAACCATCATTCCAAGAACGAGCATGTCTTTTGTAGAAAGCATAACTAAAACTACCTGTCTGTGAAGAAAATATATTAATGATTTATATGTGTTATTCTACTTTTAGCCTATTTAATAGCTGAATATGTTGTAAAAACGCAGTTTGAATAACGAAAAGTGAATTGATAGTAACAAATTCTGAAGGATATGTAAGAAGAAAGGCAGATTTAACGCTTATTTAACAGCAATTATAGAATAATAAAAGGCTATATTTTTGGTCAAAAAGCAGTGTGATCCTCTACTAAGGATCACAATTACTATATAATTTTGTAGACATTCGCGATAAAACACAAAAAAGATCGTGTTTAAATAAATTTATTAATAGCGACTGCAACACCGTGCTCTTCATTAGAAAGTGTGACGAATTTGGCGACTTTTTTCACTTCGTCAGGTGCATTGCCCATGGCAACCCCTAAAGCTGCATATTTCAGCATGGCTAAATCGTTACCTTGATCACCGATACACATAATTTTTTCTGGCGTAATTTTTAAATGTTCAGCTACTTTTTGGACAGCACTTCCTTTATTGACATGGGTATTTAGCACTTCAATAAAATAAGGGGCACTACGTAATATACTGTATTGTTCGTAAATGTTAGTGGGCAAATATTGGATGGCGTTATCTAAAACGGCAGGGGCATCAACAATCATAAATTTACTAAAATACATATCAGATTGCATTTCATTAAGAGGGCGATAATAAAGCGGTGTCCAAGATAAGAACGCCTCTTGGCAGGTGAAATGGCTAATATGGCGATTAGTGGTATAAATTTTATTGTCACTAATGACGTGAAAATGAACGCCTATCTCACGAGCGAGATTTTCAAAATAGAGGTAGTCTTCAAAATTGAGTAAATCCTGAATAATGACTTCACCATTATCTGCTTGATGAATTTGGCTACCATTATTACTAATACAGTAACAATCCGAAGTATCAAGACCGAGTATTTTTAAATAAGGGGAGATGCCATTAAAAGAGCGCCCTGAAGCCAGTACAATCTTAACACCCGCTTCTTTGGCTCGTTGAACAGCATCTTGTACTTCGGGTGTGATTTCGTGTTGTTTGTTGAGTAAGGTTCCATCTAAATCAATAGCGATAAGCTTAATACTCATTAGCATCCCCATATAAAATAAAAGCAATCATGATAAAGGAAGGACGAAGCGGTCTATCATCACATAGCTTGAGTATTATTTATGTGACATTTAAGGCTATCTGCATAATGCCACACAAATAGAAGGGTTAATCACAACAAGGTGATTGTAAATGTAAAGGTTGTTTGGTTTCTAATACGATCTCTTGATTTTGCCGAAAGTCGAAAGGCGTAATGCCATACTCTTTACGGAACATATAAGTAAAGTGAGATTGTGAACCAAAGCCAAAATCGAGGGCGATATCAAAGATAGAACGTTCACTTGTACGTAATAAATGGATAGCGCCAGCAAGTCTACGTTGACGAATATACTTTCCTAAAGAGGTGCCTGTGACTTCTTTAAAGATTTTCTGCATGTGCCAAAGAGAATACCCAGAATAAGCCGCCAACTCCTCAAGATGGATAACACGGCCTAAATGCTCCTCAATCCATTTACTTAGCGCGCAAACTAATGCGAGATGATTATCTTGTGGCATTACAGTTCCATTTTATCAATGAAGTTAAGGTAAAAATCAAAATTAACTCCCTAATCTTATACAAAAAGTGGCAGACAGAGAAATCCATATTAATGGATAGCTATCTCTTCTCGTTGGCAAAATGTGTAATTAAAATAAAAAGTGTTCATTTTGCCGACTGTTTAAAGAAAAAAAGTACAAATTATCGAGAGTCTGTCGAGGAAGCGTTTACCTTTCATTATGAAAGGTATGCTAAATTTACTCATAGAGATAATTGATTGCGAATTTTATAACAACAACTCCCCGTGTTGTTATCGTATTTAAGCGAATGCTTATAATGTTATTCATCATACTAACAAAATGTATTTAAAGGATTTTAAATTGAACGCAAAGAAAATAATTATTAGTTTAATTATTGCATTAGCCATCAGCTTTGGTCTCTATCTTATGGCTTTAGATAACTTTTGCGATCGCGGAGAAGATTTTCAGCAAGGTCTTTGTCGGTTTACCACATTATTCCCCTCCAAACATAGCTAGAAAATCACTTTTCTTATTATTTTTCGCCTAGCATAAAATGTATTTGTTATTCAAGTCAGATTAGTGTTTTAATGGGGGCTTGAAATAAACAAAATCGTAAATATTAGT
Organism: Proteus sp. G2626; assembly: GCF_009915985.1. NCBI lineage: Bacteria > Pseudomonadati > Pseudomonadota > Gammaproteobacteria > Enterobacterales > Morganellaceae > Proteus > Proteus sp. G2626. The sequence goes on along the minus strand of NZ_JAABNH010000027.1, from coordinate 682,647 downwards.
TTACATGTTAAGTTGATAAAATAATAAGAGAAGAGGATGTATGGCGAGAAAGTCGCAACAGACAGAACTTAAGCGCGGTCTAAAAAATCGACATATCCAGCTCATTGCGCTGGGTGGTGCTGTCGGCGCTGGTCTGTTTCTTGGTATAGCGCAAACCATTAATATGACGGGCCCATCAGTAATATTAGGATATGCTATTGGTGGTTTTATTGCGTTTATGATCATGCGCCAACTGGGCGAAATGGTTGCCGAAGAGCCAGTTGCGGGCTCGTTTAGTCACTTTGCTAATAAATATTGGAGCCCTTTTGCTGGATTCCTATCTGGTTGGAATTATTGGGTGATGTTTATTCTTGTCGGTATGGCAGAGTTAACTGCCGCAGGAAAATACATTAACTATTGGTTACCCGATATCCCTGTTTGGGTTTCTGTGGCTATCTTCTTTGTCGCAATTAACTTAATTAACCTGATTAACGTCAAAATGTATGGTGAAACAGAATTCTGGTTTGCCATTATTAAAGTGTTGGCGATAGTCGGTATGATTTTATTTGGTAGCTATTTACTGGCCAGCGGTAATGGTGGCCCACAAGCATCGGTCAGCAATTTATGGGAGTTAGGTTTCTTCCCCCATGGTTTTACTGGTTTTATGTCGGCTTTAGCGATTGTTATGTTCTCTTTTGGTGGGCTTGAGTTGGTGGGGATCACTGCAGCCGAAGCTGAAAATCCGAAAGTGAGCATCCCGAAAGCGACTAACCAAGTTGTTTATCGTATCTTAATTTTTTATATCGGTTCATTGTTGGTACTACTTTCACTTTATCCTTGGACTCAAGTTGTGAAAGGTGAAAGCCCATTCGTACTGATTTTCCATAATTTGGATAATTTCTTAATCGCTAATATTTTAAATGCTGTGGTATTAACAGCAGCATTATCTGTTTATAACAGTGGCGTTTATTCTAATAGCCGTATGCTTTATGGTTTGGCAAAACAAGGTAATGCACCACATTCACTTGCTAGTGTGAATAAGCGTGGTGTGCCTGTGATGTCATTACTATTATCAGCAGTTGCAACTTCATTAGGTGTTTTAGTTAACTACTTATTACCCGATCAAGCATTAGAACTATTAATGGCGTTAGTGGTGACAACATTAGTCCTTAATTGGATCATGATCTGTTTAGCTAATTTAAAATTCAGAGCAACAAAAATTAAAGAGGGTGTAGAGCCTTCCTTTAAAGCGCTTTGGTATCCATATGGTAACTATATTTGCCTTGCTTTCTTATGCATGATTTTGGTGATTATCTTATTTATGCCACAAGTGAATATTTCAGTTATTTTAATGCCGTTCTGGATTGCGTTCTTGTGGGTTGGATTTAAGATTTCCCGTATGAAGAAAGCACCAGAGAATGCTCAAGCAAGCCAGGATATTTAAATATTATTGGCTTATTTGATAATAAAAAACGCATCATTAGATGCGTTTTTTTGTGTTTTATTTATATTGTTTGTATTTCTTCTGATAGGAAAAAAGTAAGAAAATTATTGCCAACGTAACCAAGCAAATAATACGTTACCATTGTTGTACGTACCAGGTACATATGTTGCTTGTAGTGAAAGATGACCGTAACCCACAGAGACTAGCGGTAATGGCAGTGGCATCGGAATATAGTCATATTCATGGCGTGCTGTAATACTTAGTGTAAATCCTGCCCCCATACGGAAACCGTCTTTATCACCGGGATACCACATTTTCTCAAAACCATAACCTATAATAGGTTGTACTCGGTTATTTGAGTCCATAAATGCCATCGCATAAAGAGAGTGCCAATCACCATCATTGTCATAACGATATTTCCCCATACCAAAACCCCAAGGCGTTTCGTTATAGCGATCCGTTTTTTCTTTATCGTAAGTAAAACGGTTATGCCAAGTCCACACAGGCAAATAGTAGTTATATTGGTCGTTGTCCCAAGTCTGATTGATATTACGTTTGAATTTCCCCCAGTAACTCTCTTCGCTATTAGATTGAGACATATTATTGGTTGTTTGGTGGTTTTCTGTCGTAATAATCTGATGTGGGGTTGAATTATTTTCAGAAGCGAAAGCAGTAGTTGTTAACGCAAGCGAAAACAACGTAGTTGCTAATACGCTAGGGTGAAAATAGGTTGAAAACATAATATAACTCCGAGTACGGCATTGCTATGATTCTGGTGATGACAAATAAACGTTACTAATAGTGTTATTTAATCGACAAGTATTTAAGATAAGAGGTATCTGAAACTTGACTTCTTAACTAAAATCTTAAGGGATAAGAATCGGTTATAAAAAAAATAAATAAATTTGTTATATTTATGAATGCATTTATTTGGAGCATTCAATATTGTTATCTTTTAATGGTAACGTATTGTTTTTAATTTAAAATTAAGTTTTTATTAGATTGAAAGTAAATAGCTGATAAATAAGGATAAAGAGATATTATTTAAGATGAGTCATTTTCAATATAAAAAATTGACCAAATATCTATTTTTATAAATTTATTGAAATATTAGTAAAAATTGATATTAATAACATTAACTTATAAAAAAAGTATTTATTTTCGACGGGATAATAAAGTAATGAATAAAAAGAGTTAAATAAAAAAAAGAAAAATTCCGTGTTGGTTTATAAATTGTTTAAGTTAAGTGAGTTTTATTTAGTGGTGTGTCGATTTTTTGTGCAGATTATCCTAAGGCAAAAACGTGTGAATAATGTTTACTCACATGTTTTCAGGAAATAGATTACTTATTATTGAGATAATTTTTCTTGGCTTATGATAAGTAGCCGATATGGGTATGAGTATCGCGATCTTTGCCCCAGCAGAAAGCATCCCAGTTATTATAGAAATCTTCAATACTGCCAATTAAGTATAGTGGTCTATCTTCCTCAGTTCCATCTGAAGCATAAATATAATGGCCTTTGCTAAAAGCCCATAAAATCATATCAACCCAAAAACCTTTACCATCAGAGATTTGTTCTTCATCAGTAACGACGATATTATGAACTTTAAAAAGATTACAGAAAAAAGTACGAGGTAATTCTCTGATCTCATCACGATGTTTAGGTATACGGGAATGCCAAACTTTTACTTGAGCTGATTTATCTTACTGAATAACAAGCCTCAAAAGTAGGGAGTTAATAAATCGAGATTAGCTATCAAACTAGCATCTTTATCTTGAGCATGCGATACTCCTTATCGCCTGAATTTATAGGCTTTGGCTCGGGGCGCCTTATGGCTGAGATGAACCCGTATAACCTGATCTGGATAATGCCAGCGTAGGGAAGTCAAGGTAACTCTGCTGATTAACAGAGTCCGACTTTTCTGTAACTGGTGAAAGGAGGAGTTAATCAGTGAGATTCAATGCATTGTCTATCGCAGGTACTGACCCTAGTGGTGGCGCAGGTATTCAGGCTGATCTGAAAACATTTTCCGCACTGGGTGTTTATGGTACAACAGTAATGACAGCACTTGTTGCTCAAAATACCTGTGGTGTCCGTAGTGTCTATGATTTATCCCCTGATTTTGTTGCAGCTCAATTAGATGCTGTTTTGTCTGATGTTCGAATTGATAGCGCCAAAATAGGTATGCTCTTTAATGCCTCAATTATTGATGTGGTTTGCGACAAAATTCAGCAATATGCCATTCCTTTTGTTGTGCTTGATACGGTTATGATTGCAAAAAGCGGTGATCCTCTATTACAGCCTGATGCGGTTAATAAAATGGTCAGTCAGCTTTTACCGTTGGTTGATTTGATCACACCTAATTTACCTGAAGCAGCTACACTGCTAGGTTGTGAAGTCGCTCAAGATGAAACAACGATGAAGCAACAAGGTTATGCATTGCTAAAGCAAGGATGCAAAGCCGTGTTAATGAAAGGAGGACATTTAACTGAAGATGAAAGTCCTGATTGGTTATTTACTCAAGATGGCGAGTGGCGATTTACCTCAAAACGCGTTAATACGAAAAATACCCACGGTACAGGATGCACGCTTTCAGCCGCTTTAGCCGCTATTCGTCCTCAAGTCGCTAATTGGCAAATTTGTGTTGAACAAGCAAAAGCCTATTTACAACAAGCGCTAGAACATGCGGATAGTTTAGAGGTTGGGCAAGGTTTTGGTCCTGTACACCATTTTCATCGCTGGTGGTAACAATAAAGCCCCTAAATAATAAGGGGCTTTCATCGTTGAACTTATTAATTAAGCAATAGTGACAGATTTATTCAAATAAACATCTTGTACTGCATTAATCAGGGCAACCCCGTCTTTCATTGATTTTTTGAACGCTTTACGGCCTAAGATCAGCCCCATACCGCCAGCACGTTTATTAATAACGGCGGTGCGAACGGCATCTTCAAGGTCATTATTACCAGAAGCGCCACCAGAGTTAATTAATCCTGCACGGCCCATATAGCAGTTTGCTAATTGGTAGCGAACTAAATCAATTGGGTTTTCAGTAGTGAGTTTCGTGTAAACACGCTCATCAGTATGACCAAAACCAATCGCTTTAAAGCCACCGTTATTTTCAGCCATTTTTTGTTTAACGATATCAGCACCAATAGTTGCCGCTAAATGATTTGCCTGACCCGTTAAATCTGCACTTGCATGGTAATCTACGCCATCTTTTTTGAATGCTGGGTTGCGTAAATAAGCCCATAGTACAGTGACCATACCCAATTCATGAGCACGTTCAAAGGCCATTGAAATTTCTTCAATTTGTCGACGGCTTTCTTGTGAACCAAAGTAAATAGTTGCACCCACTGCAACAGCACCCATTTCAAAGGCTTGCTCTACGCTAGCATACAGTGTTTGGTCATATTGCGCTGGGTAGCTTAGGGTTTCGTTGTGGTTTAATTTCACAAGAAAAGGGATTTTGTGTGCATAGCGACGAGAAACAGAAGCAAGAACACCATAAGTAGAGGCAACACAGTTACAACCTGCTTCAATTGCTAATTCAACAATATTTTTTGGATCAAAATAGAGAGGGTTTGCTGCGAAAGAGGCTGCCGCAGAGTGCTCAACACCTTGGTCAACAGGTAGAATAGACAGATAACCCGTTCCCGCTAAACGTCCGTGATTAAACAGGGTTTGCATTGAACGTAACACGCTATTAGGGCGATTATTATCAATCATGACACGATCAACAAAGTCAGAACCTGGCAGATAGAGATTTTCGCTCGGGATGGTTTGGCAACGATGGTCTAATAATGATTTTGCATCAGCACCTAACAAACTTACTATATCAGTCATTACATACTCCAGTTCATGATGAGATGAGAGTGATTGTCATTTATCTACATTAAGATAACAAGTCACATTGAGGCGGTAACCGGCAGTGGATCGCTTCAGGTAACACAATAAATTCAAATTTATTCCCTAAAAGGGGTTCTCCATCTAAATTAAATACCATTTCATGAGAAGCGCTAATGTTTACCCAGTGACTTTCAAGCTCGATTATCTTGTCATTCTTTTTACGATCAAACAGGCTACTTAGAATAGAAGGGAGCAGTTCGTGAGCTTCTACAATGGTGATATTGAGTTTATTGTCGTTAATTAAGGCTTCAGGGCATAACTGTTGGCCTCCACCAGCTTGACGACCATTGCCGATACCTAAAATAAGAGACTCACCTTTCCAATGAAAGTTTTCAGCTTCAATGGTGCAATAGTCAGCTTTTAAAGTATCAATACGCAAAAGCCCATTAATAAAATAAGCCGCACCACCTAATGCTGATTTTAACGCTTCGGGTGTTTCGGTTGTGATTTTTGTACCAAAGCCACCAGACGCCATATTAATAAAATAGTGGGTCTTATTCACATTGATAATATCAATAGGTACTGAGCGACCTTTAACGGCTAGGTTAAGCGCATTTTCCATATCACGGGGAATTTGTGCGCTGGTAGCAAAATCGTTTGCTGTACCTAATGGAATAATACCAAGCGTAGGTAGAGACGAAGGAGAAAGATGAATGAGTTCAGATGCAACGCTATTTATTGTGCCATCACCTCCTGCTGCAATGACAGTTTCTGCATTCATATTTATAGCTTCTTGTACAAAACGCCGTATATCACTGGATTCCCATGTGACTCTTACTTGGAGGTTAAAACCTTCGTTACGTAATTGGTAAACGGCTTTTCTCAATGCACCGTTGTTAGCATTTTTTCCATTAATAATTAGCAAACTAATTTTACTCATCGATGAGTTCCTTTAATTGAATCACTCTTTTAAAGGTAATGGATATCGAGAAAATTACTATTTTTTTTACAAAGGATAACGAAAAAGGAAAGTGTTTTACGACAAAGCCGATGAGGAAAAAAGAAGAAAGTGAAAAAAGAAAAGGCAAATCCAAGGGAGATTGGATTTGCCAAGGAGGTGGTTCCTAGTCTTACTGTATTCATTCTAGTTCTTTATTTTTCGGAACTGATGATACGGTAAACAAATCATTATTGATGTGATCTGTATTTGAAATTGACCACTTTAAATCAGATTATGACGCTTTACTTCACTTCTACAGCATCAATCTTATGCGGTTGACGTGTTGTTGTACCTTGTAGGTTGCGAATAAGCAGTGCGAAATCTAAATCAACATCTTCCGGAACAGGCAAATAAACCATGTGACCATTACCTGGTGCAACATCTGTTGGCTGTTGTTTTTTGTTAAACAGCGATCCTAACGTGAACTGAATATTTCCGGTTGGTGTCATTAATTCTAGGCTATCACCTAAAACAAATTTATTTTTAACATCAACTTCGGCTAAGCCGTTTACACGTTTACCTGTAAATTCACCGACAAATTGTTGGGTGTCAGAGACAGAATAACCATATTCATAAGTTTGGTACGCATCATGGGTATGACGACGTAAGAAACCTTCTGTATAACCGCGGTGTGCTAAGCCTTCTAATGTTGTTAGCAACGTTGGATCAAATGGTTTGCCTGCAACGGCATCATCAATTGCACGACGATACATTTGCGCTGTGCGGGCACAGTAATAGAAGGATTTAGTACGACCTTCAATTTTCAGAGAGTGCACACCCATTTGTGTTAATTGCTCAACGTGTTCAATTGCACGTAAGTCTTTAGAGTTCATGATATAAGTACCGTGCTCATCTTCGAACGCAGTCATATATTCACCAGGACGTTTCGCTTCTTCGATTAAGTAGACTTTATCTGTTGGCGCGCCAACACCTAAAGTAGGCTCAACATTTTTAACTGGGATTGGCGTGTATTTTTCAACGATATTGCCCACATCGTCTTCTTTGCCTTCTTCGACTTTATATTCCCAACGGCAAGCGTTAGTACAAGTACCTTGGTTCGGATCACGCTTATTGATATAGCCAGATAGCAGGCAACGGCCTGAGTAAGCCATACATAATGCACCGTGAACGAAAACTTCTAATTCCATATCAGGAACTTGCTTACGAATTTCAGCAATTTCATCAATAGAGAGCTCACGAGACAGGATCACTCGCGTTAATCCCATTTGACGCCAGAATTTTACGGTTGCCCAGTTAACGGCATTGGCTTGTACTGAAAGGTGAATATCCATTTCAGGAAAGGCTTCACGCACCATCATGATCAAACCCGGATCAGACATAATCAGCGCATCAGGGCCCATATCAATGACGGGTTTTAAGTCACGGATAAAGGTTTTTAATTTAGCATTATGGGGTGCGATATTAACCACGACATAGAAGCGTTTACCTAATTCATGGGCTTCTTGAATACCTTTGGCAAGGTTTTCGTGGTTAAACTCATTATTACGCACACGTAAGCTATAACGTGGCTGACCTGCATAAACGGCGTCTGCGCCATAAGCAAATGCATAGCGCATATTTTTTAATGAGCCAGCAGGAGAGAGCAATTCGGGTGTAAACATGGTTAATTTCCTGGTTCTGATTTCAAGTCAGTCCCCCCACACATTGGGTAGGGGTATATCATAAAGGGGAGGATTCTAGCGCTTAAGTGTAGCGAGGTTCAATGTATTACTGAAAAAATATCATCGAAAACGATAAGCTTGGGTCTCCCAACGATACCCTTGACCATAAATTGAGCGAATAAATTCTATTTGATCGTTAAGTTGCTCAAGTTTACGTCGTAAGTTTTTAATATGACTATCAATGGTTCTGTCCGTCACAATGCGGTAATCATCATAAAGGTGATCCATTAGCTGATCACGAGTTAATACTTTTCCAGGCTGTGTGGCTAACGCTTTGAGCAGACGAAATTCCGCTGTGGTTAAATCGAGAATTTTATTGTTATATTGGATTTGATAAGCTTGTTCATCAATCATAACTAACTTATCACTTTGAACAATGTCTTGTGGTCGATAATAACGGCGCAATAAGGTTTTGACTCTGGCAACCACTTCTCTCGGGCTGTAAGGTTTACAAATATAATCATCAGCACCAATTTCAAGTCCTAGTAATCTATCCACTTCTTCAGTTTTGGCTGTGACCATAATAATAGGAATATCAGAAAACTGACGTAATTCTTTGCAGACAGTAATGCCATCTTTTCCAGGAAGCATAAGATCTAATAATACAAGGTCGTAATGTTGTTGTTTTACACACAAGTTAACCTCAGCACCATCTGCTAGCCAGTGAGTTTGATAACCCGAAGCTTGAAGGTAATCAATAAGTAATTGGGCAAGTTTAGGCTCGTCTTCAACAATCAGGATTGAATAGGGTGATTCAGATGCTGTCATTTATTGGCTCAATAGTTATAGGCTTAGAGATCATCAGAATATGCGGGTAATTCTATAAGAATTTTCATGCCACCTAAAGATGAAGGCATCGCACTTATTTTGCCATTATGAGCTTCAACGATATTTTCGCAAATCGCAAGGCCTAATCCAGAACCTCCACTGGCACGATTTCGTGAACTTTCTGCGCGATAGAAACGTTGGAAAACGGCTTGATATTGTGAGCCATCTAATCCAGGCGCGCTGTCTTCTAAGATTATTAATACGCAGTTGTTCTCTTTTTTTGTCTTGATATGCAACTGTCCGCCAGAATAGGTATAACGCACACTGTTTTCTAATAGATTATGAAAAAGCTGAATAAGTCGGTCAGGATCGGCTTGTACAATTAATGGAGATACATCATCTAATTCAGTGTATAAGGTAATATCTTTAGTTTGATATGTGTGGCGATAAGACGCGACGGCTAATAAAATCACCTCATTGATATCAATAAAATCTTTACGATAAGTTAAAGAGCCTCTATCTGATAATGAAAGCTGGTGGAGATCATTCACAAGCTTTGTTAGGTTTGTGACTTCAAATAAAAGGGAGTTTAATGTCTCTGCTGTGGGCTTTCTTACTCCATCTTGTAAGGCTTCAAGCTCACCTTTTAAAATGGCGAGAGGGGTGCGTAATTCATGTGAGATATCGGCCATATAATCACGACGAATTTGCTCATTTTTCTCTAGCGTGCTGGCAAGTTGGTTAAAGTCTGTGGCGAGTTGGCTGATTTCATCTTTGCTACTGGGTGTTACGCGAACAGCAAAATCACCGGCGGCTAATTTATGTGTCGCCTCAACAAGTCGCTTAACAGGGCGTATCATATTGCGAGAAAGAATAAGAGTGATCAATAAAGCAAAAAGAGCTGTTAGGCCAGCAATAATCCAACTGGTGCGTAGTTGCTGTTTATCAAAACTAATATCTGCTTCACTACTTATTTTATCAGCCGCACTCACTATTACCCAACCCACAATTTCATCATGAGAGGTAATGGGCTTTTTAAATGTTTCTGCGGGAAATTGATTGTCATGACCAAATAAACGCTTCATGTCTTTATCAACAACCCAAAATTGTGTTCGCCAGCCTCTTGGTGGGGGCCCCTCACTACTTTGGCTTATTTGGTCAATACTGCGTAATATTTGATAAAGAGAACGATCATCTCTATTGAGAAAACGCCAATCACCAGTCAAAGCATATTGATCTGTCAAAGCTTCTGCTAAAAGAGTCGCACGCTGTTCACTGTTTTTCTTGATATAGCCAATAAATCCTTGTTGAAAGCTACCTCGAATACCAATATGCATTGCAAGAACGACAACCATACAGGTGGCGAAAACGACCAAGAACAACTTACTTCTCAGTTTCATGCTTTAGCCTCTTTCTTGCTGATACGTCGTTGTTGCCAACGTTCACGCAGCCCATCAAAAAATAGATAAATAACTGGGGTCGTATAAAGTGTTAAGAGTTGGCTCATTAATAACCCGCCTACGATTGTAATTCCCAAAGGCTGTCTTAATTCTGCGCCATCTCCACTTCCTAGCATTAATGGCAATGCACCAAATAATGCAGCGAGGGTTGTCATAATAATGGGACGAAAACGTAATAGACTGGCTTGAATAATAGCCTCTTTGGCCGACAATTTGCCTTCACGTTGTGCGGTGATCGCAAAATCCACCATAATAATGGCGTTTTTCTTCACAATACCAATCAGCAACATAATGCCGATAAGCGCAATCAGACTAAAGGGAGTATCAAAAAGCTGTAACGCTAATAATGCGCCTACACCGGCAGAGGGGAGAGTAGATAAAATAGTGAGTGGATGAATATAGCTTTCATACAACACGCCTAACACCAAGTACACCGTCACAATAGCTGCTAAGATAAGGATAAGCTGAGATTTTATCGTTTCTTGAAAGATCTGTGCAGTTCCTGCAAAGGTGCCTCTTACTGTATTGGGTACACCTAGCTCAGTCATAGTACGTTCAATAGAATCAATAGCATCAGCTAATGTGTAGCCTTCAGGGATATTAAATGCAATCGTCGAGGCTGCGGATAAACCTTGATGATTAACACTTAATGGTGCATTCGCGGGATACCAATTTGCAAAAGCTGATAATGGAATGCGCTCACCTTGGTTATTAACCACATACATTTTATCTAATGCAGAAACGTCTTGTGTATATTGTTCAGACACTTCCATAACCACCTTATATTGATTCAATGGGGCATAAATGGTGGAGATCTGACGTTGGCCAAAAGCATTATTAAGCAGGTTATTCGCATCACTGACATTAATACCCAGTTGCGCCATGGTATCACGATCGTAAGTCAGTGCCATTTCAGCACCTTTGTCCTCTTTATCTGAGTTAACATCTACAAGCTGAGGCAGTTCACCCAACGCTTTACGCACAATGGGCTCCCATTTGCGCAACTCACTTAAATCATCAGCGAGTAAGGTAAATTGATAACTGGCATTGGCTTGGCGTCCTCCCGCTCTGACATCTTGTACTGGCATTAAAAAGAGATTAGCGCCGGGCTCATCAGCAAGTTTTGCACGTAGGCGATTGATCACTTGGTTGGCACTATCGGTACGTTCTGACAGTGGATTGAGGGAAATAAACATAAATCCGCTGTTAATCCGACCACCTCCAGTAAAACCCGTTACGCTATCCACATCTTTATCTGCATCTATTTCTTGCATAAAACGGGTCATCTTTTCTTTCATTGATTGAAATGAAATACTTTGGTCAGCACGCACAAATCCCATTAATCGGCCTGTGTCTTGGTCGGGGAAAAATGTTTTAGGTGCGCTGATATACAGGTAAGCGTTCAAGCCTAAAGTCGCAAGGAAAATAGTCATAACCCAGCGTCGATGGCGCAGTGCGGTTTGTAATGTGACACTGTAACCTTGCTGAGCACGGAAAAGTAATTTACCAAAACCCCGTAAATGCGATTGCGCTTTAGGTTTCATTCCTTTAAGTAAATGCGCGCACATCATTGGAGTAAGCGTTAAAGAAACAAATAAAGAGATAGCAATTGCTGTGGTTAATGTAATGGCAAATTCTTTAAATAATCGTCCAACAAGACCATCCATTAACAGTAATGGAATAAAAACGGCAACAAGAGAAATACTCATCGAAAGGACAGTAAAACCGACTTCGCCAACCCCTTTTAAGGCTGCATCTTTAGGTTTTAAACCATTTTCAATATGACGAGAGATATTTTCGAGTACCACAATGGCATCATCAACCACAAAACCGGTAGCAACGGTTAATGCCATCAATGAAAGATTATTTAAACTAAAGCCACAAAGATACATGGCTGAAAAAGTACCAATTAATGAAACCGGTACTGCAACCGCAGGAATAAGCGTGGCACGACCTGAGCGTAAAAATAAGAACACCACTAAAATGACGAGTGCTACCGCAATAGCTAATGCGCGTTCAACTTCCGCCAATGAAGCACGGATAGTGGGAGTTCTATCTTGGGCAACTTTTAAATCGACACTGGCGGGAATAAGTTCGCGTAATTCAGGGAGTTCATCACGAATGCGGTTAACCGTTTCAATAATATTAGCGCCTGCTTCACGGCGAATAACCAGCAAAATAGCCGGTTCACCGCCACTCATCCCTGCTGCGCGTGAGTTTTGTACCGAATCAGTGACTTGCGCCACATCGCCTAAACGCACAACAGCCTCTTGATTATAATGTACGATGATTGGGCGATATTCAGCCGCTTTGCTTAGCTCGTCATTGGTTTGAATTTGCCAACGATTTTCATCATTATTGACAAAGCCTTGAGGCCGTCGCACATTCGCTTGATTAATTGCTTTTCTAACATCATCAAGGCTAACATTTTGGTTAAATAACGCATCAGGATTGAGAGCAACACGTATCGCAGGTAATGATCCTCCACCAACCGAAACTTCACTCACACCTTCAATTTGTGAGATTTTTTGTGCCAGCCTTGTTGAGGCGAGATCGTAAAGCTCCCCTGTGTTTTGGGTATCAGAGGTCAACGTTAAGATCATAATCGGTGCATCAGAAGGATTCGATTTATAATAACGTGGACGACTTGGCATTCCTGAAGGTAATAAGCTTTGTGAAGCATTTAGTGCCGCTTGTACATCTCGCGCTGCTGTATTGATATCTTTATTTAAATCGAATACCAACGTAATGCTGGTACTGCCAAGCGAGCTACTAGAGGTCATCTCATCAATACCCGCAATTCGCCCTAAAGAGCGTTCAAGCGGTGTTGCCACTGATGATGCCATGGTTTCTGGTGATGCTCCGGGTAATGAGGCATAAATATTAATAACGGGATAATCAACCTGGGGCAAAGGAGCAACAGGGAGCAACATAAACCCTAATGCACCACATAGAGAAATCGCCAAACTGAGCAATGTAGTTGCTACAGGTCGTTGAATAAAGAGGGCAAAGAACTTCATGATACAGCCCCGCCGTTATTCTCAATCTGTTTATTGCGGTTTACATAGAGTGATAATTTATCAAACAGTAGATAAATTACTGGCGTAGTAAACAGAGTTAAGATTTGGCTCATAATTAAGCCACCAACCATACAAACCCCTAATGGCTGGCGTAATTCTGCACCCACACCCGTACTTAACATTAAAGGTAAAGCCCCTAAAAGGGCGGCCATTGTGGTCATTAAGATGGGACGAAAACGTAATAAACATGCCTGATAAATAGCTTCGTAAGGTGTTAAACCTTGTTCTCGCTCAGCAGCAAGAGCAAAATCTATCATCATGATCGCATTTTTCTTTACGATCCCGATAAGTAAAATGATCCCAATAATGGCAATAATATCAAGCTCGTTGCCCGCGGCCATTAATGCAAGTAGTGCGCCAACACCTGCGGTTGGCAGTGTAGATAAAATGGTAATGGGGTGAATAAAGCTTTCATATAACACACCTAACACAATATACATGGCCACAATCGCTGCGATAATCAGCCATAACGTGCTAGAAAGCGCACTTTCAAATGCCAACGTCGCACCTTGGAACTGTGTAGTAATATCTTTTGGCATGGAAATCTGCTCTTCAGCCAATTTTACCGCTTTCACTGCTTCTTCAAGCGACGATTGTTCAGCGACATTAAATGAAAATGTTGCTGAAGGAAATTGTTCTTGATGATTAATCGAAAGTGGCGCCAGACGTTGTTCTACAGAAGCGATAGAAAGTAATGGTACCATCGCACCATCTTTACCGGTTAAATGTACCGCTGAAAGTGCCTGTAAACCATTACCACTGCGAATATCTTGTTCTAATACCACGCGATACTGATTGGCTTGTGTGTAGATAGTTGAAATTAAGCGCTGACCAAAAGCATTGTAAAGAGCGTTATCAATTTCACTCATTGAAATGCCTAAACGACTTGCTGAATCTCTATCTACCTTGATATACGCCATCATTCCGTTATCTTGCCAATCACTGCTGATATCCGTTAATTCAGGGCTATCTTTTAGTGCTTGAGAAAGTTTAGGCACCCAATAAGCCAATTCATCTAACGATGTTGCTTGTAGTGTAAATTGATACTGAGTACGAGACACTTGCGTGTCAATCGTTAAATCTTGAGTTGGTTGCAGATAGAGTGTTACTCCCGAAATAGAGGCGATGCGTGCTTGTAGACGAGGGATTATTGTATCGACACGCGAGTCGCGTTGATCAAGGGGTTTTAATGTGATTTGTAATCGGCCCGTGTTTAGTGTTGCGTTACTGCCATCAATACCGACAAAACTGGCAATGTTATCAATCGCGGGATCTTCGATTAGTTTATCAACCACGTGTTGCTGTTTCTCGACCATAGCTTGATAAGAAATAGATTGTGAGCTTTCAATCGTACCTTGCAATAATCCATTATCTTGCAACGGGAAAAAGCCTTTAGGAATAAACAGATACAGTAAGATGGTCAACACCAAAGTGCTGAGTGCAACACCCAGTGTTATCCATTGATGGTTTAAAACACGTTTTAGCCAAACGGCATAAACAGCAATCATTTTTTCAAAAAAACGTTCACATGCCATTTCAAAACGATTGTGTTTGATTTCATTTTCGGGTTTTAGTAATCGCGCGCACATCATTGGTGTTAATGTCAGCGAAACCACTGCAGAGATTAAGATGGCAACCGCAAGGGTGATTGCAAACTCTCTAAATAGCCGGCCAACAATATCCCCCATAAATAACAGCGGGATCAGTACGGCAATCAGAGAGAAGGTTAGCGAAATAATGGTAAAACCAATCTCACCAGCCCCTTTTAGCGCAGCAGTTAATGGTTTATCACCACGCTCAAGGTAGCGGGAGATATTTTCAATCACAACAATGGCGTCATCGACAACAAAGCCTGTCGCAATCGTTAATGCCATTAAGGTGAGATTATTGACAGAAAAACCGCAGAAATACATCACTGCAAATGTACCGACTAATGAAAGTGGTACGGCAATGCTTGGAATTAAGGTTGCGACACCATTACGTAAAAAGAGGTAAATCACCATCACCACAAGGGCGATAGCTAAGCCAAGCTCAAATTGCACATCTTTAACTGACGCGCGGATCGTTGTGGTTCTATCAGTTAAGATCTCAACATTCACTGATTTAGGTAAATTAGAGACTAAATCTGGTAATAAATTACGAATATTATCAGTGGTATCAATAACGTTAACGCCAGGTTGACGTTGAACATTTATAATAATCGCCTGCTCATTATTTGCCCATGCACCTAACTGATTATTTTCAGGCGCTTGCTCGATAGTTGCGATATCAGATAAGCGAATAGGCGCATCATTTTTATAGGCAACAATGAGTTGGCGATAATCTTCTAATGATTTCATTTGGTCATTAGCCGATAATGTTACCGAGCGAGTAGGGCCATCAAGGCTTCCTTTCGCTGAGTTAACGTTCGCGTTATTGATTGCTACACGAATTTTCTCGCTATCTAAACCGTAAGATGCGGCTGCTTGAGCATTAAGTTTGACTCTAACCGCAGGGCGTTGTCCTCCCGCTAAAGCCACTAAGCCCACCCCATTAACTTGAGAGATTTTTTGCGAAACACGGGTTTCAACCATATCTTGCAACTGTGTCATCGGTAATGTTGAGCTAGTCACCGCTAAAGTTAAAATTGGTGGATCGGCTGGGTTTACTTTGCTGTAAATCGGCGGGTAAGGTAAATCAGAGGGTAGTAGATTAGTCGCCGCATTTATCGCAGCTTGTACCTCTTGTTCTGCAACATCTAAGGGCAAGGTTAATTGGAACATCAGTGTGATCACCGATGCACCGCCCGAGCTTTGTGACGACATCTGTTTTAACCCAGACATCTGCCCAAATTGGCGTTCAAGTGGTGCAGTGACCGCTGATGTCATTACATCAGGGCTTGCGCCAGGATAGAGAGTAACAACCTGAATAGTTGGATAATCAACTTCAGGTAACGCAGAGACAGGTAGCATTCGATAGCCGACAATCCCAGCTAAGAGTATGGCGACCATAAAAAGGGTTGTTGCAACAGGGCGCAGAATAAATAAGCGAGATGGGCCACCGCCTGTACCGTGTTTTTTTTCGGTCATTACGCTTTCTCCGCAATTACACGGTCATTTTCTTTATTTTGAGGTGCTGTAGGTGTCACGATTTCGACTTTCGCACCTTGTGTTAATCTATCCACACCATCTGTTACAACACGCTGATCTGCCGATAAACCAGACGCTATCACAACTTTTTCTGCATTTTGTAGGGCGACTTCTACGCGTAATTTACTAACTTTATTTTCGTTATCCACAACCCAAACAAAGTGACCTTCATTACCCATTTGCAGAGCAGCATTCGGAATAACAACCGCTTTTTCTAACGTGGTAACATAAAGACGGACATTGACGAATTGATTAGGAAATAATGTCGCCTCTTGTTGCGGAAAACGCGCTTTTAACTTAATGGTGCCAGTTGTAGCATCAATTTGGTTATCAACACTAAATAACTTTCCTTGCGCTAATTCAAATTGGTTATTTCTATCTAATGCGGTGACAGGCAAGTCAGCATTATTTTTACGTGCTTGAATGACCTTTGCTAAATCTTGTTCTGGCAATGTAAAAAGCACATCAACGGGATCCATTTGATTGATGACCACAATCGGTGTTGATGAACCACCTGAAATATAGTTACCCACATCAACTTGTTTTAATCCCACTCGGCCTGAAATAGGTGCCGTAATTTTGCTGTAAGTTAATTGCAGTTGTGCATTACTGATCGCAGCTTCATCAATACGAATACTTGCTTCTGATTGTTTCACTAAGGCTTGTTGATTATCCAACTCTTGTTGTGAAACTAAATGAGTTTTTGCCAGTTTCTGATAACGCGTTAAATCAAGTCGCGCATTGGCCAACGTGGCTTGATCTTTTGCGAGTTGTCCTTTGGCTTGGGCTAATTGCACTTCAAATGGGCGAGCGTCAATTTCTGCTAATAAATCACCTTGTTGAACGTGTTGTCCTTCTGTGAAATGTAAAGCCATTAATTGACCTTCAACACGACTCGTCACTATTACGCTATTGGTTGCTTTCACTGTGCCTAAAGCCGATAAAAATTGAGGCACATCTTCTTGTGTTGATGTTGCAACTTGAACGGGAGGCATAGGAGGACGGCGAGATCCAGCTGTACCTCGACTTTGCGAATGTGTTGCTTGAGCCCCTTTATTTTCAGGCGACATTGTTTTTGCTGTATTAAATTGCCAATAAGCGTAACTGCCTGCGATGACGGCGATTAAAGCGATAATAAGAGAAACTCTTTTTTTAGCATTTTTATTTTTATTCATTACTTTTGTGATCCTACTGGCAACTAGCTAATCAGAAATACTGAAATGAAAATCTGGAATGGTGACATTCTACCTGTTTCTTCACAGTTAAAAATGGAGGAAATATGGAAATTAAGTCAAGGAATGTGTTTTGTTGGCTCTATTTTAAGCAGTTAAAATAAAAAGGCACTGGCATTATTTTATCATTGTTATTTAATAAGCGATTATTTATTGAAAAACACACAAACAACAGCGTGGGTTTAATTGTTTATATAGGAATTATTAAGTGGAAAATAATTTATTGATAATCAGTAGGTTATTTTGCTTGATGTTTTTTTAACCGCATAACTATTTTGTACAAATGCCCTTAACTATGATAAAACGCAATAGTTAGTTATAATTCTTAGATAATTATGCTTTCCAGTGATAGAATGCCAACCTTGTTTTTCTCTGTGTTTGAACTCTTCTCAAAGAATAACAATCCAGTATGAAATTCACCGAGCTTTAACTCTGTCTTAAAATAATCATTTTTTGTAAAAATTAGCCTAAATATAAAGGCGTAATAAAATAATTAGAGGTTTTTAGTGTCAACTGCAAACACACCTGACGATGGACAAAAACCGAGCCTGAATGCATTTAAACAGCCTCGCGCATTTTATCTCATCTTCTCAATCGAATTATGGGAACGTTTTGGCTATTACGGTCTGCAAGGGATCATGGCCGTTTATCTGGTTAAAATGCTGGGCATGGGTGAGGCTGAAGCAATCACCGTTTTTGCCGCATTTACCGCATTAGTTTATGGTTTTGTTGCTATCGGTGGATGGCTGGGTGATAAAATCCTTGGTACAAAAAGGGTTATTATCCTTGGTGCTATTGTTTTGGCAATTGGCTATGCAATGGTGGCTTTCTCAGATCACGATAAAGATGTGATTTATTGGGGGCTAGCAACCATTGCTGTAGGTAATGGTTTATTTAAAGCTAACCCATCATCGTTATTAGCAACCTGTTATGAGAAAGACGATCCGCAATTAGACGGTGCATTTACGATGTACTATATGTCTATCAACGTGGGTTCGTTTTTATCTATGTTGGCAACACCATGGCTCGCTGCTAATTATGGTTGGGATGTAGCGTTTGCATTAAGCGTTGTTGGCATGATGATCACCTTAGCAAACTTTATGGTTTGCCGTGGTTGGATCAAAGATAAAGGTTCTAGACCTGATTTTGAACCGCTTAATTATTTAAAATTATTATTAACGCTGGTGGGTATTGTTGCACTAACCGCATTATCTACTTGGTTATTACACAATAATGAAGTGGCGAGTTGGTCTTTAGCGATTATCTCATTAGGTATCATCCTGATTTTTGCGCGTGAAACCTTTATGATGAAAGGTGCTGCACGTCGTAAGATGATTGTTGCATTTTTACTGATGGTTGAAGCTGTGGTCTTCTTTGTTCTTTACGATCAAATGCCAACGTCTTTAAACTTCTTCGCAATCCATAACGTAGAACATTCGATTTTAGGTTTCAGCGTTGAACCAGAGCAATTCCAATCACTTAACCCATTCTGGATCATGTTAGCAAGCCCACTATTAGCGGCTGTGTATAACTTTATGGGTGATAAACTGCCAATGCCATATAAGTTCACCGTAGGGATGTTCTTAAGTGCAACCGCATTCCTAGTGTTACCACTGGGTGCAAGCATGGCAAATGAAGCAGGTATTGTGTCATCATGGTGGTTAGTCGCAAGTTATGGCTTCCAAAGTATTGGTGAGCTAATGATTTCAGGGCTGGGCCTTGCAATGGTTGCTCAACTTGTCCCACAGCGTTTAATGGGCTTTATAATGGGGGCTTGGTTCTTAACGTCAGCAGCAGCTGCCATTATTGCTGGTAAAGTTGCAAGTTTAATGGCGGTGCCAGAAGATGTACAAAGTGCACACGCATCATTAGAAATCTACAGCAGTGTCTTCTTACAAATCGGTATAGTAACGGGTGTTATTGCCATTTTAATGCTTTTAACTGCACCAATGTTGAGCAAAATGACACAGTAATTTGTAACATTCAGAAATGAAAGCTTAAGAAAATAAAGGATGCCACAAGGCATCCTTTATTATGTTTATGGTGATCCCATTCAGAAAAATTGGCAACCATAAAAAATACCGCCCGAATAAGGGCGGTTTTGTATAAAAGGATACTTATAGAACATATTTATACATTGATAAAGACTTAACCAACCACTTTATCAATTTGCAACGCAACGTCCTTTTCTTGGGTTGTTGGCTTTACAGCTGTCCATCCTTTATAAGCTAAAGGTAAGAACGCAACGGCAATAGCTAAGAATGAGACACCAGCGACATAATAGGCACCTGCCATAGCCGTCTTTTCTAACCATGCTCCTGTTAGCATTGGGGTTAATCCACCGAATACGGCATAAGCCATATTGTAAGCAAAAGACAATCCCGAAAAACGAATCGATGGTGGAAATGCTCTTGTACTTACAATTGGTGTTGTTGCAATCGCTCCCACAAAAAAGCCCATTAAGCCATAATTAAATGCTAACTGAAAACCTGACATAGCTGTATCTAAACTGCCATAGAAGTGGAATGCAGTAACAATCAAACCACCCCATGATAATATCATTGAAATTCGTGTTCCTAATTTGTCGCCAATCCAACCCCAGAAGATACAACCTAAAGTTAAGGTTAATGTTGCCACACAGTTTGCTTCTAATGAGGTAGTTCTATCAATTTTGTAAATCCCTTCAACAATCACGCTAGGTGTCATCAATATGGTGACAACAATAGCTGTTGATAAAGACCAAGTTAATATGGCTGTAATTAAACATGCCTGTTTGTGGTTTTTAATAACAGAAACGACAGGCATTTCTTGTGCTAAAGCTTTTTTCGCCGCCATCTCTTTAAAGATAGGGGTTTCTTGCAAAAAGCGACGTAAGTAAACAGAGATTAAGCCGAATATTCCCCCTAAGATAAAGGGAATACGCCATGCAAAGTCATTAACTTCTTGAGCGCTATAACTACGCTGAACAATAATCGCAACAATTGATCCTAATAAAATGCCGCCAGTAATACCTGATGTTAATGTCCCGACACCTAAACCATAACGTTGTTTTGGTGTATGTTCTGCAATAAAGACCCAAGCTCCAGGCATTTCGCCACCGATAGCCGCACCTTGCATGATACGCATCAATAACAACAATAAGGGGGCAGCAACACCAATGCTGGCATATGTTGGTAATAAACCAATAATTAATGTTGGAACAGCCATTAAAAAGATACTTAAAGTAAACATACGCTTACGGCCAATAATATCACCGTAGTGCGCCATAATAATGCCACCTAAAGGGCGAGCGAGATAACCTGCGGCAAAAATACCTAATGTTTGCATTTGTGCGATAAAGGCGTTGTCACCAGGAAAGAACAAGTGGCTCAATGTTTTCGTAAAGAACACGAAGATCACGAAATCATAGAACTCCAAAGTTCCTCCTAGTGAGGATAAACCCAACGTTTTATAATCGTTGCGATTTAATGGTCTTGCCGTAGGTTGACTCAACGGCTGAGTGGAGTGTGATTGTGATGTCATAATAACAACCTATAATAATCATCGTAATAAAATTAATAGCGAATAAAGTCACAAATACATTCTTTTAGGATCAGCAAATAAAATAAGGTAGAAATAAATAACAATAAGTGGTTATTTATAGGTTATTTACGTGAGAAAGAATAATGTTGTGATGATAGTTTAAGTTATAACAGGAAGCTCTTAATGATGTAAATAGGTCAAAATAAAACAATCAAATAGACTTTAAAATTAAACATTATTGGATTTAATTGTTTTTATTTTTAAATTTAATGGTGTTTTATTTTGATATTTGTCTTTTACTATATATAATATAAAAATATTGCACATTATTCTTAATGGAGAGAATTTTAATATTTTTAAATAAAATGGAGGTGATATTGAATATATTCATTATGTTTTAAATAAACGATTAAATAATAAAATTAGCTTAATTTTAATTTATTATTTTTTGTAAAAAAAGTTATTATTAGATAATTAAGAAAGTTATTCTTATTAATAATGAAAGATATGATCTGATAAGAAATAGATTACTAGCATATTCCACTATATGTTAAACCTAACCCATTAACATTAAATTTCAATAGATTTATAAATATTGAAATTTAATGCCAGTGAAATTTATAATGCTAATCATATTTTTGTGTTTTTATGCACAATGTGTTTTTTGATACTTAAATTGCTAATTAAGAATAAAAACAAAATCAGGCATCAGAAAAGCAATTTTTGGCTATAATTACATCGATAGGTCAATTGATATGTCGGAGGATTTATGGTCTCTATTTCTATGAGTGCTGTTCTCTTAGCTGCAATTGTTCTGTTTGCATCTCTTTCTATCGTCGCATTAGGAGGGGGATTAGCATTAAAAACAATGCTGGATAACACAAAACACAGTGATAACTATGTATTGCATACTTCAGTTAAAAAGACATTTATCACATCACTGATGATTGTATTGTTGCTTGTTTACTATTACCTCTCAACAACGGGTTAATGATTTATTGTTATTTACACAAAAAAACGCCACTGTATTTTATTCACAGTGGCGTTAGTGTAATAAGCTTTATTTTAAACTAGGAAAATAGTAGCTAAACCTAAGAAGATAAAAAAGCCACCAGTATCGGTAATAGCCGTTATCATGACACTTGAACCAATTGCTGGATCTTTACCTAATTTAATCATGATCATTGGGATTAACACACCCATCATAGCGGCCATTAAGAGATTAAGCACCATCGCCATTGTCATTACGGCACCCATAGCAAGGTCACCATAAAGGAAGAAGGTGACAATCCCCATTATCCCCCCCCAAACAACGCCGTTAATTAAGGCGACGCCAAGCTCTCTTAAAATTAAGAATGAGAAGCTTCCGGTTTGAATTTGGTGCAGTGCTAAGGCACGTACAATCATTGTAATAGTTTGATTACCCGTGTTACCCCCAATACCTGCAACAATTGGCATTAGTGTGGCAAGCGCAACTAATTGCGAGATAGTATCTTCAAAGACACCGATAACACGGGAAGCAACGAAAGCGGTACATAAGTTGATAGCAAGCCAAGTCCAACGTGTTTTAACGGCTTGTCCGACTGGAGCGAAAACGTCCTCTTCTGGGCTCAACCCCCCCATACGACGAATATTGGTATCACTCTCTTCGTGCATGTTATCAACGATATCTTCAACAGTTAATCGACCCATTAAAAGACCATTACTATCAACAACAGCAGCTGAAATTAAGTCATAACGTTCGAACGCGCCCGCAGCATCTTCGCCTTTTTCTTCGGGCATAAAGCTCACAGTATCTGTTTTCATTACATCTGAGACAAGTTTGTCAGGAGATTGCGTTAAAACAGTGGTTAATGGAAGTTCGCCTAACAGATGATTTTTATTATCAATAACGAAAATTTTATCCGTTGCTTCAGGAATAGAGCCTCGTTGGCGTAAATAGCGTTGTACGGTTTTTAGCGTTACATTGCCTCGCACAGTGACGAACTCAAAGTCCATCATTTGACCCACGCTGTCTTTGGGATATTGCAGGACTTCTCTTATCCTATTACGCAGGCTTGGTTCTAAATAGGTAAGAAGGCGACGCATTGTATCGCGGGGTAAGTGCTCTGCAATGTACGCTTGCTCATCCACATGTAATGTGGCAACCGATCGTAATAATTCACGGTCGGTCATATCTTTAATTAAGCTGTCCCAAACGGCGACAGACGCTTCGACTAAAACAGCACCACGTTCATTATTATCAACCAAATGCCACAATGCGAGACGTTCGTCATAGGGAAGGGCTTCAAGAATATCTGCAATATCTGCCGCGTGTAGATCTTGTAGTAATTCTCGAACAGTGGTGATTTTTTCATGAAGTTCATGGTGGCTCAGCCTATCATTTTCACTTGCTTCCCCTAAAACGGTTTCAACAAAATGATCATCTTCAAGAAAGATACTCAAAATTTGCTGACGCAGGAGTGCCACTTTTTGTGAATACGGGTTGATGGCAGCCGCAGTATCATTGTTGATAGCTGGTTGAGACATGTTATTCCTTTTTAATTCTTACGAGGGAGATAACCATTAACAATAATTATTCCATTTTAGGATGATTATCGGTTTTCTCCGTATAAAAAATATGAATCTTGAACAATATTGCGTCGATGATGTTCATATTGTGGTCACAAATCAAACCCATGTTGTTATGTGATAGTGGTTGTAAGATAGATGCAACAAAAGACGCATTGGATAGCGTCTTTTTCTGTATAATATCATATTGTTAAGCAGATTCCTCTTTTATATCCAGTTTCCAGCCAGGAACTGACTGCCAATGCTCTTGTTCTTTTTCTAAATCCAATTCCATCAATGTGTTATCGGAAAGATATTTTTTAGGAAAATAAAGAGTCCAATGATTTTCATCAGTAACTAAACGCAAAGATGCTGGTTTTGTTGTCGATTGTCGCTGATTATTAAGTAAAGTTGCTAATCTCAGTATTTGTACGAGTGGGAAATACTGTTTCTTTTTATAAAGATTAAATTTAGGTAGCTCATCCAATTTAATCCCTTTACGGTGATAGCGAACTAAGGTTGTTAATAAGAGTTGTTGTTCTTGATTAAAACCCGGTAAATCTGTATTTGAAAGAATATAGGCTGAATGGCGGTGCAACCCACTTAAATTAATGCTTAATCCGACTTCGTGTAACATAACCGCCCAAACCAAGATGGCTTCTAGATCAGGGCGAACGAGTTTTGGGTTTTGTTGCGCCCATTGCTCGTAAAGGGATTGCATCGTTTCAAGCACCCGCTTTGCTTGCTCTCTATCAATATTATAGTGTTCGGCAAGGCTCTTGGCTGTACGTTGGCGAATATCTTGATGGCGAAATCTACCTTCCATTTCATACAATACACCTTCACGTAGTGCTCCATCGGAGAGGTGTAGCGCTTTTAATCCCAAAGAATCAAAAATACCGCATAAAATCGCCAAACCGGGTACGAAAACATGCTTACGCTCATCAGATAATCCCGGTAACGAAATATCTTTAAATCTTTTAAAACGTAACACTTGCTTTGTTAACATAAGTAGGCGTTCAGGTGTGATAACACCGTCTTTTTCGCCAAACTCAACTAAGATCTCATGAGCAGCTTTAATCGTACCTGATGCCCCTAAAGCAACATCCCAGCCGGTCATTTTGTATTGCCATGCTATTTTTTCCATTTTACGCGCAGCTTTTTCTCGTGCTTTACGAAAAGCAGACTCGCTGATTTTTTGTTCAGGAAAAAATTGGCGACTAAAACTGACACAACCCATACGTTGGCTTTCAATTAATATAGGCTCAAAATTTTCACCAATAACTAATTCCGTTGAGCCACCACCAATATCAATAACAAGCTTTCGGCCTTTTTCAGATTGCGTATGTTCAACGCCCATAAAGATAAGTCGGGCTTCTTCATGTCCTGAAATAATTTCTATAGGGTAAGGGATGACTTCTTTTGCCCGTTGAAGAAAGACTTTTGCATTAGTAGCAACACGCAATGTATGCGTACCGACAACGGTCACATTTTCTGCAGGAAAGCCCTGTAACCTTTCAGCAAAAAGAGAAAGGGCAGAAAGTCCACGTAACATAGCTTCTTCGCTTAACTCATTGTCATCGTCAAGACCATCAGCGAGATAAACGCGCTGTTTTAAGCGACTTAATACTTGCAATGCGCCATTAACAACACGTGCAATTATCATATGAAAACTATTAGAGCCGAGGTCTATAGCCGCAATTTCTAAAGGACGAGGTGAAGAGTCATCTTGTGATAAAGGCATAAAATTACGCTCGTGATCCGGGTTGTTCTAACAATTTAATGTACTCATAGACAGCAAGCTGGGAACGAATTTTACGTTTATTTCCACGAGGAACATAGCTATTTGTTAAATCTTTATCGATAAAACGCGCTTTAACGGTGTCATTAAATTGAATATCTAATATATCAAGAACGCGTTGTTTCAGTTGAGGATCAAGTAAAGCCACCGCAACTTCAATACGATAATCAAGATTTCGCGTCATCCAATCGGCAGAAGATAAGAAAATTTTCTCATCACCTTTATTGGTGAAAACATAAACGCGATCGTGTTCTAAAAAGCGATCAACAATACTGGTGACTTGAATATTTTCACTAAATCCTGGCTGGTTAGGCACTAAAGAGCACATGCCTCGCACTAAAAGTCGGACTTTCACACCAGCTTCTGATGCGTCATAAAGGCGATTAACCAACTCTTCATCGACTAAATTATTCACTTTTAAAGTAATGCCAGCAGGATGCCCGGCTTGAGCACTGTGAATTTCATTAGTAATGAATTGGTTTAAAAGAGTTCGTGAATTTTGAGGTGAAACCATCAAATGCTCAAAAGTAACAGGGCGGTAAGGGTTTTCAATAAAACTAAAGACGCGACGTACTTCATTGGTTATTTCAGTATTTGCTGTTAATAGCGAATAGTCAGTATAAAGACGCGCTGTTTTTTCGTTAAAATTCCCAGTACCAATGTGGGCATAACGAATAATTTCGCCATTTTCTAATCGAGAAATGATAAATAATTTTGCGTGAATTTTTAAACCCGGTGCAGAGAAAATAACGTGAACACCAGCCTCTGTTAAGCGTTTTGCCCAATGAATATTGGCGGCCTCATCAAAACGAGCTTGTAACTCGACAACCACAGTGACGCGTTTACCGTTGTGTGCGGCGTGGATCATGGAATCGATAATCCGAGAGTCTTTTGCAACACGGTAAATATTGATTTTGATTGAAATAACGCTTGGGTCAAAAGAGGCTTGGCGCAACAACTCCAGCACATGTTCAAAGGTATGATAAGGATAATAAAGTAAGACGTCTCGTTCCCTAATGGCATCAAAACCATTACGAAAATTATCAAACCAAATATGACGTAAACGCGGAATAGGTTTATTTAAGAGAAATTTACTGCCTTCATTTGGAAAGTTAATAAAGTCTTTAAAGTTATGATAACGCCCGCCTGCGATAACGGAGTCGTTATTTGATAAACCTAATTTACTGCGCAGTAACGCCACCATTTCATCTGGCATATCACGTTGATAAACAAAACGCACAGGCTCTGCGGTAAGGCGTTGCTTTAAGGTTGATGACATCATTTCCAGTAAACTAGATTCCATTTCTGTCGCAAGATCGTATTCTGCATCTCGCGTCATTTTCATCGAATAAGCATTTAATGAGTCATAATCAAAAAAGCCTTTAAAAACTTCATCAAGGCAGTAACGTAAAATATTATCCAATAAAATCATGGATTTTTTCTTACTGCGTCCTTGATCAGTAGGTAGGATCACAAAGCGAGGAACTTTATCAGATGGAATTTCTAATAAAGCATAATGAATCGTTTGCCCTTGTGCAATTTCAACGGCTAAATAGGTATAGTCATCTTTAAGAAACTCAACCAAATTAGTTTCAGGATTAATTAAAATGGGCGTAATGTGTTTTCTTAAATTTTGACGAAAATATTGGCGTAACCAGATTTGTTGATTAGGCGAGATTTGACGCTCATTAATTAAGAAGATTTGATTTCGTGCCATTTCGAGCAATAAATCGTTATATAAAGCATCGAACTCTTGGTCAGCCTTAGCCACTTTTGATTGAATTTTTTTGATAAGATGACGAGCATGGCTTGAGGCAGAGCGAGAGCCTCGCTCCTCATTAATTAAAATACGACGTTTGACATCCGCAAAACGGACTTTATAAAATTCATCAAGATTATTTGAGTAGATCCCCAGAAACCTGACTCTTTCAATTAACGGGTTTCGTTTATCAGCAGCTTCTTGTAATACACGTTCGTTGAACGCAAGCCAACTGATTTCTTTATCAATATAGAGTCGTTCCTGGGACATCTGAACTCCAACTAGGGTTAAAGTTAAATCTTAATATCTGAATAAATCAGACATGTTGCTTAATAGTCGCACCCGGTTTGACAAAGTTTTCGGGCTTCGCTTCTTTGGCTTTTTGCTCAAAATAAGGTGCTTGGAATGTACACATTCTAATTGCAGAACGATAAGCACCGTTAACAAAAAATTCATCTATTAAATCACCTTCTTTTTTAAAACCAAGCTTTTCATAAATATGAATCGCTTTAGCATTTTCTTTATCAACGATTAAATAGAGTTTGTATAAATTAAGAACAGAAAAAGCATAATCCATGGCTAATTTTGCCGCTCGTGCTGCATAGCCATGACCTTGATGTGCAGGTGCTATGATAATTTGAAATTCGGCACGACGGTGAACATAATCAATTTCAACCAACTCGACAAGCCCTACTTTAGTGCCTTCACTTTCAGCAATAAAACGGCGTTCACTTTGGTCGTGAATATGTTTTTCATATAAGTCACTTAACTCAATAAAAGCCTCATAAGGTTCTTCAAACCAATAGCGCATCACGCTGGCGTTGTTATCAAGTTTATGGACAAAAGAGAGATCTTCTCGTTCGAGAGGACGTAATTTTATAGGTGGAACTTTCTTACCACCGGACATAAGCACCTCGGTGAATGCATTGAATAAAAAGAGAAAAGGGTGACACAAAAAAAGTCACGCGGGCTACAGTGTAGCACAATGTGACTTTTTAGCTTAAACGAAATAGTTAATCAAGATTGTCGAACAGTGCAATATCATCAAGATAAGCTTGATTGTTCTTCATTGTCAATCGGTCTTCAGCTAACCAACGGATCGCTAATGGGTAGATACGATACTCTTCTATTTGTATTCTAGCTTGTAATGATTGTTCAGTGTCATCGGGAAAAACCGGAATACGCGCTTGAATAATCATTGGGCCACCATCAAGTTCTTCAGTGACAAAATGGACGGTAACGCCATGAAAAGGATCTTTATTCGCTAAAACCTGGCGATGAGTATGCAATCCTGGGTATTTGGGGAGCAAAGAAGGATGAATATTTAATAATTTATGCTGATAATGAGCGACAAAAGCAGGTGATAAAATACGCATAAAACCCGCTAAAACCACGATATCAGGTTGATAAACATCAATTTTTTCAATTAACGCTTTATCGTAATCAGCGCTATCATTAAATTGGGTTGGATCAACAAAATAAGCCGGAATATCAGCCTGTTTTGCACGTTCAAGGCCATAAGCATTCGCTTTATTGCTTAAGACAGCAACCACATTACCTGTGATTTTATTTGCCCTACAGGCGTCAATAATCGCCTGTAGGTTGCTGCCGTTTCCTGAAATAAGGACAACGATATTTTTCATTCACATGTTTTCATTAGTTAATAATAACTTGTGCTTCACCTGTCGCTTGTGGCGCAATTTCACCGATAAGCCATGCATTTTCACCACATTCAGCAAGGTGAGTTAATGTTTTTTCAACATCATTTGGGTTAACAGCAATTAACAGTCCGACACCGCAGTTAAAGGTGCGATACATCTCATGCGTGCTGACTTGTCCTGCTTCTTGTAACCATTTGAAGACAATAGGCCATTCCCAGCTTTTACTTTCGATACGTGCTTGCGTATTTTCTGGTAGTACCCGAGGAATATTTTCCCAGAATCCCCCACCAGTAATATGTGCAACTGCATGAATATCAACATTTTCAATTAATGACAGCAGTGATTTCACGTAAATACGTGTAGGTGCTAATAGGTGATCAGCGAGTGATTTGTCACCAAGTGGAGTACTGTCCGCTTGTGTATTACTGACTTCAAGAATTTTTCTGACTAATGAATAACCATTGGAATGAGGGCCACTGGATGCTAGAGCTATTAATGCATCACCAGTTTTAACTTTGCTACCATCAATAATCTCTGATTTTTCAACTACGCCGACACAAAAGCCAGCGATATCATAATCATTACCGTGATACATCCCCGGCATTTCTGCTGTTTCACCGCCCACTAATGCACAGCCTGATTGCTTACAGCCTTCAGCAATACCCGTTACAACACGAGCTGCGGTATCGACATCTAATTTTCCTGTGGCATAGTAGTCAAGGAAGAAAAGGGGTTCGGCACCTTGAACAATTAAATCGTTGACACACATTGCGACTAAATCAATACCGATGTCATCATGGCGATTTAAATCCATCGCAAGGCGGAGTTTTGTACCCACACCATCGGTGCCTGAAACTAAAATAGGTTCGCGGTATTTAGATGGAATGGCACATAATGCACCAAAACCACCTAAACCGCCCATCACTTCAGGACGGCGAGTTTCTTTTACTACACCTTTGATACGATCGACTAAAGCATTACCTGCATCAATATCGACACCGGCATCTTTATAGCTGAGAGAGGATTTGTTAGTCACGTAGAGCCCTCACGGCAAGTTGCTGTTAAGAAAAAAATGTGTGCGAGCGTTATTCTAACAGGCAAAGCAAACGTTTGCGAGGATCTTCTTTCTAGGTCACAATTATTCATGTTGGTGCGGTTAAAAGCTGTGCGTTTGATCAAAATCAATAGAAAAACGATGGAATGTTGGCAAAAAAGCGGTATAATCTCGCGATTTTTTTGTCAGGCTGCGTCGTACATTAGGAGAAATTATGAAGATCGTTGAGGTAAAACACCCACTCATTCAACATAAATTGGGGCTGATGCGAGATCATGATATAAGCACTAAGCGCTTTCGTGAACTGGCTTCAGAAGTTTCCAGTCTACTGACGTATGAAGCTACCGCCGATTTAGCAACAGAGACGGTAACAATTGAAGGTTGGTGTGGTCCGGTAGAGATAGAACAGATTAAAGGAAAAAAAATCACAGTAGTTCCTATCCTCCGTGCAGGTATCGGGATGATGGATGGAGTATTAGAAAATATTCCTAGTGCCCGAATCAGTGTAGTTGGCGTTTACCGCGATGAAGAAACCTTAAAACCCGTCCCTTACTTCCAGAAATTAGCATCCAATATTGAAGAGCGTATGGCTCTTGTTGTTGACCCTATGTTAGCAACAGGCGGCTCTATGATTGCCACAATTGATCTATTAAAAAATGCGGGCTGTACTTCAATTAAAGTATTAGTACTGGTTGCTGCCCCTGAAGGTATTAAAGCATTAGAAGAAGCTCATCCTGATGTAGAGCTATATACTGCATCAATTGATAGCCATCTTAATGAGCATGGGTACATCGTTCCAGGTCTTGGCGATGCGGGTGATAAGATATTTGGTACAAAATAATAATTAAGCCGACTTTGATAGTCGGCTTTTTTTTGGACCACTTCTTCGCTTTATCTTGTTCTATAGTTAGAAAATATAAACCAATTTCACATTCATATTAAAGAGAGGTCGTAAGCATGACTCGTCGTGCAATCGGGGTAGAAGAGCGCCCACCATTATTACAAACAATCCCGTTGAGTCTTCAACATCTGTTTGCAATGTTTGGCGCTACCGTACTTGTGCCAATTTTATTTAAAGTTAATCCGGCAACAATATTATTATTTAACGGGATCGGAACCCTGCTCTATCTCTTTATTTGTAAAGGACGCATTCCTGCTTATTTGGGTTCAAGTTTTGCGTTTATCTCACCAGTACTTTTACTTTTACCATTAGGGTATGAATTAGCTCTTGGGGGATTCATCGTCTGTGGCGTGTTATTTTGTCTTGTGGCAGGTATTGTAAAAATAGCAGGACGAGGCTGGATTAATGTGATGTTCCCTCCTGCGGCAATGGGCGCAATCGTTGCCGTCATCGGACTAGAGTTAGCAGGAACGGCAGCCGGAATGGCGGGCTTATTACCCAGTGCAGATGCGCCAGTTGATAGCCAAACATTGCTTATTTCTATGGTTACTTTAGGTGTGACTATCTTAGGTTCTGTGATGTTTAGAGGATTCCTTGCTATTATTCCTATTCTTATCGGGGTGTTAGCAGGTTATGCGCTCTCTTTTTTCTTGGGCGTTGTTGATGTTACCCCAATTAAAGAAGCTAACTGGTTTGCACTACCTACGTTCTATTCTCCGCGTTTTGAATGGAGTGCTATTTTTATTATCTTACCCGCAGCATTAGTGGTTATTGCGGAACACGTTGGACACCTTGTTGTTACAGCAAATATAGTACAACGTGATTTAATGAAAAATCCAGGCTTACATCGCTCTATGTTCGCAAACGGTTTCTCTACCATTATTTCGGGTTTCTTTGGTTCAACACCAAATACGACTTATGGTGAAAATATTGGTGTGATGGCTATCACTAAAGTTTATAGTTCATGGGTGATTGGTGGTGCGGCAATTCTCGCCATTTTATTATCTTGTGTCGGCAAACTAGCCGCAGCTATTGCAGCCGTACCTGTTCCAGTTATGGGGGGAGTATCTTTATTACTTTATGGTGTTATTGGAGCTTCAGGTATTCGTGTCTTGTTAGATTCGAAAGTTGATTACAATAAACCACAAAACTTGATATTAACGGCTATTATTCTGATTGTCGGTGTGAGCGGTGCTTCCATTCAAATTGGTGCTGCTGAATTAAAAGGTATGGCATTAGCAACCATCGTGGGTATTGTTTTAAGTTTAGTCTTTAAACTAGTCAGCATTGTTCGCCCTGAAACAGAATTAGTGGATAACACCATTGAATCGGTAAGTGGTACAGCAAATAAAAAATAAGCGATATGCTGAAGTTAATGAAAAAGGTGGATAATTTCCGCCTTTTTTATTGCACTTTACTTTTATGTTAATATGAAAAACTAAGATTTTTGATATTTTAAGTGTTTAAAACTTAGAAAAGCATCATTAATTCAATCATGATGTTTATTTAAATAAAATAAATGAGACAATGGGGGCTAATTCTTGTGCGAAATAGACATCTTATCTGCTATTTGAATGATGTTTGTTTTAAGGTGGGATGCGTCTCAAAAAAGGTATAACGCAATTTATGGAAAAGCTGATTGAAATTTATGATTTCATTACATCAAAGCAGATTTTTACCACAGTATTTTTAGTTATTGTGCTACTGGTAGTCTGGTTTTTCGCCAAGATGATTTTCCGCAGAATAGCAAAGCGATTGCTTTTTTTATTTACTGAACTTTCAGATGAAGAAACTATTGAAGATATCGCTAAAAAGAGTGCCTCTATCGTTGCGGTAACATTAGTTCTCTATATTAATCAGTTATTACCATCTTTTTCACATGAGATGAATGTGATCTTTGAGACGGTTGCTCGAGCTTTTATTATTATCAATATTGCCTCATTGCTTAATAATGCCCTTGATATCTTTAATATTAGGCATGCAAAAAAAGCATGGCATCGGAATAATTCTATCAAAGGTTATATTGAAATTGCCAAAATTGTCGTTTGGATAATTTCTTTTATCCTGATTATTGCTCTCTTTACTGAGCAATCACCACTTATTATTATCTCAAGCTTTGGTGCTATTGCTGCGGTATTAATGTTTGTTTTTCAACATACTCTTATTTCATTTGTTGCCAATATTCTTATTTCAAACGGCAAAGTATTAAAGCTTTATGATTGGATAGAATTGCCAAGTAGCAATATCAGTGGCGAGGTGATTGATATCGCATTACACACCATCACCATACGTAATTGGGATAACACGATTTCACGTATTCCGACAAAGGATTTTTTGACAGAAAAATATACTAACTGGCAACCGATGTTTTCATCAGGAGGACGTCGGATTAAACGTAGCTTTTATATTGACCAATCTTCTATTTCATTTGCGACGGAAGAGTTGGTTCTTGAATTAAAAAATACTGTACCTCTTCGTAAGAGCATAGAAGCGATGCTTGAAGGCAAAGAAGAAGAAATTGGTGATATTAATGTATGGTTAGAAACAAAAGGGGTGACCAATTTACAGCTATTTAGAAAGTACATGCTAAATTGGATAAAAATGCGTGGCGATGTTCGACCTGATATGTATTTGGTGATCAGAACAATGCCACCAACTCCAATGGGATTACCTGTAGAGTTATACTGTTTTACTCGAGCAACGACTTGGGTTGAATATGAAGAAACACAATCTGAAATTTTTGAGTATATAAACGCATCAGCTAAATATTTTAAGCTCGATATTTATCAACAGCCGTCAGGTAATGATGTTGCGAAATTAAAATTCAAATAATAAAGATGATTAATTAAACAAAGAATTCGTTTCGGATTTTGCGCTAAATAATTTTAGCTACGGCTAGGTGACAACAGGAAGTATGAGAAGTATACAAAATAGGCTTATCAGGATAATTTTGCTGTTATCTTCATCAGTATAATGTGCTTTTTTAATATTGGTTCTGACCTTGTGAGAATTTGTGTTAGAATCTCCGCGTTTATTAAACTATTCAGGTGAGGTGCTTCTGAATACGCCGTCACAGCTATCATTACCACTATCTCTGCCCGACGATGAGACATTCGATAGCTTTTATGCAGGAGAAAACGCGTCGTTAGTCGCGGCAATCCAAACCGCCATTCATCAATCTCATGGCAGTTATATCTATTTCTGGTCCCGCGACGGAGGTGGGAAGAGCCATCTATTACATGCTGCTTGTGCTGAACTTTCATTAAAAGGTGATGCTGTTGGGTATGTGCCACTTGATAAACGAGCCTATTTTGTTCCCGATGTCCTTGAAGGTATGGAGCATTTATCGTTAGTTTGTATCGATAATGTTCAATGTATCGCGGGAGATGAAGAGTGGGAACTCGCTTTATTTAATCTTTATAACCGCGTTTTAGAGCATGGTCGAACTTGTTTATTAATTACCGGGGATAGACCACCTCGACAAATCGAATTACAACTTCCTGATCTTGCTTCTCGACTGGATTGGGGGCAAATTTATCGTTTACAGCCATTAAGCGATGAAGAAAAAATTCAAGCATTGCAATTGAGAGCAAAGCTTCGTGGGTTTGAATTACCTGAAGATGTGGGGCGCTTTGTATTAAAACGCCTGGATAGAAAAATGCGGACACTCTTCGAAATGCTCGATGAGCTTGACCACGCATCTATTGTTGCTCAACGTAAGCTCACTATTCCCTTCGTGAAAGATATTCTTAAACTTTAGCTTTACCTTTGTTAATGCTATTTCTCATCGTGTTAGGCAAGGTAAATAACGCAAGCTCGCCTCTATCGTCTAAATTAAAACCTACTAAAAAATCATGTTGTTATGGCGATGTTTTGTATTAGATACAATAAAAAAAACCGCTTGTCTTTGTAAAAGGCAAGCGGCGAGAAATACAAACAATAAAGGAGGAGGGTTAAATAATTAGTGAGCTTCTACTACTTTGGCTTTCTTTTGAGGTATCAGTAAGAAAATCAGATACAGTACAGTAATTGCAACAGTGTAGCCTGTGAAAATTAACCAGAATGATTTCCAGTCAACAGCACCATTGGTGGTATATAAGTCAATGACCCAGCCACTTAACATTGCGCCCAAATAAGTACCAAAACCATTCACCAAGGTCATAAACATGCCTTGTGCTGTTGAACGATATTGTAATGGGATCTCTTTTTCTAAGAATAATGAACCTGAAATATTAAAGAAGTCGAACGCACAGCCGTACACAATCATTGATAATAATAATACGATTTGGCCTAATGATGTGTAGTCGCCATAAGCAAAGAAACCGAAACGTAAAATCCAAGCAATCATACTAAATAAAACAATAGTTTCGATTCTTACACGTTTTAGTAACAAAGGCAGGAATAGAATAAACACGACTTCTGAAATTTGTGAAATAGATAAGAATACAGAAGGATAACGTGCAAAGAATGAATCATCCGCATTTGGAGATTGTGCAATATCTTGTAGGAAAGGTACACCAAATGTATTGGTAATTTGCAGTACTGAGCCTAATAGAGTTGCGAAGAATAAGAAAACAACGACATTTTTCTTTTTAAACACCTGTAAGATATTTGAAAGACTAAATGCGGCTTCTTCCATTTTAATTTCATTTTCATCAGCTGATTTAGTTGCAGGTAAGAACATTGCAAATACAGCTAAAACAAGAGAGGCGAGTGCTGCAACAAAGAGTTGGTGATAACTATTTCCTAGACCTAAGAAACTAATAACCCACATAGCAGCGATAAAACCGACGGTGCCGTAAACACGAATTTTGGGGAAGTAGTTATTAGGCTCTAAATGTTTTTGCTCTAATAGTTCAAAGATGATGCTGTTTGCCATTGAAATACTTGGCATAAAGAACAATAAATGCAACAGGGTAGCAAAAAATAGTGTGGTGACTGTTGTCATTTGCGACATCAACACTAATGCTAATGCAGAAAAAATATGCAGGGTAATAAACACTAATTTGCGGTTATTTATTTTATCTGCAATAAATCCCATGATGACAGGTGCGATAAGTGAGGCGAGTCCAAGAGCACTGAAAATAAGCCCAACATCACTACCTTTAAAATGCAGTTCTCCAAAGAGGTACGAGGCGAATGTGACCAGCCAAGATCCCCATATAAAGAATTGGAGGAATGAGACAAGTTTTAATCTAAGTACGATATTCATCTGTTTTCCTATTAGCCTAGCAATCACCCGACATCATAATGATGATTGGTTGGTTTTAATTGCCCGTAATGTTGGCTATAACGTTGTTTATTTCACATACATCTATAACTTCATTTCATATCGATTAATTGTCATCAATTTAAAAATTAACAACCAAAGAAGAGATAGAGTAAATAACAAATTGAAAGTTTATTGCTGTATTGCAGTATTATTTAAAATGTATTTTTTTTGTTAAATTTTTTCTTGGATGATAATGAAAAAATATTTTGGCGAGAATTTAGCGTTTATCAACTCTGCTATCATATTTTCTGATGCCCATGATATGTAGGAACGTATTTGTGTAAAGAGACTTGAGTCACAATATAAATGAAACAAATGATTATTTTTTCTTTTTAAGGTGATCTATAGCGGTATTGTGTGATCTTGATAGACATTTCAAAAAATGATGATTTATTAGCCATAAAAAATATGAAAATGAGATGAATTTTTTTGAAAGCAAAAAGAGATTACTTTTTTCCTGTTGAAGAAATAAAGAACACTTTATTAATTTAGGTGATTACAATTTAATAACATTTGGTGATTTACGTCTAAATAGGGAAAAGAGAGTAAACGGTTGCGGTATTAATGATAAAACAAAAAGAATAAAGCCTATCTCACACATCGCTAAGTATAGGCTTTAATTTTCTACTCTTAGCTAAATAACTCTTTCACTTGCTCTGGTGGGCGGCCTAAACGGGCCTTATTCCCTACAACCACAATAGGACGCTCAATAAGCTTAGGGTTGTCATGCATTGCTTGGATTAATGCATCTTGTGATGTTTCGTCAGCAAGTTCGAGCGTTTTATAGCTATCTTCTTTTGTGCGCATTAATTTTCTTGCATCATCAAAACCTAATGCCTTAAGAAGTATTTTAAGTTCTGCGACTGAAGGTGCTGTATCTAAGTAGAGAATAACCTCAGGGGTTATTTGCATTTCTTCTAGTAAATGTAAGGTTTCACGGCTTTTTGAACAGCGTGGATTATGATAAATCGTCACTTTCTTGGTCATGTTGTCCCTTATTTAAATTGACTGTCTCTTTGTTGTATTTTTCTTAACTGGTCAATACGCGCGTCAAAGCGTGCTTGATCATTACTGCCTAGTTTAACTTGTCTACTTGCATCACCTAGATAACGGATCGCTGTTTCAAAGTCACCTCTGAGTGCTAAATCTTCCGCATAAGCTGCTAATTCATGAGCTCTATCACCTTGTTTAGCAGCGTTTTCTGCCATTAATTGCCAACCAATGGGATCACTTGGGTTATCAAATGTATAACGGTAAAGCAGTCGATTCGCTTCGTTATATTGCTTATTATGCATGTAGGAATTGGCTAAGTTAGCAATAATGACATTGTTATTTGGTTTTTGTTTTAATGCTAATTGTAATCTTGCGACAGCATCTCTCGCCCGATTTTGCTCTAAATCGATATCGGTTATCGCGTCAATAAGCCAAATATTATTAGGCTCTTTTTCTAACATTGGAGTTAGCAGTTTTCGTGCTTCATCAAATTTACGATCACGAGAGTAAATTAATATTTGCGCATAATTAGCTGCTGATTTTTCAATAGCAGTGCCTTGCTTAAATTGATCAAGCGTAGTTTGAAATGCGTTATCTGAGGCGGGATTTTTATTTAACATGGCGAGTACACGCATTTTGGCAAACAGAAAATCAGCTGACTGAGGAAGTTGGCGTGCAGGATATTGACTAGCTCGGCTTCTCGCATCAGATAATCGGCTATCTGGTAAAGGGTGCGTTAATAACATTTCAGGCGGTTTAGAGCTATAGCGGACCTGGTCGGCAAGAATTTGCATAAAATCAGGCATTCCCTTGGGATCAAATCCAGCTCTGTAGAGTATTTGTATCCCAATACGATCAGCTTCTTGCTCATTCATTTGTGTAAACGTGATCATATTCTGCTGCATCCCCGCCATGCTTCCCGTAAAGGTCGCTAGCCCAGCATTGGGGTTTGCCATAAAAATCAAGATAGAACCTAACACCCCTGCAAGTGCAAGTGGTGATGTCTTTTTTTGATCTTCAAGCATTCGTGCTAAATGACGTTGTGTAACATGCGTGATTTCGTGGGCCATAACAGAGGCTAATTCACTTTCATTTCGGCTATAACGAAAGAGTGCAGAATGCAAAACGATATTTCCCCCAAAATAAGCAAACGCGTTAATATTGGGATTGTTAACCAAATAGAAGTGAAAGGGGGTTTTTACTGAATTGGCATTAGAAACGAGTTTTTGCCCTAAATTATTAATGTAGTTAGAAAGTAATGGGTCAAAAACTAATGGTGCACTATTTCGCAGTTGGCGAGTATAGTAATCACCCATAGCGATTTCTTGATTAATACTCAGCGTTGAACCTGCTGTGGTTCCCATATCAGGTAAGGAGTCTTCAATATCAATTGCAGCATGTGCTGGTACGACTGATGTTGATAGCAACGCAGAAACAAGAAGCGCGACTAATGGTTTTTTAAGTCTGAGTTTCATACAACTGTATCCTGATGGCTATCCTAACAAAAAATTAATAATTAATGATGTATGATAGCAAAACCTAACGTAAAATCTGTCAAAAGATTATTGCTTATGTAAATGAATACATATAGCTCTATTATTCTGATTATTATAAAGGATCTTCATTTTCATGCTGGACTTGCTTGTTCAATGGTACAAACGCCGATTTGCTGATCCACAAGTTATCGCTCTTGTGGTTATCTTAATTGCAGGCTTTTCAATTCTGTATTTTTTTAGTGGCATACTTGCTCCTTTATTAGTGGCAATCGTACTTGCCTACCTTTTAGAGTGGCCAACTCATTTACTTGAGAAATTGGGATGTGCTCGAATTTGGGCCGTATCGATAATTCTGACACTCTTCATCGGTATTAGTGCCATTGTTATTTTGATTTTAGCGCCAACGGTTTGGCAACAAGGGATGACACTGATTTCAGATATCCCAAATATGATCAATAAATTCAATGCATTTGCACATGAATTGCCTGATCGTTTCCCTGCATTAATGGATGCGGGGATTGTTGATATGATGGCAGAAAATTTGCGGAGTAAGTTCTCAACCGTCGCTGAATCTGTCTTGAAAGTATCTTTAGCTTCATTAATTGGTGTTATCACTCTTTCTATTTATCTTATTCTTGTCCCTTTAATGACGTTCTTTTTGCTTAAAGATAAGCAACAGATGCTTAATGCTGTACGTCGTGTTTTACCAAAAAACAGAATACTGGCAGCACAAGTTTGGATTGAAGTTAATCAGCAAATTACTAACTATATTCGCGGTAAAGTGACAGAAATGGTCATTGTTGGTGTCTTTACTTATTTTGTTTTTGCTTTCTTTGATCTACGTTACTCCGTATTGCTTGCTGTTATTGTCGGCGTTTCTGTTTTAGTGCCTTATGTTGGTGCTGTTTTAGCAACCATTCCAGTTATTGTGATTGCGCTTTCTCAGTGGGGATTAGGTTCTGATTTTTGGGCGTTATTTATTGCTTATCTTGTTGTTCAAGGATTAGATAGCAACTTATTAGTACCGATTTTGTTCTCTGAAGCGGTAAATATGCATCCTTTAGTTATTATCTTATCCGTGATTATATTTGGTGGTATGTGGGGATTTTGGGGCGTTTTCTTTGCGATCCCATTAGCAACCTTGATAAAAGCAGTATTACATGCATTACCTGATGAAATTGCAAATGAGCAACATATAAAGAAAAGCTAAATAGGGTATTGCACTAACAAAAAACAGACAGTGAAAACTGTCTGTTATCTTATTAATACGCAATCGCTATTTACGGATGCTGGGCGAGATATTCGAGAACAATTTGATGGTGATTAGTGGTTTTAAAGCTATCAAAAACGTGCTCAATAACACCATTTTTGTCAATTAAGAAGGTTGTACGATGAATACCATCGTAAGTTTTCCCCATAAATTGCTTTTCTCCCCAAATACCAAACTCTTCGGCAACTTTATGATCCTCATCTGAAAGTAATGTGAAGTTTAACATCTCTTTTTCAGCGAAGCGGGAAAGTTTTTCTGATTTATCTGTGCTAATACCCAATACTTCGACTTGTACCTTTTTTAATGCGTCCATTTCATCACGTAAGCCACAAGCTTGAGCCGTACAGCCTGGTGTCATTGCTTTAGGGTAAAAATAAACGAGCACACGTTGACCAGCGAAATCAGATAAATTAATTGTTTCTCCATCTTGGTCGGGCAGACTGAATTGAGGCGCCTTTTCACCGGCTTTTAATGGGTTCATTTGGTCATTCTCCATTTTTTACTGTTTCATCATCAGACTATTTACGATACTTATTGTGCCTTGAGCATTTAGCTCTGTACATAATTGATTGAATTTCTCATGAATAACAAGACCGTGATCATCTAATGGGTTGTGCGCCGTAATTTGTATCTCTAAACGGGCGGGGGTACCATCTTCTGACGGGTGCGTTTTAGAAATTAATTCAGCGAGATTAAAATTATGCTGGCTAAATAAATTAGTAAAGCGTTCTACAATACCGGGTGCATCTTCAATATCAACTTTCGCTGCAATAGTTGAAGGATAGGTAACAGGCGCACCATTTTGAGTTCTTTTCATGACGGTCAATAAATCTAGTTCCGCACTTTTAATTGGCAACAACGCTTCTAACTGGGCGATAGCGTTCCAGCCTCCTGAGAGTAGCATGATAAACGTAAACTCTTGACCAAACATCGCAAGTCGGCTGTCCTCGATATTACATCCGCATTGGCTGACTAATTGTGTAATGGTATCAACAATACCTGGGCGGTCAGCACCTAATGCAGTAATGACGAGAAAATGTTTATCAGGTATGGGCAAAATGAGGTTCCTTTTGACTTTCAGTTTATTCTTAACAGGTAAACACAAAATTTGATTTCTGCCAAGATCCCTTGCTCACTATCTTCAATTATTATCTCTCTTTAATTCATATCAAAGAATATTAGCAAATTTCATTAGAAACCTAGAGTTAAGTAGTTTTCAATAGAGCAATGAATGAGTACCATTGAGTATACGTCTATCTCGGAGCAATGATTATGGTGAATAACGAATTTAATTTTACAGGCAGTATGGTGGCATTGGTTACACCAATGGACACAAAAGGCAATGTTGACCGGGTTAGTTTACGTAAATTAGTTGACTATCATGTTAATGCAGGCAGTGCCGCTATTGTTTCTGTCGGTACAACAGGAGAATCTGCAACATTAAGTCACGACGAACATGTTGATGTTGTTTTAATGACATTAGATATGGCGGATGGACGTATTCCTGTGATTGCAGGTACCGGTGCTAATGCAACATCTGAAGCAGTCTGGTTTACACAACAATTTGAAAACAAAGGTATTGCAGGTTGTTTAAGTGTGACGCCATATTATAATAAACCTTCACAAGAAGGGTTATATCAGCACTTTAAAGCGATTTCTGAAAGTACTGCGCTACCACAAATCCTGTATAATGTACCGGGCCGTACTGGGTGCGATTTATTGCCAGTAACAGTTGCACGTTTAGCTAAGTTGGATAATATTGTGGCAATTAAAGAGGCGACAGGGAACTTAAGTCGGGTTAGTCAAATCCAAGAGTTGGTTAATGATGATAGTTTCATCTTATTAAGTGGAGATGACGCATCATCATTAGACTTTATGCAACTTGGTGGTCACGGTGTTATTTCGGTTACTGCTAACGTTGCAGCGTCAGAGATGGTAGAATTATGTCGATTAGCAAATGCAGGTGAGTTTGCAAAAGCACGTGAACTTAATCGACGTCTGATGGACTTACATCATCAGTTATTTGTTGAACCTAATCCAATCCCAGCTAAATGGGCGTGTCAACGTATTGGATTGATTGAAGACGCCACATTGCGCTTACCTATGACTCCGTTGACATCATCAGGTCAGCAAATTGTCGAGAAAGCGCTGTTAACAGCGGGAATACTGTAAAACTTAGGGAATTTTAATGGCAACACTATTGCATAAATCAAAGATTATGAAGGTCGCGGGTCTGTCGCTGGTGGTTTTACTGGCAGCCTGTTCAAGTGATCAGCGCTATAAACGTCAGGTTAGTGGTGATGAGTCTTATTTAGAGACGGCAGAGCTAAAGAATTTAGCGATTCCGGCGGGTATGGTGTTGCCTTTGCAAAATGGGGAATATGATATTCCAACCCCTAAAAAAACGGAGCCAGTAGGTTTAGCGCTTGATATTCGTCCACCTACTCAAGCACTGAATTTATTAAGCGGTTCACGTAGTGAAAATAACGCAGATAACAGCAGGCTGTTATTGCCTAACGCACCTGAAAATACAACACTGTATGAGCAAGTAACGGCTATTTTAAAAGATAAAGGCGTTGCTATTGCAAAAAGTGATGCTGGGCAAAAAGAAATTCACACTGATTGGATAACGTGGCTACGTGCAGATGAAAACGTGCCTTTCCAAACGCGTCAGCGCTTAGCGATAGCTCAATCGGGTAATGTAATTTCATTAACCATAACAAATGAAGGTTTACGCCAAGGCGAAACAGACGTTACTGATCCGGCTGAAGTAAAACGTTATAATATTTTAATGCTTAATGAGCTGGTTGATGGTTTAAACCGTATGCGTAATTTAACCGAAAATACGGCTACAAGTAATCTTCAAGGTATTATTGATGTCCAAAGTGGCAGTGATAATGCAGGACTTCCAGTGATCATTGTACGTGCACCATTTGATGTTGTTTGGGATAGATTGCCAATTGCCTTAGAAAGTGTGGGAATGAAAATGGGTGATCGTACACGTTCTAAAGGTTTAATTGAAGTAACCTATAAAGGAATGAGTAGCGCGAGCTGGAGTTCGTTAGGGGTGGATAGACCAACGGTAGAAGAAGCGGATTATAAATTACAAGTGGGTGATTTAAATAACCGTAGTAGTTTACAATTTATCAGTGATAAAGGTAAACCATTAACACAATCACAGAACGATCAAATGGTTGCGGCACTGAAGGCTGCTTTCAGTAAACCTGTGAAATAACATCCCGCTTTATAGAATAAAGAGAAGCCACACAATATGATTGTGTGGCTTTTTTATGTTTTTCATTGATAGAAGAATACTACTTTTATTTTTAGAGACTCAAATAGAATACTTCCATTGTATTTTTCGTCAATGGAATACTCTTTTAATGACAATATTTAATTTAGTGTTATTAATAATATTAATCTTAATGCAATACTTTTAAAACTATGCAATATTGCGTCAATTCTTATTCTTAATAAAAATAACAAAGCATTCTCTGACTATATGAAGGAGTATTTATGAGTGCGGGTGATATGATTATTCACTTGATATTAAGTGGGATACTTATTGTTGGTGTTTATCAGTTTTATTTTTTTACTCAACGATATACATTGAGAGAAGTGAAAGTAATTAATTCACCTGTTGATGAAAAAATTCCTTTCTGGCCTTGGTGGTCATGGATTTATAGTTTTTTATATTATCCAGCAATTCTATATCTTAACTGGATTATTCAAGACTCAAGACAGTTTATTATGATTGTTTTTAGTTATATTGTGTTGTTAGTTATGCAAATGTTTTTCTTTGTTGTATTCCCGGTTGCGACGCCAGCACATTGGCGAGCGATTAATCCAGGGAAAACAGCATCAGAAAAATTTCTTAAGTTTGTTCAACACTTTGATGATTCATCAAATTGTTTCCCGAGTATGCACGTTTCAGTGGCAACACTGACTGCTTGTCTTGCTTATGCAACGTTAGGACCATGGGTTTTCTTATTCCCATTATTTATCGCTTTATCTTGCATGTTTACTAAACAACACTATTTAATTGATTTGCCTGCTGGTGCTTTATTAGGTTGGTTTGCTTATGAAATCTATTGCTTTATTATTTAATTAAAACGTTATGTTATTGTGTGAGAACTCATGCTTTGAAAAATATAGTGATAATTTAATAAAGATAACTTATTAGAATTTATTAATAATAAATGAGGCCAAATTAATTTCCAATAAAAAAGAAATTAGTTTGGTTTTTATTTGTCATTACTCGAGATAAGTGTAATGACAAAGGAATTAAGTACTAATTAAAAAGAATGCAATTTTAAAATAGAGATAATGCAGTGATATAAACTAAAAATATTCTTATTTTGACTTTGGGGATCATTTATATTCTGTTCTTATTATGAAATTTTTATTTATAAGTTTTAGTGGTTAATCTTTTTTATTTTTAATATTAAAAGTAATTATTAAAATTGCAATTTCTAATAATGGGCTTTGATTTTCCATAAACAGCGCTGTTATCAGTACGTTCTCTTTGCGATTTTTTTAGTGATAGCTCTCACGTTTTAAAAGCTTTTTTATCGAATCTAGAGTAGAGTATGGGGAGCAAATTTCTTGTTAAACCTATCACATCTTTGGAGTGTGTCAGATGCAGAAAAAAGCTGAGTTGTATCGTGGAAAGGCCAAAACAGTCTATGCCACTGAATCTTCTGATTTTCTTATCCTTGAATTCAGAAATGATACATCAGCGTTAGATGGCCAACGTATTGAACAGTTTGATCGTAAAGGTATGGTAAATAATAAATTTAACCATTTCATTATGAATAAACTGGAAGAAGCGGGTATCCCAACGCAGATGGAACGTTTGCTTTCTGATAATGAAGTGCTAGTCAAAAAACTCGATATGGTGCCTGTTGAATGTGTTATCCGCAATCGTGCGGCTGGCTCATTAGTTAAACGTTTAGGCGTTGAAGAAGGTATGCTTTTAACCCCACCTATCTT
Source organism: Proteus sp. G2626 (assembly GCF_009915985.1). Classification (NCBI taxonomy): domain Bacteria; kingdom Pseudomonadati; phylum Pseudomonadota; class Gammaproteobacteria; order Enterobacterales; family Morganellaceae; genus Proteus; species Proteus sp. G2626. The sequence goes on along the minus strand of NZ_JAABNH010000027.1, from coordinate 637,752 downwards.
TGATTTATTCTTAAAAGATGATGCACGTCATGATCCTATGGTGAATGAATCTTATTGTGAAACCTTTAATTGGGTGTCTAAAGAAAACCTCGCAGAAATGAAACGCCTTAGCTATAAAGCAAACGATGTCCTTAGCGAATTGTTTGATAAAGCAGGACTTATTTTAGTCGATTTTAAACTCGAATTTGGTCTATTTCACGGTAAAGTCGTATTAGGTGATGAATTCTCTCCTGATGGTAGCCGTCTATGGGATAAAAATACCTTAGATAAAATGGATAAAGATCGTTTCCGTCAAAGTTTAGGCGGGTTAATTGAAGCATACGAAGAAGTTGCACGCCGAATTGGTGTTTCTTTAGACTAAATACGCAAACGATTACGTGAAGTAAAAAACAATATAATAAAAAAGGTCAGCTTAAAAACTGACCTTTTTTTTACATGGAGTGTATTAAATGAACATTGCTAAGCAAATAGATTGATAAAATGATATTTAGTAATAAAAAACCTTATCGCAATCCTAAGCTTTCTAATAATTGCTTAATTTCATTATTAAGTGCAAGATTATCAATATATTGATTAATTAGTGGAGTGGGTTTGATGAGGGCATATTTGCATAAGAAGATTAGGAAATAGCCCACATATACATCGACAGCAGTCAGATTTTTGCCACAAATATAAGGATTGGCATTGGCTAATCCTGTTTCTAAACACTGAAATACTCGTTCAAATGAACCAAAACCCGAGGATTTTTGTTTTTCTTCATTCAACACTATACCAAGTTCTTTTACTGTAAATGCGGATTCAATAGGACCGGCGGTAAAAAAGAACCAACGATAATAAGTAGCACGCTCAGGTGAATTAAGTGTAGGCGCAAATCCTTTTTCAATAAATTTATCTGCCAAATAAGCACAAATCGCAGCTGTCTCTGTAACGACGTTTTCCCCATCAACTAATGCGGGAACTTTTGCCATTGGATTGATAGCGAGATATTCAGGGGTACGCATTGATTCGCCATACTCTAATTCAACGCGCTGATAAGGCACATTTAATATTTTTAGGAAAAGCTCAACGGTGTTGCCACGAGACATTGTATTAGTATAAAGAATAAGTTTACTCATAATGTTTCCTTACTGTATTAAGTAACGTAATGTTTATTTAAATTGGGACAGCAAGGTGGATATTACGAAAGTTGAGTGTCAGTTATTGTCAGGAGTGTTTTTGAGGATCTCTTTTTTCCATCTATCGAGTAAATAGTTTTTAGGATAAGGCAAGGTATCATTTAATATTTCATAAGAAATAATTCTATCGAGCCGAAAGTGGCGGTAGTTTTTGCGCAGTTCACACCATGCTGCAATCACTTGTGAGTCTTGGAAGTAGCCAACCGCAATCGGCCAAATAATCCGGCGACTTAATTGCTTTTTGGCGTCTTGATAATCAATTTGCGCTTTTTTTTCTTCACGTAAACTTAAACGCAAATCTTTAGCGATAGCATGATTAATTTCTATAATTCGGTGAATGGGAACGAATAACGTATTTTTCTCAAGTAAACGTTGATGTTGTGCTGTTATCACGGCATTTATCTTATTAATTGCCCGTAATGCAGAGTGACTCAATTCTTGATCTGTATTATTTTCTACCCAACGTAGGCCTAAAATAAGCGCCTCAAGTTCGTTAATATCAAAGGTTAATGGTGGTAGTAATAAACCTGATTTTAATTGATAGCCAATGCCCGCTTCTGCTGTAATTTCAGCGCCCTGATTGCGTAAAGATTCAATATCACGATAAATAGACCTCACACTAATATGTAATTTATCAGCCAGTGCTTCCGCTGTTATTGGGTAGCGGTTTTCTTTTAAAATCTGCAATAAAGTAAGCAAGCGCTGAGTTCGAGTCATTAAATTATCTATTTATTAGAGGAAAATACGCGATAGTAGGGGGAAGAATTCTATTATGAAATCGTTAAAAAGACAGCTTTAATTCTTGGTGTGCTGATTTGTTTGCCGTTATTACTCGCGCGTTTTTTTACACTGATAGTCTCTATCATCTTGTCCTTAAAAAATAGGGAATAGAGATAGCAATTTTTTGTTATTATCTCAAATCAAGTGATAAATTTGCTCATAATAAAATTAGCCTATTAAAACAGTGGGGATAAGCTATGCGTTGGAATGATCGCCGAAGAAGTAATAATGTTGAAGACCGAAGGGGACAACCTTCCTTTGCATCTGGTGGTGGCAATCTCCCATTAGGATTAATTACACTTTTGCTCCGTACTAAATATGGTTTTGTGATAATTATTGTTTTAGTTATTGCCAGCTTTATGGGGTTTGATTTTAATTCATTAACGGGTGAAACCAATCAAGCGCCACAACGTAATGAGCAACAAACCGCACTTTATAATGATGCTGCTGATTTTAGTAGTGTTGTTTTAGCCAGTACAGAAGATTTCTGGCAAACGATTTTTGCACAGGCAGGAAAGCAATATAGTGATCCTAAACTCGTGCTATATACCAATAGTACGACCACACAATGTGGGACTGGCACAAAAATTATGGGGCCATTTTATTGCCCAGCTGATCGAAAAATTTATCTTGATCTCTCTTTTTATAATGAGATGAAAAATAGCTTAGGGGGTGGGGGCGAATTTGCCCAAGGTTATGTTATTTCTCATGAAGTTGGTCATCACGTTCAGCATTTATTAGGTATAACGACCCAAATTCGTGAAAAGCAACAGATGGCCCGTTCAAAAGCAGAAGCTAATCGTTTATCTGTAAAGTTAGAGCTACAGGCGGACTGTTTCGCGGGAATGTGGGGACACTTTATTGCAGGTGAAGGCCGTATTGATGAAAGTGATTTATTAACAGCAATCAAAACAGCGCAAGCGATTGGTGATGATAAATTACAGCAACAACAGCAAGGTTATGCGGTACCTGACAGTTTTACCCATGGTACGGCAGAACAGCGTAAAACCTGGTTTATGCGTGGGTATAACAGTGGCAATATTAAATCTTGCGATACATTTGCTTCTTCGTCTTTGAACTAATACCATTCTTTGGTAAATAAAAGACAATTAACATTATAAAGAGAAAGGGTTAGGAACAAACATGAGCAATGTTGATCCCTCATTATTAATTTTACTGGTTCTCGCAGGGCTTGGTATTATTAGTCATAATATGACTGTGACGTTAGCTATGCTGGCTCTGTTAGTGATTAAAATCACACCATTAAATCAATATTTTCCTGTTGTCGAAAAATATGGCATGACCATTGGGATCTTAATTCTTACCATCGGTGTAATGACACCCATTGCAACAGGGCGTATTTCAGGGCAAGAAGTTCTTAATTCATTTTTAAATTGGAAATCACTATTAGCGATTGCTATTGGCGTCGCTGTTTCTTGGTTGGGGGCTCGTGGTGTTTCTTTAATGAATAATCAGCCTTCAACAGTGGCTGGTTTATTAGTGGGGACGGTCATTGGTGTTGCCCTTTTTCGAGGTGTGCCGGTTGGACCATTAATTGCCGCGGGTATTCTTTCGTTATTAATTGGTAAATCCTAGCTGTGCCATTTTCCCGTTTACATCAATATCAGCAAAAATTAGCGCAATTAGGGCGACGTCAATTATTGCTATTAGCGGGCGATCCTACATGGCAAACAAAACAGATCCAGCAAATTACCCAATTATGCCAAGGTGATTGGATAACGATTTCATCCAATAAGCCTAATGCTATTTTACCAGAGCACGCTATTCGTTTGTTAGGGCGAGAGTTTTTACATGCTGTTTTTGATGCTAATGAGGGATTTAATGCAGATGCTTTAGCCATGCTAACCGGAACATTAAAAGCGGGTAGTTTGCTTATTTTGTGTTTGCCCAATGTTGAGCGTTGGGATAACTATATTGATAACGATAGCCAGCGTTGGAATGATGCACAAGACGTACTTTCAACACCTAATTTTATGACTTGGCTGAAAAATATTACTTTTAGTAATAATCAAGTGGTTATATGGCAACAATCAACGCCTCTTGAGTTACCCACTCTTATTGAAATGGACGGATCTTGGTCACTTCCACAAGGCGAACCGACCAAGGAACAACAAACTATCCTCGCTAATTTATTGGCATCGCCATCGGGTGTTTGGAGTATTATTGCACCAAGAGGGCGTGGAAAATCTGCTCTTGCAGGTATGTTTATTGAACAATATCATGGCAGTGTGATAGTTTGTGCACCGGCTAAAAATAGTACGGATGTTCTATCTTCACATACAAATAAAACGGTTTCATTTTATTCTCCTGATACTTTATTAGCACTGTGCATAAACAATGAGATCCAAAGCGATTGGCTGATTATTGATGAAGCTGCTTCGCTACCTATTGCCCAATTAGAAACATTGTGCCGTTATTTTCCTAGTGTATTAATGACAACGACAGTCCAGGGATATGAAGGTACAGGACGCGGTTTTATGCTTAAATTAGGAGTTAGCATTCCTAATTTACATACTTATCAATTACAAACACCAATTCGTTGGGCTAAAGATTGCCCACTAGAAAATTGGCTTAATCAATTATTATTGCTTGATGAAGTTGACTGTGACTTTAATCGTCAACAAAAAGGTGAAGTGACAATCCACCAGCATCAGGGCAATTGGCATAATAAATTTTCGCAATTACGCAGTTTTTATCAATTACTGACTGGTGCACATTACCGAACAACACCGCTGGATTTACGGCGTTTGCTTGATGGGCAAAGACAACATTATTGGTCAGCGTTAATCAATCAAAAAAATGTGGGTGCGGTATGGTGTATTGAAGAAGGAGGATTGTCTTTTGAACTGGCTCTCGATGTATGGCGGGGTTCTCGTAGACCAAGAGGTAACTTAGTGGCTCAATCATTAGTGACTTATGGTTTAACGCCAGATGCAATGTGTTTAACCTCATTGCGAATTAGCCGAATTGCCGTTTTACCTCAATATCGGCGCCAAAAAATAGGGGCAAACTTAATTGAGCATATTGTTAATGAGAGTCAAAAACAGAATATTGATTATCTTTCAGTCAGCTTTGGTTATACCAAAATGTTAGCACAATTTTGGTTACAATGTGGTTTTCAAATTGTACGATTAGGTATACATAAAGAAGCAAGTAGTGGGTGTTATAGTGCTATGGCGATTTATCCGATAACAGAAAAGGGTGAGCAGTTATTACAATCGTCTTTAAAAAGTTTTTCCTTACAATATCAGCACATAAAAGAGCAAACTGGCATCTGTTTATCGATGCCATCGCTATCCCATGATATAGCTACACAACAAGATAGTTGGTTAATGATGGCCGGTTTTGCATTTGCGCATCGTCCGGTAGTCACTGTTTATGAGAGTGTTGCCAACTTTTTGGTAGGCTATGAGCAACACTATCCGTTATTAGTAGCTTTTTTTGTAGAAAATAAAACAGTTGAGCAGTGTGTGGCTGAATTCTCTTTATCAGGAAAAAAAGTTTTAACTAAGCAGCTAAGAGATCAATGTGCGAAATTAATGGCTGAAAAAGATCCTCAATTAACATCGCATTATCAACAGTGGTTAGCTACTTATTCTCATCCTTCTTGTTTTGATTTTGTTTAGGCCAATCATCTTCATCATCCCATTTATCATTAAAATCACGGTGTGGAGGTAATTTCCGTTTATTTTTAAGAAATTGTTTAGGATCGATTTTGTTCATATCTTTAATTGCGTTAATAATAATTCCCACCAAAAGAATTAAAATAACCCACCAATAGTCAGCAAACCAGTGCATAAATAAACCTTCTGTTTTAAAATCGTTATTGAGAATGAGGATCTTTTTTATTTAACGCTATAAAATAACCTAATACAACAAGAGTTGGAAAAGTACAGTATGAAACGGATATTATTGATTATAGCAGGTTGGTTATGCGTTGGATTAGCCACACTGGGTGTTATTTTGCCTGTATTACCCACGACACCTTTTTTATTACTTGCGGCATGGTGTTTTTCACGCTCGTCAATACGTTTTCATTATTGGTTGCTTTATCGCTCTTGGTTTGGTCCTTACTTACGTTATTGGCAAACCCATCGCGCGATGCCTAAAGGAGCCAAACCAAAAGCAATATTAGTGATCTTACTGACCTTTGCGATTTCACTGTGGTTAGTGTCGATGTTATGGGTTAGAATTTTACTACTCATAATCTTAGCCTGTTTATTGATCTTTATGTGGAGACTTCCTGTAAATGATCAACAAGAAGTCCCATGTGAGAAATAATTTTACTCAGGCAAAACAATATAACGTGAAAATATCTCGTCAAGATTTGCTAATAACCATTGTTTACCATAAATATCTTCTTCCTCTAACACTGATTTAAGTATTTCAGGTGTATAAGCAAGTGAGGCTTCATGAGATAGAGGCCAATAACTGATATGCCAAGGTTCGTAAGCAATATTGCTATCTTTATGAGTAAAAGGGCGATAAAAATCATACGCTGACATATTTTCTGTTAACCACGCATTGAGTTCTGCAAAATAACCATTTGCTTCATATTCCCAGGGTTCTAACTGTAATGATTGCCCTTCAGGTAAGCGAAAAGGATCGTAAATATCAATTTCTGTTCCCCAGTGATGACGACTTGCGCCCGGCAGTGCTGACCACTTTAAAATGGCAATACAACGCTCACCTTCTGATAATGAGTGGATATCAATTGGCTGACTTTGAGCATCTAAGACAGGACGTGTCCCTTCAAATTTTCCATTCCATATTGCCAGTTGACGATTAAAATCCCGAAAAGAGCTGGCGGGCATTAGTTTAAAACCTGTTTTTGTCGCTTGTTGTTGTAATGCTAAAAACGCTTTAGTGGCATTAAATTGTAAGCGATGCTGTCCTGACAAAGTAACTAAATGGTCGGTAGAACGACCCGTTAACATTAGAGGTGTTATCATAAAATAAGTTGCTCCATCACTCGCTGATAAATTCGACTAAGTTGCTGTAGATCTGCAGCATTAACGCACTCATTCACTTTGTGAATAGTTGCATTTACAGGACCTAACTCAACAACTTGCGCACCCATTTGAGCAATAAATCGCCCATCAGAAGTGCCTCCGCTGGTGGAGAGTTCTGGATCTAAATTGGTGTAATGTTTAACAGAATAACGAACTGCTTCAAGCAATTTACCTTGGCCAGTAATAAAAGGTTGGCCGGATAAAGACCACTCTAAATGGTAACGAAGTTGGTGTTTTTGCAATAAAGCTTCTGTACGTTGGCGAATTTCGTCATCAGTAATCGCGGTACTAAAGCGGAAATTAAATTGGATAAACAACTCACCAGGAATAACATTGTTACTGCCAGTACCTGCATGAATATTGGCAATTTGCATGGTTGTTGCAGGAAAGAATTCGTTGCCTTCATCCCAAACCGTATTGACTAATTCTTGAATAAAAAGGGATGCCGTATGAATAGGGTTTTCGGCAAGGTGAGGGTAAGCGACATGCCCCTGCACGCCTTGAATGGTTAAATTTGCGGTTATTGAGCCTCGGCGACCATTTTTTACCATATCACCTAGTTGATGTTGGCTTGAGGGTTCACCTACAAGGCAATAATCAAGACGTTCACCTCGTGACATTAAAGATTGTACGACTTTAACAGTACCATCTGCTGCTTTGGCTTCTTCATCAGAGGTAATTAAAAAAGCCAGCCGTCCACGATGATCAGGATAAGAACGTACAAAGCGCTCTGCAGCGACAACCATTGCGGCAAGAGAGCCTTTCATATCTGCGGCGCCACGACCATAAAGCATGCCATCACGTATGGACGGTTCAAACGGAGGGTGTTCCCATAATGCAATATCACCTGTAGGAACCACATCAGTATGCCCCGCAAAGGCCAATGTTTCTCCCTCACCACCACGACAAGCCCATAAATTTTCAGTTTCACCAAAAGGCATTCTTTCAATAGTAAAACCAAGAGGAGCCAACCTATCAATAATCAATTGTTGACAACCTTGATCGTCAGGACTTATCGAAGGACGTGAAATTAATTGTTGTGCAAGTTCAATAACAGGACAGGACATAAATATTAGGCTCCTGTAAAGGTCAAATAGTCATGGGTATTAAAACCAACAATAAAGCGGTTATCTGAAGAGACAAGAATAGGGCGTTTAATGATAGCGGGTTTATCTAACATCAGTGAGATAGCGGAGGTCACATCCGTGATTGCATTTTTTTCTTCATCAGATAATTGGCGCCAAGTTGTTCCTCTTTTATTCACAAGTGTCTGCCAATCTAAATTTTCTGTAAAGGTGCGTAATAATGCTTCCGTCAAACCCTCTTTGCGGTAATCATGAAACGTGTAGGGAACATGATTATCATCTAGCCATTTACGTGCTTTTTTGATTGTATCGCAATTTTTTATGCCGTACATGGTATATGTCAGGTTTGTCGTGGACATGATATTTTCCTTATATGACAATACGTAATATTAGTATTGATGAGAATGAGTGTTATACAATTCCAAAATAACAGCTTTTGTTGTAGTGAAAAATCCTATTTACATTATAAAATATATCGGATATTAAACTGTCACGTTAGTGTAACGAATTGTGTAGCGTAGAGTAATACAAATACGAATAAAGATTTCCGTTGGTAAAAGAGAATATGAAAAGTATTTCACTGAGTCTTATATTACTTTTACTTTCTTCTTTTAGCTGGGCAGATGAAGAAAATGACAGTCAAAAAGTTGATGAGTATAAAATAGCCTTAGAGGCTTTTTTTAACAGTGATTATTTATTGTGTTTGGGCGAAGGGAAATGGCCTGTGTATAGCAATGAAGATGATGCACCTTGGGTGCTAGAAAGAATGCATGCATTAGTTGAAGCTGGATTGATTGAACAAACAGCAAATGGAGATGAATGGGTGTTCAATCTAAGCGAAAAAGGGCGCAGAGCGTGGCAACCTTATCAAGATTTCTGTTATGGTCATCTGTTTATTAGTCAAATAAAAGAGATCCAGCCGATAGGATCAGGAAAAAGTAAAATTTATTTCTATTATGGTGTAAAAGGCATTCCTTCATGGGCAACAAATGAAGAAATACAAGCCGCTTTTAGCGAACTTGATATTGTCATTAACGGAATTAATAGAGAGCTTTATCAGTTAAATATTGAAAAACTGCCAGATAACCACTTTAAGGTATTAAGTTATCCAGTACCTATTGAATAGTGAATGACCTGATACAGAATTAAGCAAATATTCAATAATAATTCTGCTTACCCCGACCTAGTGTCGGGGTAAAACGTTTAGTACTGGTGCTTAATAAGAATAAGACTTGCTGCTAAACGGGAAGTGACTTGCAACTTCTTCAAAATATTACGAATGTGAACTTTTACCGTTTCTTCAGAGATAAATAAGTTTTCAGCAATTTGCTTATTTTTCATGCCAATTGACACTTCGTGAAGGACGTCAAGTTCTCTTTTAGTCAGTGCTGAAAGTGGATCAGAATAGTTTTGTCTAAGTTGGATATATTGCCAAACTCGTTCGCTATAAACAGGATGCCCGACTGCTGCTTTACGCAAGCTAAGTAAAAGCATATCTAACTCACATTCTTTTAAAAGATAACCGTTTGCGCCTGCATCCAACGCAGCATAAACATCATTACGTGAATCAGAAACGGATAAAACGAGAACGTAAGATGTTAAACCCGAACGACGAAGTGTCCGAATAATATCAATACCTGAACGCCCTTGCAGATTTAAATCCATCATAATTAAATCTGGATTTAATTGTTTTGCAGCGGTTACAGCCTCTTGAGCATTGCCACTTTCGCTTACTACGACAAAATCCTTGTCTTTTTCTAACAATAGCCGTAATCCATATCTCATGATAGGGTGATCATCCACTATCATAATTGAGTAGCTAGGCATAACCCCTCTCCCTAAAAAAAAATAATAATGTGCGTAATCTTTCCAAAAGTAGAAAATAAAAAAGTAAATTCCAAATGAGGAATAAAAATTAGAATCAGACATCTTATTAAAACAATAAGAAAATAAAATTGACGGTTGGCAATATTACACCAATTATTGTTACGGGTAAAAAAGAAAATAACCAAAACGACTAACAAAAAATCTCATTCTATAAAATCATTATAGTTACAACGAGTTGTACGGAAATGAATCTATTTTAAAAATAATAAACAAGCGAAAATAGTTATTGTTTTTTTTAACAATATAAAAAAATTAATTATTTTAAATGTTAATTTAATATCTGGTAAATAATAAACAAATATTGTCTTTTTTCTGTTCGAGTTTATTGCAGAGAGGAAATTAAAGAGGATGAATAATATACCTATAATTAGGTATTAGGGGTTTATAATAAATCTCGTTTACTAAATTGAAAAAAGTGTCGGAGCCGTCATGATTTAACGCGCCATTACCATTATACTAACGAAGCCCTTACCCTATTGATACAAAGGATATGAAGATGGAAGACAAATTAAAACAAAGCGCTCTAGATTTTCATGAATTTCCCGTACCAGGTAAAATCACGGTTACTCCCACAAAACCGTTAATTACTCAACGCGATCTGGCATTAGCTTATTCACCAGGTGTCGCCGTTCCTTGTTTAGAAATTGCGGCCGATCCTCTTGCTGCTTATCGCTATACCGCTAAGGGTAACCTTGTTGGGGTCATTTCAAATGGTACAGCAGTGCTTGGGCTTGGAAATATCGGAGCCTTAGCGGGTAAGCCGGTAATGGAAGGTAAAGGTGTTTTGTTTAAGAAGTTTTCTGGTGTTGATGTTTTTGACATTGAAGTTAATGAAACGGATCCTGATAAACTTGTTGATATTATTGCGTCATTAGAGCCAACATTTGGTGGTATTAACCTTGAAGATATTAAAGCGCCAGAGTGTTTCTATATTGAGCAAAAATTGCGCGAGAGAATGAATATCCCTGTTTTCCATGATGACCAACATGGCACAGCAATTATTTCGACCGCGGCTATTCTCAATGGTTTACGCATTATTCGAAAAGATATTAGCAAAGTAAAATTAGTGGTATCAGGGGCAGGTGCGGCTTCTATCGCTTGTATGAATTTATTGGTGGCTTTAGGGCTAACACGCGAAAATATTACTGTATGTGACTCCAAAGGTGTTATCTATCGAGGTCGTGAAGCCAATATGGCGGAAACCAAAGCGGCTTATGCAATTGAAGATAACGGTACTCGTACATTAGATGATGTGATTAATAACGCTGATATTTTCTTAGGTTGTTCAGGGCCAGGTGTATTAACGCAAGAAATGGTTAAAAAGATGGCGCGCGATCCACTTATTCTTGCGCTTGCAAACCCAGAGCCTGAAATTTTACCTCCCTTAGCGAAGGCTGCACGTTCTGATGCGATTATCTGCACAGGACGTTCTGACTACCCAAATCAGGTTAATAACGTATTGTGTTTTCCTTTCATTTTCCGTGGCGCATTAGATGTCGGTGCAACCACAATTAATGAAGAGATGAAACTTGCCTGTGTACATGCTATCGCAGAGCTTGCACTCGCAGAACAAAACGAAGAAGTTGCTTCAGCGTATGGTGATCAAGAGCTCTCTTTTGGCCCTGAATACATTATACCAAAACCATTCGATCCTCGATTGATCGTAAAAATTGCACCCGCTGTGGCAAAAGCCGCCATGGATTCAGGCGTAGCAAAACGTCCAATTGAAGACTTTTCTGCTTATATAGAGCACCTTAATGAGTTCGTTTACAAAACTAACTTATTTATGAAACCTATTTTCTCTCAAGCGAAAAAAGAGAAAAAACGTATTGTATTAGCGGAAGGTGAAGAAAACCGTGTACTACATGCAACCCAAGAGTTAGTCACGCTAGGATTAGCCACACCTATCTTAATTGGTCGTCCTAGTGTTATTGAAATGCGTATTCAAAAATTAGGATTACATATTCAAGCGGGTAAAGACTTTGAAGTGGTAAATAATGAGAACGATCCTCGTTTCAAAGAGTACTGGCAAGAATATCACCAAATTATGAAACGTCGTGGTGTATCACAAGAGCAAGCTCGTCGTGCAATGATAGGTAATCCAACACTAATTGGTGCCATTATGGTACGTAGAGGTGAAGCAGATGGCCTGATTTGCGGTACGGTTGGAAGCTATGCGGAACATTTTGAAGTTTATAAAAATGTGTTTGGTTTACGTGAAGGAATGGAAACAGCAGGGGCTATGAATGCACTGTTATTGCCAAGTGGTAATACTTTTATTACAGATACTTACGTTAATGAAGATCCAACCGCAGAACAACTCGCTGATATTACATTGATGGCAGCCGACACTATTCGTCGCTTTGGCATTGAACCCAAAGCAGCTCTAGTTTCTCGTTCAAGCTTTGGTTCATTTGATAGTCCATCATCAATCAAACTCAGAAAAGCGTTAGAAATTATCAAACAACGCGCACCTGAATTAGAAATTGATGGTGAAATGCATGCGGATGCGGCATTAGTTGAGTCTATTCGTCGTGATGTTATGCCAGATAGCCCATTAAAAGGATCAGCAAATTTACTTATTATGCCAACGATGGAAGCTGCGCGTATTAGTTATAACTTATTACGTGTAACGAGTTCTGATGGTGTGACGGTAGGGCCTGTATTAATGGGGGTTGCTAAACCTGCTCATATCTTGACGCCAATTGCATCAGTACGCCGTATTGTGAATATGGTGGCATTAGCGGTTGTTGAAGCTCAAACTCAATCTCAAAATTAATCGTTATTAATTAAATGATTACATGCGTAAGGCGCCTTTTTTAGGCGCTTTTTTATGCTTTAAAAAGATTCAAACCGCACTAAATGCAAATTAATATAAGAATGATATTGATAATTGTTATCAATAATATTAACCTATTCGCCTAATCAAAATAAGTACATATAACTAATAGGATGAGTATGTTTTTTTCAATATCAAAAAGGATCTTGCTACTAGTCTCCTTATTAAGCCTTTCAGCATGCCATTCGTTAGAAAAACAACCTCTCTCAACCGTAGACTTAGCAATTATTCAGTCGGCAAACATCATTGATACTCAGACTGGACAATCTATCACGGCAGATACACTGTTAACACGATTAGCAAGCCAACCACGTGTAATTATTGGTGAAAAACATGACAATGTTTTTCATCATGATATTGAATATTGGTTAATGACAGAACTGCCTAAAAAGCGCCCTCAAGGTGCCGTTTTATTAGAGATGCTCACGCCAAGCCAACAATCATTAGTTGATAACACAAAAAAACGTTACACAGGATCTGAATATCTACGAGATGAGCGATTAATGGGGGCATTACAATGGAATTCAGGTTGGCCTTGGAAATGGTATGGCAATATTGTTAAAGCAGGGTTAAGCGCTGATTATCCTTTATTAGCTGCTAACATTGATCGCAGTGAAATATCTAGTGCGTATAAAAATCCTCCTATTATTGATGGTGTGCATTCTACTGATACATCCGTTCGCCAACTTATTCAAAAAACAATCGAGCTTTCTCATGGTGGCGAGCTTGATAAAATACAAGCAGAAAAAATGACTGTTATCCAGCAATTGCGTGATCGTGCAATGGCTAAAAGTTTATTAGATGCCCCGACGCCTGCACTTTTAATTGCGGGATCTTTTCATGCTACAAAAGTAATGGGCGTACCTTTACATGTTGCTGATTTAGCACCGAATGAAAACGTAACAGTCGTGATTATGACGGAAGAGGGAAGTGATGTTACTTCAGTTCATGCCGATTATCTTTGGATAACACCTGTCGCATTACCTTAATTTATTGATAACACAAATATGCTTATTTCTTCTTGTATGGATCAAATGCCAAAATTTCAGCTTTGTAGTTCTAAAGCCTTAATTTTGGCTATCGGTGTGCATGCTGTTTTTGTTATGGCTTATTTTTATTTCATTAAAGAGAATACGGTATTTATACAAGAGCCAGAATTAGCTGTAATGATGAGCTTAAGTGAAAATGTACAAGCACTAAGTGATGAAAAACAGGTTGTAGGGATCGATCAACAACTGGCGGTAGCGAGTCAAAAAAAGGTAGAGCAAGATATTGCTGAAAAACAGCCTGATCTGATTGTGAATGAAAATGCAGATATCTTGCTAGAAAAACCTAAGAAAAGGGTCAATGTAGAGCAAACCGCTAAGGTGGCACCGATTACATCCCCTGCAAAACCAGCGCCCACAATTAGTGAAAATGTGTCTAGTCAATCAGCACCTTCAAGTAGCCGCTCTGCTGCAAAACAGCAATCTAATGATGTTAGTGCAAATTATGACAGCGATTCAGATAGCTCAGAGAGCGCGTTAGCATTATGGCAAGCTAAAACAAAAGGGCACCTTAATCGCTATAAAGCCTACCCTGAAGAGGCAAAAAGCAAAGGTAGAACGGGTATTTCTAAAGTGCGCTTTTTTGTTGATGAACAAGGTTATGTCATATCGAGTGAGTTAATTCTCAGTAGTGGTGTGCGTTCTTTAGATAGAGAAGCACAAAGAGTACTCAAACGCGCAGAACCCTTACCTATACCGCCGATAGAGTTATTGTCGAAAGGTAAAATAATGGTTGAAATGCCAATTGAGTTTTCTACACTAACGTTCTAACGACAGGTTAAAAGGAAATAAAACGTTATGTTAATCGCAACAAAAAAACGGATGACGTTGAAATTAACGAGTGCGATTATGGCATTGTTAATTTCAGCAACACCTGCATTGGCTCAAAATCAGAAGGACTCCCTAGTGATGCCACCAAAAGCGAATAAAGTACCTCATGTGATGACAGATCATGGAGATACACGTACCGATAATTATTATTGGCTACGAGATGATTCACGCAAAGATCCTAAAGTGCTTGATTATCTGAATGCTGAAAATGCTTATACCGAATCAGTGATGAAAGAAGGTAAAGCTCTTGAAGAAACACTCTTCAATGAGATGGTTAGCCGTATGGCTCAAAACGATGAGTCAGTGCCTTATATTTATAATGGCTATACTTATCGTACAATTTATCAAGAAGGTAAAGATTTCCCTATTTATCAGCGTAAACCAGTGAATAGTGAAGGTGAATGGGAAGTTCTTGTTGATGGAAACGAACGTGCCAAAGGGCATGAGTTCTATCAATTAGGTGATTTGACCATTAGCCCAGATAACAAACGCATTGCCATTGCAGAAGATAAAGAAGGGCGCAGAAACTACAATGTTGCCTATAAAGATTTATCGGATAACACATGGGAAGAGAATGTGTTAACCAATATTTCAGCAAACTTAGTATGGGCAAATGATAGTAAAACACTCTTTTATGTGGATAAAGATCCGCAAACGCTACTACCTTATCAAATCTATCGCCATCAATATGGCACTGATCGTAAGCAAGATGTCAAAATCTTCGAAGAAAATGACGATCGCTTTTATACCTGGATGGGTAAAAGTAAATCTGAAGACTATATTTTGGTCTCTATTGAAAGTTCAACCACCTCAGAATCTCGTTTAATTGACGCTAATGCACCAGAAAAACCCATGGTTATCTTTTCTGCACGTCAAGAAGGACGTGAATATGATATCGATCATTTTAATGGCGAGTTCTATATTCGTTCGAATCATGAAAGTGAATTATTTGGTCTTTATAAAACATCCTCCATTGATAAGCCTTGGGAAACCGTCATTGCACCACAAAAAGAGGTTGATTTAGAAGGTTTTGATCTCTTTAATCGCTGGTTGGTTGTGGAAGAAAGAAAACAAGGTTTAGTGTCATTGCGTCAAATTGATTGGAAAACAGGTCAATCAACCAATGTCACGTTTGACGATCCTGTTTATATGGCATGGTTAGGATTTAATCCTCAAGCAGATAGTGAAGAGCTTCGTTTTGGTTATACGTCCATGACAACGCCTTCTTCAACTTACCAATGGAATATGCAAACGCATCAAAAGCAATTGCTTAAACAGCAAGAAGTAAAAGGTTTTGAACGTGATTTATATGAAAGTGAACGTATCTGGGTAAAAGCACAAGACGGTGTTGAAGTTCCAGTGTCATTGGTTTATCGCAAAGACTTATTTAAGAAAGGTGAAAATCCTATCTTAATTTATGGTTATGGCTCTTATGGGAGTAGCATTGATCCTTCATTTAGCTCACCTCGCTTAAGTTTATTAGACAGAGGGTTTGTCTATGCACTTGTGCATGTGCGTGGAGGCGGGGAATTAGGTAAGCGTTGGTATAACCAAGGAAAAATGGAACATAAAGTTAATACTTTTACAGACTTTATTGATGCCACTAAATATCTAATTGCCGAAGGTTATGGAGCACCTAAACACGTTTATGCCATGGGAGGGAGCGCGGGTGGATTATTGATGGGCGCCGTTGTGAATATGGCACCTGAGTTATACCGTGGTGTGGTATCTCAAGTTCCATTTGTTGATGTTTTGACAACCATGCTCGATGCTTCAATTCCGTTAACAACAGGGGAATATGAAGAATGGGGAAATCCTGCGGATAAAGACGTTTATTTCCGCCTAAAATCATATAGTCCATACGACAATGTCGTTGCTAAAGCTTATCCTCATTTACTCGTCACAACAGGATTACATGATTCACAAGTGCAATATTGGGAGCCTGCAAAATGGGTTGCTAAATTACGTGAATTAAAAACAGATAATAACCTACTATTACTTGATACTAATATGAGTGCAGGGCATGGTGGTAAATCAGGACGTTTTAATCGCTTACGCGATACTGCAAAAGAATATGCCTTTATTCTGATGTTAGAACAACCTGAAGTCTATTTTAAAGCTCAAAATATAAAATAGAATAAATTGTAATAATAAATAAGTTTAATAAAATTAGCCTGTCTCTCTTTAAGAGAGACAGCGCTATTATTTAAAACGAATATAACAATAATAATATTTTCTAGTTTAATTATTTTATATAAAGCAGCGTGAGCCTATTTAAATAAAAATAAAGAATAGGTTTATTATGAAATTTACAAGGAAAATACTTAGCACTCTTATTTTATTTTCGGGTGTTAATCATCTTGCCATCGCATCAGAAACTGATAAAGCGGTTCAATTTAGTAGCTTAAAAGTTTCATCAGCACAAAAAGAGACACCAGAACAAAAAGCATTGGGAAAACCGGGTGCTTATAGTTCTATTGGCGAAATTAATAATCTTGAATCTGTTGAACAAGCATTACGAGCAACGCCGGGCACGTATACTCAAATGGATGTAAGCCAACCCGGTGTGAGTGTTAATATTCGCGGACTTAGTGGTTTTGGGCGTGTTAATATGATGGTAGATGGTGTTACGCAAACAACATATAGCACATCCCCTAGCCAAATTAGTCATGGTGGCCAGCCATATAATCAATTTAATAGTATGCTTGATCCAAACTTTATTGTTCAAGTTGATATTTCTCGAGGTCAACAAGATGGTGAAAATAGTATCAATGCCTTAGCAGGTAGCGCTAATTTTAAAACTATTGGCATCGAAGATATTTTATTTAAAGGAAATTCATGGGGAGTAAGAAGTAAAGCAGCTGGTGGTACTAATGGGTTAGGTTATAACGGTATGGTCGCTTTTGCAGGACAACGTTCATTATTTAATGATAATGGTACAGCTGGTGCAATGATTGCATTAAGTGGGCACAAAATAGAATCTTCTTATAAAAATGGTGCCGGTTTTAATAGTGAAGAATTTGCGACTAATAAACATTTTAATCAAAAACCCCATTCAGAATTAGCAAAAATTAATATTAAACCAAATGATACTCATGAATTAGAATTAAGTGGTCGATTTTATAATAATAATTTTAATCGACGTAAAATTGATGCTAAAGATTATTATGCAAAATATCGCTATACACCATTAAATGATCTTTTTGACAGTGAAGTTCGTTTGAGTCACAGCCAAGCGTCTCAAAAATTTGAAGGCGATTCTTTAATGAGTTTACGTAATGCAAATGCAAAAAATATCTCTGATTCTCTTGTTGTTAAAAATACCAGTCGTTTTAATTATGGTGAAATGGATATGGCATTAACACTTGGTTCTAAATTAATGTCAACAGAATACAAACGTAGTGTTATTGCGCCTTCAACGGATCCGTGGCAAGCAAATAATATGGTTGAAAATAATGCGTTTGCACCTCAAGGAAAAAATGATTTAACCAGTTTCTTCTCACAAATGAAATTTGAATACGATATTTATACGTTAGATCTTAATTTAAATTATGTGGATTATCATATTAAAGGGCGTAAACCTGCTTGTGATCCAACTGCTGCCTGTTTCCCAGAAGGCGAAATGAATGTTAATCGTCATGATAGAAATTGGGATCCTGGAATGTTACTTTTCGCTGAAATTATTCCTGAATTTCAGCCATTTATCAGCTATGCACATACAATGAGAGCACCTACTTCACAAGAGATCTTCTTTGCTAATGAAGGTGGTGCTTCAATGAATCCATTTTTAAAAAGTGAAAAAGCTGATACCGTTCAAATTGGTTTCAATAGCTACCGCCCAGATTTAATTATTGAAGGCGACAGCTTACGATTTAAAGGATTGTGGTATCACACAAAAATTAAAGATTACATCTCTAGTGACTCTTATTTTGTTTGTAAAGGTGGTGTACGTTGTAAAAATGACGGTTCTTTAACGTATGAGGATTACGCGGGAATTGAATATGATGGCAATATTTTCCTCTACACCAATAGCCTTGAACCTGTAACTTTACGTGGTTATGAACTCCAAGCAAATTATGATGCAGGGGTATTTTACACAAACCTTTCTTATAGCGATCAGCGCACATCTCAACCAACTTCGATAGCCAGTACAGACTTTGGGCAAACACCTGCTTCTGAATTACCTAAATATTATGCCTCTATTGATACTGGTGTCCGCTTCTTTGATGACCAGTCATTAGAACTAGGTACTGTGATCCAAATCACAGGAAAATCACGTAAATCTTCACCTGAAGGTGTTGATTTTGATACGGGTAAAGTCCCTATGGTGCAACAAGATAATATCCCAACGGTTATTGATCTTTATAGTAATTACAAAATTAATAAGAATATTTCTTTGAAATTTGCAGTGCATAACTTAATGAATAAAAACTATTCTAATGCACTTGATAGAAGTAATTCATCACCAATTATGCAAGATTCGAGTGCTAATACACAAACAGCTCGCGGTAGAAGTTATCTTTTTGCAGGGGAAGTGCGTTTTTAATATAACGTAATGATTATCTTAAAACATAAATAATAAAAAATCGGCACCAATATTATTTTGATGCCGTTTTTATATTTATATAAAGCTTAAATCACTTGATTTGACTTAATCGTTATTTTTAGCAGTTGTTTTGCGTTTTGCTCTTATCTTTTGTTTTTTCACTACTTCACTGGTGATCCAACCATCTTCAACACGTGTTTTTAATGGATCGCCCACTTTCACTTGTTTGGTGTTTTTCAGCACTTCTCCAGACGCTGTCTCACTAATAGTGTAACCGCGAGAAAGTGTTGCGAGAGGGCTCACGCTTTCTAAACGAGAACAGCTAATAGCAAACTGTTCACGTTGACGAGATAGCTGTTGTGAAATACTTTCTCGCATACGGTAGATCAACAGCTGTTGTTGGCGAAGTAATGCTTGAATTTTTGAGTTAGGTGCTTGGTAATTAAGACGTTTTTGTAATTGTACCTGTTGATGTTGCTTAGTTTGTAATAGTCGCTGAAAACTAGAAATTAAGCGCTGTTGTGTTGAGGCTAAAACATTTTGCTGACGAGCAAGGCGCAAATGAGGGTGCTGTTGTTGTAAACGATGATGGAGTTGTGTTATTGCGCGAAGCTTTTTCGCTAAATAGTAATCCATTGCCATTTCAAGGCGTTGTTGTTGAGATTGCAATTGGCGTAATAGTTCAAGTTTATTACGACTGATTAACTCAGCAGCTGCAGAAGGCGTTGGGGCCCTAAGGTCGGCAATAAAATCGGCAATAGTAACGTCGGTCTCATGGCCAACTGCACTCACAATAGGAATTTCGCTGGCAAAAATAGCACGAGCAACACGTTCATCATTAAATGCCCAGAGATCTTCTAATGAGCCACCGCCACGACCGACAATTAAAACGTCACACTCTTTACGATGGTTAGCCAGTTCAATAGCATGAACAATTTGCATAGGAGCTTCAGCACCTTGCACCGCGGTTGGATAGATAAGTACAGGCAAAGAAGGATCACGACGACGAAGAATATTTAAAATATCGTGTAGTGCTGCACCTGTTGATGACGTGATAATACCAATTTGTTTGGCGGGTGATGGCAGAGTTTTTTTATGAATGGCATCAAATAAACCTTCTGCGCTGAGTTTCTGTTTTAACAGCTCAAATTGTTGTTGTAAAAGTCCGTCACCCGCAGGTTGCATACTTTCAACAATCAATTGGTAATCACCTCGTGGTTCATACAATGTAATTGTTGCACGCACTAAAACTTGCTGACCATGTTGAGGACGAAAATTTACTTTGCTATTTTGACCACGAAACATCGCCGCTCTAATTTGGGCATGAGTATCTTTTAACGTAAAATACCAGTGTCCAGAAGAGGGTTGAGTAAAATTGGAAATTTCAGCGCTGATCCAAATGCGACCCATTTCCATTTCTAATAACTGGCGAACGGTCTTATTTAGACGGCTAACAGTAAAAATATTATTGTTTATCGGTAGTGTCATGTGAGCCAGATCAAATTTTAAAACAAAGACTTAATTGATTGATACTACCTAAGTTCGTGGCAGGATCAATAAAAATTTTGAAAAAAAGCTAGAAGCAACCGATTACGGTGTGTATAATTCCGCGGCAATATTTTCTATTTCCTAAAAGCCGCCTTGGTGAGATATTGCTATGTTACGAATTAAAAAAGAAGCACTTACATTTGATGATGTTTTGTTAGTTCCTGCACACTCCACTGTTCTTCCTAATACTGCCGATTTATCAACTCAACTGACTGAAACTATCCGCCTAAATGTTCCTATGCTTTCTGCTGCAATGGATACTGTGACTGAAGCGCCTTTAGCTATCGCATTAGCTCAAGAAGGTGGAATTGGCTTTATCCACAAAAACATGTCAATCGAACGCCAAGCTGAAGAAGTTCGTCGTGTGAAAAAACATGAAAGTGGTGTGGTCACTGATCCTATCACCGTAACACCAGAAACTTCTTTACGCGAAGTTCAAGCAATGACAGAACGCAATGGCTTTGCAGGTTACCCTGTTGTCACTAATGATAACGAATTAGTCGGTATTATTACTGGTCGTGATGTTCGTTTTGTGACTGATTTAGATCAACCTGTTACTGCAGTAATGACACCTAAAGATCGCTTAGTAACCGTTCAAGAAGGTGAAGCCCGCGATATCGTTATGCAAAAAATGCATGAGAAACGCGTAGAAAAAGCGTTAGTGGTTGATAATCACTTTCACCTGAAAGGTATGATCACAGTAAAAGATTTTAAAAAAGCAGAACGTAAACCTAATGCTTGTAAAGACGAACATGGGCGTTTACGCGTTGGTGCTGCTGTTGGTGCGGGAGCAGGTAATGAAGAGCGTGTGGCCGCATTAGTTGCGGCAGGTGTTGACGTTTTACTTATCGACTCATCACATGGCCATTCCGAAGGGGTATTACAACGTATTCGTGATACTCGTGCTTTATATCCTAACTTACCTATTATTGGTGGTAATGTTGCAACAGCAGAAGGTGCTTTAGCACTGGCAGATGCTGGTGTTAGCGCAGTTAAAGTAGGTATCGGCCCTGGTTCAATTTGTACAACACGTATCGTAACAGGTGTTGGTGTACCACAAATTACGGCTATCGCTGATGCGGTTGAAGCACTGAAAGATCGCAATATTCCTGTTATTGCTGATGGTGGTATTCGTTTCTCTGGTGATATCGCGAAAGCATTAGCAGCAGGTGCGGCTTGTGTTATGGTGGGTTCAATGTTTGCAGGCACAGAAGAATCTCCAGGCGAAATCGAACTATTCCAAGGTCGTTCTTATAAATCATACCGTGGCATGGGTTCATTAGGCGCGATGTCTAAAGGTTCATCAGACCGTTATTTCCAAACTGATAATGCAGCAGACAAATTAGTCCCAGAAGGTATAGAAGGTCGTGTTGCTTATAAAGGTTTATTAAAAACTATTGTTCACCAACAAATGGGCGGTTTACGTTCGTGCATGGGTTTAACAGGTTGTGCAACTATTAAAGAATTAAATACTAAAGCTGAATTTGTTCGCATCAGCGGTGCGGGCATTCAGGAAAGCCATGTTCATGATGTTACTATTACAAAAGAATCACCTAATTATCGCTTAGGTATGTAATTTATTCCGAGAAAGGCTTGTTGTACTGATACGGGGCAAGCCTTTCAACTTTATGACTTTATCTGTTTTGGAATTCACCACAAATGACAGCAAATATCCATAATCATCGCATTCTTATCCTTGATTTCGGTTCACAGTATACGCAGCTTATTGCTCGTCGTATTCGTGAAATCGGTGTTTATTGTGAACTCTGGGCATGGGATGTAACCGAAGAGCAAATTCGTGAATTTAATCCTAATGGTATTATTTTGTCTGGTGGTCCTGAAAGTACGACAGAAGATGACAGCCCTCGTGCACCAGAATACGTATTTAATGCAGGCGTTCCAGTACTAGGCATTTGTTATGGCATGCAAACGATGTCGATGCAATTAGGTGGCGATGTCGAAGTTTCTGGTGAGCGTGAATTTGGTTATTCACAAGTTGAGATCCGTGAAACCTGTGCATTATTCCGCGATATTCAAGACTCAGTAAGTGAAGATGGCAAACCATTATTAGATGTATGGATGAGCCACGGCGACAAAGTAACTGCTATCCCTTCAGATTTCGTCACAGTCGCAAGCACTGAAACCTGCCCGTTTGCAATTATGGCCAATGAAGAAAAACGTTTCTATGGTGTTCAATTCCACCCAGAAGTGACACATACTCACCAAGGCTTAGCTATTTTAAAACGTTTTGTTTTAGATATCTGTGGTTGTGATGCATTATGGACTTCGGCTGCAATCATTGAAGACACCGTTGCTCGTTTGAAAGAGCAAATTGGTGATGATCACGTTATTTTAGCGTTATCAGGTGGTGTTGATTCATCTGTTACCGCGTTACTCTTAAATCGAGCAATTGGCAAGCGTTTAACTTGCGTATTTGTTGATAATGGTTTGCTGCGTCTAAATGAAGCAGAACAAGTGATGGAAATGTTTAAAGGTAAGTTTGACCTTAACATTATCCATGTTGAAGCTGAAGATCGCTTCTTGGCTGCACTGAAAGGTGAAAGTGATCCAGAGAAAAAACGCAAAATAATTGGTCATTCTTTTATTGAGATTTTCGATGAAGAAGCGGTTAAACAGCCACAAGTTAAATGGTTAGCGCAAGGTACTATTTACCCAGATGTCATTGAATCCGCGGCATCTGCAACGGGTAAAGCACACGTGATTAAATCACATCATAACGTGGGTGGCTTACCTGATGACATGAAATTGGGTTTAGTTGAGCCATTAAAAGAGCTATTTAAAGATGAAGTTCGTAAAATTGGCCTAGAGTTAGGTTTACCTTACGATATGCTTTATCGTCATCCATTCCCAGGCCCAGGTTTAGGGGTTCGTGTATTAGGTGAGATCAAAAAAGAGTACTGTGATTTATTACGTCGAGCGGATGCTATTTTTATTGAAGAACTGCATAAAGCTGATTTATATAACAAGGTCAGTCAGGCGTTTACTGTGTTCTTACCTGTACGTTCAGTCGGTGTAATGGGTGATGGCCGTAAATATGATTGGGTCGTTTCATTACGCGCAGTTGAGACGGTAGACTTTATGACGGCACATTGGGCACATTTACCGTATGACTTCTTAGGACGTGTTTCTAACCGTATTATCAATGAAGTAGGCGGAATTTCCCGTGTTGTGTATGATATCAGTGGTAAACCACCAGCAACGATTGAGTGGGAATAAAATACCGTTTATCAGCAATAGTTGATAAAGGTTAAAAAACCAAGAGCCATCAGTAAGTTACTGGTGGCTTTTTGTATGTTTCTATTCATTAGAGATAGGATTATTTTTATAAATAATAAATTTAATAAAGTTTTAAATTAATACTTAATTATCTTTTTTAAGATCATGAATCTGATTTTATTCAGATGGTTGCTCTAATAATTTTTTATTAAAATAAAAATCATTAAATACCGTTACCAATAACTGTTCTTAATTCTTTTTTAATATCTTCTTCAAACCATGTACCGTTATTAATAACAACTATGTTGTCGATTTTATCTGCTAAAACAATCTCAGTTTTAATATCCCTTTTATCTAATAATATTTGTATATGTTGTAAATAACGGCGCTTACCAGTAAACCAATTTTTATTAATAGTAAGTAAATTTATAGCATCAATATATCCGCATCCTATCCATTGTTTTAAATGAAGTAATGAGATTTTATTTTCTTTGGAAAAAGTAGGGCGAAGAAGATAAAACTGACCACATGCAGTTTGGGTATCGTAAATTTCTTGTAGAAAATCTTCGACACTTTCTCCACTACTAACAATATTAATTTTACCCGTAAAGGTATCCACTAAATAGGCATTTACACCAATATAACAATGTTCTAGTTGATTATAAATAACATAGCCTTCAGAGTTACAACGGATTATCCAAAAATCTTGTTTAGGTGATAACTCACAAAAATAAATAACAAATTGCTCAGCATAAGGAGTTGAATGACAATGATTAAGAACGATATCTTGTGCTTGTTGTGAGGTTATCATTTTAATTTATAAACCACCTAATTACACATGGGGAAAATGAGAATTTGACTAAGTTTGTATTGGCTTATGTCTGTGTTATAACCATAGAATATTAGCGTTAAGATGTAAATTAGTGAAAAAAGTCACAAATAAGGAGATAAGGACATCATGCAAAATGAGATTTTAAAAAAAATACCACAAATAGAGCAAGAGTATCAGGTAAAGCTACTCTATGTTGCTGAAAGTGGAAGCCGAGCTTGGGGATTTGCATCAACTGATAGTGATTACGATGTCCGAGGTATTTTTATACGTCCGCGTAATGCTTATCTTTCTATCGATAAACCTAAAGAAACTTTCGAATGGATAGAAAATAGTTGGTTTGATGTAGGTGCTTGGGATATTACCAAAGCACTACACTTATTACGAAAATCGAACTGTATATTATTAGAATGGCTCCAATCGCCAATAATTTATCAACAATATCCTAATGTTCAAAAAGAGTTATTTGAGTTAGCAAAACTCTATTATCAACCAAAAGTAATTGTTCATCATTACAGAGGAATTGCTAAAGTTGTGAGTGGCTATTCTCCAGAAAATAAAACAAGAAATGAAGCTGATGTAAAACCTATAAAATTAAAGAAATGGTTCTATCTATTACGCTCTCTGCTGTCGGCTTATTGGACAGTAAAAACAGGTGATATACCACCTATGGAGCTAAATAAATTGATAAAAATCCTATCCGTAGAAGAACAAAAAGCTATCCATGAATTAGTAGAATTTAAATCAGATAAAGATGAACATTTTACTTGGGTCCCAACAGATGCGATGCAACACCTAGTTATTTTTTTATGGCGAGAGACGGATATTCAATTAGCAAAAAGAATAGTTCCAGATAATGATATTTTAAATAATTGGTTTAGGAAAAAATTAGATGAAACTGACCATTGAAGATATAAAACCTTACCTTTTATTTGAAAGTATTGCTGGAAGTCGTTCACATAATCTTGCGACAGAAACGTCAGATACAGATATCAAAGGGGTGTTTTATCTCCCAAAAGATCTCTTTTATGGATTGGAATATACACCACAAGTAAGTAATGAAACCAATGATATTGTTTATTATGAGCTTGGGCGATTTGTGGAACTATTGTGTGTATCTAATCCTAATATATTAGAACTTCTTAATTCACCAGAACATATGGTTATTTATCGGCATCCCTTAATGTCATTAATAAAACCTGAATGGTTTTTATCTAAAACATGTGTTCAAACATTTGTACACTATGCACAAGGACAAATTAAGAAAGCTCAAGGATTAAATAAAAAAATAGTCAATCCGGTCGACAAAAAATTAAAAAATATTCTCGATTTTTGTTATGTGATTGAAGATGGAAAAACAATACAAGTTAATTCTTGGTTAGATAATCGTCACTGGAAACAAGAGTATATTGGGTTAGCAAAATTAGCTCATGCCCAAGATTTATATGCGATGTATTATGACGAGATATCGCTTTTTCAAGGTATAATGAAAAAAGAGACTGCTAATGATGTCTTACTAAGTAGCATCCCCAAAAAAGCTAAAGTACAAGGATATCTAAGCTTTAATAAAGAAGGTTATAGCGCATACCGTAAGCAATATCATGATTATTGGCTGTGGGTTGAGCGGCGTAACGATGCACGTTACCAGCAAAACATCGATCACGGGCGAAGTTACGATAGTAAAAATATGATGCATACATTTAGACTATTGTATGTTGCATTAGGTATTGCACAAGAAAATAAAGTAAAAGTTTGGTGTGATAATAGAGATGATTTATTAGCGATTAAAGCGGGAAAATTTAGTTATGATGAATTATTAGAGCGTAGTGAGAGGCTTATCAAAGATATAAAAAAAGCATTTCAATTAAGTGCACTACCTGATGAAATTAACCATTCAATTGTAAAGAATACGCTCATAAATATAAGAAAAGAGCTTTATAAATAACAGGAAAATAAATTAATTTAGAAAACTAATATCCCTTACCTTATGTAAGGGATATGCTATTTTTAATATTTTATGTATACAAATTGATTACAAAAATAGTTCTTAAATAGCGTCAACGTATAAACATATTAATTAGTAGCAAGATACTCTGGATAAGCATCTGTTAACTTCATATATATACGCTTATGCTCTGCATTTTTTCTGAAGTCCTGTTTTAAACAGATTTTAGCTGTATTTTTTAACTCAGCGGGTACATTTTCAGCATTTGCAGAGGCAATAATGGAAAAACGGACTTTCCTTTTAGTACGACTTAAATTATAAGGTAAACCTAAAATACGTCTTGCGACTCTGTTTGTTTTCATAACTCACTCCTTTTTGTATGTTAATTAGAGAAAGCTTTTTTATTATAACAGAAAATAAAAAGAATAAGATGTTGCTAACGTTATTAATTTAGCATTAAAGGCTATTTAACCTATATATTTAAAATATACTAAGAATTAGAAAAAAAACATACTTGATCGTATAGGATTTAATTAATCATCTAGATTGTTGTTAGTTGAAATTAAAATATTTATCATTATAAAGTGTATTTTAAATACCTATCACAATCAGAAAAAGAAATTTAATTTAATATTAACAATAGGTTATTTGTCTCATTAATGAGATGATGTAAAATATTTTTATTCACAATTTATTGTCATTTTTTTGAAAAAGAGAACTCGATGAAAACT
This sequence comes from Proteus sp. G2626, assembly GCF_009915985.1. Classification (NCBI taxonomy): domain Bacteria; kingdom Pseudomonadati; phylum Pseudomonadota; class Gammaproteobacteria; order Enterobacterales; family Morganellaceae; genus Proteus; species Proteus sp. G2626. Next base: position 610,240 of record NZ_JAABNH010000027.1, on the reverse strand, counting down.
TAACGTTATATTAATTCAAGGAGTTATAGATCCAATTAAGATAACCTTTAAAACCACTTTCAATCGGTATTATAATGACTTCGGGAGTATCATATGGATGTATTTTGACAAGAGTATCAATTAAGTTTTGTTGTTTACTCTTTTCGGATTTTATCATCATAAGTATTTCATTATCTTCAATAATTTCATTATTCCAGTGATAAATGGATTTTATTTGAGGTATTAAATTTACACAGGCAGCTAGTTTTGCATTGATGAGGTTGTGAGCTATTTCATTAGCAATTTTTTCATTTGGTGCTGTTGAGTATGCAATTATCATTGTTTTTTCCTTGTGAAATCAATTTGATTCTTTATAGCAACAATAAGACTTAGGTGATTTTAATTTTATCAAAATAAAACTTTTTAAAACTTAAAGCTAATATTTTTATTTTTATCAAAATAAAACAGTATTTTCAAAAAAAACTTTCTCGTTATGAACCGTTTACGGCATTATTAAGGGCTTTTTACGTATTATGAGGTTCTTGTAGTAAAGAAAAATATCAGGGTGCCGATATTATTAGTAGATTAATAGAATGTATCTATTTGTGTTATAAGGCTTAATTTAGATAAAGACATTTTTATCTTTAATAATATCTCTAATATAAAATAAATTAATTAGTCAAAAGATTTATAAAAATTTGTGGGGTTTAAAATGGATAATAATTCGCTAAAGAACGCGAGTTTATTTGATAATGATCCCGTTCTCTATGCTGCATGGCTTTACTATCAGGACGGACTCAGTCAAAGTGAAGTTGCAAATATTATGGGTGTTTCTCGAGTCACTGTCGTGAAATATTTGCACTTAGCTAGAGAAAAAGGATTCGTAAATATTAGTTTAGATTCATCGGTATTTTCTACGATTGATTATGCAATCAGAATAAAAGCAAAATTCGATCTTAATAATGTGCTTATTTTACCTGATGAAGAAAAAAATAAATCGCAACATACATTAAATATGAACAGAGAAAGATTAGCAAAAGCAGGAGCTATGTATCTTTCTCAAATAATAAGTGATGATGATATTTTAGGTGTTGCTTGGGGACGAACAATTTATAAGTTAGGTAATTACCTTCCACCCAAGTCATTAAAGAATGTCACCGTACTACAAATGATAGGTGCTGTCGCACCACAACCTGATTTTAAAACGGCAGAAGCAGCTGCATTAATTGCAAATAAATTATCAGGATGCAGTATTAATTTACATGTTCCGGCTGTTGTTTCAAGTGCGCGTTTAGCTATGGAGCTTCAAGCCGAACCAATTATTAGACGTAATTTTTCAGCGCTGAATCAATGTAATAAAGCACTCTTTGTTGTAGGTAATACACTTGATGATAACCCTTTGGTAACAACCAGTGTTTTAACCCGAAGTGAAATGGCGCAATACCGTGCATTAGGTGCTGTAGGTGTGATTTGTGGACGTTTTTATGATGCTCAAGGCAATCCTTTGGTTTCTGATATTGACCTGAGGATCATGGGAATAAGCCTAGCTCAGTTAAGGCAAATACCACAGCGGCTTTTTATCGCTGGGGGAGGAGAAAATATTCAAGCAACAATAGGGGCGATAAAGGGAGGTTACGCGACTGATATTGTTATCGATGAAGTGACGGCTTTGGCATTATTAGAGCTAGAAAGTTAATAATAAAATCCTCGTGAAAACGGGGTTTTTTCGTGTAAACCACTATTTTATAATCTATTTTTTCTGATAAAAATAAACATATTGACGTATTTATTTTTATCAGTTTCTTTTTGTGAAACTCACAGATAAAAGAAAAGGTAAAAATGATAAGTTGTTAACATTTTTCTCTTTTTTTATATGATCCTCTTGCCTTAGACTCTTATCTCATTCATTATATAAAAAATTACATAACGATAGTTAGGGTTACCCATTTTATGAAAAGGCAATTACTGACTGGCCTAGGGTTAGCACTAGGATTAATTTGTCATAATACACTTGCAGCTGAACTTCATCTTTATGCTGGTGCAGGTTTAAAACAACCGATAGAACATGTTATTAATGTATTTGAAAAAGAGACAGGAAATAAAGTCACAATTGAATATGGCGGTTCAGGCCAAATATTAACACGTTTCAATTTAACTAAGCAGGGTGATTTATTCTTTCCAGGTTCACAAAATTATGTAGAAAAGTTGGATAAAGAAGGATACGTTGTTAACCAATATTCTATTGTTCGCCATATTCCCGTTATCGCTGTGCGTAAAGATAAAATCGATGATATTAAAACACTGGAAGATCTTGCGAAGAGCTCGTTAAAACTAGGTATGGGCGATGCTAAAGCTATTGCATTAGGAAAAAGTGGCGAACAACTTATTGATGCATCAGGTCAAGGCGATAAATTACGTAATAAAGTGGTTGTACGCACTGCTACAATTAAACAATTGCTTATGTATTTACTTAATGGCGAAGTAGATGCTGCTATTATTGGATATGCAGATGCAATAAAAAACCAAGATAAGTTGGTTTTACTTCCCGTACCAGAAGGTAGCCCTGAAGAAGTAGCAACACTTGCGGTTTTAAAAACATCAGCAAGCCCAAAAGAAGCTCAGTTACTGGCCGATTATTTTACACGCGCTGAAGGGATAAAAGCTTTTACTGATTATGGTTTTCTTCCTGTAATTTCAAAACCATAGATTTTTCTCACATAAATTGTATTTTTCGCCACCAACTCACTGGTGGCTTTTTTTATTATTAAAGCAAAATAAATCTTATTTTTAAAAAAAGGAAATAACGTGTTTCGTTGGGCATTAATTCCACTTTTTTTATTGTTATTTTTGATCTTAGGATCACTCATTGCATTAATATGCCAACTTTCATATGTTGAGTTTAGGCAAGTTATTACTGATCCTGAATTTCATTTTGCTATTGGTATGTCACTTAGTACAGCATTAACTTCTTTATGTTTGGCGATTATTTTAGGTGTGCCAGCTGCATGGGCAATGGCAAGAATACCCTTTAAAGGAGATCGTTTTATTGATGCTTTACTTGATTTACCTTTGGTGACACCGCCTTTAGTTATTGGTATCGGATTATTGTTATTATTAGGAAATCAGGGACCTTTAACGGGATTTTTCCCCGAATTATCACGTTCACTCTTTTCTCCTTTAGGTATTATTATTGCTCAAACTTACGTTGCTAGCGCTATTATTATGCGAAATAGTCTTTCTGCTTTTAAATCTGTTGATCCTGCCTATATTCAAACAGCGCAAAACTTAGGGTTAACACCAACAAAAACATTTTTTCTTGTTGAAATTCCTCTTTGTTGGCCTGCATTAATGAGTGGATGCATTATTGCTTTTTCTCGTGCGATAGGTGAATTTGGCGCCACTTTAATGTTGGCTGGCGCTACTCGTTTAAAAACAGAAACATTGCCAATGGCAATTTATTTAAATATCGCAAGTGGCGATTTTACGCTAGCGATAGGTTGTGCGCTTGTTCTTATCGCTATTGCGATCACTTTATTATTTGCGTTGCAGCGCTTACAACAAGAAAGGAAGACATCATGCTAGAAATTCGTTCATTAACGTCGGGTATATTAAAAGATGTTTCGTTGGGGATAGAAAAAGGAACATGTTTAGCAATAACGGGTACGTCAGGAAGTGGTAAAACAACACTTTTAAATGCAATAGCGGGATATACTTCGTACTCTGGAGATGTCTATCTTGCAGATAAAAATATCAATACACAGCCAGTGTGGCTACGTTCTTGCCGATATTTAAATCAACGACTTTATTTATTTCCATTTATGACTGTAACGCAAAATTTATGGTTGGCGCAATATGGAGCAAAGCAAAAACGTAGTAAAGAAAAAGAGCGGATAATCTTAGAACAAATGGGAATTGCACATTTAGCAACCCGTTATCCACATCAAATTTCGGGTGGGGAGCAACAACGTGTTGCATTGGCAAGAGCGCTTATTAGCCAACCCAAACTGTTATTACTGGATGAACCTTTTTCGAGTTTGGATTGGGAAACACGTTATCAGCTTTGGGACTTAATTGGCTCCTTGAAATCTAAGGAAATGACGATGATCATGGTGACTCATGAACCGCGTGAAATCAGAGCACTAGCTGATAAATCGGTGTTATTGTCTAAAGGACATGTTATTACTGAAAATTCAATACGGTGAGATTACATTGTTATTTATTAATTACCATGCCATTACTGACCAGTGAATAATTCGGCCCATAATTTTTACAGAGTCAGTTTCAGCGGTTTCATCAGGAAATTCGTCTTTGTTGTAGCTACGAATAATCAACTTACCTCCTGGTTGGCGATAAAGTAATTTTATTCTGAATAACGCATCTTGCTCAATAGCATAAATACCACCGTCAACGATACGAGTATTACCTGTATCTACAGTAACGGTTGAACCATTCGGGATAACGGGAGACATGCTGTCGCCATAAACAGAAAAACAAATAACATTTTGAGATGATGCGCCATAACGGCGTAACGTACTTTTTGAAAATCTTAATTTATATCCGTTATGATCTTCATTAGTACAACAGCCATCACCCGCGGCGAGTTCAATACTTTTAAAATAGGGAATTTCTACTTCATCTGCATCTAAAGGGGTATTGCTATCCCATTCACTAACAGGTTGCCATTCATTTTCAGGTGGAATTTCAGAAGCAATATCAGGTTGTTCTTCACCTTCTAAAAGCCAAGTTAAATCGCAATTTAATGCTTTTGCTAATTCAGGTAAAAAACGGGGGCGTTTAGTTTTACCACTTTCTAATTGTTCGATAGATTGCTGTGTGGTGCTTGCTAAGGTAGCAAGTTCTGATTGTGTTAAACCTAACGCAATGCGCTTGTCTTTGGTACGTTTCGCAATAGACATTAGTGACTCCTAATACGTGTCCTTACATATTCAAGTACAAAGAGTATACCGTAAAAAGAAAACAAATTAAATTGTATTTTATCTTAATGATAAATTTAAAGTAGGTTAACTACTTTATTTGGAAAACATCATCTGCACTGTTTGGTGGTGTGAGATAAGGATTCTCATCAGTAACATCAGGATCTCTTAAGACTTCTCCACAGAAAATAATAAGGTCAGGTCTTTTTTGTTTTAAGTAGTTAAGTCGTGTTGTGCATTCATCTTTAGTATAAATTGTTTCTGTAATAGGAACTGCATCACAAGAATCATTTCCACAAGGACTTACCAATAACACATAACCGACCAGCATGAGCTGTGAAGTAAACATAAAATATCCTTTTAACTATTCATGTTTGGTCATCAAAATCAGACAGCTAGATTACCTATTTGTTGATAAAAAAGCAGTTTTTATTTGTCTTAAATAGCATTAATGATGTAAAAAGGCGTATGTGATCACAATTTTTCTAGTGTTTGTTTGTATTTATTAGCGATGTGTTATAGGCAAATAACGTAAATAAGATGGAATAATACGAGAAAATATATTGTGAAAACAAATAGAATTGTTTTTTAACATAATTTAATGTTCTAATATTGTTATAAATGACATTAAATTGAGATACTTCATAAAATATTAATATAAATAATATTTGTTAGTTAGATAAATTAGGATGAATTACGCGATATTTAGTCAAAATTAAAGCAATTATAACAATAAAAAGAGAATAATTTTATTTTTAATACTTTCAAAAATAATGATGTTGAGTATTATCAAATTTGGGCTTTCATCGTGCTCTTGCAAAATATAAAAATGAATGGAAAAAATTAAATTATTTTTTATTTTTTGATAAATAAGAACATAAAAATATGCCGGATTTATTTTTATCACGTATAATTTATAGTAGAAAAATCTAAAGTAGTGTTCTTTATTGAGGTAGTGATTAAATAATATATTAGTTATTTTATATCTTAATATAGGGCCTGTTTTTATTAATTCTGTTGTTCGGGAAATAACGTATTAGGGTAATGGTGAATTATGTTAAAAAGAATAATGGGTTCTCTATTTTTAATATTTGCAGTAATAACACTATCAGCTTGTAATGATAAAACGGATGGTCCTGGTGTGGTAGCGGTTGCATTTGTTGAAGCGATTGCTGAAGGAAATGGTGATAAAGCTATTTCATTAGTTAATTTAGGTGAGATAGAAAAGGATCCAAGAGCTGAACAATTTAATAGCAAATTTAAAATGATTGTTGCTGAAACAGGAAAACAAGTTAAAGAGCAGGGTGGTTTGAGTAAAGTTGAAATCGTCAGTATTGAATATAGTGACGATAAAAATAGTGCGATTGTGACATTAAAAACCGTATTAAAAGATGGTGTGGAAAAAACTAAGGCACAAGAGATGGTTAATGTAGATGGTAAATGGAAAGTAGCTTTCAAGTGATCATTCGTGTATTTAATATTTTAGTTTTATTCTTAGTGAGCGCATTTTATGCGCTCGCTTTGCCTTATGATTTAAAAAATGGCGATTTAGTTTTTCGAGATGGCGATGAAGCGATCAGTGAAATAATTAAGCAAGTCGATAGAAGTGGATTTAGTCATGTAGGAATGGTGTGGATTTCGGATAATGGTATTCAAGTGATTCATTCAACACCCAGTGAACATATGGATAGAAAAGATGGCGTGACTATTGATAATCTAGCTTTTTTTATTCGTCGAGCAAAACCTAATTCTGTCCGCTTTTATCAAGTGAAAGGAAGCGAAGAAGCTAGAAATAATGCTGTGCAAATCGCATTAAGTCGTGTGGGTGAAAATTTTAGTATTTACCCGAAGCAAGGTGTTTATTGTACAGAATTAGTTGCTGATGCGTGGCTAAAGGCGGGAGTATCTATTTCAACAGGAACTCAAAAATTAGATATGCCATTTATTTCAGATATTTCTCTTATTCTTCCTGAAAATTTAATCAACTCTGAAAATGTTTTTATTTATTTAGAAAAAGAATAAATCATCACACACCCCCACTTCTTAGTCATTTTAATAACCAAAAAGTGGGTGTTTTATTACTCGTTAGTCTTAACCTTTACCGCCTTGAAAAGAAGAGTAAAGGGTCATTCCACCATCAATAAAAATGGTCTGTCCTGTAATATAGGTTGATTGTTCTGATGCTAACCATGCGGCAACGTTGGCAACCATTTCTGGTTCAGCTGCATATCTCATCGGGATCATATTTTCTAATTCTTCACGAAGAGTATCGTCTTGCATTTTTTCTTGATTGATAGGCGTATTTACTGCTCCTGGGCCAATCGAATTAATTCTAATGCCGTGGCTTGCATATTCAAGAGCAAGAGATTGAGTCAGCATTCTTACACCACCTTTACTTGCGGCATAACTTGCAAATGTTGGCCAAGGGATAATCTCATGAACAGATGACATATTAATGATATTGCCTTGAATGTTATTTTCTACAAAATATTTTAATGCAGAGCGGGCAGTGAGAAAATAGCTTGTTAAATTTACATCGATAATTTTACGCCAGTCAGCTAAATCAACAGCGTGAGAGGGTGTTTGTGTTTCAATACCCGCGTTATTAATAAGAAGATCTAGCTTACCAAAATGGTTTATAGCGCAATAAATAAGATTATGAGCAATATCCTCGTTACTAATGTCACCCCCAAAAATAATTGCTTTACCTGAATTTAATTTATTTAAATCAGTTGCAAGGCATTGGGCCTCTTTTTCATTAGAATGATAATTAATTACGACATTCATTCCTTCAGCGATTAATCGAGATACAACAGCAGCACCAATACCTCTTGATGAACCTGTAACGACAGCTACTTTTCCTTGGAGATCGTTGTACATGTTTCCTCCGATATTTGATGTCAAAATTAGGCAAAAAAGTAATATAAGAGATAAAAAAGTTATTTATCTAGCACTCTATTCAGCTTGAGGTTAATATAACCATCTCCTTATTTTCTCTCTCTTTATTGTAGGTTGTTATTATGTAATACGCATTAAGGCACTGAAGGAATAGTGCAAATACAGAAAAATTGACTTACCGAATTTCTCTTTAAATTTGGTAGGATTTCTGTTACTTAATGAGTATTAAATAATGAATAATCAATCACAAAAATATAATAGAACCTATCACTATCCTTTTTCACCGGGCACAACGAATGATGATCGTATAAATGTGCAATGGTGGAAGGATATTTGCCAAATAAAACACCTTATCCATACAGAAAAGTTGGATGGAGAAAATAATTGCCTAAATAAAATGGGCGTTTTTGCACGCTCTCATGCCACACCAACGCAATCGGCATGGACTTCTCAATTGCGTCAACGTTGGCAGTTGATGAAAAATGATTTAGGTGAATTAGATATTTTTGGTGAAAATCTATATGCCATTCATTCTATTGAATATGCACACTTAGAAGAATATTTCTATGTGTTTGCGGTTCGTTATAAAGATAAATGGCTAGGTTGGGAAGAAGTGCAGTTTTATGCTTCTCTGTTTGATCTTCCTACCGTGCCAGAAATTAAACTGCCTGAATGTCAGGATAAAACAGAGTTTGAAAATATGATTGTTTCACAAGCCAAACAGGTAAGTTTTTTTCAATCTCAAGATGTTTTAACGCAAAAGCCAACTCCAATGGAAGGTATTGTGACACGAGATGCACAGCCATTTTCTTTAAATGATTTTTCTCATCGTGTTTTTAAATATGTCAGAAAAGATCATGTAAAAACGGATGTTCATTGGAAAAAGAACTGGCGACGCGCGCCGTTAATCTGGGAAAAAATACAGGAGTCTCAATGATGCTTCACAAGAAATTACACACTGAAATGTCATGGGAACAACTTTGTGAACTGTATGATGAAATCAGTGATATGGCTGGTGTTATACAAGACTCGATTCATCATGCAGAAGGTGATGTGGCAATACATACACAACGAGTAATCAATTCAGTTAAATCATTACCTGAATATAAAACTCTGACAGAAAGAGAGCAGCAAATTTTATGGATATCGGCATTGCTTCATGATGTAGAAAAACGTTCTACAACACGAGAAGAAGAAGGGCGTATTATTTCACCTGGTCATGCACGCAAAGGCGAATTAACAACGCGACGTTTTCTCTATGAAAAAGTACCTTTAAGCTTTGCCGATAGAGAGCAAATTGCAGCTTTAGTTCGCTTTCATGGATTACCTTTATGGGTAATGGATAAAACAGATCCTAAAAAAGCCTTAATTGCTGCATCGTTAAGAGTGGATTGCTATTTACTGGCTTTATTGGCTAAGGCCGATGTTTTAGGGCGGGATTGTGATGATAAACAAGGGCTTTTTGATAAAATAACTTTATTTATGCTTTATTGTGAAGAGTTAAATTGTTGGCGTAGATCTGCACCATTTCCTTCTGATGAAGCCTGTTTTCACTATTTTTATACAGAAAATAGCACTGATTGTAATTATGAGCCTTATCCTGAAAAAGGCAGTGATGTCACGATACTGTGCGGGTTACCTGGTATGGGGAAAGATACTTATATTCGTCAATTTTGTGCAGATATTCCTATCGTGAGTTTAGATGACCTACGCAGGCAACATAATATTAAACCCGATAATCGAGATGCTAATGGTTGGATAGCACAAAAAGCAAAAGAGCAAGCTCGTATTTATTTGCGAGAGCATAAACCTTTTGTTTGGAATGCCACGAATATTACAAGGCAAATGCGCGATCAGCTGGTTACTTTGTTTTATCGTTATAATGCAAAAATAACGCTGGTTTACATTGAAGTGCCTTATGCTCAATGGCAAAAGCAAAATAATGCAAGGAATGAAGTGGTACCTATTAAAGTAATGGATCGTATGTTAAGTAAATTGGAAGTTCCAACACCGGAAGAAGCACATAAAGTCATTTATTGGATTGAAGGTAAATCACAATCATTATTTTAATGTAACCTGTTAATTTCGATATTTAGCTTTGTTCAAACCGTAGAGTGAGAAGTAAGTTATAACCATAAAGTAAGGGCTACTTTGGTTTTACAAAATAGCCCTTTTTGTTTGGAAGAGAATAAGACTAGGTAAATAATGTATTAAATTTATTTCTTAATATGATGCACAATGTCGAAATAAGTGTTGCGATCTTCTGCGTTTGGATAAATACGATAAGTATATTCATCGTTATTAATCGTGATATTTTCTACATCACGGGTAAATAGCGTTTTACCTTCAGTATCTTTAGCAACTAAGGTACGTATCTTGCCATCATCTGACATTGACCAATCGCCTTGCATTTTTTGTTTACCTTCCGGTGTAAACATAATGAATGTGCCATTCGGATAATATTCAGCAAGACCAAAATAATTACTGACTTGGGCATTATCGGCAGTTGTTTTATTGCCTTTTTCGTCAATCGCATCAGTCGTTACCCAGACTTTTTCTATCATGACTTTCTCATAATCATTAAGTTCTTTTTGAGTTTGGATAACACCTTGAGCCTGAATATTAGCCGATGATGTTGAACTCTCCGCGGCAAAAAGGGAAAAGCTAGCGCTTAATAATGAGATTGCGATAAGTGACTTTATTTTCATTGATATATCCTTATTTTACGTTGTACTTTTTGTCAGGAGTTTATATTTTGTCTGACGGTATGTATAAATTTAGGCATAAAATGGATGAAGTGCGAGGAAAGAAGTATGACAAAATGTTTCTGATAAAAAGATTAACTGACAAAAATAACTAGCGATAAATATCGTGTTTGTTTGTTTTTTTAGATTTATAATCTAATTATATTTTTATTCCAGTTATAATTATGTCAAATTGAGTGAGTAAAAAACAAATGCTCTTCTTTGATGGTAAATGAAAAAAAATAAAATTCCTCATTGATTTACAAAACAAAATTAAAGTTTGACTAAATGATGTATCAAATAGACAAAGTATAATGGGTTTTTTTGATAAAAATCGCTAGAAAAAAAGATGAAATCAAAAAATAAGTTTTATTTCTCCTAAAAAGGAACTTCACTATTTGATTTAACGTTATCAAGATCACAAAAATAGAAGATGAATATTGAGTGTGTTTTAGCCATTGCTTTTATATTACTTAACTAAATGACGCCAATTTATAGAGAGGGGGCTGTTTTCAGTCAATATAATGATTAAATTTTCTTTATTATAAAAACGTTATGAAAATAATGATGATAAAAATAATTAATGCATTGCTCGATTCAATTAAATTGTATTTAATTTAAGCATTATTACTACTTTTTTGTATAAAGATACAATTAATTTTTTGTAACTGCTTATCTTTAAAAGTAATTTTTATTTTTCTGTTTTAATTTATATTACTACCCATCGCCAAAAATAAAAATATAGTATTAAATTTACTTATGATAAATAATTTAAAAATAAATTATTTATCGCATTGTTTTTTCTTAAAAAGAAATAAGACTTTAATTTATTTATTAAATAATCTTACGATTATCGTTATTTATTTCTGTTTATTTTTGTTTTTTATTTTTGTATTTCTGCTTTTTTTTGCTTTTAATAAATAACATATGATTGTAATCACAATCCCATAACAACTAATAAACTAAAGTTGTTGCCATAGAGGTAACATTAAATGAAAGCAGAGCGTCATAAAAAAATAATAAATCTGATCAAGGGTAATGGTGCAGTAAAAGTTTCTGTTTTAGCAAAAGAACTTGATGTTACCAAAGAAACAATTCGATCAGATTTAAATACATTAGCCGAAAAAGGAATTATAAAAAGATGCCATGGTGGCGCTTTTATAGAATTTGAGACATTAGATAAAGTGGCTAAGAAAGAAATTATACAATTTCTAGAATGTAATGATCAAATTGATAAAAACGATTTAGCAAACAAAACAGCAATAAATAAGGTGTGCGTACTGGGTTCATTTAATGTTGATATGATTAGCTATTTGCCTAGATTGCCAGAAGCCGGGGAATCCTTATTATCGAATAAGTTTATCTTCTCACCAGGAGGTAAAGGTTGTAATCAAGCACTGGCCGCTAGCTATGCCGATGCTCAAGTGCATTTTATTACTAAAATAGGTACTGACCAATTTAGTGATTATGCAGTTAATTTTATATCGTCATCAAGAATAAAAACATCAACGATATACCAAACTGAAAATTATCAAACAGGTACAGCCTCTATTTTTGTTTCAGAGGAAAGTGGAGAGAATATTATTTCTATTTACTCAGGCGCTAATATGGATATCTCAGCAGATGAAGTAAAAATACAGAAAGATAAAATTATTGATGCAGATATTATCTTATTACAGTTAGAAACGAATATTGAAGCATTAAAAGAAATTATTGCTATTGGAAATGAAAATAATATTCCTATTATTCTTAATCCAGCGCCTTATAACAAAATAGTTAATGAATTACTTCCTATGATAGATGTATTAACACCTAATGAAACGGAAGCGAGTTTATTATCTGGAATAGAAGTTATTGACTTAGTATCTGCAAAAAATGCGGCTGTTTCTATTTATCAACAGGGCGTAAATAAGGTGGTTATTACGCTAGGTAGTAAAGGTTCGTTAGCTTATGACGGATATAAGTATATTTACTCGCCGGCCTATCCGGCAGTGGTAAAAAATACTGCAGGGGCAGGTGACGCTTTTAATGGTGCGCTCGCCGCCTCATTGGCAAAAGGAAAGCAGTTTTCTTATGCGTTACGCTATGCATCAGCTTTTTCATCATTAGCTGTTGAGACGAGTAATGCTTCAGAAATGCCTGAAGATATTAATGTCATGCATCGCATCAATCAAACAACATATTCACAGATTGTCACCCAATCCCCTGAATAAATAATCTTTTTTGAAAGAGGAATAAAAATGAAAATCTTATTTATTGGTGAGTCATGGCATATTCATATGATCCACTCTAAAGGCTATGACAGTTTCACTTCTAGCAAATATGAAGAAGGTTCAACGTTCTTATTAAGTTGCTTAAGAGAGAAAGGTGTTGAAGTCGATTATATGCCAGCTCATACCGTTCAGGTTGCTTTTCCACAAACAGCAGAAGCTTTAGCTAAATACGACGTCATTGTGATTAGCGACATTGGAGCTAATACATTCCTGTTACAAAACGATACATTCTATAACATGAAAGTTATTCCTAATGCTCTGGGATTAATTAAAGAATTCGTGGTGAATGGTGGTGGCTTATTAATGATTGGTGGTTACTTATCATTTATGGGTATTGAAGCTAAAGCAAACTATAAAAACACATTACTTGCAGAAGTTCTGCCTGTCGAAATGCTTGATGGTGATGATCGTGTTGAAGCACCTGAAGGTGTATTCGCAAGTGCAGTGAATGCAGAACATGCATCGGTAAAAGGCTTTGGCGAATGGCCGATGTTCCTTGGTTATAACAAAGTATCTGCTAAAGAAAATACAGAAACAGTATTAAATATTGGTGAAGATCCATTGCTGGTATTTGGTCAATTTGAAAAAGGGAAAACAGGTTGCTTTATGAGTGACTGTTCACCGCACTGGGGGAGTAAAGAATTTTTAGCATGGCCACATTATGCTGATATGTGGGTCAACATTCTGAAACAAATCGCGCGTTAATTTGAATTAAGAATAACTGTCATAAAAAGTAAAAAGCGCAGAGTTGCAACTCTGCGCAAATAAAAACCGATTACTTGAAAAATAAAAAAAGAAATCACTCATAGCCAATAATCCAAAAGGAACATCTTATGAGTACAAAAAATTTATCAACACCCTTGCTGATGTTAGCAACTGTGTTAGCAGGTATGCTATCACCAATGCAATCTGCGGTGAATGGGCAGTTAGGACACGTTTTAAAAGATGGTAACGCCAGTGCGGTTATCTCTTTTGCCAGTGGTTTAGTGGTGATGTTTTTTATCATTATGTCGAAAAAACAGTACCGTCAGCAATTTGCTTCTATTCCAAGTTTAATTAAAACGCGCAAAATTCCATTATGGAACTGGTTTGCGGGTCTTTGTGGTGCGATGGTTGTTTTCTCTGAAGGGGCTTCGGCAAGTGCATTAGGGATTGCGACATTCCAAACAGCATTAATTTCAGCACTGTTATTATCCGGTTTATTGTGTGACCGCTTTGGTATCGGTGTCGATGAGAAAAAATATTTCACATCATATCGTATATTAGGTGCTGTGCTGGCCGTAGTTGCAACTCTATTTGTTGTTTCTCCACAATGGCATTCAACTTCATTTATTTATTTAGCAATCTTACCTTTCCTTGCAGGGCTATTAGCTGGTTGGCAACCCGCAGGTAACTCTAAAGTCGCGGAAGCGACAGGTTCCATGATGGTATCTATCACTTGGAACTTTATTGTTGGCTTTACAGTTTTAACGATTGCTTTAGTTGTTCGTATGGCATTAGGTCACATCACCCTAGAATTACCAGGAACGTGGTGGATGTATTTAGGGGGACCTTTAGGACTGATGTCTATCGCATTAATGGCTATTTTAGTTCGCGGTTTGGGTTTGCTGATGTTAGGCGTTGCCTCTACAGCAGGCCAGTTGTTAGGTTCTGTCTTAATTGATCTGTTATTACCTTCATTAGGCAATACCGTTTATTTGGTGACAATTATCGGTACATTATTTGCGTTAGTGGGGGCGATTGTTACCACAATCCCAGAGTTCAGAGCCACAAAACCTGCGAAAGCATAGGAGTAACATGATGAAAGGTTATATTCAAACTGTAACAGGCCCTGTTAAAAAAGAAGATATGGGACTGACATTACCTCATGAGCACCTGTTTAATGATCTCTCTGGTGTTGTTGATGAACCTTTTTATGAATTCTCACATGTATTAGTTGATAAAAAAGTCAGTGCAGATATCCAATGGGGACTTAAATACGATCCATATTGTTGTTGCGATAATATGGATAAGAAACCAATCGAAGATGTTATTTTTGAATTAAATAACTTCAAAGAGTTAGGCGGAAGAACGATTGTTGATGCAACTGGCTCTTCATCCATTGGACGTGACATTAGAAAACTAAGACAAGTTGCAGAAATAACAGGTATTAACGTTGTGGCTTCTTCAGGGCTTTATATTGAGAAGTTTGAAGGCGAGCGACTGGCTGATGATATTGATGCAATGGCAAAGATTATTGATGATGAATTGAATGTAGGTATCGATGGCACTGATATTCGTGCAGGTATGATTGGTGAAATTGGGGTTTCTCCTTTCTTTACTGACGGCGAAAAAAATAGTTTACGTGCCGCCGCAATCGCCCAAAATAATAATCCTCATGCTTCTATGAATATTCATATGCCAGGCTGGCAACGTCGTGGTGATGAAGTTTTAGATATTTTGTTATCTGAAATGGGCTGTAATCCTGCTAAAATTTCATTAGCACATTCTGATCCATCGGGTAAAGATATTGATTATCAATGCAAAATGCTTGATCGCGGTGTTTGGCTTGAGTTTGATATGATTGGCCTTGATATCTCTTTCCCTAAAGAGGGCGCTGCACCAAGTGTTATGGATACTGTTGAAGCTGTCGCAACCTTAATTGAAAGAGGTTATGGTAGCCAAATTGTATTAAGCCATGATGTGTTTTTAAAACAAATGTGGGCAAAAAATGGGGGAAATGGCTGGGGATTTGTTCCGAATGTCTTCCTTTCATTATTAGCTCAACGTGGTGTTGATAATTCTATTATCAAAAAGTTATGTGTTGATAATCCAGCAAATTTATTGGCTTAAATCTGAGTTCAAATAAATAACAATAAACATACCCCTTGAAATCTTTAGCGGCATCTTAATCGAGTGCCGCTTTTTTATGTCTCAAAGAGTAGGAGACAAACTGAAAAATTAACGTAAATGGTAATTTTTAATATAACGTAGTGAATGTGTTGAACCATTAATCACTAAAGAGTGTGTTTGTAGATATTGGGATTGTTGGTTAACACCAGATAAAAGATCACCGGTCGTAATGGCGGTTGCTGCAAACATTACATCTTGATTACGAACTAATGTATCTAGTGATAATTTGATATTTACATCGGTTCCCATTTTATGACAGCGAGCTATTTCACTGACAGCAAAATCTCTATTTTCTGCAGTATTTCCTTTTGCTATATCGCGAGTGATCAGACGAGCTTGCATATCTCCTCCAAGCGCCTTAGCAATCGCGGCACTAATAACACCTTCTGGAGCTCCGCCAATACCGTACATAACATCAATACAGTTATTTGGCATTGTGGCATATAAAGAAGCAAGAACATCACCATCCGGTAACGTAATGACATTGATCCCTTTGGTGCGAAGATCGTTAATAACATCGTGGTGGCGAGGTTTGTCTAAAATAGCCAGCGTAAGTTGCTCAAGTGGTTTATTTAATGTTTGTGCAATTGCATCAAGGTTATATTCTAGGCAGTGATTAAGATCAATAACACCAGACGCTTGTTTACCGACAATTAATTTTTCCATATACATATCGGGTGCGTGTAAAAAACTGCCTTCAAAGCCTGCTGCTAAAATTGCAAGAGCATTGTTTTCTCCCGTAGCTACCATGCGAGTGCCATCAATAGGATCAACAGCAATCTCTATTTTTTCACCTTTGCCACGACCAACTTGTTCGCCAATATAAAGCATTGGCGCTTCATCTATTTCGCCTTCACCGATAACGATTTCACCATTGATATCTAAGCTATTTAAACGAGCTCTCATGGCACTTACAGCGGCGTCATCCGCTGCATTTTTATTTTGTTTTCCGATCCAAGGCATTGCTGCAATAGCCGCAGCTTCTGTGACGGAAGCAATCGCGTTAGTTAATTCGTCATTTAATTTCATATTATGAGTGTGCTTTTTAATATAAATGGAAGATTAAGGGAATTAATAGATCATACCTTTTTTTTGAAATTGTGTGGTAGGTTTAAATCAAGAGTTCTTAAAATTGATTATTTAGGAATAAACTAAGATAAATCTGTGAAAATTAAAGTATAACTAAGGTTAAGAGATTAAAACCATGTGATGCTGAATACAAAAGGATTAGGTTTATGGACGATTTTTTGACGCTTATTATTATAATATTTGTCGTGGTATCTTTGTATTGGCAATATCATTCTTATACAAATACCAACTCATTGTTGTATCGAATTAAGCAACTTGAAGAAAAACTGACCGAACAACAAGCGAAATTATTTAAGTTATTAAATAAAAAGGGTGCTGTAGATGAGCGTACAGCACTTGATGCGAGTAAAGATGAAGTAGGTGATTTATCCTGTGAAATAAAAAGGGAGCTAAAATCAACTTCATCAAGTAATCAGTCTCAGACAAGTACACTTACAGAAGGAATACAAGATAAGGTTGAGAATAAAGAATCTCCTGCTCCTCAACAAGCACAAGCATCAAGAGAAACGTCATTTGATAAAGTTTCTCCGAAAGAACAGCTATCGGTTGCTGATGCCTCTACCTCCATAAACAAAACACTTAACACAGAAGATCAACATACTAATAATTCAGCATCGGCTAAGTCGGGCTCGCAACCTTATCAACCTAAAATTTCGACGAGCCGTTTTGCTCATCGTTATCAGAACGAGCCAGAAAATACGCCACCTGATATTACGCCAACATCACATCTAGAAAATACCGTGAATGTAGCGAGAACTAATCTTTCTGCATCTCAATCTGCTAATTTAGGAGCAACAACATCTCAAGTCAGACCTGCATCACAATACAGGCCTGCTTTAAATTTGAATACACGTTCTCAGCAAAAATCAATTTTGGGGCTTATTTGGAATTGGGTCGTTACTGGAAATCCGCTGGCAAAAATAGGGATGTTATTACTCTTTTTTGGCCTTTCTTATTTACTTAAATACAGTATTGAAAATGAGCTTATCTCCGCATCAACACGCTTAATGATGGCAGGAAGTGGTTGTTTGGCATTATTAGGGATCGGCTGGTGGCTTAGAAAGAAAAATCTGATATATGCACTTATTTTGCAAGGTGGCGGAATAGGTGGGCTTTATATCACGATATTTGCGGCGACTAAAATTTATGATTTTATTCCTATTGGTATTGCCTTAGCCATTATGGTGTTTATTTGCATCGCCAGTGTTATTTTAGCTGTTCTTCATCGAGCTATTAGCTTAGCAGTATTAGCCTCATTAGGTGGTTATTTAGCGCCGGTGTTATTGTCTACAGGAAGTGGCAATTATATTGCGTTGTTTAGTTATTATCTTATTCTTTCTATTGGCATTTTGGTTATCAGTCATTGGCAAGTTTGGCGTTTATTAAATCTTATTGGTTTTGCTTTTACCTTTAGTATTGCTTTTGTATGGGCGATACCAAACTATACGCATACTGATTACTTACCTTGCCAACTTTTCTTAATGGCCAATTGGTTAATCTTTGGTGTTGCAACTGAACTTTCAACGTTAAAAAATAAACTGAAACTCAATATTCCTTTCGATGCCACATTATTATTCGGCACACCATTGATTGGTTTTATCTTCCAACATCGATTAGCATCAGAATGGGAATATGGTGTTGCTATTGCTTCATCTCTTTATGGATTAGCCTATTTTGCACTAAGTTGGCTTGTGCTTAAATACTATCGCGAAGAAGGAAAATTACTGGCTATTGCCTTTTTTATGCTGTCAGCCACATTTGCTACTTTAGCCGTACCATTTGCTTTTTCTGCTGAATGGACATCGATGGTATGGGCAATTGAAGGCGTAATGATACTTGCATTCTCTGTTTTACAGCAACAAAAAAAACCAGCTATCGCAGGGACTCTTTTAGTTGCAGTATCCTTTGCTTTAATGTTTAACACACGTGTTATTTTGTTAGGTGATTGGCTAATGCTTATCACACTAGTCATTGTCGTATTCGCTGTAGCGGTACTGTGGTATCGAGCTAAATTTATTAATATTGATAGCCGTGCTATTGGATATGTGACACTATTTATTGCTGTGGTGAGTTGGGGATATTGTGTATTCACTTTGCAAGAGTATGGTGAATATTGGTTCTCTCCAAGTGTAAAATCCATTACTTTTGCTTTTATTCTTATTAGCTGCTGGGGAATGTATTTAGCCGGTAAGAAAGCACTATTTTTTGAATTAGCAAGTTGCTCTGTTTTATTATGGCCGATGTCAGCACTTATTATGTTAGTGTATATTTATTTAGCCGGATCATTAATAGATAATTGGTTAAGTGCCATTATATGGGTGGCAATATTTGCGAGTGGTTTTTGTTTACTTAAGGTTAATACATTATTACCAGCAAAAAGATTAAATAAAGCATTAATTCATATTATGCATCTTGTCTTTATTGGATTATTCTTGTTGACTGAAGTTGTTTGGCTAATGGATACCACTTATCTTTATGTCAGCCTACACTTTGCTAGTATCCTTTTTTCCACAAGCTTATATATAGCGATAAGTACTCTATTTGTTATGAGAGTTAATTGGATTAAAGCGTATCAAAATACTTATTTAGTAATAACTGCGCCTGTTTTAGCTCTGCTTGCACTTTTTTTAATTTTTGCAAATATGAATAACGGTACCGAAAGCGGTATTAAATTTATACCTCTCTTTAACCTGATGGATCTCATGGGAATTATGGGAATATGGGTAGGCTATAAAAATATTTCAGTAATAAAACAATCTCCTAAATATCAACAGTTGTTACAAAATAACTTACCATTATACAATTATATCATTCCCGCAATGATCTTTTGGTGGGCTAATGGGATTTTATTAAGGGGATTAGTCTTTGTCACGGATATTGACTGGACAATGTATGAAATTATTAATTCTAAAGTAATCCAAACCGTATTAGCGATTATTTGGGCCATTACTGCATTAGTAACAATGATGATGGCAACTCGCAAAAAATCACGTTCAAGTTGGTTTATTGGTGGGGGGCTATTAGCCGTTGTTATCGCTAAACTCTTCTTGATTGATACATCATTAAGTAGCGGGTTACTTAGAGCATTGGCCTTTATTGGTGTTGCCATACTGATTTTGTTAATTGGTTATTTCTCACCATTACCACCCAAAAAGCAAAGTAAGAATACAACAGTGTAAGAAATATCTACATTTAAAAAATTCTTATTTGGGAGATAAAATCATGCATATAATCTTAAAAGATTTATGCATGATTTAAAGAAGAGGAGAGTATCGATGCATCAAGGTCAATGTTTGTGTGGTGCTGTTAAATTGTCAACCGCGAAAAATATCACTGAACTTAGTGTTTGTCATTGTAGTATGTGTTTACGTTGGAATGGTGGTCCAGGTTTCTCGATTGATTGTCAGTCAGATTTAAATATTGAAGGTGAAGAAAATATTACACGCTATGATTCGTCATTATGGGGTGAAAGGGCATTTTGTAAGCACTGCGGTTCTCATCTTTTTTATCATTTGAAGGAAAGCAATACTTATTATGTATCAGCAGGATTGTTTTCTGAAACAAAAGAAAGCAAACTTACTATGCAAATTTATATAGATAACAAACCTCATTATTACAATTTTGTAGAAAAAACACGCATGCTTACAGAAAAAGATATTATGAATATGTTTAATAAATAATATTATTTTCATCTATTGATTATATTAAAGGCTCTTTTATATGAGCCTTTGTTTATATTTGAACGATTAAAATCATTTACTTAATGAGAATAAATTCAGACTGTAAAAAAGTGGAATGTTAATGAGTAATACAATATGATAATTGTGTTTTAAATAGAAGTGGGACTTTTAAATATATTAACATAAAAGGAAAAATTATTGATCAATACAATAATAATAAGTCAGGTTGAATTATTTAGCTTGGGAATTAAAACACTTCTTTGTCAGATTAAAAAAATCAATATTCGAAAAATTATGGCTGATGAAACAGAAGCATTTCGTTATTGTCGTCAAGTTTCTGTTAATCTTATTATTATTTACTCATCTCCTTCTGTTTCATTAATTGATTCAATAAAAAGGATTAAACGTTCATTTTTATCAATTAAAATTATTGTTATTTCACCCAACACGGATTCCATTTTATCTATACCGCTTCTTCAATTAGGAATTGAAGGTTTTGTTGTCCTTGATACTTCGTGTGAAAATATTCTTCAAGCCATTCGTCAAGTATGTATTGGTCAACGTTATTTAAGCCAAGAACTGGCTATGGAAATTGCATTGTCTAAATTACAAAAAGATGTGAATCCATTGCACTATTTATCAGAAAGAGAACTGCAAGTGATGTCCATGATAATTAGAGGAAAAAAAATTACACAAATTGCAGAGGCGTTAAATCTCAATACAAAAACAGTAAATAGCTATCGTTATCGAATGTTTAGTAAACTTAAAATCTCAGGTGATGTAGAATTAACACATATAGCAATACGTTATGGGTTAATTGAGATAGAGAGTCATTTACAAAGTGGAAGACAAATTTGATGCTAAAGCATTCTTAAGCCGAGTCACCGATAAACCGGGTGTTTATCGAATGTACGATGCTACAGATACTGTAATTTATGTCGGTAAAGCCAAAGATCTGAAAAAAAGGCTTTCGAGTTATTTTCGTGTGCAAGTGAATAGCCGTAAAACCGAAGCATTAGTTAAATGTATTGCAAATATTGATGTGACTATTACACATACAGAAACGGAAGCATTGTTACTAGAGCATAGTTACATTCAGCGTTATCAGCCTCGTTATAATGTGTTATTGCGGGATGATAAATCTTATCCTTATATCTATTTAAGTGGGGATAAACACCCAAGACTTGCTAGCTATCGCGGTGCAAAGCATGCAAAAGGGGAGTATTTTGGGCCTTTTCCTAACTCTTTTGCAGTAAGAGAAACTTTGGCTTTGATGCAAAAATTATTTCCTATTCGTCAATGTGAAGATAGTGTGTATCGCAATCGCTCAAGGCCTTGTTTGCAGTATCAAATAGGGCGTTGTCTTGCACCTTGTGTGAAAGGTTATGTTTCAGATGAAGAGTATGCTCAACAAGTTAATTATGTACGGCTTTTCCTCTCTGGTGATGATTCACAAGTGATTGAAGGTCTTGTGAAGCGTATGGAAGAAGCAAGCTTAGATTTACGTTTTGAAGAAGCTGCACGTATTCGTGATCAAATCCAAGCCGTAAGGCAAGTGACTGAAAAACAATTTGTTGCCAATATTGGCGATGATCTTGATGTGATTAGTGTTGCTTTTAATGGCGCGATTGCTTGTGTGTATGTTCTCTTTTTCCGACAAGGTAAGGTGTTGGGAAGCCGGAGTTATTTTCCTAAAGTTCCAGCAAATACTTCACTTGATGAAGTTGTTCAAACTTTTATTGGTCAATTTTATTTACAAGGAAGTGCAATTAGAACATTACCGACTGAAATTTTGCTAGATTTTAATTTGGATGACAAAGCGATCCTTTCCGAGTCTATTTCTTCTATTGCGGGGCGAAAAATTCAAATTCAAACCAAACCTCGTGGTGATAGAGCGCGTTATCTTAAGTTAGCCAGAACAAATGCAGCTACTGCATTGGCTTCAAAACAAGTCGAACAATCGACAATTTCACAACGTTATGCCTCATTGATGTCTCTTCTTGATATGAAAGAGATAAAACGAATGGAATGTTTTGATATTAGTCACACTATGGGGGAACAAACTGTGGCTTCATGTGTAGTATTTGACATGAATGGTCCATTAAAATCGGAATATAGGCGTTATAATATTAGTGGTATTACTCCTGGTGATGATTACGCTGCGATGAATCAAGTACTCACTCGACGCTATGGTAAATCATTAGAAGAAAATAAAGTCCCTGATATTATCTTTATTGATGGTGGTAAAGGGCAATTAGCACAAGCAATAGAGGTATTTAATTCTCTGGATGTGGATTGGGATAAGTCACACCCGAAATTAATTGGTGTTGCTAAAGGGAGTGATCGTAAGGCAGGACTTGAAACCTTGTTTTTTGTGCCTGAAGGTGAAGGAATGGCATTACCTTCTGATTCGCCGGCGTTGCATTTGATTCAACATATTCGTGATGAATCGCATCGTCATGCAATAACAGGGCACCGTCAACGTAGAGCAAAAGTGAAAAATACCAGTTCATTAGAATCTATTGAAGGTGTGGGGCCTAAACGTCGTCAAATGTTATTAAAATATATGGGAGGGCTACAAGCTTTACGAGATGCAAGTGTGGAAGAAATTGCGAAAGTCCCCACAATTTCGACAGCATTAGCAGAAAAAATATTTAATGCGTTGAAACACTAAGTGTATTGATGCACCATATTAATAACTCTCACTTTTCTAGGTCGTGTAGAACGCTATGCAACTAAATATTCCAACTTGGCTAACTCTATTTCGTGTCGCTTTAATCCCATTCTTTGTTTTGGTGTTTTATTTACCCTTCAAAGATGCCCCATTGATATGTGCTATTATTTTTATGGTAGCGGCTGCAACCGATTGGTTTGACGGATTTTTAGCGCGTAGATTGAAACAAACTACTCGCTTTGGGGCTTTTCTTGACCCCGTGGCAGATAAAGTAATGGTTGCTACAGCACTTGTTTTAATTACAGAGTATTATCACGAGTGGTGGATAACTTTACCGGCAGCAACCATGATCGCTCGTGAAATCATTATCTCTTCATTAAGAGAGTGGATGGCAGAATTAGGAAAACGCAACAGTGTTGCTGTTTCTTGGATAGGAAAAGTGAAGACAACCGCACAAATGGGATCGTTAGTTGTGTTATTATGGCGTCCAACGATTGAAGCAGAGTGGTTTGGATTTGCTTTATTGTATGTCGCAACCGTGTTGACTTTCTGGTCAATGTTTCAATATTTGAGCGCAGCATGGTCAGATTTGCGTGAAGCTTGATCGAAATGACTGAAAATTCACCGAACAGTCAAAAAGATGCAAATATAGTGTTGACTAGATTCAGGAAATCAGTAGAATGCAACGCATCGAAAGACACAACGGTTTACGGAAATAAATAAGTAAATCAGCAAGTTCGGTAATGCGGGAATAGCTCAGTTGGTAGAGCACAACCTTGCCAAGGTTGGGGTCGCGAGTTCGAGTCTCGTTTCCCGCTCCAATCTCTTACGAGATTGAGCAGTTGAGGCGCGTTGGCAGAGTGGTCATGCAGCGGATTGCAAATCCGTGTACCTCGGTTCGATTCCGGGACGCGCCTCCATTAATGCCCAGGTGGTGAAATCGGTAGACACAAGGGATTTAAAATCCCTCGGCTGTAAGGCTGTGCGGGTTCAAGTCCCGCCCTGGGCACCATCTCTTTTAGATAAAGAGTATGGTGCAAAAAAGCCCATTGTGAATAATGGCATCATGTAGTAATTAAGTCGTCCATACCAGTATTTATCTTAAGTAAAAGAATTTACGGACGCACCACAGAATTTAGCCCAGGTGGTGAAATCGGTAGACACAAGGGATTTAAAATCCCTCGGCTGTAAGGCTGTGCGGGTTCAAGTCCCGCCCTGGGCACCATATAAAATACGGACCTTAACTTAGGTCCGTTTTTTCTTCCACGACTTACTTTAGTGAAAGAAGAACAAAGAATTAAGTTAGCTATTTTAGAAGTGAATGTTTTAAATTTATTTGTTGCCTTGTTTGATTAATAAGTATTGCCTGTAACAAGTAAATATAATTTAGCCCAGGTGGTGAAATCGGTAGACACAAGGGATTTAAAATCCCTCGGCTGTAAGGCTGTGCGGGTTCAAGTCCCGCCCTGGGCACCATATAAAAAAGCGGACCTCGATGAGGTCCGTTTTTTTTTTGATTATAAAAAAGTAAAAATTAAATTGAATACATTATATTATAGTCACTTAAGCTAATATGGTTTTATAAATTTGATAGTGATCAGACGCTAGATATTTAAAACAGAGACGTGAGATAAATAACGATTTGGAGTGGGTTTAAGCGGGTTATAACGAATAAGTTACTGTAATTAATTTTCAGTATGTGTAAGAAAACTTCCTCACGAATTGATGGGTTAATCCTGTACAACATATTGACAGATAGAGCTCGTCCGTAGCCGGATGTGGCTTCTTAGCTAAATAGCCGATTGCCTTCAGAATAGAAGGTATCTTTCGAAATGTTTGATGGTAAAGACGTCTATCCGTATTTTTGCGTTAATGCAGTCCAGAAGGCGCTGATGCTGAGCCAATCACTGAAAACGGACATAAAAATTGCAGACAGTGGTTTTTGAAATACCCAACTATTATTGCACTTCAGTCCGTGTTTTTTAATGTTTTTTTACCGATAAAATTGAATGTGCTAAATACGAGATATTAGCATTATTTTAACCTTAATTAATAAGCGGTTATCGGATACGTTTTCTTGACTCATTTTTTGAGCTTTCATCGCTTTTTCTGAAACTGTACGCCCTTGTTATCGTCTTTTTCGCTTATCCATCACCATGCTCTCGTCTTGTGGTGGGCAAATAAAAGAACGCGCTGAGTCCGCCACAAGATCTAAATTAATCGGAGATGACAGCGGGAGCGTCTCAATCGACTCGTTTTTGTTTTCCGTTAACACCATCAGCGGTGCTAAAAACTCCTTGAGTGAGAGATTAAAACAAAGACATATTGTGACAATAGCATCGATAGATAGTGTGGTGACGCCATTTTCATAACGTGAAACCTGCTGCTGACTGATACCTAACATCTTACCCAATTGCGTGCCATTTAGCGTTTTTTTTAAGCGCAATGCTTTCAACTGACGTCCGACAATAAAATTGATATCTTTTTTGAGTCTCTTCTTTCTGTAAGGCGAACTACCATAGGATAGTCCATTTTTTATTTTTTGCTGTTTTGGAAATGATGTCATTCTGCTCTCTCCAATGGGTTTAATTGCGTATTATGAAAATGACCTTGCTCTTGAGCTTGAAATTGCATTACCGTTTGATTCCGCAGCTTTTTAAATTGTCGATTTGCCATACGTAGGTTGGCGAAACCACAACTCTTGACTAAAACATCCAAATCAGTATCTGGCATATTCCGGATGGTCATCGCCAATAATTCACAACGAGCAGAAGCCAGTAATTCGGAGAAAGACAGCTGATAGCGAGCCAGTTTGTACTGCAATATGCGTATTGACATACCGTAGTAGTCGGCTAATTCGTTGATACTGTAATGGGGATTAGTCATATTCTGGCGTATCAAGTGGGCAATAGCACAAATATCAAAATTGGGAATAATATTTGTTTTGTTAAAATTACACGGACAGGCGACTTGCTCACTTTGTAAGGTAAGCAGTGTTTTTATGCCATTAAGTAATTGCTTGTAACATCCATCGCTCAGGGGGGCATAATAATCACAGAGTAAATTATTGACCATATTGCCATAACGTAAATGGTTGCCGACTTTCCAAAACAGTTCTGACAAGGACTGGCGTTTCAATCCTGCCTCATGAATATCAAGATTAAAAATCAGCCCATAATGATGAGATAGACTCTTTAACGTGAAAGGCTCCCAAGCGGGAATGAGCATATAACTACCTGCAGGAAGATGGATATCTTTCTTTTTCGCATTGACAATCAAGCTGGACAACGAATGAATGAGCACGCAATGTTGTTGGCAATGTGAGGCACAATCCGCATGAATGAAATGCGTGGTATGGGTAAACATATCCAGTTTAACGGCTTGAATAAAAGGTAAAGAGGTAAAGGTATCAACACAAATCGAGCCTTTAAAAAGTGGGTTAAGTGCGGTGACATTGACCTGATGAAAAGCAAGATAGTCAGTCAGCATTTGCTGGCAAAGTGGAATATCGGTGATATTTTTGACGTTAATCCGATGTTGGTTATGCATAATGGTGTATCCCTGAAGCAATACTAAAAATAATGAATTTAATAACATATTGTTTTTTTGATTTTTTAATAAAGATGAAATGTTTATGTTAGTGTTGTTTATATTTACATTTACCTTTGACTCACTTTTTCTGTTTAATTTGTTATGCCGGATTGAAGGTTTTTTAGGGTAATATCCAACTAATCTTCCGACCTTGATGGGGTTTACTGCGTTTAATCAATCCCTGTAGATGAAGAACACCCAAACAATAGCGAGCTTTGTAGACGGAAATACAAAAATGTAAAGCAACTGACTTGGTAGTGAACGGTTGGTTTAACACACCTCGTTGCTCGAGGAATTCTAAAAGCTGTTCATAAGAAATCAGTTGATTGGGTTTGAGTGTTTCTGCGGTCATGGCAATTCCTTAATCTCTAAAATGCAAAAGGCACAACAAGGTATCAATCCTACGTTATGAAAGAGGAATGCTGATGATTAAATCTACTCATAGAGCACGGATTTTCATCGGTCTTCACAGTACGTGTTTGTACTTATATTTTAGCCATCATAGAAAGGCTTTCCCCTATTTTTTCATTTCATTATTCGAGTTAAAATGAATAAACATACTTATTTCTAAGCATTATTTTAATTTATTAACATTATATGAATATTGAACTGGATATAAATAAATTGATTTCCATATTGGTTATTACGCAAAATAAATTAAAAAGAGTCAATAAAAATAAGAAATAAATAAAATTTCGTATTTCTTCTTATTTTATTCGCAATATGGTTTTTTGTTTAAATGGTTTGATGTATATCATTTTTATGTTGACTAAAAAAAAACCATTAAATAACTTTCCTTATACAATTAATTTCTTATTTCCATAATTTATTATCAATATAATATATTGATTATATTGCATTATTTTATTTCCTTTTTAGTTTATAAGTTATTCTATCGAGATTGTGAGCTATTTATTGTAAACATTATTTAATTTTAATTATTTTTAATTTATGACGTCTTTTGTTTCAGATTTTATCAAATAATAATTTTTATCATTTTTACGATCTTTTATTTTAATCAATATGTTTTTTCAACGTGTTTAATTCTTAAATTAAAAACAAAATAGAGATTAAATACTTTTTCTTGTTTTTGATTAGACATAAAGATCGCAAATAATCAATTTGATAGTAAATGTGACCAAGATTAAGATCCGTATGATTAGGGTAAGGAAATTCCTACCACTAGCCTTAATTGAATAAGCGGGTTCGATAGAGCAATTATATTCGTGATAGGTGTGGTAGGCGTAATTTTTAAATTCATTTTTAGTACGTTAATCATTTAATAAGTAAGGATAATAAAATATGAGTTTTACAGTAAAAAAAGTAGCTTTGGCGGTCGCAGCCTGTTCAGTGATGGCGTTATCTGCATCATCAATGGCAAGCACGCTCGTCTTTACCGGTGCGGTAACATCGTCTACCTGTGATGTGCAGGCGGTTTCGTCAGCAGGTGTCGTCACCCCTGAAATCCAGTTAGGGAATGTTGCTCCCGACACCACAACTGCACTTCCCGTTGCAGTGGCTTTTAAATTATCCCCCATTAATACAGCATCTTGTACTCAAACTAACGCAGATATTACCTGGAGTTCTCCTAACTTAATCCAGGCAGGTCTTGCGAATACTGGCACCGCGACCGGAGTTCATATTGAGTTGAAACCTCAAGCAACAGGTAACGCTCTTGATGGCGCATCAGCTGTTCATGCGAATGATGTTATCAGAGGGGGATTAAATACGGTCAAATATTCAGTTTCTACTGGTACACTTTCCGGTTCATTCGATTATACCGCTCAGTTAGTGCGCGACGCAGGTGCGACACCTACTGCAGGTACTGTTGGTTCAATGGCCACTTACACCGTTGCCTACTATTAATTACTGTTTTTAATTTATTAAATAAAATAAAACCGTGAGTTAAAAATAATTGAAGTAGAAAAAAAGAGATAAATAGAAAGCCTTCTTGGTTTTCCACGAAGGCTTTATATATAAATAAGTTTATATCGATATAGGTATCATTATTTTTGATAGTAGCGCTGTATTTTTTAGTACATATTTACAACAGGGTAACTGATTGAATCTATTTACTTTTATTTATTAACTCAATAGGTTAAATACTTTTAATTCCTATTTATTTTTTCTTGGTCAGTTTATGAAATTTTCAATGTGAAAATAAAAGTAAATAGCGAAAGATTAAAGTCGAGCGTGGCGCCAGAAATAACCAACGTGGTTAAAAATTAAAATAAGCAACAAGACGCAATTAATAACTTTAATCAGTATTCGGTGACCATTAAATAACTTAGATAATGGCGTATTCCGGAGCTGTTGAGTGGTAAATTCAGGGGGAATTATTATGCGAAAAGGCAGGAATAAAAACAGTTCCTACTTATCAATGACGAGGATTAACAGCATCAATATCAGCAACGGGACTTCCCATGCATTGGTGTTTTCCACTAAATCAGCCTGCTCTGGTAATAGCCGGCGATTTCTCTTTATAGGGTTTAAGCTCAATACGTTCACTCGTTTACTTTGCTTGTCTTTCATCCCCGGGTGTCTTGCTCTATCCTTGACGGCAGACGCCACTGAACTGAACCTTAATTTTATCCACGGTACAAACAAACAACACGCTCCCGCTATTTTACAAGAAGGCACTCGGTTTCCATCAGGACAGTATGTCGTTGATGTCGTCTTCAATCATCAGCCATTATCGCGCCAGATGTTGACGATTAGCGCTGAAGATGCAAAAACGCTGTGTTTAACACCAGACTGGTTGAGCCAAGCACACCTATTGCTAAACTTAGACATGTTTAAAGCTCAATATAACCGTGATAGAGACTGTTACCGCATTGGTGAATATCCTGCGGCATCGGTTCGTTTTGATTACGGGACTCAAACGTTATACATCAGTGAACCGCAAGTGACGCTACTGACGTTAGAGGCCGGTGATGATTGGGATTATGGCATCGCAGGTTTAAAGCTTCGTTACAACACCAACGTCAGTAAAGGTCAACAAAGAGAAGCGGTGTATTACGGCAACATTGACCTCAATGCGAATGTCGGTCGTTGGGTGCTCAGTGGTAGCACCAGTGGGTTTTCAGGACGTGGCTTTGAATCACCACAAGCGATGGTATCCACAGTGGTTGCGCCTTTACGGGGTAATTTAGAGCTCGGGAAAACGCGCACTCGCAGTACATTGATGTCAGATTTTGGTTTCTATGGTGTCTCGCTACGTTCGGATAACAGTATGATACCGTGGTCTACACGCGGGTACGCGCCCATTATTTCTGGCGTGGCAAATAGTAATGCACGTATTACGGTAGCGCAAGGTGGATATACTCTATCCTCTCAGGTAGTTCCTCCCGGTGAGTATGCACTGAAAGACATTTCACCCATTGGTAATGGCGATATTACCGTGACGGTAGAGGAAGAAGATGGGAGTCAAACAACACGAGTCTACCCGGTAACTACACTCCCTACTTTATTAAGAGCCCATGATTTTAATTACAACTTGTCAGTCGGTACGCGTAGTGATGACAGCCAAACCAAAGGGGTATTTGTTGCAGGTAGTTTAGACTATGGTTTTGAACCGGCAACATTAAATTTGTCGGGTATATTACATCGACAATATCAAGGGGTAGGCGTTGGGCTCAGTCGCAATATGGGCAAATGGGGGGCATTAGAGGGCAGTGTTAACTTCTCTCGCAGTGTGTTTGATAACCATGAGCCGTATTCACTTCGATTGTCTGCGCATACAGATGATCCACAAGAGCAAATACAAAATGCACGTAATGATTGGTTGTGGAATAGCTACAGCGGAGGGAGATTGGCATCCGGTCCGCAAACGGGGCTCAGTGCTACGATAAAATACGCCAAAAGTCTGGGAGAAAAAACGAATCTCCACCTTCTAACGTGGCGCTACACGGGGGAAAAATATGTGGACTTTGCCAGTTTCAATCCGCGTCAGGTTTGGCTAAATGAAAATCGCAAGGAACGCTATGAAGCAACGATTAGTCATGGTATCGGGAGCTCATACCTCAATTTCTCTGGATGGACACAAAGTTACCGGAACCGCAGTAGTAATGACAGTGGGGTGAATACCTCCTTCAACACGAGCGTAGGGGCGGCAGCGGTTGGGTTGTATGCCAGTTACAGTCACACCCCTTGGTCACCCAATGACTACAGTCTTTCGATGAATGTCAGTATTCCGTTTGATATCGCAGGTAAGCAGCAGTTCAGCTCAACAGGCATTAATTATTACCGTAACAGAGGCACGCAAATGAACACATCCGTGTCAGGCAATCCGACTGAGAACATGAACTATAACGTCAATGCCAGTGTAGGGCGCGATAACCGCAATATTTCTGTATCTGCAGGATATGCGATGGATACATTGCAACTGAGGGGGTCTCTGACTCAAGCCCATTACCGTTATGGCGGGAGCCAGACCTCGAGTTCACTGAGTGCTTCTGGGGCGGTGTTGGGAACGACCGAAACGGGCTTGATGTTTACTCGTGAACAAAATGCGACGGTGGCGGTGGTGAAAATTAAAGATATCCCCGGCGTGACATTTAATGGCTCTCGACCCACAAGTTACCGAGGGGTAACAGCACTTCCTTTATCGGAGTACAGCCGAAATTATATCCGTATTAACCCGGATAACGTCCCAGATAATATTGACCTTTTAGATACGGTGTTCAGTGTTGTTCCGACGCGTCAGGCGATTGTGTACCGAGAGTTTGGTTATACACAGGTGAAGCGGTATGTATTAAGAATGACGGGGGTTGATAGAAAACCGCTTCCTCAAGGCAGTACGGTGTTGACCTCAAACGGATTAGATGTGGGGTTTATCACCCAAGGCGGTGTTTTCTTAGCTAACTTGTTGACTGAGCCAGATTTTTTGACCGTAACGACTCCACAGGGTACACAGTGCCGAGTGAATATGACGGGCGTAAAACCGGATGCAAGAAATTTGACGGAGGTACATTGTGAATAATGAGTCTTTACAAAATAGTCGACATTGTCCACATGACCTACAAAATGAGCGTTTGGAAAAAAAACGCATACAAAGTGATTTTTGTCTCTTGCGGGTAACGATATTAACCATGGGGTTGGTGGCATTGATGTTAGGTGGTGCCATCACGTTGTTAATCCAGCAGGCAATTGCAGCAGGAACAGCGAGTACAATATTGACATTGAAATCTCGAGTGACGCGCGCCACGTGTAACATTCTCACCACCGATGGAGGTGTAGTACAACTGCCCACGATAAGCCCCACGACGATAGGCTCTGGTGAATGGCTAAGTGCGGTGACACCACTCAATATTGGTGTGAATTGTTCATCTGAACCCGAATCCTGGCTGACCCTGTCGATGTCGGTGACGCCAACCTATACACGCAGTGGTGATTACGGCAGTGACAATGATAAAGCCATTGGCTCTCGGCGGCCAGAAAACACAGCGGGACCGGATTTATTTTTGGTTGACAGTGATAACGGTCATCAATGGGTATCATTTACCCCTGTTTTAGCGAAAAGCCAAACAGATTGTGACCGGTATCCCGGGCAGTCTTGCGTGAATATGACGCCCCTGTTTCCAGGGAATTATCGTTTGCCCTTGGGGGTGCAGATGGTAATTCCGGTTGGTGATATACGCAATGAGATGATAGCCCCGGGTCTTTGGCAAGCAACCCTAAATATCGATATCACTTACCAATAATGAGCATGCGCAAATTCATTTGAAACGACGGTAGATAACACATAAAACATCACCGATAACACACCATCGAGAACACAATAAGGACAAATAATGATGATATATCGAAAACTGGGCTTCCTGTTAGTGGGGCTTCTGATTAGCAGTCAATCTATGGCGGCATTTACCCTCAACGGAACCCGGTTTATTTACGAAGGTGGAAGTAAAAACAGCTCATTTGAAGTTACGAATCATGCAACTGATATGTGGGGTGGTCAGGTCTGGATTGACAATGTCTCTTTGCCGACAGATACCGTAACACTGATACCCGCTCCCACCTTTTTTAAGGTAGACGGTGAACAAAAGCAAGTTGTTCGCGTGCTGAATGTGAATGATAGCGTCTTACCTAAAGATAAAGAAAGTTTATTTCGCCTGAATGTGCAGGAAATTCCACCTGCCCCGAAAACGGGAAATAATGTCTTATCGCTGGCGATGAACACGCAAGTTAAACTGCTGTATCGTCCTGAAGCACTAAAAGCAGGTCGACCCGATGCAGAAAAACAGTTGCGTCTTGAGCAACGGGGGGGGAACAGTGTGTTGGTTAACCCGACCCCTTATTATTTTGCTGTGATGAAATTGTATGCGGGGGCTTCAGATAAAGCACCGGTGATACCGACGTCTGCTCAGTCAACAGAAGCATTGAATACATTGGCACCGCATACTGAAGTATCGTTGGGTAAAACGGTGACACTACCCATCACCATGACGGCAGTCGATGATTACGGCGCTAATCGCAACTATACCCTCGAGAAATAACAGAAAATAGAGAGTCATTGTGCGATGAAAATAAATGAAGATAACCGAACTAAAACGGATGTGAGTGAACATCAAACTTGTTGGTCACTGCTCACGGGGGCAGGTCTGGCACTTTTATTGATGGTTGGATTGAGTCGTGACGCCAGCGCGTTAACCATTACTATTCCGTATGATTATACCATTACGGCAAATACCTGTTGGTTAAGTCCTGAAACCAGCGGAGGCTCAGGTTCATTTGTGGGGCAATTTGGCGATTTTACATTGGCATGGGATGGTGCGCTCGGTACAAGCGATGTTACGGGCTACACAAAAAGCATGAAGACATTTGGTTTCAATATGAACTGTGATGGTGATATCTATCAGCCGAGGCTAACCATTACCGCCACAAATCCTCAATATGATGAGCCTTCTCATGTGATGTACACAACGGATACAACGAATTCAGCGATGGGATTTGCGATTCAATTTAATAACGATAATACCGACAGAACGCAATTAAATCCAAGCATAACCCCCACCAATGGAATGATGATTAATGTGTCTGAAGTTAACCCGGGTAACGTAAAAGTTATTCGACTGAATGCATGGCCCACATTAATGCCTGATAAATCAATTAGGGATATTACGGGTGGGATGGATGTCAGAGGAACCGTGACGATTGAAGTGCGGTATAACTGAGAGAGGGGGCACAATGAAGCTATCCATATTCCCTGTTATTCGGCTGACGTTGGGGTTGTTCTGTATCATCCCGGGAGTGAGCTCTGCTGAAACGGTCGCGACGGCAGTCTATCATTTAAGCGCAAAGGTGACAGCATCAACTTGTGAAACACAATTGGCGACATTTAATCACGTTAGTCCCGATATTGACTTCGGTCTTTTAACTGCAGAAAGTCCGGAAAAAACAAAGGAAATAACTTTAGTGCTTGACTGTAGAATTTCTCCTTTTATGCCCCAGACCATAAAGCTCTCATTTGAGCCCTCTGCCACGGGTTATGTTGACCCCAATAACGAAGGAAGACTCTATTCAAGGGTATCAGGAAGTTCGCCACAATCGGTAGGAACAGGACTGTACTACGACTGGCAATGGGGTAATAACCTTAGCATAGATAATACAATTTCGGTAAATAAAATATTTCCCTATACGGCCATAAACCTCAGAGAAAACTCAACGAACACGTATACTCTAGTAGAAGGAGGCGATGTTTACGATTTTTCTATTCTTATCACTCGGAGAGTGAATGATTTTTCTGAGGTAACAGCAGGAGAGTATGAGACATCGGTGACAGTGAATATCAGTTATCAATGACATATGAAGATATAAATAGCCTAAGCGTAGAAAAACGGAGGAATGATGAACATCTCTGGGCGTTATGGCAACAAGTAGCCTGTTGGTTGTGGAAACAACTCAAACCGCAGGTGGATACCCTGTTTTGCCGAAATGTTGGCGAACCGATACTGCGGGATCTGTTCAGGCAATACTTATACTACAGCATAGAAGATGGTGGTGAAATAGAGACGCCTAAAGTTGGGATAGCGAGGAGCTGTTCGCTCAGCCCCTTGGTAGGAGCGAGTTTATTATACCATTATGACAGCGATTTTGGATAACGAGAGGGGATTTATTATGCTCGCTATATGGATGATTTTATGGTGCTTGCGAAAACCCGTTGGCATCTGCGTCGGAGTATTCAGTAGCTTAATGAATACATGGATATCGGTAGTTTTGAAGTACATCCGGATAAAACCTATATAGGCCGGATACAACACGGATTTGACGGGTTAGGTGTGTATTTTGATAGAACGGGTATCACCGGACTCAGTGAAAGAGCAATAAAACGGCATCGAGAACGGTGTCTGCGACTTTACGAGCAAGCATGTTGTGATGGACTGCCTGAGGCAGAGATTAATGAACGTGTGCAGGCATATCGGGCCCGATGGAAAAATATGTATGGGGATTGTTGGATTCTCAATAACAACGTATCAGTACGTAGCTAGCAAAGCGGTATGAGAAAAGGGGTACGTCATAACCAGTCGTTTCCTTTTCAATTTTGTTACTCCTATACGATAATTCGCCAATTACTGAAGCGAACTTAATTGCACTTTATTACCCATGAAATTAATAACTAAACATGGTAAGGGCATGATGACCCTCCTAAGGCCCGACCCGATAATGTAAGTCCTGGGACGACACGTCCTGTCTTTTATTGCCGATCTAGATGATATTGCCGATCTAGATGACTCACTAACATAGCTCTCGACGATCTCCATGTGATTTCTCTTTCGTTAAATCATATGGTCATTCTTTCTATCTAGATCTAATGTTTGGTGAGATGTTACTATCTCTACTACTTATGGAATGTTAAAAATATGCAATCGATCCTTAATTTTCTTTTTATGACACTCTCGTTAACCACCGTCCCTGTCTATGGTGCCTCCGTGGTTTTCCAACCCGTTAAACCTAATTTTGTTATGTGTGGCTGCACAGGAGTATTTGCCGATACTCGTACCACATGGGGAACAGCATATATGTTACCTACCCGCGCCCTCAGTACACATACTGCATCAATTACCACACTATCTTTAACACAAACTTCTGTCTCGATCTCCCCTCAATATCGTAATTACGGTGTATTTATCAATACGGGGACATCAAAAGGCTGGATTGACCAATCCACATACTTCTACAACCGCTCAACAATCGAACTCCTATATGTCCTATCGCACGATTACAAGGTACCCGATGTAGTGGGTAGGGTGTTATCAGCTTGGTCTTCCGACGCTGTTTCATCCGGGTGTTCACCTTCAAACACCCCCTCCCCATTACTCAGTGCGGCTAATTTGACAGATCTTGTTTTCGAAAACATTAACTTTTCCGAACCCATTGAAACTCGATTACTTCCTGGTAGACATACCGGAATGTATCAAATTGAAATTCCTGAATCGCTAACTGATCAGACTTGTTCATCTATGAGTCACCATTACTTTTAATAGATCCCGTGATTCTACGCTAAATCAGAATTTGATGAGGAGAGCGTGAAGGATGAAATTATTGCTTGCAAAGAAAAGGGTATAACAGCGCTATCTGGTGCGATTCATGTCTGGTAGCGCTTGCTAAGTTAGATTAAACCCTGTCTGGATTTCGAAAATTTATATGTGTTAAACCTGTTTTTTTATCAGTTATCTTATGAACAACATCCCGAACGCTGAAGTAAACAACTTCGCAATTGGGACTACTTACAGCAGGAGGTTTATATGAACCGGAAAGAGAGGTGGCATAGCGTCATTTTATTACAATAGGCGGCAATTTCCTTGAAAAACAGAGTGATGTACTATCAATCATGTTCAATAATTATCCGTTGCTTATCTACGCCCAGAGGGAAGAGAGAACAGCAAGTGAATACTGCGCGATCACTACATCTCCTTAATGTTGCACCTCACATTCCCATCAACACTAAAGGGTCGCTATACTGTTTATCACCAATTATTCCACGGAATCTAAATATTTGTGCCAAAATAAAAAGAAGAACTATAAAAATTAATAACCGATAATCAGGTTGTTTGGGAAAAAATAATATTTAATAAAAAGCTTTTATAAATATATTACTAGCCAATAGCAACAATAATAAATGAATGTATTATTTTGTGTAAAATAACCCTTTTGAATGAATACATAATAGGTAATACTCACCTACTTGTAATGGGGTTGTATTAATGATAGTTAAATCAAGGTATTGACCGTTAATACTAATGACAACATCACTAGTCATACCTTTAAATTGGTATTTTTCTAATACAACCATCACGCCTCTATGAGAAGGAACGGAGTTAATTTGATTTAAGGTGATATTTTCTGGCCGTAATATTATTTTACCGTGATGACCATCATAAGTACCATCAGATGTAACCGTAATTTCACCCAACAGGGTTATTACCTTTCCTGAATGGTATTCACCTTTTAATATATTGACATCACCAATAGAGTAGGCGGTGGAAATATCTACTGGGTAACGATAGATGTTTTGTGGGGTATCAATCTGCACTAATCTGCCTTCACGTAATATTGCAATATAGTCAGAACATTGTATAGCCTCTTCCCGATCATGAGTCACGATAATTGCTGATTGTCCCGTTTCCCTCAAAATATTTATGATTTCAGCGCGTAACTCAACACGTAACGCACTATCCATTGCAGAGAAAGGTTCATCAAATAGGATTAGTTCAGGTGATGGAGCTAATGCTCTTGCCAATGCAACTCGTTGCTGTTGTCCTCCAGAAAGTTCATGGGGCATAGACTGAGCCAATTCAGGTATCTTCATTAAATGAAGAATAGAATTAATTCGATTTTGTTCTAATGGCAGTTGACCTTTGCCATTTCCTAAACCATAAGCTACGTTCTGATAAACATTGAGGTGTGGAAATAAGATACCTTCCTGTACAACATAACCAATATGGCGATCTTTGGCATGCACGAAAGTTCCTGATGATGATAGTATTCTGTTATATAAGGTAATTTCCCCACTGTCGGGTCTTTCAAATCCGGCAATTAATCGTAGCAGTGTCGTTTTTCCACAGCCAGAAGGACCCAGTAATGAAAGGATTTCTCCTTTATTTAAAGTAAAGCTAATATCTTCGCTGACTTTTACTTTTCCATCAAAGCTTTTGTTAATGTTATGTAATGACAATACCGTGTTTTTATTCATTTTTTCCATCCCTGTTATTGTTTTATCAGAAAGATAGTAATAACTTATCTATTTGATTTTTAAATATTCTAGAATAGTTAATCACCGCTCCTCAGTCATATTTCATTCTCTGTTTAGCGATAAAGTCTATGGGCTTATTTATTAAATCAGAAAAAAGATGAGAGGTACGCCCACTCATAAAGTAAATAATTTATATTCTCATTCCCATTCTCATTATGATAAAGTATTTTGGTTTACAAATCGATACATGAGGCTAATAAATGAAAAAAAGGTATCAGCTGCTTATTTCATCACTTACACTCAGTGGTGTTTTATTTTCAGAAATCGCTCAGGCTGACTTGTTAATTTATAATGGGCAACATAAGGATGGCGGAATAGAACAGGTTGCTGCGGAATTTACACAAAAAACAGGGATCCCGGTTAAGTTAAAATACGGTAAGTCTTCCGAACTTGCCGGTTTACTGAAGGAAGAACAGGATAAATCCCCGGCAGATATTTTTGTTGCGGAAAGTACAGGACCTTTCCTGTCATTAAGTGCTGAAAAATTATTAGTACCCATTAATGCCGATGCGTTAACCAATGTGAATTCTGAGACTATCCCTTCCGCATCGAAACAGGATTTTGTTCCCATTGGCGTTCGTAGCCGTGTTTTGGCCTATAATCCGGATAAAGTTAAAGAAAGTGACATTCCTAAAACATGGACAAAAATGGTAAATGATCCTGCGTGGAAAAATCGTTTTTCTTATCACCCGGGATCAGGTGCGCTTGTTGATCAAATAGCCGTTTATAAAAAATTACATGGATTAGAGGCGACAAAAGCGTTTTTAGCTGCGATGAAAGAAAATGGTCAATCAATCAAAGGGCATATGGCTGCGTTAAAGAAAATCGATCAGGGTGATTTGGATGTTGCAATGATCAACCAATACTATTTATACCGTCTTTATAAAGAAAAAGGCGGTGCAGACAATGTTAAGGCAAAAATTTACTACATGCGTAATGGCGATGCAGATTCAGCATTAAGTTTTTCTGCTGCCGGAATATTACGTTCATCACAACATCAATCGGAAGCACAACAGTTTATCACTTTCTTAACGAGCAAGGCAGGACAGGAACTGTATGTCCAAAATTCGGCAGAGTGGCCGGCCAATACTCAGGCAGTATCGCCAGTGAGCTACTTAGTGAAACTTGATAGCCTGGATCCGCCTAAAACGTCATTTACAACTAAGGAAGAAAGTGATGAGGCAAAAGCGTTAATAAAAGAGGCTGGGATCCAGTAATACAATTAATCAGAAAAATTATTTTTTCAATGAGATAAAAGGAGCTGGTGTGTTTTTTCATACCAGAAAAACAAAACAACCGCCGTTACTTCTGGCGGTTGTTATTGTGATTATTACATTACCAATGTTATTACCCATTCTCTATATTTTACAGTATGGAATAACGTTAGATATTCATCAGACTTATCACCTTATTTTTCGTGCAGAAACATTTTTACTTTTACGAAATACGTTACTTTTGTGTTTTACAGTGACATTGATAAGTGTGTTATTAGGGGGACTATGTGCATTTTTACTTGAACGTTGTCAGGTAAGAGGAAAGAACTTACTCAGTGTATTAATTAGTTTACCTCTTTGTATCCCGGGTATTGTCAGTGGCTTCACCTGGTTTAGCCTTAATACACGCATTTTTTCAGGCTTTTTAGGGG
Source organism: Proteus sp. G2626 (assembly GCF_009915985.1). Classification (NCBI taxonomy): domain Bacteria; kingdom Pseudomonadati; phylum Pseudomonadota; class Gammaproteobacteria; order Enterobacterales; family Morganellaceae; genus Proteus; species Proteus sp. G2626. The sequence goes on along the minus strand of NZ_JAABNH010000027.1, from coordinate 570,590 downwards.
CAAGCCTTGTAATGACGCTCGTGTCTTTTCCATTAGCATTTTTACCTATATCAGCTGCATTAAAACGCATTGACTCAACGTGGGAGGAAGTGAGTTATTCATTAGGGCGTTCCCGGTTTTATACTTTTCTTCATGTCCTGTTACCGCAATTAAAACCCGCAATAGGCAGTGCTGTTCTTCTGATTGCTTTGCATTTACTGATTGAATTCGGTGTTATTGCGATTATGGGTTATGATACTTTCAGTACCGCTATTTTTGCAGAATTTGAGGCTTATTATAATACTCAGACGGCTGCGGTACTCTGTTTTGTCTTGGTGCTTTTATGTTTATGCATTATTGGTTTTGAATTAAAAATCCGAGGACAGGCAAATCGGGTTCGTTCAGGTAAGGGGGTTGTTCACCCACCAAAACTTATTTATTTAGGTTATGGAGAGTGGTTTGTCATTGGATTTGTTTCTTTAATTTTTATTTTAGGTGTTGTTGTACCTGTCATTGTGTTATGTCAGTGGATTTATGAAGGAACGGCCATTCATAGTGAGTATTTTTCCTGGAAAACCTATTTTAACGTCATTGCCGATACGATATTTATTTCGTTAATTTCTGCGGCAATAACAGTATTGGTTGCGTCCCCTTTAGTCTGGTTTTCTGTTCGTTATTCGAGTTTTCTCTCCCGGTGGCTGGAGCGCTTACCTTTTATTTTACACGCAATTCCATCGATTGTTGTTGGTTTGGCTATTGCACGATACACGGTCTTATATGCAGGTATTTTCTATCAGACCTATTATGTGTTAATTCCGGCCTATTTGATGCTTTATCTGCCATTAGCCCAGACAACACTGCGCTCTGCTGTGGAGCAACTTCCTTACCATATTGAAGAAGTTTCTGATTCTTTAGGGCAAAAAAGAGCCACTTTATTAATGCGGGTTATTTTACCCTCAGTCCGTCCTGGAGTCATTGCCGGGCTGGCACTGTGCTTTTTGCAAATGATGAAAGAATTAACTGCAACTCTTATTTTATCACCTGCGGGTATGTCAACAATCGCCATTGAGATTTGGCATGCTCAGGAAGGTTTATCTTATTCTATAGTTGCTGTTTATGGTCTGTCTTTAATTTTATTTTCAGGTATTCCGGTTTATTTATTGAAAAGACATTACTCAGGGTGAATAGGTTCGTGATACTATTTTTGTCACTTAAGATATCAACTGGTTGCCTATTTGGGTATTGCTACCTACTATTTTTACCACCTCAGAGTGCTGATAACCAAGCATGCTTGATAAGCACTCTGGATTTGATGAGCGCATTCACTGCCACTGACGACACTGAAACACCTGAAACGCTTTTCAGAAATGAAACTCGGCGTTAAACATCTGCTGTCCATCATCTTAATGGGGGCAGCAGGCGTTGCGGGATAAACCCAGTGAACATAACCCGTCGGTACGTGAAGTAGTGCTAGTGCAACGCTGTGAGATGGTGCAACTTTGCCCGCTGGATAATGACCTGGAGGACTTTATTACCTTTAAGTTTGACCGGGCAGGTAAAAAAGCCGGTGAGGCCATTAATGCTTCTGGTATTCAGATGATACGCGAAAAGATGACCATCAAAACCGGGCATCAGCCGTACACCAAGCAGGATGTGTATACCAGTAATCTGTATCCCCTGACCATTGGTAACCTGATGGTTGCGGCAATGAATACCGTGGCTGAAATGGGCGTCCTCGTCATTAATGGTGATATCATCAAAATTGTCACATCACAAACGCGCTGACCGCCTGATATCTGGGCATATTCCCATGCGAAATCGTTTCATTACACTAGGTGAAAACTGAAAGAGGCGGTCGTACAATACACCAATCGATATGACTATCACCGGGGTTAAGTACGAAAGCATGGCAAGCTCTGAGATTTACGTGTTTCTGCGGTTCAGATTGTCAGAACAGGGTTAAGACGTCCCCATAATGAACCTAGGGTGTCCGACAATAAAATTGGTGAGTAAATGTTTCTTACACATACTGAAAATTAGTGACAGTAACCTGTCTTTCTATATCCCCGAATTTATCGCGCGTTTCTATTTCAAATATCTTACGTCTAATCATGATAGTGTGTAAAATAAAAAATCACCTTATCAGTTGTGGCAATAAAGGTGATTTATATTTGATATTGTTTTGTCTAAGTGATCGCCGATTAACTTTTTGTGTCTAAGGCAATAATTCTATTTCTTAGTGTAATAAAACGAGTAAATACGTCGTCTACCGTAAGAAGCTCTACATTATTTTCAGGTGCTTTTAGTACTTCATTCGCAATATGCCACGGTCCCCAAAAATCAGCATCACTATTACCAAACATAGCTACTGTTGGTACACCAACACCTACTGAAATATGTAATGCTCCCCCATCACTAGTTAGCATTTGATCACATAAAGACATACCGGCCATTAATTCTCTAAGGTTTTGTGTAGGCACTGGTGTGATAGGAATATTTTTGCACTGTTCGAGAATAAATTGTGCTTTTTCGTCATCACCAGGGTGCAGTTTATTATCGCTCCTGCCTGGCGACCAAAAGAGAAGAATATGACATTTTTCGCGTTGTGTTAATTGGTGCGCTAACGCGATAAATTTTTCTGCTTGCCAACGTTGTTGTGGCTTGCGTGAACTAATTTGTAAGCCATAAATAGGAATATTTTCAGTTATTTTAATACGTTGGCGAATTGTAGCGATCTCTTCATCTTTGACGTACAACTTTAAAGGACCTGCTTTTTTCTCTATTCCAAGAGGATGGCTTAGTTGACAGAACAACTCAGCGATATGACCTCTATTAGACGGTGTTGGAATTGGATCTGTCACTGCTGAAGGTGTGTCATTGCCAATAGCGACAATACGCTTAGCACCTGATAATTTTGCCCATTGCAATGCTCTTTTGGCCCAATGATCACGAGCAATAATGGCAACGTCATAATGTTGACGACGCATATCAAGAATAATTTTCAAGCGACTAAGAATAAGTTTTAAAGATGATTGGCCTGATTTTTTATGATGTAACTTGCTGTAAACATGGATATTTCCGACAGAAGGGTTACCTTCTAGAATCGCTTGATTGTAAGAGTTTACGAGTAGATCTATTTTCGTATTATATTCATGGGCAAGAGAATCAATTAATGGTGTTGTAAGTATTAAATCACCAATGTTATCTCTTTGTATTATTAATATTTTAGGCATAGTTAGATTTATGTATATTCGAATGAGAGAAATTCATTGCTGAAAAGTATAACTTCAGCAGTAATCATATTATATATTTATGATTATAGGCTATTCGATATGTAGAGGCATCTTTATCAGAGAATTAATCTGCTTTTTGAAGAGAAAATAAGAGGTGGATAAGTTCAAATGTTGAGCTATTGATAATACGATGACTATTTCTTAGATAATCATCGTATTTATTACATGCCTAAATATGAAATTTATTTTAGTGGCTAAGCTGATGCTGACAAGGGTATTGATAGATAATTAGAAACACGCTTCTAAAATATCGAGAACATCTTCAGTTGTTAGCTTTTTATAACCCTTGCCAATAATTGTTGTGGATTGAGCAATACTTGGGAGCATCTCTTTTGTTGCACCTAGTGCTTCTAACGAAGTTACCATTCCGCACTCTTTTGTGAAACTTTCAAGTGCATCAATACCTTCAAGTGCAATTTGGTCTTGCGTTTTACCTTCTGTAGATACTCCCCATACCTGGGTGGCAAAGCGTACGAATTTTTCAATACCGAATTTATAGATAAAACGATAATAAGGCAGAGAAATTGCAGCAAGTCCCATTCCATGAGCACAATCGGTATAAGCCCCCAATTGATGTTCAATCATATGGACTTGCCAATCTTGCGTTTTTGATAGCCCCGTCAGTGTGTTTAGTGCCAGAGTTGCATTCCACATCAGATTGCTTCTTGCTTCATAATCAGACGGCTTTTTAAGCGCAATACGTAAATTATCAATAGAAGATTTTAATAAACTTTCAATTAAATAATCGGTTGTATTTGCACCTTGATCAGAAAAGTATTGTTCCATCAGATGAGACATTGTGTCATATACACCACTCACCATCTGATATTGAGAAACCGTAAAGGTATATTCTGGATTTAAGATTGAAAACTTAGGAAATACATTGGCAGGAAATACACGGCCAATTTTATATTTTGTTTTTTCATGCGTAATAACAGAACCGCCATTCATTTCGGAGCCAGTGCCTACCATAGTAAGAATTGAAGCAACAGGAATAATTTTATTTGCAATTTCTTGATATTCAACCCAGTACTTTTGGAAAGGATCTTCATTTTCACAATAAGCAGAAACAGAGATCCCTTTGGCACAATCAATAACAGAACCGCCACCAACAGCTAAAATTAAGCTGACGTTATGCTCACGAACTAATTGAGCACCTTCCATCATTTTTGCATAAGTTGGATTAGGCATCACACCTGATAACTCAACCACTTTTTTTCCTGCATGTTTGAGTATTGCCATCACTTCATCATAAAGGCCATTAGATTTGATTGCATTACGACCGTACATCAGCATGATGGTTTCGCCATAATGTGATAATTCATCATTTAATTTAGCAAGAGAGTTCTTACCAAAATGAATAGTTGTCGGGTTGTAGTAAGTAAAATCGAGTTGCATTTTGATATCCTATTGCAATATTAATTTGATAGCTATCTCATTGAAGTATAGTTTGTTCTTTTAACTTCAAGAAATATTGGTCTATTTTTGTTTAATAGAGATGCTATCGCTTCTGCATTGAGATATGAATGTCCGATCTTCTTAGTCTCTTGCCTAATTTTCCAAAAGATAACAAAGTGATAATAAATAATATAAATAGGTAAAAAAGATAAAACGATTGGATTTATAAAAAGCGGTTGTATTCAAATATTGTTAGATTCTTTGAGCATCTTAATATCGGTTGCTGGAGGCGATCCAAATAATCGACTATATTCACGACTGAATTGAGAAGGGCTTTCATAGCCAACACGAAAAGTGGTTGTTATTGCACCTAAGTTTTCAGTTAACATTAATCGGCGAGCTTCATTGAGGCGAAGTTTTTTCTGAAATTGAAGTGGTGTCATTGATGTCATTGTCCGAAAATGAGTATAGAAAGCAGATTTACTCATTCCAGTGCATGAGGCTAATTCATTGATATTAATTGGCTTTATAAAGTTGTTTTTTAACCAATCAACCGCTTTTGATATTTGATGGCTATGACTACCCGCTGTAACGATTTGATTTAAACGCTCACCTTGCTCAGTGATCAGCAAGCGATAAAAAATCTCACGTTTTATGCCTGGAGCAAGAATTTTAATACTATCAGGCTCATCAAGAAGTGTAAGCAATCGAATAAATGCATTTAATAAAGGTTCTGATAATTCACCGACGGCAATTCCTTTTTGAGCATTTGAGTTTAAATTAAATATTAACCCACTATCGACGATCAGTTGAGATATTTCTTGTAGATCTAATTCCATAACTAGCCCTAAAAAAGGCTTATCCTTGCTGGCTTTCATAATATTCGCCATAACAGGAAGTTCAATGGAAGAAATTAAAAAATGGTTGGCGTCATAAATAAAGCTTTCTTCTCCTAAAATTACTCTTTTTTCACCTTGAGCAATTAAGCATATGCCTGATTTATGTGTATGACTGGTAATAGGTGTGGGAGAACGCCAGTGTGTTAATGCCAATCCTGGGATTTGAGTATCAAAATAATGCGTATTGTGAGTCCATTTTGCAATTAGCATGGCAAGTTTTTGGTTTAATAACGCCATGTTTTCTCTATTATTCATGCAGACTCCATACTGGGGAAAAGGAAAATATTACTTTAGTAATAAAATTATAATGTATGAGACGAATATTAGACAATTAATTGATTTATCTTGGATAAGAAATTTTGCAGGAAATATTAAAAATGAGATAGGCTGTGCTACAAAAAATCACAGCCGATATCAATCTATTGTTGATGAGCTTTATTTTTTTCTAACCATTTTTGCATTTGTTCAATTTCTGGCCCTTGAGCATCAATAATGGCTTGAGCTAGCTTGCGCATTTCAGGATCTGTACCGTATTTCAATTCAATTTTAGCCATATCAATAGCGCCTAAATGGTGGGCAATCATTCCATCAGCAAAAGCAACATCTGCATTATCAGTGTTCATTCCTTTTGCCATATCAGCATGCATTTTATTCATGGAATCATTGAGTTCTTTCTGCATTGGTGAACTATTATGCGATGTATCCATATTCATGTTCATATGTGTATTGTTTGCCATTGCACCAAAAGAGATAGTACTCATTAAAATAACCGCAGCAGGTAAAATTTTTTTCATAACAGTTTCCTTGGATTTATTGTGAAATTGTTATTACTTTAAAGATTCCCCTTAGGGGAAGGTCAATGTTGTTATCTAAAGTTTAATATTCTTTACTTTTAATGACATAATTGCAGAGTGTTTTGATTAAGTCATTCTATCTTAATTAGTTTTATAGCAAAATTTAAAATTTATTTGTTGTGTACTTTAAGATTTTCTTTATAAAAATAGAAAAAGTAATGATAACTATTCCCATCAAATGTTTTTTACTATAAAGTTGTATTATTGATGCAACTTTATAGGTGGCGATATGGAAACTCAAACAACAACACAAACTTTATCTCAAGAACAGCCAAAAGCAGGACATACTTTTTTAGCCAGTTTAGGGAAAACGCGCTTAAGGCCAGGTGGTGTTGAGGCATCTGATTGGTTAATTAATAATGGGCATTTTACCTCTTCAAGCCAAGTTTTAGAGATTGCTTGCAATATGGCGACAACGTCAATCGAAATTGCACAAAAATATAGTTGTCATATTATTGCTGTTGATATGGATGAAAAAGCGTTAGCTAATGCACAACATAATGTTGAGAGTGCACAGTTATCACATTTAATTCAGTTAACAAAAGCCAATGCATTATCTCTCCCTTTTCCTGACAATAGTTTTGATGTGGTTTTAAATGAGGCCATGTTGACAATGTATGCGGATAAAGCCAAAGCTAAATTAGTAAAAGAGTATTATCGTGTTTTAAAACCGGGTGGCCTGTTATTAACACATGATATTATGAAAATAAATAATGATGTAGATAAAGACGATTTAATTGGGGTAGTAAAATCGAACGTAGCTCCTATGTTTAAGCAAGAATGGCATGACTTGTTTATTACTACTGGATTTTTAGAAGTAAAAATAAAATCAGGCAATATGAGCTTAATGTCACCTATAGGTTTAATTCATGATGAAGGGTTATTTAGAACAGCAAAAATAATTAAAAATGGGTTGAAGAACAAACAAAATAGGCAACGATTTTTATCTATGTTTCGTTTTTTTAGAGAAAATCGCCATAATTTAAATTATATTGCGTGTTGCTCTAAAAAATGATTTTTATCAAGATAATTTTATATATTGATTAATAGCACCTACGACTAGGTGCTTATTTTTATAAAAATAAAATAAGAATAATTAGAACTGTATACCTCCGTAATAAAATGTAAAAAATAAAAAGAATCGTAATCCAGATTGAACCTGATTTATTTAAACTATATATATTAAAAACAGAGATAACTAATATGCGGGGTTAAAGATGAAACAGGTATTTATTATTGCAGGAGGGCTTTTATCACTGACAATCATGCTGGCTATTTTTATTGCAATTTTAATGGTGTCTGTCTTTAAAGAAACGACGGCTGAAATTTGGAATGAAGGGCGTGAAGTAATTGAAAGTTCATCATCAAAAATGAGTGAAACTATTTCTACTGTAGAGGCAAAGCGCGATACATTTATGGCTGTCTATAGGTCAAAAGAGAATAATGGTAGTTGTCAGCAATTAGCTCAGAAGTTAAATGAGGTTGAAAGTGGGCTTTCTAATGGAAGTTTAATTTTACCTCGCTCAGCTGTTGAGCAAATTTCTACCATTAAAAATGCTTTTGATGAATCAACATCATCTACAAGAAACATTGCTTGTAAGCAAGCAATTCAAGTTATTGATAATTTAAGCCAGTAATTGATATATCCTTCCTGTTTTTATTCGTTTTTTATCCCAATATAAGAATGTTTTTAATAAATAAATTAATATTTCTTATCATAATCCAATGAATATACTGTGGATTTTCACTCATAATCGTTTATTTTTATTATTCTAAGTAGACTGAGAATATGCTATTTATATCTGTAATCTTACTATGCTTAGATTATGTTAACGTTAAAAAGAAGTTGCGTTAGGGATTTAAAGTTATGAGATGAATATGCTAAAATTGATAGCTGATTCGCTTTAGCTATGAAGTTTAGTCATAATTTGGTTTATTTTTTGTTTTTAACAAAATGCATTTTTGTATTATGCCATTTTTTATTATCAATAAAGTAAAACCTTTTTAAGGTAAGTGTACAAAGCGAGTCATATGGAAGCTTATATTATAAAGTAATGATATATACATCAATATTATTTAAGAAAACATTGACTAATTATGAATATCGTAGCACCAAACATAAACGAAGTAAGTCGCCAAACAGCGTGGATCAGGGTTATAATATTGTCGTTTGCAGCTTTCGTTTTTAATACAACAGAATTTGTTCCTGTTGCTCTGTTAAGTGATATTTCTGAAAGCTTTGGAATGCTCCCGGCTCAAACAGGTTTAATGATCACAATATATGCTTGGGTGGTCGCCTTAATGTCATTGCCCTTAATGATAATGACAAGTAAAGTTGAACGCCGTAAGTTACTTATTATCTTATTTATTCTTTTTATTTTAAGTCATATTTTGTCAGGTATTGCATGGAATTTTAAATCGCTGATAGCAGGGCGCATAGGTGTTGCTTTTTCTCATGCGGTTTTTTGGTCTATTACTGCCTCATTGGCAATTAGAGTGGCGCCTCCTGGTAAACGAGCACAAGCACTCGGTTTATTAGCAACAGGAACTGCATTAGCGACCGTTCTTGGTCTACCTATTGGGCGAGTTGTTGGGCAATGGTTAGGATGGCGTGCAACATTTATGGGTATTGGTGCTTTAGCTTTAATTACTATGTTTGCGCTAATGCGCTATTTGCCGTTATTACCGAGCGAGCATTCAGGATCATTAAAAAGTGTGCCTGTCTTATTAAGACGTGGACCATTAATGGGGATTTTCTTATTAACGGTCATTGCCGTTACGGCGCATTTTACGGCTTATAGTTATATCGAGCCTTTTGTCATTGATATCGCAAAATTAGATCAAAACTTTGCGACGTTAGTTTTACTTATTTTTGGTGGCGCTGGCATTATCGGTAGTGTGCTGTTTAGTCGTTACAGTGCCAAGATGCCAACTTCATTTTTATTTTTTGCTCTAATTTTACTGACTGCTTGCTTAAGTTTATTGATGGTAAGTAGCCAAAATTTAACGACATTTATTGTGTTGATTATATTTTGGGGGATTGGTTTTATGTGCATTGGTCTTGGTATGCAAGTTAAAGTGATCGATTTAGCGCCAGATGCAACAGATATTGCGATGTCTATTTATTCCGGTATTTTTAATATTGGTATTGGTGCAGGCGCTTTGATTGGTAATCAAGTTATTTTACATGCGGGCATGCCAAATGTGGGGTATGCAGGCACGATATTAAGTATTCTCGCCGTTATTTGGTGTGGTTTCATTTTTAGTCGTTATCGCGTTTCTATGGGAGGAGCGCCTCGTAAAAAGAATCAGCTTCACCAACACTAAATAAATATTTTCACTTTGAAAGGCATCTATTTTACATGAAAGGTGCCTTTTTTATTTGTTGTAAATGAATATCCCCAATATGGCTTGTGATAAAATTCACAAAATTGACTTTGTATAAGATTAAGGCGAAAAAATGAATGGATTAACTTACCTAATATTGGCGATCATATCGGAAGTGATTGCGACAACAATGCTAAAAGCTTCTGAGGGCTTTAGCCGATTATATCCATCAATTATTGTCGTTATCGGTTATTGTTTTTCTTTTTGGGCGCTTTCTCAAGTGGTAAAAGTGATGCCATTGGGTATTGCTTATGCAATATGGAGTGGTTTAGGGATAGTGTCAGTTTCTGTTGCGGCTGTTTTTATCTATCAACAGAAGCTTGATTTACCGGCAATTATTGGCATGGGATTGATTATTGCTGGTGTTTTAGTCATAAACTTACTCTCAAAAAGTGCTTCACATTAATAGGTATAGTAGGAAGAGATTAGGGTGCCTTTGATGCAAAAAAAATTTAAAACAACGTGTTATCTCTTTATGGTGGCTGGCTTTACTTTTATTGCAGGATGCAACAGTTCAACCCAGACACAATACTCATCAACACAAACAGTGAATAAAAGCAGAGCAATGCCAACGACAAGCCTTAGTGTCCCTTTAGATGAATCGGCTAAAGCAACGTGTGTCTTTTCTGGTGGAGTACCGTCTTTAAACTATGAGTTACATGGTGGGCAGACACCCGTGTGTCAGTTTGCTAATGGTAAGCGTTGCAGTGAACAGGCTTTAATTGACGGTGTTTGTATCCCAGGATAAGACTATAGCTTAAGTCTTATTTTCAACAATAAATGGCCCTTAGCAAAACGTTAAGGGCCATTTATTTATTCTTTTGATTTAAAAGAACTTGTGATTTGGCTCATTAAGACCAATAAACCCACAACAAAGTAAGCAGAGAAAATAATCAGCATCCACTGAGGCATTTCTAATGTTAAGAATTGCCATTGGCTGACAGAGCAGTCACCTGTTGCTTGGAATATGGAAGGAAACCAATTTTGTAATGCAAACCAAGAAGGTAATGTGACAAAAAAATCACATGTTGCAAAAGGTGATGGATTAAGAATAAGTTGCGTATGCTCCCAAGCCAGTTCAATACCCCGGTAAGCTGAGTAAAGCCATAAAAAACTACCTGCCATACGCATGAGTGTCATTTTAGGTGCGCTTGCACCAATGAGTGCGGCAACTAATATTCCTAATACTGCGATGCGTTGATAGACGCACATCACACAAGGCATTAATTCCATTCCGTACTGAAAATACAATGCGGCACCTTCAAGGCCTATTGCAGTTAATGCAAGCAATAGCCATGAAAAACGGCGTTGTGACCAGTGACGAAGAGCAGTCAGCATAATAATGTCCATTTAAATAGTAAAATAAGTGCCTATTTTGCCCAAAAATCAAGCGCAAAAAAAGTTAAAACCTTTTATTTCACAAATATTTACATTCAACCTTTTTTTAATGAAAAAAATAGGACTTTTACTTGATAAAAGTCCTATTTATGTGGTGTAACTGTAGAATTATTGTTATGGAATAGCCACTAAGCCTATTTCATAAAACCAATGTGTTGCAGGAACAAGCCAGAACTCAACCGCCAGCAAACCAAATAATGTCATTACGATAGTATATGGCAGTGCCATTACCACCATTCGTCCATAGGATAAACGGATAAGTGGAGATAATGCGGAGGTTAATAAAAATAAGAATGCAGCTTGGCCATTTGGTGTGGCGACAGAAGGTAAGTTTGTCCCTGTATTAATAGCAACACCAATATGTTCATATTGTGATTGACTAATTAGTCCATCTTGTAATGCCGTTAAGGCTTCACTGATATAAACCGTACCGACAAACACGTTATCTGAAATGGCAGACAATAGACCATTAAATAGATAGAAGAGTGAGAGTTGTGAGGACTCTGAAGCTTGGAGAACAAACTGAATAATTGGACCGAATAATTGTTGGTCAATAATGACGGCGACAATGGAAAAGAATACTGTCAATAATGCAGTGAACGGTAATGCTTCTTCAAATGCTTTACCGAGCGCATGTTCTTCTGTAATACCACAAAATGCTGTTGCAAGAATGATAACAGATAAACCGATAATACCGACTTCTGCTAAATGAAATGCTAAAGCAACAATTAACCAGATCCCAATTAGTGCTTGAACCATCAGTTGTGCTTTTTCTTGAGAAGTGCGTTTTTTACTGTTTTTCTTATCATACTCGGTTAGAACTTTACGAACTAAATCAGGTAGTTCAGCACCATAACCAAAAAGCTTAAAGCGCTCTACTAAATAGCACACAGCAAGACCTGCAAAGAAAACAGGAATAGTGACAGGTGACATTCGAATAAAGAAGGTCACAAAATCCCACTCTAAATGTTTTGCAATAATCAGGTTTTGGGGTTCACCTACCATGGTCATTACGCCACCTAATGCAGTACCTACACCAGCATGCATCATTAAGCTACGTAAAAAGGCACGGAATTGTTCTAATGTTTGTTTTTTCTCTGCGGTATCAATAAATCCATCATTATTTAGCTCTGTTCCTGCTTGGTTAGAAGCAAAATTATGATAAATAGAGTAAAAACCGAGAGAAACACTGATCACAACAGCGATAACGGTTAAAGCATCTAAAAAGGCAGATAAAAATGCACTTGCAAAGCAAAAGGCGATAGACAATATTCGTTTAGAACGAATGGATAAAAGCAATTTGGTAAAAGCAAAAAGCAATAATTGTTTCATAAAATAAATACCCGCAACCATAAAGACCAGAAGTAAAATAACTTCAAGGTTGTTGGCAATTTCATGACCAATTTGTTTTGGGCTAGTCATTCCAATAATGACGGCCTCAATGGCAAGTAATCCTCCGGGTTGTAATGGGTAACACTTTAACGCCATAGCTAGTGTAAAAATAAATTCTACAACTAATAGCCAACCGGCGACAAAAGGGTCAACAAAGAAAAAAATCAGTGGGTTGATAATTAAAAAAGTAAGAATAGCAAGCTTATACCAATCGGGAGAATTTCCCATAAAGTTCTTTAGTAATGCTTGTCTTATACTCATATCCATTAGGTTTCTCATCCTCCAAACAGAGATTTTAAGCGCTATCATGCGCGATCTAACCATAGTACGCGTTAATTGCTGTGAAATTAAGCGTGTTAGTAATAATAAATTGATAAAACTGCATCAGGTTTTATGATGCCACTCACTATTTAATGATGGTTGAGCTATATCAAAATTACGCATTCTGATATTATCTTTTTCATTATTAGCAGAAAAATCGCTACGGAAGAAATAAAAATATGGTTATTAAGGCTCAAAGCCCCGCAGGTTTTGCGGAAGAGTATATTGTTGAAAGCATCTGGAATAATCGTTTTCCTCCTGGTTCTATTTTACCAGCAGAACGTGAACTATCTGAATTAATAGGTGTAACAAGAACTACATTAAGAGAAGTATTACAACGCCTTGCTCGTGATGGATGGTTAACGATTCAACATGGAAAGCCAACGAAAGTAAACAATTTCTGGGAAACATCAGGCCTTAATATTCTTGAAACCGTGGCACGTCTCGATCACGATCGAGTACCGCAACTCATTGATAATTTATTAGCAGTACGAACTAATATTTCAGCTATTTTTATCCGTACTGCATTCAGAAGTAACCCTGAAAAATGTATCGAGGTTTTAAATCATCAGCTAACAACAGAAAATAGTGCTGATGAGTTTAGTGAGTTGGATTACAACATTTTTCGTGGTTTAGCTTTCGCTTCAGGAAATCCGATTTATGGTCTTATCTTAAATGGTTTGAAAGGTTTGTATACGCGTGTTGGCCGTTACTATTTTTCAAATATCCAAGCTAAAGAGCTTGCATTAGCATTCTATAAAAGACTTGCCACGTTGTGTGAACAAAAAGATGTTGAACATGTAATGGAATGTGTTCGTCAATATGGTAAAGACAGTGGGATTATTTGGCAAAGTTTACAATCACCACTCCCAAGTGATTTGGAAGAAGTTAAACGCTAATTTTTACTGTTTTTTCAGAATAGAAAAGACCAGTATCCTCATTGAGTTGTGATACTGGTTTTTTTATGTGGTTAAAAAGAACAATGTTTCATTTTTTAGGCAATGCTTTAAATAGGTTAATTTTAGTAAAAAGAGTTACCAAAGTGAGTTAATTAAAAAATTATAATCTACAATTCGATTTGTATTTAGGTTTTTATAAATTTTATATTCCCATCCTTTACAGATTAAATTCTCTTCAAAGTAAATTAATTTATTTATCAATATTTTTATAATTTATCGATAAAAACGTATCGTATTGATTTTAATTGTTAATTTAATAATACTTATTAAAAATTACTTACTTAATAATAGCTAAATGTGACTTAACTCTAAAATTTGCTTTTTTATTAGTCTAGATGATTATTCTATATTGGCTTTTTGTGTATGGAATATTATTCTTATGTTATATCAATGTAAATTATTGGAGTCTTGCCATGAAAGTAATTATCTTAGGTGGCGGCGTTATTGGTGTAACCAGTGCGTGGTATCTTGTGCAACAAGGTCATGAAGTCATTGTTGTTGATAGACAAAGTAGTGCGGCAGAAGAAACAAGTGCTGGCAATGCTGGTCAAATATCTCCAGGGTATGCAACTCCTTGGGGAGCACCAGGCATTCCGATAAAAGCGATAAAATGGATGTTTCAAAAGCATGCTCCCTTAGCCATTAAACCGGACGGTTCACTTTTCCAATTGCGTTGGATGTGGCAAATGTTACGTAATTGTGATGCATCACATTACACTATGAATAAAAGTCGCATGGTGCGTATTGCTGAATATAGCCGTGATTGCATCCGTCAGTTGCGTCAAGATACAGGAATTGAGTATGAAGGGCGCCAAGGCGGGACTCTTCAACTTTTCCGTGATCAAAAACAATTTGATAATGCAGCCAATGATATTGCAGTCTTAAAACAAGAAGGTGTTGCTTACGAATTATTGACGGCGGATCAACTTAAATTAGCAGAGCCTGCACTAGAGCATGTGAGCCATAAACTTACGGGTGGTTTGCGTTTGCCGAACGATGAAACAGGTGATTGCCAAATTTTTACGAAAAAGCTCGCTAAAATGGCAGAAGATGCCGGTGTGACATTCTTATTTAATAAAGAAATCAAACATTTGTTATTCGATGGTGATAAAGTAGCGGGCGTTCAATGTCACGATGGATTACTCACTGCAGATCACTATGTTGTTGCAATGGGCTCTTACTCAACAGAATTTTTGAGAAATAAAGTTGCCATTCCTGTTTATCCGCTTAAAGGTTATTCACTCACGATGCCGATTATTGATGCTTCAAGAGCACCAACATCAACTATTCTAGATGAAACCTATAAAATTGCAGTGACGCGTTTTGATGAACGAATTCGTGTCGGCGGAATGGCTGAAGTCGTCGGTTTTAATTTGAATGTTTTAAAATCACGCTGTGAAACATTAAAAATGGTTGTACAAGATCTCTATCAAGGTGGGGGGGATATAGAGAAAGCCACATTCTGGACAGGACTAAGACCTATGACACCAGATGGTACGCCTATTGTCGGGCCAACGGCTTATCGTAATTTATCTTTAAATACGGGGCATGGCACATTAGGTTGGACAATGGCATGTGGCTCCGGACAATTATTGGCTGATTTAATTTCAGGAAATAAACCTGCCATTGCCGCTGATGATCTTTCGGTATTTCGGTATATCGATGGCTTTAATACTAAATTGCTCTTACCTGGGCAAAAACTTGATGCAGCTTACTAATTGAGGAAAAAACATGTCCAGACCAGCAAAAGTAACCATTAACCTCGATGCATTAAGCCATAATCTGTCTGTTATTAAAGAGAGAGTAAAAGGCAGTAAGGTGTGGTCTGTTGTAAAAGCAGATGCTTATGGACATGGATTATCCTGTGTTTGGCCAGCATTAAGTCATACCGATGGCTTTGCATTAATTGAATTAGACAAAGCCATAATGTTAAGAGAGCAAGGGTGGGTCGGCCCTATTCTTTTACTTGAAGGTTTTTTTAAGCCAGAAGACGTTTATTTATTAGATCGTTATTCTCTAACGGCAACGATTCACTCAGATTGGCAATTTGATGCCATAGAAAAGGCACAATTAGAACGCCCCGTTAATATCTATCTTAAACTGAATAGTGGAATGAATCGGCTAGGTTATCGACCAGATGCTTATAAAGAAGCTATTGTTCGTGCAAAGAGTATTAAAAATATTGGCTCTATTATCCAAATGTCGCATTTTGCTAATGCAGATACAGGGCTGAATATGGACGCGCAAAAAGCGGTAATTAATCAAGCTATGATAGATGAATTACCCCGATGCTTAGCAAATTCGGCAGCAACGCTATTTAACCCTGAAACATATCAAGATTGGGTGCGTCCAGGCATTATTTTATATGGTGTTTCGCCGTCAGGTGTTTGGTTAGATATTGCTGATTTTAATTTACAGCCAGTAATGACATTTAATAGTGAAATCTTGGCAATTCAACAAGTGAAAAAAGGTGAGCAGATAGGCTATGGCAGCCGATATACCGCTGAACGTGATATGCGAATAGGGGTTGTTGCCTGTGGTTATGCCGATGGTTATCCAAGACATGCGCCAGATGGCACACCGGTTATTGTTAATGGACATAAAACACAATTGGTGGGACGTATTTCGATGGATATGTTAACTGTTGATATTACGGATTTACATGATGTTAATTATGGTAGCCCAGTTGAGTTATGGGGAGAGCAACTGCCTGTTGACGATGTTGCAACGGCATGTGGCACTATTGGTTATGAGTTACTGTGTGCTGTCGCTCCTCGAGTCGCTGTTGAAGTGATGATAAATCTACCTAATTCCACTTTTTCTGATCTAAATGAAAGTTGTTGATAATCACTAAACTAGAATAAGCTTAAATTTATTTTGATTTGGTGATCCTATGAGTAACGGCATTGCATTGCGTGTGAAAGGTAAGGTTCAAGGCGTTGGCTTTCGTCCATTTGTTTGGCAATTAGCACACCGCTTTGGTTTATTAGGGCAAGTGAGTAATGATAGTTTAGGTGTATTGGTACATTTAACCTCTTCACCTAAAAACGCACTGTTTATCGAAGCACTACAAGCAGAATGTCCCCCATTGGCACGCATTGAACGTATAGAAGAATCACCCTATCAATGGGAACAAATACCGACAGATTTTATTATTGTAAAAAGCGGTGGCGGTGAAATGGATACACAAGTGGTGCCTGATGCCACGACTTGCCAAGCGTGTATTGATGAATTGTTTGATCCTCAAAACCGTCGTTATCACTATCCTTTTATTAACTGCACACACTGTGGTCCCCGTTTCACTATTATAAAAAAAATGCCTTATGATAGGCCATTTACCTCAATGTCTGAATTTCCATTCTGTCCAGAATGTCAACATGAGTATGAAGATCCCGCGGATAGACGGTTTCATGCTCAGCCTAACGCATGTCCTGTTTGTGGCCCTCATATCTGGCTTGCGAATAATCTTGGTGATGAACTAGCAATAAAAGAGCATGCATTAGCTCAAGTTTGTGAAGCGCTACTCGCTGGAAAAATTGTTGCAGTTAAAGGCATTGGTGGTTTTCATTTAGTGTGTGATGCACGTAATAATGAGAGCGTTGCATTATTACGAAAACGTAAATATCGACCTGCTAAGCCATTAGCAGTGATGATAACGGATATTGAGCAAATTAAAGAAGATAAGCATGATCTGCATTTTCGTTTAGCTGCAATTAAAGCACTACAAAGCACTGCTGCACCGATTGTGTTAGTTCCGAAAACAGTTGCACCTCAATTGAGTGAGCTTATTGCTCCAGGCTTGTCTGAAATAGGTGTAATGTTACCAGCAAACCCATTGCAACACCTATTAGCGCGTGGTACGCATATTCCGCTTGTGATGACATCAGGAAATGCATCGGGTCACACCCCCGCATTAAGTAACGAAGAGGCCTTAATGCAATTGCGTGATATCGCAGATTTGTTCTTGATGCATAATAGAGAGATTATACAGCGAGCTGATGATTCATTAGTGCGTATTGAAGATAAACAGAGTGTTATGATCCGCCGTTCCCGAGGCTATGTTCCTGATGCGATTTCGTTACCTGATGGTTTTGAGTCACAACCCTCGGTACTTGCAATGGGAGGCGATCTTAAAAATGTATTTTGTTTATTACGTCAGCACCAAGCCATTATGGGACCCCATTTAGGGGATCTTGATGATTTAAGTGTGCGACAACAACTGATAAAATCATTAGATCTTTTCCAGCAAATTTATCGCTTTACACCCAAAGCCATTGCGATAGATGCACATCCTAACTACGTTAGTCATCAGTTAGGTAAACAATTCGCTCAAGCGCAAAATATCCCTGTTATTAACGTTTCTCACCATCATGCGCATATTGTTTCTTGCCTTGCCGAACATGGACATACTCATCAGCAAGGTGCTGTAGTAGGTATTGCACTTGATGGTTTAGGTTATGGGCAAGATGGCTCTTTATGGGGCGGAGAATGTTTGTTGGTGGATTACCAAAAATCACAACGGATTGGAGGGCTTCCTGCGGTTGCAATGCCAGGGGGAGATCTAGCTTCTATTCAACCTTGGCGAAACTGGTTCGCACATTTAGCTACTTTTTCTAAAAATTGGCAAGGTAGTGTTATCACCCAATTGATACCTAGTCATGATTTGCAAATATTAAGTAAAGCAGTTGAGCGCGGTTTGAATTCACCAAAAGCGTCTTCTTGTGGCCGCTTTTTTGATGCGGTTTCAGCATCTTTAGGATTAGCACCTAAAGAAATAAGTTGGGAAGGTGAAGCCGCATGTTACTTACAAACAGCAGCATTAGCGTGTCAAAAAGAAAAACAAACGGAAATTATTAAGCAATATGGGCATTTAATGCCTATAAAAAATAATGTGCTCGATCTATCTGTTTTTTGGTCACAATGGGAAAATGTAAAGCTTAATGTCAGTGAAAAGGCATGGCTATTTCATTATTTATTAGCTGAAAGTTTGGGCAATATTGCATTGCAATATGCTGATGAACATCAGATTGATACCATTGTACTTACGGGAGGTGTGTTAAATAACACATTACTCAAACATCTGTTTAAGAAAAAATTAAATAATAAAAAAGTACTTATCCCTATGATATTACCCGTTGGAGACGGTGGTATTGCATTAGGGCAAGCGTTGATTGCTACACATTTAATGCAAAACTAAAATGATTATAGGTAAAATAATACAAGTTTAGTTAATTGTGACTGAAATAGGTTTTTGGTTGCTACTTTATTAATGACAATATGGAAAATTATCGTGAGTAATAAGAAGATTATCATTTCTTTAGCCGTTATTGCAGGACTTAGTACACCAGTAGCATTCGCTGGAGAATGGTCACTTGGTGGTTCAGTCTTAGCGCAAATTACGCCTTATAAAGGGGCAAAATCAAAAGATTATTTATTACCAGTGCCACAAGTTAACTACCAATCAGAAAATTTTTATTTTGCGACATTAGCCGCAGGATATTACTTGTGGAATACCCCTAAAGACCAACTTTCTGTTGATTTACACTATTATCCTCAAGCCTATAAGCCAAGTGATAGTGATGACGAACAAATGAAAAAATTGAATCGTCGTCGTGATACTATGATGGGAGGCTTTACTTATAAACATCATGAATCATGGGGTAGCTTAAGAGCGATTGTGTCGGGTGATATGCTGGGTAAAAGTAACGGTATTATCGCTGATGCAGCCTATTTATATCCTTTCGAATTAGGTAATTGGTCTTTTCAACCTGGGGCGGGTGTTGTGTGGGAGAACAAAAAGCAAAACCGTTATGCTTATGGTATTACCCATGCAGAATCGCAACGTAGCGGTTTAGCTGAGTACCGTCCGAATGATAGTTGGAGACCTTATGTTGAGGTTTCTGCTAACTACAAATTTACCGAAAAATGGAACTTCTTTGCGATGGGGCGAGTTGACCACTTACCAAGCGAAGTGAAAGATAGCCCAATGGTGAATAAGTCTGTCACTGCGATTGTATGGACAGGTGTAACTTATACATTCTAATTAAAGTATGTTTAACGCAGTTAATATTAAATAGACTATCAAATAAAAAAAGCTTCGATTTAACCTCGAAGCTTTTTTTTATTTGTGTAATATGCGAGCAATATTTATTTTTCAGCAATATTCTTACGAACCCGTACCACCATCGATAAACGACCAGGATGAACATTATCTGGTTTTAATGGTTGGTGGATGCGAGCGGTTTCTACACAAGCCATTTTGCGATACCCACCAGCGCTCATATCTTTCATTGAGCTGGCGAGTTCTGCACCTGGATTCCAACATACCACATCACTATGGTGATAATGATGAACCTCAATTGTGCGCTCCCAACCATCGTCACGAATAAGATTGAAATCGTCAGGCTCTGTGTAAAGCCTGTCAGTGCGTCCATTAAAGCGCAATGCGGTTTCATCAGTATAAACTTCGTTGTCCGCTACCGTGTCAATGTAGTGGCCTCCTAAGCCAGTGACAGAGACATTATCAATATCACTTACATTAAAATAAGAGTGAAGGGCGGCTGTCGCTTCATAATCACCATAAGATTCTAATTCTATCTCGCAAGTGGCGCCTAATTTAAAACGCGCAATAACGGTGAACGGGTGAGGCCAATATTTTTGTGTTTGTTGGCTCTCTTTGAGGGTCATTGTAATGAGCACACCATCATCTTGTTCTGTGTGTGCGCTAAATTCCCAAGGCAGAATACGTGCAAATCCATGACTCGGTGTACCTGCTGAAGCAAACCAAGGCCAGCAAATAGGAACGCCACCTCGAATTGCAATACCGGGAGTGAAAAGAGACGCGTCGCTTACCCAAAAGACAGGATGTTCTTGTGCGGGTTGCCAAGCAATTAAATGTGCGCCTTGAAGGCTGATAGCAGCGCGTACTTTAGGATGCGAAATAACAAGGATAGGAAGCTCGCCTAATTGACGACGACTTAAGTAAGGTGATATTTGTTCAATAATCGGCAAAGAAAATATTTTCTCATTCATTATCTTATGACCTTATGTCACTGACTATTTCAATACAATAAACTGACTGGCTAAAAAATAAAAGAGCCACCCAAAGGTGGCTCTAAGCAATATCTTGATTTTCTAGGCTCTAATTATTTAGAGATATGAGAAATCAGATCCAGAACTTTGTTTGAATAACCAACTTCGTTATCGTACCAAGCTACTAATTTAACAAAGTTGTCGTTCAGTGCGATACCAGCTTTAGCATCAAATACTGAAGTCAGAACTTCGCCATTGAAGTCAGTTGAAACAACTGCATCTTCAGTGTAACCCAGAACGCCTTTCAGTTCGCCTTCAGCTGCTGCTTTGATAGCATCACAGATTTGTGCGTAAGATGCTGGTTTTTCCAGACGAGCAGTCAGGTCAACAACAGAAACGTTAGGAGTAGGAACACGGAAAGACATACCAGTCAGTTTGCCGTTCAGTTCAGGAATAACTTTACCTACAGCTTTAGCAGCACCAGTTGATGATGGGATGATGTTTTGAGAAGCACCACGACCACCACGCCAGTCTTTTGCAGAAGGACCGTCAACAGTACGTTGAGTTGCAGTTGTTGCGTGAACAGTAGTCATCAGACCTTCAACGATACCGAAGTTGTCGTTGATAACTTTAGCTAAAGGCGCTAAGCAGTTAGTAGTACAAGATGCGTTAGAAACGATATCTTGGCCTGCGTATGATTTATGGTTTACGCCCATTACGAACATAGGAGTGCTGTCTTTTGAAGGACCAGTCAGAACAACTTTTTTCGCGCCAGCTTGGATGTGTTTACGAGCAGTTTCGTCAGTTAAGAATAGGCCAGTTGCTTCTGCAACAACGTCAGCACCGACTTCGTTCCATTTCAGATTTGCTGGATCTCTTTCTGAAGTTACGCGGATGGTTTTACCATTAACAACGAGGTGGCCATCTTTTACTTCAACAGTACCGTTGAAACGGCCATGAGTTGAATCGTATTTCAGCATGTATGCCATGTAGTCTGCGTCTAACAGATCGTTAATACCTACGATTTCGATATCTGAACGTTCTTGAGCAGCACGGAAAACGATGCGGCCGATACGACCAAAACCATTAATACCTACTTTGATAGTCATATGTATTCCACCAGCTTTAATTTAGTGAATTAAAAAGTTGCTTCTAAAGTTACCAAAACCGCGCCAATCGTCAAGCGGAATCGTGTCAATAATTGCAAAAAATCAATTAAAAAAACACTTTTCGCTTAAAGAATGGTCGTTTTAGCTAAATGTTACGCTGTGTATTATCGGGATCAATGCCGATAAATGAAGTTACCTTTGCTCCGTTATGTGAAATTCATCACATTTCAAAAACTAAAGATTACTCTTGTTGATTTTAGACTATATTTTCCAGATTTGTTGTTAAATCTTTGTTATCATTCACTGTTGTTTTAAAAAGCATTTTTCTGAGATCGAGGTCCCTATGACAGATAATGAAAAGAAAGTGAATATTTCAAGCAATAACAATCACCTTGATTTATCAACACTCAATGAAATGCAACGTTATGTGACGCAACAACACGGCACAGAACCTCCGTTTAGTGGTAAGTTATTACATAATCGTCAAACAGGGATTTATCACTGTTTATGTTGTTCTGCTCCTTTATTTTATTCAGATACAAAATTTGATGCAGGATGTGGCTGGCCGAGTTTTTACCAACCCGTTAATAGTGATGCAATACGCTATCTTGATGATTTTTCTCATAATATGAAAAGAACGGAAATACGTTGTCAGCAATGTGATGCACATTTAGGTCATGTTTTTAATGATGGCCCAGCCCCTACAGGAGAGCGCTATTGTGTTAATTCTGCTTCACTGTCATTTACGAACAGTGAGACGGGTGAAGAGCAGAAAGGTTAATAATCATTAAGTTAACAAAATAATAACAAGTGAAAAAACGATTCAGCTATTTTAAGTAATTATTTAGCTTATGGAGTAATCAATGGAAGTTAATGAACTTATTTCGATGGTAACCCCTGAAATTTATCAGCGTATTTCAACAGCAGTTGAATTAGGCAAATGGTCTGACGGCGTGGCATTGACAGATGAACAAAAAGAGCATTGCATGCAGATCGTTTTATTATGGCAGGCAAAAAATAACCACACACCTGAACATATGACCGTGGGAACCAATGGGCAAATTACGATGAAAAGTAAGCAGGAATTAAAAGCCCAATTTCAAACTGAGCGCTTAGCCACATTAACCCCAATGGATGATGATTAATGCTGATAGTAATTGGAGAATTGGGTTGATAACCAAAGTGGTCATTTATTAATGATAATAATTAATAATCGCCACTTTTTTGCTTTGTCATTGTAAAAAAGTGGTCGTAAAAACCATAAATTTATTGATTGTTACGATTAAACCAAAGTGCTGAATCTATTAATGTCGCTCCCTTCGCTTGCATCTCTTCTAGCGCTACTTGGCTGTCGTTATCTTGAATATTGACACCACGGCAACCGTCAGTAATAACAGATACTTGATAACCTAGCTGTAAAGCATCCAGCACTGTAAATTTAACGCAGTAATCAGTAGCAATACCAAGAATATAAAGATGTTTTATATTAAGCGTTTGCAAAAGGGTATGTAAGCCAGTTTGATATTCATGGTCGTTATCAAAAAAGGCACTATAGCTGTCAATAAGGCGGTTTTGGCCTTTGTAAATAATGTGATTAATTAATGTGTGATTGAGCTCAGGGTGAAATGTAGCGCCGTGAGAGTTTTGCACGCAATGCACAGGCCACCAAACTTGGGGTAATCCGTTCAGTTTCCCAATTTCGCCTACAACGGTGCCTGAATTTTTAGCAAAGCTGAGATGATCGGCTGGATGCCAATCTAAACTTGCAATTATCGGGCTTTTAGTTTGCTTGAAACCATTAATGAGCTGATTGGCTATTTGAATAACCATCTCACTCTCGTTAACAGCTAAAGCACCCCCTGTACAAAAATCATTTTGTATATCAACCAGTAATAGCGCAGAGTTTTTCACTAAGTTTGCCCTTTTATTAAGCTTAGTCGTTATCGTTTAATGTCATTTCACCGCGAAGGTTTTGTTGCATTAAGCGACAAATTTCAGTGTAATCATATTGTTGGCTAAGGAGATAATGCAGTTTAGTTAATGTTGCCTCAAATGTCATATCATAACCACTAATAACGCCGACTTCAGCTAAGGCTTGACCTGTTGCATAACCTTCCATATTCACTCGACCAGAAATACATTGTGTAAGATTGATAACCACAATGCCACGCTCTGTTGCTTCGCGCAGTGTAGAAAGTAAAGCAGGGTGAGATGGTGCATTACCTACGCCATAAGAACGTAATATTAATGCTTTCACTGGTTGCATCAGAATATTTTTAACGATCTCATCTGAAAGGCCTGGATAAATTGTAACAACACCGATAGGTTGAGGCGTAATATTATGCGCAACAAATTTACCTTTTCCTTTTGGAAATGAATTAATTTTAAATTGCTTAATATTAATCCCAGCTTCTAAAAGAGGGGCGCTATTCGGCGATGCAAACGCATTAAAACCATCTGCATGTGCTTTTACTGTGCGGTTACCGCGATACAGCGTGTTATTAAAGAAGAGTGCGACTTCATTAATTGGATGATGTGCTGCGAGATAAAGTGCATTTAGCAGGTTTGTTTGTCCATCTGAACGTAGGGCTTCTAAAGGAATTTGAGATCCAGTGACAATAATGGGTTTGCTAAGATTCTCAAACATAAAAGAGAGTGCTGAGGCCGTAAATGCCATGGTATCAGTACCATGAAGAATAACGAATCCGTCATAGTTATGATAATTTTCATTAATATCGTCAGCAATAGATTGCCAGTCTTCAGGTGTGATATTTGAAGAATCAATTAAAGGAAGGTGCTCTTTGATTGTAAAATCGGGCATCTCTTCACGATGGAATTCTGGCATTTTAGCTAATTGGCGTTGTAAATGTCCTGATACAGGAATATAGCCATGTTCAGAATGTTGCATACCAATAGTACCGCCAGTATAAACAACGTAGATTGATTTCTTTTGCATCAGACAAAGCACTCTTATTAAGCTGTGAGAAATACCTGATTATAGGGAGTTTGCAGAATAAAAAAAGGAAAGGATGCTAAAAAAAGAAAATAGAGATTAACTAATATCTGCTTTAAATCATTGTGTTAAAAATCACTTATATGCAAATGAATAAAAAGTATTCATTAGAATATTGCGCTATAAACGAAGAGGGAAAGAGAGAAATACACCTACTCAGAGTGAGCAGGTGTATATACGAAACAGATTATTGAATATCACCACATGATAAACAATATGCATAGCGATTGAGTGGATCGTTCATATTGCGATAAAACTCTGTCTGTGTTTTAACTTCTTTTAAAACAGGTGCTGGCAAATAAGCTTGTAAAGGATCAGGAATAAGCGCTTTTGCGTTAGAGGATAAACTCATTATAATCTGTTCTGACAGACTTAATTCAGGTTTCATCCAATCAACAACCGGTTGGTCGATTTTTGCCATTTTAGCAACTGTATCAATTGCATCATCAAAATCACCGAACTCATCGACTAAACCGACATTTTTTGCATCTATTCCTACCCATACACGGCCTTGAGCAATCCGATCAATTTGAGCAGGTGTTTTCTTGCGTGATTCCGCCACTAAATTAAGAAATGTTTTATAACCACTTTCGATATTGAGCTGTAAAAGCTCTGCAAATTCTTCAGGTAGTTTATTAGTGACAGATAATCCGGCTAATGGTGAAGTTGTTACACCATCGGTATAAACACCAATCGACTCTAAGCTATTTTCAAATGTATTAATAACACCAAAGATACCGATAGAACCCGTTAATGTTGAAGGGCTAGCAATAATCTTATTTGCTGGTGTTGAGATCCAATATCCACCTGATGCAGCCATACCACCCATTGAGACAACTACATATTTTTTCTGTTGTTTAAAAGCGGCCACTTCACTGCGTATTTGCTCTGAGGCTGAAACGCTACCTCCAGGGCTATTTACGCGTAAAACAAGCGCTTTAATATTAGGATCCAGTCGTGCTTGACGAATTTGATTAGCAATAGTTAATCCCCCTGCAGAACCAGGGATACTTTCACCATCAATAATGGCACCTTGAACAACCACTACGGCAATATTACCTTCATCACTTGCTGGCAATGAGGAGGTTAACGTATCGGCATAATCATAAATGCTGATATTGTTAAATTGATTATTTTCTTTATCCCACTGGAAGGTTTCTGTCATATCGGTTTCAAACTGCGCGTAGGTGCTTACAGAATCCACTAATTTACGATTTAGGGCATAAGTTGCGTTATTGCCATCTGCATTGCGTAGCTGGACAATCATCTCTTTTGCACCAGGGAAAACATCTTCCTTTGTAATGCTACGATTTTCGGCCACTTGGGTTAAATAAGTAGACCATAATGCATTAACTAAACGTAATGATGCTTCACGAGACTCTGCTGACATATCATTGCGCATTAATGGCTCAACCGCAGATTTATATGTACCTACACGGAAAATATGGGTACTGATTTTTAAGTTTTCTAGCAGTGTTTTGTAATAGAGATTTTGGAAGCCAAAACCATAAACACCCACGGCGCCTTGAGGTGTGAGATATACTTTATCCGCATAAGAGGCGAGATAATATTGAGGTTGGGTATAATAACCACTTACTGCAAAAATAGGTTTGCCTGTTTTTTTAAATTCATTAAGCGCTTTGCCAATATAATTTAGTGACGGTTGATCAGCGCCGGCGAACTCATCAAGTTTGAGCACCATACCTTTAATTTTCGGATCTTGAGAGGCAAGGCGTAGCGTATCAACGACTTCAAATAATGAATTCTCTTGAAGTTGGCTACCAGAAACGCCTAAAAGCTCACGTCCAACTTCACCTAAAGGATTTTGTGTTGCGGTTTGATCAACAATCACGCCTTTAAGATCAACAAGAAGGGCACCCTCATAATCAACCGGTTTTTGTGCTTCTTTGGTAATTAAGAAAATACCAATGACCATAAAGAGAAGGAAAAAGAAAATAACGTTTAAGATTAATTTCCTGATAAAGTTAATGGCTTGCCAACTAAATTTTAATATCGCGCCAATTAACTCCATAATTTTATTCATATTATCTCCACATCATGTAAAGCTAAATTTTAATCCTAAACAGTCATGCTAGAATTATTGGTAAGCAGGCTACATCCACATAATCTCATACCATTAAAACAAAAAATGTTATTAACAATAGAGAGAATAGCAATAACAATGAAGGAGTATTCTAATATAGCTCTTATTGAATGTCTGTCACTGATTTTTAAGAAATCACTATTGATAACGTTTAGTTTAAGCTCTTATTAAGTCTATATTTATAGGATGTAAAAATAGCTAAACAATGTTACTTAATAAAACATTAATATTTGGCAGATAATCGTCAAGTTAAAAAAGAGATGTACGGTTAAAAAAGCTAATTAACCTCACCATACAAATATTAATCATTTTCTGAACAATAAATCACGATTAAATCGTGGCTCACCTTATTTTGAGAAAAATCCCCGCCTAAATCTATGGATGGTGGTAATATAACAGTTTGTTATACTGCGAATTGATAAGAACTGTCCATCCTCATAAGAATGGGATCTTGCTAAAATAAAATGCTGACAGGAGAATTAAATGGATGCATTAACACTGCTTTTGAACCGCCGTTCAGCTTCTCGACTGACTACGCCAGCCCCTGATAGTGAAGCCCTCAATACTATTTTACAAGCAGGTATGCGTGCACCTGATCATGGTGCGCTTAAGCCTTGGCACTTTATTGTGATGCAAAATGAAGGTATTGCACGTTTTAGCCAATTACTGCATAAAGCGGCTGTTGTTGGGAATTTAGGGCCAGAAGTTGAAGAAAAAGCAAAGAATGCACCTTTTCGAGCCCCACTGATCATCACTGTTATTGCGAAAGTGAAAGATCATCCTAAAGTACCTGAATGGGAGCAAATAGTTGCAGCCGGTTGTAGTGTACAAGCAATGCAAATGGCGGCTGTTGCACAAGGATTTGGGGGGATTTGGCGTTCAGGCTCTTGGACTCATGATGCTGTCGTAAGAGAAGGTCTTGGCTGTGGTGAACATGACCATATTGTGGGTTTTCTGTATTTAGGTACGCCAGCCTTGAAAGCGCCAAACACGGTTTCTCCTGCTGATTTAACTGATTTTGTGACTTATTTTTAAAAAGGATGGCATGTTATGTCTGAAGCAATTCGTTTAACACAATACAGTCATGGTGCAGGTTGTGGCTGTAAAATCTCGCCGAAAGTGTTAGAAACTATTTTGCACAGTGAGCAAGCTAAATTTCATGATCCTCATTTACTCGTGGGTAATGAAACCAAAGATGATGCTGCTGTTTATGATTTAGGAAATGGCACTGGGATTATTAGTACTACTGATTTCTTTATGCCTATCGTTGATAACCCTTATGATTTCGGGCGTATCGCAGCAACGAATGCGATTAGTGATATCTTTGCGATGGGCGGGAAACCCATTATGGCGATTGCTATTTTAGGTTGGCCTATCAATAAACTAGCACCTGAAATTGCGCGTGAAGTCATTGAAGGTGGACGAACTGCTTGCCAAGAAGCGGGCATTTCATTAGCAGGTGGACACTCAATTGATGCGCCAGAACCTATTTTTGGTCTTGCTGTAACAGGGGTTGTCCCTGTTAGTAAAGTAAAGAAAAACAGCGAAGCTAAAGCAGGATGTCAGCTATTTCTAACAAAACCTTTAGGTATAGGCGTGTTAACAACTGCTGAGAAAAAAGGTTTGTTAAAACCAGAACACCAAGGTTTAGCGACAGAAATTATGTGCCGTATGAACAAAGCCGGTGCTGATTTTTCTGATATCGAAGGTGTTACCGCAATGACCGACGTTACAGGGTTCGGTTTATTAGGCCATTTGAGCGAAATTTGTGATGGCTCCGACGTACAAGCGACGATTTATTTTTCACAAGTGCCAAGATTGCCAGAAGTCGAGTCATATATCGAACAAGGCTGTGTGCCAGGAGGGACCGGTCGTAATTTCGAAAGCTACGGACACTTGATTGGTGAATTGACTGAGATGCAACGCAAATTACTTTGCGATCCACAAACTTCAGGTGGTTTATTATTAGCGGTATTACCTGAGGCTGTGCAACAAGTGAAAGATGTCGCTGCTCGTTTTGATATTGAACTAACCTCTATCGGTCAGTTAACTGAGCCAGTGGCAGGAAAAGCGTTGATTGAAGTGATTAACTAACGTAATGAGATTATTTATTGCAGAAAAACCCAGCCTTGCTCGGGCTATTGCCGATGTATTGCCAAAACCGCATAAACGGGGGGATGGTTTTATTCTTTGTGGTGATAACCAGTATGTGACATGGTGTGTTGGTCACTTGCTTGAACAAGCTGAGCCGGATGCATACGACCCGCGGTACGCCCGCTGGTCGTTAGATGATTTGCCTATTATTCCTGAAAAATGGCAACTCAAGCCCCGAGCGGATGTAAAAAAGCAGTTGGAAACAATCAAAACGCTGCTTAAGCAGGCTAAAGAAGTGATCCACGCAGGTGACCCTGATCGTGAAGGGCAGTTATTAGTTGATGAAGTGCTTAACTATTTAAATATCAGCGAAGACCAAAGAAAACAGGCACGTCGTTGCTTAATTAATGACTTAAATCCAGCAGCAGTGACGCGTGCTATTGATAAGCTACGTTATAACCATGAATTTATTCCATTATGTGTATCTGCTTTAGCAAGAGCAAGAGCTGACTGGCTTTATGGTATAAATATGACTCGAGCGTATACACTCTTAGGTCAGCGTAATGGTTATCAAGGTGTGTTATCTGTTGGGCGAGTGCAAACACCTGTGCTTGGTTTAGTCGTTCGCCGTGATGAAGAAATTGAAAATTTTGTTCCCAAAGATTTTTTTGAAGTAAGAGCACATGTTATAACACCAGCTGATGAACGTTTTACCGCAATTTGGCAACCTAGTGAACATTGTGAGCCTTGGCAAGACGAAGAAGGGCGATTATTAAACCGTAAACTTGCAGAGCATGTTGTTAATAGAATTAAAAACAAGCCAGCCAATGTGACGGATTATCAAGATAAACAAGAATCTGAAGTCGCGCCATTACCGTTTTCGCTATCGGCATTACAAATTGAAGCGGCAAAACGCTTTGGTTTAAGCGCACAACAAGTCTTAGATACTTGCCAGCGATTATATGAAACACATAAATTAATCACATATCCTCGTTCAGATAGTCGTTATCTCCCGGATGAGCATTTTGCCGGTCGTCATGCTGTAATTAATGCTATTAGTGTGCATGATGGTAGCCTATTACCGCAAGAAACCTTAGATGTTGATAAAAAAAACCGTTGTTGGGATGACAAAAAAGTAGATGCACACCATGCTATTATTCCGACAGCAAAAACAGGTAATATTTCGTTAAATGAAAATGAAAAAAATATCTATTATCTCGTTGCTCGCCAATATTTAATGCAATTTATGCCTGATGCCGTTTATCGTAAATGCGTGATTGAACTTGATATTGAAAATGGCAAATTTATTGCTAAAGCACGATTTTTAGCTCAAGCAGGTTGGCGTGTATTATTAGGCGCCAAAGAACAAGATTCGGAAAATGATGGTTCTGCCTTGCCTATAGTAAAAAAAGGTGATGAGCTGTTGTGTGAAAAAGGTGAAATTGTTGAAAAGCAAACACAACCACCAAGACCTTTTACTGACGCAACATTGCTTTCAGCAATGACAGGCATTGCACGATTCGTCCAAGACAAAGAATTAAAAAAAATTCTAAGAGCGACAGATGGATTAGGTACTGAAGCGACAAGGGCAGGTATTATTGAATTACTGTTTAAACGCGGTTTCTTGCAAAAGAAAGGGCGTACTATTAATTCAACGCCAGCAGGTAGAGCATTGATCCATGTATTACCCGATATGGCAACTTTGCCAGATATGACAGCACATTGGGAATCGATACTCACACAAATTAGTGAGAAGCAGTTTAAATATCAAGATTTCATGATGCCATTAAATAATACATTGGTAGAGCTAATTACTCAGGCAAAACGTCGTCCGAATATTCAAGCTTTCAGAAATCTTCCTGCGCCAGCGCATAATAAAAAGCGCAAGACAGCAACTAAAGGAAGCAACAAAGCAAGCGTCACAAAAAATAAAGTGCAGAGTAAAGAAGTAACGACTGACAATTAAGTCATTAATAAAAAGCACTTCCTTTATTATTTAAGGAAGTGCTTTTTTGAATAATGATTAAATACGATTAGAGTTTAAATTCAGCCCATACTGGTGCGTGATCGGACGGTTTTTCCATTCCACGAATATCATAATCAATTCCTGTTGAAATACAATTATCTGCTAAACAACGGCTTGCTAAGAGTAAATCGATACGTAATCCACGATTGTCATCAAATCCTTTAGAACGATAATCAAACCACGAGAATTTATCCCCTGCTTCAGGATGTTGTTGGCGGAAAGTATCTGTTAATCCCCAGCCCATCAATGTTGCCAGCCATTCACGCTCTTCAGGTAGAAAAGAACATTTTCCTGTTTTTAACCAGCGTTTCATATTATTTTCGCCGATACCAATATCTTTGTCTGTTGGGCTAATATTCAAATCACCCATAATAAGGACTGGAGATGCAGGATTTAAGCGGGTGGTCAGATAATTTTGCAGGTCTGCATAAAACTTTTCTTTTGCCGGAAATTTTATTTCATGAGCACGGCTTTCACCTTGAGGAAAGTATCCATTCATTACGGTGAGTAATCCTGCTGGTGTTTCAATATCAGCCATGATCATTCGGCGTTGTGCATCATCGTCGTCGTCAGGGAAGCCTTTACGTACAGCAATGGGTTTTGCTTTTGTTAATAAGGCAACGCCATAGTGCCCTTTTTGACCATGATAAAAAACATGGTAACCCAAAGCTCCCACCGTTTCTAATGGGAACATATCATCATGAACTTTTGTTTCTTGAAGTCCGATAACATCAGGTTGGTGTTTTTCTATGATAGCTTCAAGTTGGTGAGGGCGAGCACGTAATCCATTAATATTGAAAGAGACAAATTTCATGTGACTGTAACCATTTATATATTGAATAATAGGATGCTTTATACTATCAGGATCATAAAATAAATGTAAGTAATTCACTTAAGTCATCCCATCGCTTATCAATAGAAAAATAAAAACCAAATAAAATAAAGATGGGTTAAAGAAAATACGATAAATTAATAAAAACAGTTAATGGTATAACAAAAAATATTAATTAAATAAAGTGGAAACATAAACTAATCTTTGATAGAAGAATGTAATTATTATTATTCTTTATATGTGAAGGATAATGACATAATAAAAATAACATTATAGTTATAAATTGTATTCATTAAAAGGAGGTAAGAGAATATTTATATAAAGCTATTTTTATAAAAAATTAATTTTTAAATTAATTAATTTATATTTTATTTACATTAAATGAATTAATGAAATTATTTTGTTCAACACAGCAAAGGAATGGTGAATTATGTTTTTTTCTCGTAAATTAGAAGCCTTTATGGCCGTGGTTGAAAATGGTTCATTAAGTAAAGCGGCTCGCGTAATGAATCGAACGACACCTCCAGTTGCTAAGTCTATAAAAGACTTTGAGGCAGTATTGGGAAAGCGTTTGTTCAAACGCGAGAAGTTCGGTATGAGCTTAACGCAAGAAGGGCTCGAGCTTTATAATGATTTAAAATCACTGTATCTTCAGGAAAAAGAGATAACTAAAAAACATATCTCAGGTATTATTAATAATAGTATTCATGTTTATTATGATTGGGGAAAAAGCCAGTATTTAACACAGTTTTATCAGGCTGCTAATAAAAATTATTCCCATATAAATATAGTGCGATTCTCAAAAGAAAATTTTGATGAAATACCTGATTATGATGGAAATACATTAATATTAAGCTCCGAAAAAATTATTAGTGAAAAATTTAGTCTTATTCATAAAATAGACAATAAATATTTAGGTATTTGTTGTCAGAAAGCGCTTGCTGATAGCGTTAATAATAATCTTGATAGACTCTTAAGTAAAAATATTTGGTTATGTGATCCTGCATTATACAAAACAGCAAAAATAAAAAAATTAGAGAATGAAATAAGAGAGGAGGGAAAATCCGTTTGTGTTAGAATAATGGATGATCTTAATTGTTGTTTACGTTTTATTCAGACGCACCATTCTCTTTTATTCACAGATGAAAATCCATTGAAAGATGAATATGACGGAGAACTCTGTTTTATTCCCTTAACTCAGCCTGCAATACTGTACAGCTGTTATATTTATAAATCTAAGTATCATTCAAGTGTATTGAATCGTTTTATTGATCTGATTGAGAAAATGGTATAGAGAAGATTTTAGAAGATGAAGCAAAGAAGAGATGGTGGTGGGAGAAGGATTCGAACCTTCGAAGTCTGTGACGGCAGATTTACAGTCTGCTCCCTTTGGCCGCTTGGGTATCCCACCAACATTAAATTGTTCTGCTGTCCGTGACAGCGGGCGCAATAATACCAAATACCGAAGATCTGTAAAGCGCTATTTTACTAAAAACAGACTGACTGCTGTAAAAATGTGCGCATTGTTCAGGTTTTATGCTCTATCATGTTGATTTTAAGTAAAAACGTGAAAATTAAGAGAAGATAAAATAAACCGCGATATGTTTTGTATCGCGGTTTATTTTTAGATAACCATGATATCTTCAATATTAATGGTTTGAAGACTTATAAAATAATTGTTCTGTTACCATACACGAAGACACGTTGTGAAAGCACCCAATATAAAGCATGGCTAAGGACATTTTTCTCAACATCACGACCTGCTCTCATCATATCTTCTGCTGAGAAGGTGTGGTCAACGTTAATCACGTTCTGTGTGATGATTGGGCCTTCATCTAAATTATCATTTACATAGTGAGCGGTAGCACCAATAATCTTCACACCACGCTCATAGGCTTGATGATAAGGGCGAGCACCAATAAAGGCAGGTAAGAATGAATGGTGGATATTAATAATTTGATTTGGAAAATTTTGTACAAATGCAGGTGTTAATACACGCATATATTTTGCAAGCACGACATAATCTGGTTTGTATTGATTGATTTGTGCAATTAATTTCTCATCGTGCTGGTCGCGGGTTAAACCTTCATGACTGACTAGATGGAAAGGAATATCAAATTGTTCGACTAGATGTTTTAAAGTGTCATGATTACCAATAACCGCGGCAATTTCTACATCCAGATCACCAAATGCGCTCTTCATTAATAAATCGCCAAGGCAATGTGCTTCTTTGGTCACCATAACCACAATGCGACGACGACCTGCGGTATTTAATTCACGCTGGGAACCTTGTGGTAATGCATCATCTAAATCAGCAAGAAAAGTCTCATCATTAAAGATGCCTTCAAGCTCAGTTCGCATAAAAAAGCGACCCGTGCGATGATCAACAAACTCACTATTTTGAACAATATTTAATTGATGTTTATAACAAATATTGGTGATTTTTGCGATTAGGCCTTTTGCATCAGGGCAAATAGTACGGAGTATTTTTTTTTGAGTATTTTGGTGTTGCATGTATGGATAAATCCTTTCATTTACTTCAATGTTTGCAGTTATCTGATGTTATTTTCACAACATTTTTTGTATTTACGTCCTGAGCCACAAAGGCAAGGATCGTTTCGTCCTACTTTGGGTTTTATGCCGTCAATATAAAACCAACAGTCGTCTATTTTTAAAAAACGTGAGCGTTCGTGTAGGTATTGTTTATCATCGGCATTTCTTTCAATAAAGCAAGCCGAGAATTCAACATAAGCTTCAT
This sequence comes from Proteus sp. G2626, assembly GCF_009915985.1. Taxonomy (NCBI): domain Bacteria; kingdom Pseudomonadati; phylum Pseudomonadota; class Gammaproteobacteria; order Enterobacterales; family Morganellaceae; genus Proteus; species Proteus sp. G2626. The sequence continues at coordinate 535,742 of NZ_JAABNH010000027.1, read as the reverse complement.
TTTTTGTAAGATCTTCTTGAGTAGAAATAACATTCAGGCCAAGCCACTGCGTATTTGGAAAGCCGGCAACTAATTCATCGTGTAAAGAAGCTACTCGACAAGAGGGATGCCATGTCTTTATTAAGTACTCAGCCTTATGTTTAACAAAAGCACTGTAACGTGAACGCATTAAGGCCTCAGCTGTAGGGGCATTTTTTTGATCTTGGTGATAAGGTTCGCAGCAATCACGATAGAATAATTGACTATTACAGGGGCATAAACTTGACAAAATAATGTCCTAACTCTGGTTATCTGTATGACGGTTTCCCATTGATAGAAAAAAGTAACGATTGGGAATAATTAACGTCAATGTTGAACTAAACTAGTAATGTATCGCTAATTAATCGGCATGTGAAACGATAGTTGCTGGAGTAACCAATGAATAAAGCTTTAGTGGGTAAAAAAATCTTGATAATTGATGATGAGGTTGTTTTTCGCACTATGCTGACGGAATATTTCTCACATGAGAAAGCCTGTGTCTATACAACAGATAATGGTAGCCAAGCACTATCTTTATTAGATAAGGGATTATTACCTGATCTTATTTTATGTGATATTCGCATGCCAGTTATGAATGGCCCTACTTTTTTATGTCACCTTGAACAGCGTAAACTTGCTATTCCTGTTATTGCTATTTCATGTACAGATAATATGGCTGAAGTCGATGATATGTTGCGCTTAGGGGCACAAGAAATTTTTCTTAAGCCAATAACACATCTTGATAAATTAAAACAAAAAGTTATTGAAGTATTATGTCCTGGCTTTTTTGAATCGGTATTAATAGAAGGCATACATTTAGAACCTCTTTGGAATAGCTTACGAAAAGAGACACATTATATTCAGTCATTCATAAAACAGATGCAACCTCAGGTTAAGCAAATTGTGGCAGGATATTGTGTTAATTATCGTCAGTTAAATGATATTGCTAAAATGGGATTGTTATTTGATATTGCAGCCTTATCAGAAGATCAACTTATTTTTTATTGTGTTGATATATCACGAGACGATGAAAATGGGCTTTTAGTCGCTTTACTTTTAAGAGTGGTATTTAATGATGTATTAAAATCATCAGAAAAAAATCGCGCACTTCCAAGTATGTATAACATGCTGAATAAACTTAATAAAATGCTGAATGAAATAGGTGTGAAAGGGCAATTTCCTATCGCTTTAGGGTATTATCATACGCAGAAAAAAAATATATTATTGGCATCAGCAGGATTACGAGCTGAAATAAAAACAGAAAGTAAAAAATTCGAATTGAATAGCGGTGTTCCCTTAGGTACTTTGCAACTTTTATATATTAATCAAATAAAATGTGAAGGAACAAATTGGCAATGTAAAATTTGGGATAACACAAATCAGATTAAATTAATGTTTTCCCCTATCTATAAAAGTTAAATTTAGATTAAATAAATACAGAATATCGTGCATATATTAAACATAAATGAAGAACTATCTCAATTAAGCGGTAGGGCTCTGTTTATCATTAGATATTAGCTGGTATACTCTGGCGATTATTTTTAATGTACCCATTCATATATGAAAATAGAACGGTACGAATTGCAGGAGAAGTATCATGTCATCAGCAGTGCGTAAAGTAAGAAAAGCGGTGATCCCTGTTGCTGGTTTAGGGACAAGAATGTTACCTGCAACTAAGGCAATTCCAAAAGAGATGTTGCCTGTGGTTGATAAACCACTTATTCAATATGTGGTTAATGAATGTATTGCTGCAGGTATTAATGAAATTGTTCTTGTCACACATTCTTCTAAAAACTCTATTGAAAACCACTTTGATACCAGTTTTGAATTAGAAGCTATTTTAGAAAAACGGGTTAAACGTCAGCTACTAGAAGAAGTACAAAGCATTTGTCCAAGCCATGTTACTATCATGCAAACTCGTCAAGGGATAGCAAAAGGATTAGGCCACGCTATTTTATGTGCCAAACCTTTAATTGGTGATGAGCCTTTTGCAGTTATCCTGCCCGATGTCATTTTAGATAGATACAGCGCAGATTTAACCAAGGTTAACCTTAAAGAGATGCTTTCTCACTTTGAGCATTCCGGTGCCAGTCAAATTTTAGTTGAGCCAGTGCCTGAAGATGAAGTGTCTAATTATGGTATTGTGGATTGCATGGGAGAACATTTATGCCCAGGTGATAGCAAACCAATTACGCGTGTTGTCGAAAAACCGAAAAAAGAAGATGCGCCTTCGAATTTATCTATTGTGGGGCGTTATGTGTTATCTGAAAGTATTTGGCCATTATTAGCAAAAACTGCGCCAGGTGCTGGCGATGAAATTCAGTTAACAGATGCAATTGCGATGCTGATTGAAAAAGAAGCCGTTGAGGCTTATCACCTACAAGGGAAAAGCCACGATTGTGGTAATAAATTAGGGTATATGAAAGCATTCGTAGAATACGGAATACAGCACGAAGAGTTTGGTGAAGATTTCGCACAATGGTTAAAATCATTAAATGAGGCTAAGTAATCATCATTTTGTAAGGTGTTTTTTATCGTCTGGTTATTGTGAAAGTATTGTGTGCCATCGACAGATGATCTTGTGAGAAGTGCTAGATAAAGTGATAGTAAGAGATTAAGGTATGGCTCAATGCATTAAGTATTGAGCCATACTGATTTTTGTAAAGTATGATGATGTTAAGCGTTATGATGTTTAATCAAGGTGATATTAAGCATGATAACGTTGACGTGAATAATAATTAATTGGGTTATTTGAGTGATAATATGAAAATATTAGTAACAGGTGCTGCGGGGTTTATTGGCTCTCATTTAAGTCAGCGTTTAATTGAAATGGGTTATCATGTTGTTGGAATAGATAATCTTAATGATTATTATGATGTACGCTTAAAAGAAGCTCGATTAGCTAAATTACAACAGTTAGAAAAATTTGAATTTGAGAAAGTTGATATCGTTGATTCAACAAAAGTGGCTCAATTATTTGCTACTCATCAGTTTGATCGTGTTATTCACCTAGCTGCTCAGCCTGGCGTTCGTTATTCGATTGAAAATCCAATGGCCTATATTGATGCAAATATTGTTGGTCATATTAATATATTAGAAGGGTGTCGCCATAATAAAGTCGGACATCTTATCTATTCTTCTTCAAGCTCTGTATATGGTTTGAATCAAAAGCAACCGTTCTCAACGGAAGATAGTGTTGATCATCCTGTCTCATTATATGCAGCGACCAAAAAAGCCAATGAGCTAATGTCTCATAGTTATTCACATTTATACCAATTACCCACAACTGGATTACGTTTCTTTACCGTATATGGACCTTGGGGACGTCCAGATATGGCATTATTTAAATTCACAAAGGCAATGCTTGCTGGTGAACATATTGATGTTTATAACGGTGGAAATATGACACGTGATTTCACTTATGTAAGTGATATCGTAGAGTCCGTCGTTCGTTTAATTGATATTGTTCCTAAAGCGGATGAAAACTGGACGGTGGAAAAAGGCGAAACATCGTCCAGTTCAGCACCTTATAAAATTTATAATGTAGGTAATGGGCAACCAACAAAACTAATGGATTTTATTAAGGCAATTGAAAAGTCATTAAATATTAAAGCAAAATTGAATTTAATGCCGATGCAAGATGGTGATGTACTTTCTACCTGTGCCGATTGCCAAGACTTATCACAGGCTACCGGTTTCTCACCCAATACAAATGTAGAATACGGTGTGAAACAGTTTGTTGATTGGTATTTAAGCTATTATAAAAATTAATGTTGTTGGTTTAATTGAACCCAATAAAAAAAGGAGTTATAAAAAGCTCCTTTTCTCATTATAAATGAAAGTCAATAACGTAGTTATCTCACCCTCTATTTTTTGTCCCTGCTTTATATAAAAACAACATCAGCACATATTAAAATTAAACGCTTGTTTAATATAAGCGGTCAAACACGAAAATACCCTTTTAAATATTTAAAAGGGTATTTCAAATAGAGTATTGACTTAAATTAGATAAGGAAATCGTCTAATGATTTGCCTTCTTCGTCAATTGCACGTTTGATTACAGCTGGTGTACGACCTTGGCCTGTCCAAGTTTTAGTTTCACCATTTTCATCAACATAAGAATATTTAGCTGGGCGAGCGGCACGTTTAGCGCGTCCAGTTTTATTAACAGCACTTGCTTCAAGTAAATCTGTTGGATCAATACCGGCTTCTTCTAACATTTCACGGTATTTTTGTAATTTCTGAATACGCTCTTCTTCAGCTGCTTTTTCTAATGAGAATTCTTCACGACGCTCATTAACGACAACTTCGAGTTTTTCCAGCATTTCTTCTAAAGTTTCTAAAGAAGTTTCTCTTGCTTGTGCGCGGAGAGTACGGATGTTATTTAATATTTTTAAAGATTCGCTCATTTTCCTGGTCTCAAATAAATGTTGTTGGCTGATGTAATACTAATAATAGATTGCTATTTAAATTTCTGCAATACCTAAATACAAACCTTACGTAAAATTTCTTTTTTTTAAACTATTATCTCGACGAAAAAAATAATAAATGTTGAGGTATCTTTAGTCAATAAAGGAAATATGAGTAAGTAGATGCATCTTTTAACTGATGATAGCGCTAATGTAAAAGAATAGAAAGCTTTGTTCATTTTTTTATAATAACGGACTTTTTTCTAAAAATGAGTTGGGGTTAACTTTCATACTTTAATAAATGTATATCAAGACGTGTTTTAATATGTTAAGTACTTATTAAAGCTATTTATTTTTTAAGCAAAAATTAGCATTAACAATGACTCTCATCTTTGAATGGTATATCTAGAATAAAAATAAAGGCAATAAATACTTGTTATTGATAACTTGTAGATTGTTTATGTTAGACTGTCGCCCGTGAAAATAAACGCTATTTAAGGAGAGAGCTGATGGCTCAGCTTTACTTTTATTATTCAGCTATGAATGCTGGAAAATCAACATCTTTATTGCAATCCTCTTATAACTATAATGAGCGAGGAATGCGTACATTGATTTTCACGGCAGCGATTGATACACGTTTTGCAAAGGGGAAAGTGAGCTCAAGAATCGGTTTAAGTGCAGATGCATTGCTTTTCAGTGATGATATGAATATTCGCGATGTTATCGTTGCTGAGCATAACAAACAAACTATTCATTGTGTATTGATTGATGAATGCCAATTTTTAAGTAAGGCTCATGTAGAACAACTTTGTGAAATAACAGACAGCTATGATATTCCAGTTCTTACTTATGGCTTAAGAACCGATTTTAGAGGCGAATTATTTACAGGTAGTGCTTATTTATTAGCTTGGGCAGATAAGCTAGTGGAGCTTAAAACGGTGTGTTACTGCGGTAGAAAAGCAAATAAAGTATTACGCTTAGATGATAAAGGAAATGTGTTGAGTGATGGTGCTCAAGTTGAAATTGGCGGAAATGAAAAATATGTTTCAGTTTGTCGTAAGCATTATACTCAAGCAACGCTAAAAGGAAGTATCGAGCAAAAGTAACCTTTCTCTTCACCCTCTTTTGCGTATTTATAATGATAAAAGAGGGATTAAAATAAGTATTCAAATAAAACTTTATATTACGAAATACTAAAAAATGTTTATCTGTTTTTTAAATTTAGCCAAATTATTGGCTTTTTTTATATCAAACGAGGGGCAGCTTGATTTCCTTATGTAAAGAAATATCCTTTTTTTAAGAGGAGATTTATTTATTTCATAGATTTCATTATCATTAATCAAAAAAAACATAATCAAATATACGTAGGTTGCCTATTTTGTGATGCTGATATTGTTTTTGACAAATGATAAGACGTAAAAACATTTGATACTCTAGTGTTATTCATAGTTTAATAAAATTGAATAAAGATAGTTATAGTAGGAGGTGAATCTATTTCTTTTATCTATGGTTAACAGAGTGAAACATTTATACTGTGTCTTATTGATACTGCTTATTGGTTTGGTTGAATCATTATCTAATAAATAAGCTGCCTTTCTCTCTGGATTTTAATACCAGAAAGGATCTGCATTTTTTATACTCCATAAGGAGTATGTTTCCTAGTGTAATGTACAAATAGCGACCTTTTATCAGGTTATTACTTTAATCAAAACACATACAATATTTTGATAATATTTTATTGAAATTATGTACATTATAAAATGAATATTATTAATGTCGTTGATGTGGGAATATTTTATATCAATATTTTTTTATCGTTATTTAAAAGCTAAACGGATCAAAATGATTCACCTTTCTCCTTTTCTAAAGAGAATAAAACTTACTATGAACGAAAAAACGATAATCTTGGTTTTAAAAACCGTTGTTTATATTTACCTGATTAAGACAAATTAGTTTGAAATGAAATAATTATGCTAACTAATGAAGAGGGTGAGGAGTTAGACGGGCGCTGTAATCCACATAAAGCGTTTTTTTGAAGGTAAGTAATGTAAATGGGTGAATGAAAGAGAAAAGGGCTTAGCGTCTCAATGAAGGCCATATAGGGTTAAATAAAGTAAGCTCCATTCTTTATTAAAAGATAATACCCACTTTTTAGGCGTAAATACGTATATTTCGTGATTAAAAAACCACCAGTGCATATCTGATTACAAAAGCTAAGATGATAGAAAAGTGAGCAGATATAAAGAGAAAATAATAGCAATAAAAAAACCCAGCATTTAGGCTGGGTTTCTATTAACAATAAATAATCGATAATTTGAGGATCAAACTAACACAGTGTATCTCGATTATTTTTTACTGCTTTTTTTAGCAGGTTTTGATGCTTCTTTTACTTCCACAACAGGATGTTCATTAAATTCACGACCGTAATAAGAATCTAATAACAGTTGTTTCAGTTCAGAAATCAGTGGATAGCGTGGGTTAGCACCAGTACATTGATCATCAAATGCATCTTCAGATAACTTATCAACTCTTGCTAAGAAATCACTCTCTTGGACACCGGCTTCACGAATAGAAGCCGGTATGCCTAATGAAGATTTCATTTCTTCTAACCATGCTAATAGTTTTTCAATCTTAGCCGCAGTACGATCGCCAGGTGCTGAAAGTTCTAAGTGGTCAGCAATTTCTGCATAGCGACGGCGTGCTTGAGGACGGTCATATTGGCTAAATGCAGTCTGTTTTGTTGGGTTGTCATTTGCGTTATAACGAATCACGTTTGAGATTAATAACGCATTAGCTAAACCATGAGGAATATGGAACTCAGAGCCTAATTTATGCGCCATTGAGTGACAAACACCTAAGAATGCGTTAGCAAAAGCAATACCAGCAATAGTTGCAGCATTATGCACTCGTTCACGAGCTACTGGGTTTTTAGCCCCTTCATGATAACTTGCTGGCAGATATTCTTTCAGTAATTTCAATGCTTGTAGTGCTTGTCCGTCAGAATACTCGTTCGCTAATACAGAAACATAAGCTTCTAATGCGTGAGTCACGGCATCTAAACCACCAAATGCACACAATGATTTCGGCATATTCATAACAAGGTTTGCGTCAACAATGGCCATATCTGGTGTTAATGCATAGTCTGCTAATGGGTATTTTTGGCCAGTTTCATCATCCGTTACTACTGCAAAAGGTGTGACTTCAGAGCCTGTACCCGATGTTGTGGTAATAGCGACCATTTGTGCTTTGACACCCATTTTCGGGAATTTATAGATACGTTTACGGATATCCATAAAGCGTAATGCTAATTCTTCAAAGTGTGTTTCTGGATGCTCATACATAACCCACATGATTTTAGCCGCATCCATTGGTGAACCACCACCTAATGCGATGATCACGTCAGGTTTAAAGCTGTTCATCTGCTCTGCGCCTTTACGCACAACGCTTAATGTTGGATCTGCTTCAACTTCAAAGAAGACTTCTGTTTCAACACCAAATTTTTTCAGTACACGAGTAACTTCATCAACATAACCGTTATTGAATAAGAAACCGTCAGTGACGATAAAAGCACGTTTCTTACCGTCAGTCGCGATCTCTTCCAGTGCGATAGGTAAACAACCACGGCGGAAGTAAATAGATTTAGGAAGTTTATGCCACAACATATTTTCTGCTCTTTTCGCCACGGTTTTAGTGTTGATAAGGTGTTTTGGTCCTACGTTTTCAGAAATGGAGTTACCACCCCATGAACCACAACCTAATGTTAGAGAAGGAGCAAGTTTAAAGTTGTATAAGTCACCAATACCACCTTGAGATGCTGGAGTATTGATTAAAATACGAGATGTTTTCATCTTGTCGCCGAAGTAGGCAACATGTTCAGGGCAGTTATCTTGGTCTGTGTATAAGCAAGAAGTATGACCGATACCACCCATCTCAACTAATTTTTCAGCTTTTAGTACTGCATCTTCAAATGATTGAGCATGATACATTGCTAATAGTGGAGATAATTTCTCGTGAGCAAACGGCTCTGCTTCTGTTGTTTCTTTTACTTCACCAATTAAAATTTTGGTGTTTACTGGTACTTCAATGCCGGCCATTTCAGCAATTTTTGTTGCAGGTTGACCCACAATAGCTGCGTTTAAGTTACCGTCTTTTAAGATGATATCTTGAACTGCTTTTAATTCTTTACCTGTCAGCATATAACCGCCGTGAGTAGAGAAACGCTCACGAACTTGTTTATAAATGCTGTCAACAACGATAACAGATTGCTCTGATGCACAAATTACGCCGTTATCGAAAGTTTTAGACATTAAGATTGAAGCTACGGCACGTTTGATATCCGCAGAGTCATCAATAACAACTGGCGTATTACCTGCACCAACACCGATAGCTGGTTTACCAGAACTATACGCTGCTTTAACCATGCCTGGACCACCTGTCGCTAAGATCAGGTTAATATCATCATGGTGCATTAATGCGTTAGATAGAGCGACTGAAGGCTCATCAATCCAACCGATAATATCTTTTGGTGCGCCTGCTGCGATAGCCGCATTTAAAACGATTTCTGCAGCGCGATTTGTCGCTTCTTTAGCGCGTGGATGTGGCGAGAAAATAATACCGTTACGTGTTTTTAAGCTAATTAATGCTTTAAAAATTGCAGTAGAAGTCGGGTTAGTTGTTGGTACGATACCACAGATGATCCCAATAGGTTCAGCGATGGTCATTGTGCCGTAAGTCAGATCTTCTGATAAGATCCCGCAGGTTTTTTCGTCTTTATACGCATTATAGATATACTCAGAAGCAAAGTGGTTTTTAATCACTTTATCTTCGACGATACCCATACCAGACTCTTTCACAGCTAATTTTGCTAGAGGGATACGGGCGTCAGCGGCCGCTAATGCAGCAGCGCGGAAAATTGCATCAACTTGTTCTTGAGAGAAGTTAGCAAATTCACGTTGAGCTTTTTTTACACGAGCAACCAAATCATTGAGTTCAGTAACGTTAGTTACAGACATAAAGAGACTCCTGATAAAATGTTAAATTTTTTAAGCAAATTAGCCGTTTTGATCATCATTAATAAGAATAGTCTAGATAGATGACAATGTACTTATTTCAGTAATAATAATTAGAAGCCTTAATTTGCTTAAAAAACTTAAAAAAAACAATAATAAACGTAAATATATTTTCGAAGACACTCTCTTTTTCGAATGATAACAGCTTACCATCTTTCTAATTAATTAACGTGATTTAAATCACAAAATTGACAAGCTGACACCTTTCAGCAAGCCATTTAATGAGAATGATAATCATATGCAAAAAATCATCAACGATTTTTTTGTTGTATTCAATATTTCGATATAAAATTAAACCACTAGGTTTTTCTCAGTTTACAAGAGAATATTTTAGGTAAAAACTTGTTAACTAATAGAATTAACTGGTTTATTGATTTAAAGTAACGCGGATTTTTTAGGGTTACTCTATCTTTTATAGAATAATTCGCATGTTTATTAGCCAAGAAGGGGCTTTTCATGGGGTCACTGCTGGATTTATCCGGTTATATTAAATTTTTTGTTGGTCTTTTTGCGATTGTAAACCCGATTGGTATTTTACCTGTCTTTATTAGTATGACGAGTTATCAAACTGATGCAGGGCGAAACAAAACAAACTTAATTGCAAATGGCTCCGTTGCAATTATTTTGGTTTCTTCTCTATTAATCGGTGATTCTATACTGAGTATTTTCGGTATTTCTATCGATTCGTTTCGTATCGCGGGAGGTATGCTGATTGTTACTATTGCGATGACGATGATAAATGGGCGTTTAGGGGAAGATAAACAAAACAATCAAGAACGAAATGAATCTGCAGTACGTAGTAGTGTTGCTGTTGTGCCTTTAGCATTACCCTTAATGGCAGGGCCTGGAGCTATTAGTTCTTGTATTGTGTGGAGTTCTCGCTGGGAAGGTTTTACTAACTTTTTAGGATTAGCTGCAACCAGTATCTTTTTTGCATTCTGTTGTTGGTTGCTTTTTCGTAGTGCAACATTATTAGTGAAATACTTAGGGCAAACGGGAATTAACGTGGTAACCCGTATAATGGGATTATTATTAATGTCCTTAGGTATTGAATTTATTGTGACCGGCTTGCGTTCTATTTTTCCAGGCTTGTTAGTTTAAATATTGTCAACACAGTCGTATTTTTAAAAATCGCAGTATTTTATTGAATACTGCGATTTTTTATGTTTATAAAATCACTTTTTTCATGTTAATCAAGACGATGAATGCCTTTTGATAACGCTTCTCTATCATAGTGTTGCGTTAATTCGCCATTTTCCATTAATGCGGCTCTATCAGACATATGAGCGATAACATCCGCATCATGACTTACTAATAAATAAGTCATATTATGTTGTTTTTTTAGTGTATTAAGAAGATTTAAGATCTCGGCTTGTACTGACATATCTAGTGCTGAAGTCGGCTCATCTAAAAGCAATAACTGAGGTTGGAGTAAAAGGGCTCTCGCAATAGCGACTCGCTGACGCTGTCCGCCAGAAAGTTGATGAGGATAGCGATTTATCACATCAGCAGATAAACCGACTTGGGCTAATGCTTGTTCAATTGTACTGTTATCAAAAGGAATGTGATGAATTTTCAATGGCTCAGAAAAAGCGCGCTTAATACGGTGTTGAGGGTGTAAGGATGCGTAGGGATCTTGAAATACCATCTGTACATTACGGCGCAAAGCACCTTGAAAATGCTGTTGTGGTTTAATTATTTGCCCTAAAAGTGACATGTTACCTTGCCAATGAGTTAATAATCCGGCAATCACACGTAAAACGGTCGATTTTCCACAGCCAGAACGACCTATTAAGCTAAAGGTTTCACCTTGTTGGACATGTAAGTTGATCCCTTTCACCACCTGTTTTGCTCGTTTGCCTTGCTCAAACTGAACGTGTAAATCATGGATATCAATTAGCATGATGTAGCCCCTTGAAACTAAGCGTTCTATCTAATACTGGCAATTGCGAGCCATAAGTGCTCGCATTGGGTCTACATGTCCAAAGTGTGCGTGTATAAGGGTGCGTAGCTGTAGGCAAGGCTTTTGCACTGAGCTCATCCACTTGTTCTCCTTGGTACATCACCATAACGCGTTCGCAGTATTCCGCAACAAGAGGCAAATCATGACTAATGAGCAGTAAGCCCATCTTACGTTGTTCACATTGAGTGGTAATGAGTTCAAGAATTTGATGACGTAATTGGGCATCAAGTGCAGATGTCGGTTCATCGGCGATTAAAATCGTTGGATTATTAATTAGTGCAATAGCAATCATAGCCCGTTGCCCCATTCCTCCTGATAATTCACCTGGATAGCGGTAAATACTTTGTTCCGGTAAGCCAACAGATAATAGTGTTTCGATAATCAATTGACGTCTATCTTGACGTGAAAGCGCTTGATGGCGTTTTACCGTTTCTTCTACTTGCTGATAAATCGTTTTTACAGGATTTAATGCGTAACGGGGATCTTGCAATACCATTGATAGGGTATTACCTCGAATGTTATTCCATTGGCGAGATGAAAAATTCAATAAATTATTTCCCTGCAAGTTGAGCTTTTCGGCACTGACTTTTCCTGGCTGACGAACAAGTCCCATTAATGCGCGTGCGGTCATTGATTTTCCTGAACCGGATTCACCCACCAAAGCTAAACGTTCTTGACCTAAAGTGAAAGAGACATGATTAACAACTCTCGCAGTCGGATAATCAATACAGAGTTTTTTCACTTCGATTAAAGGCGTCTTATTCATGGGTATCTCCTAATACATCCCGAAGCCCATCACCTAATAAATTAAAGGTGAGACTACTAATTAAAATTGCAGTACCTGGAATAGCGGCTACCCACCATTGGTCAAAAATAACAGGCATACCTTCCGCAATCATCGCCCCCCATTCAGCCATAGGTGGTCGAGCGCCTAATCCAAGAAAACCCAAACCTGCAGCGGCAAGAATAATGACGGCCAAGTTAAGTGCTAAACGTACAATGGCAGACGGTAAGCACAGAGGTAAAATATGTCCCCATAAAAGCCGAACACCTTTAATACCCATCATTTCAGCTGCAGCCAGGTAATCGCTATTGCGCAAGTGTTGAATTTCACTACGAGATTGTCGCGCATAAGCAGGCCATGCAGTTAAAGCCAGCGCTAAAGCACCATTTAATAAGCCTGGGCCTAACATTGCCACAAACGCAAAAGCTAAGATCAATGAGGGCATAGACATCACAACGTCAGTGAATCGCATTAAAATACGTTCAGTCCATCCACCGTAATACCCCGATAAAATTCCGACCAATAATCCTAATGGTAAGGTGATAAGTGCTACAAGACCCACTAAACCTAGCATCGGGCGCGTGCCATAAATAATACGAGAAAGAATATCTCGCCCATAATTATCTGTACCTAACCAGTGTTCAGCATTAGGTGCTAATAAGCGTTGAGCTGCATGTTGCCAATTTGGATCATAAGGGGCTAACCAAGGGGCAAACAGGGCGATAATTAACAATAATATGAGTAACGATAAACCTATAAAAGCTGAAGGCGATCGCACTATTTTTCTTAAAAATGGGGAAGACATTAGCGAAGCCTCGGATCAGTCAAACGAATAACAATATCTGTCATATTATTAATAAAGACAAAACATAAACCTATAACTAACGTTCCACCCATAATGGCAGTAGTATCGCCAGCAAAAAGTGCAGTGGTAAGATATCGACCAATACCCGGCCAAGAGAATACGGTTTCTGTTAGTACCGCACCTTCTAACATGCCAGTGTAAGACAGGGCGATAATCGTCATTAACACACCGCGAATATTAGGCAGTACGTGATAAAAAAGAATACGTAACTCACCAATACCTTTTGCTCTCGCTAAGGTGACATACTCTTTATTCATTTCGTTTAAACAGGCCGAGCGTGTTAATCGAGTAATCGAGGCTAAAGCAAAATAGGCTAATAAAGAGACGGGCAAAATAAGATGCGACAATGCATTTAAAAAGGCGTCTTTATCACCTGCTAATAAGGTGTCGATTAATGCAAAGCCCGTTACAGGCTCAATCGTAAATTGATAGATATCGTCTAAGCGCCCAGGACCTGCAGTCCATTGTAATGTGGCATAGAAAATAAGTAGCAAAATCAAACCTAGCCAGAAAATAGGAACTGAGCTACCTAATAGCGTCAAAATGCGTAAAACAAAATCGAGAGGTGTACCGACAAAACGAGCACATAATACGCCAAATAAAATGCCCAAACTGGCACCAATGATCAATGCAACGGTTGCTAATTCCAGTGTGGCGGGGAAAGTCGCTAATAAGTCATCAAACACAGGTTGTCCTGTCGAGGTTGCAGTTCCTAAATCCCCTTGCAATAGTGCTTCAACATAATGAAAAAACTGCATGTAGAGCGGTAAATCTAACCCTAACTCATGTTTGACTTGGTTATAGGTTTCAAGGCTTGCATGATCACCAACAATTTGCAGAACAGGATCAACCGGAGAAAGTGCAGAAAGCGTGAAAGTAATCACAAGAAGCCCAAGAAGCGTGAGTACTAATGTCAATATTCCTTGAGCAAAAGTCATTAACTGACCTTTTAGACGAATAGGTAACGTCATAGCAGTATTCATACAACAATAGCCTAGTGAAATGGCAAAAAATAGACCATCCACAGTAACATGACTGTGGATGGTTTCAGGAAGAAATATTATTTGGTCACTTTATCGTAATAGACCATATCTGCATTTAGACCTTGAGCATAACCTTTAACATTATCGCGCATCACAATTTGGTTTTTACCTTGATCGATAAAAACATAAGGTGAGCTACGTTGTAACTCTTTTTGCATTTCAGTATAGAGTGATTGACGTTTTGTCTTATCAGCTTCATTAAGTGCCACCAACGTTTGTTGGCTTAATTCAGGAATTTTCCAGCCATTTAGCCAAGCAACGGTATTGGATTGTCCATCGTTATAAGCAAAGGCGCTCGCATTAGAGTGCGCATCAAAATAATCAGGGATCCAAAAACGAATGGCCGCTTGGTGCTGTTTAGCGCGTACACGGCTATACACTTGGCTGCCTGCTGCAGGTAATAAATCCACTTGCACGCCTGCTTGAGCAAAGCTTGCTTGAATGGATTGCGCCACAGTAATGTAAGGAACTTTGTTCTCAACATCTAACGTAAAACGTGCATTAGTAATGCCAGCTTTGGCTAAAATTGCTTTGGCTTTTTCGGGATCAAAAGTAAAAGGATTATCTTTTAATGCACCAGGCAAACCTACAGGCAAGAAGCTTTGGTGAATAAAATACTGACCACGCATTAAATCTTCAGTAATGCCTTTGTAGTCAATTAAGTAGCGGGAGGCTTCCCAAAATGCTGGGTTACTGAGAGCTGGATTGCCACTGGCGGTATTAAAAGCCATATAGACTTGTTCAGCAGAAGGGATATCTAAGATTTTGATACCCGATTTTCCTGCTAGTGCGGCGGTTTGGTCTGTTCCCAGTCCTCGAGCAATATCTGCATCGCCTTTTTCAATCAGTAAACGGCGGGATGCTGGGTCAGGGACATTTTTAATAATGATATTTGCCATTTTAGGCGCGCCCGTTGGAGAAAGGGGATTAGCTTCTAATACAATGGCTTGACGTGGTTGGTAAGCTCGCATCTTATATGCGCCACTTCCTGCTGAGTTCATTTTCAGCCAGCTATTACCAAAGTCATTATTTTTAACATGAGCAGAAACCAGCTTTTCATCAACAATAGAAGCAATTGGGGTTGAGAGGATATTGAGCACAACATCAGGGCTGACATCGGCGGTCCAACGCACTTCTAATTCATTATCACTGACTTTTTTCAGTAATGAATTAATGTTATCTGCTTTCCAACCTAAGACATTTAGAATAAAGGCAGGTGATTTATTCATTGTGATTGCACGCTGATAAGAGAAGATAATATCTTCAGGGCGCACCGGATTACCAGACGCGAATTTTGCATCGGGTTTAATTTTAAATATGATCGTTTTTTGTTCAGGGGTCGCTTGCCAACTTTCAACTAAAATCGGCTCATTAATTTCGGGGTTATCACGATTAGGCTGAACAATACGCTGATATAAACTTGGTACAGTCTGAATGCTAGAGAGTTCATTACTTTCAGCGGGGTCTAGGCTGACAATATCATCAAGTCCTTGTACCACAATTAATGTATTGGCTGGTGTGGCTGCAAATGCTGGTATGGAAAGGGCACCCACAACGAATAATGATAATAATTTTGCTTTCATAAGACGCTCCCTGAAACGGTGTCGCTAAAATCGTTATGTCAATAACTTATTAGTTATTACTTTGTGAAATTAACTTAGGCAAAACGTGACCGATGCGCAAAGTTTTAATTACGCTTACATATAACGCTTTGTTATAAGCAATCAAGATTAATTATGGTGGAAGAATAATTAACCGCAAGAATATGAGAGCGGAATACTCCTTTAGTAGTAACTGATTGACTATTAAGTTGTAGTAGCTGAATTGATTAAGCTGTATTTGATATTCATCAATATCCCTTATGAGTAGTTTCGTATTTTAGCTTTAGAAATCTTTAAATCTGAGGCAAAAATGAGCAAGAAAACACTCGCAATCATCGGTAACGGTATGGTGGGGCACCGTTATATCGAAGAGTTGATTGATAAAGGTGGCAATGAAGAATTTAATATTGTTGTCTTTTGTGAAGAACCTCGCGTTGCATATGATAGAGTCCATCTCTCCTCTTATTTTTCACATCACACCGCTGAAGAGCTCTCCTTAGTTAAACAAGGTTATTATGAAAAACACCAAATAGAAGTATTAATTGGTGAGCGCGTGATAACCATTAATCGTGACGAAAAAGTGGTACACACTAATACCGGACGTTGTGTCAGTTACGATAAATTAGTGATGGCAACAGGCTCTTATCCGTGGGTTCCTCCAATTAAGGGAAATAACTCGCCGGACTGTTTTGTCTATCGAACTATTGAAGATTTAAACGCTATTGAATCTTGCGCACGTATTAGTCGTAAAGGGGCGGTGATTGGTGGTGGGTTGTTAGGTTTAGAAGCAGCCGGTGCGTTAAAAAGCTTAGGTATTGAAACTCACGTTATCGAGTTTGCTCCAACCTTAATGGCAGAGCAGCTGGATACATTAGGTGGTGAGCAACTTAAGCGAAAAATAGAGCGTATGGGGGTAAAAGTGCATACCTCTAAAAACACCCAAGAAATATTATCAACTGGGGAAAGCGCGCGTAAAACACTGCAATTTGCAGATGGTACTTCTCTTGAAGTTGATTTTATTGTGTTTTCCACAGGTATTCGCCCGAAAGATAAATTAGCTCGTCAGTGTGATTTAGATATTGCACCACGAGGTGGCATAGTTATTAATGATTATTGCCAAACAACAGATCCTGATATTTATGCTATTGGTGAATGTGCATCTTGGCAAAATAAAACCTTCGGTTTAGTGGCGCCTGGCTACAAAATGGCGCAAGTTGCGGTCGATAATTTATTAGGCCATCACTCTGTTTTTCAGGGTGCTGATTTAAGTGCAAAATTAAAACTTCTCGGTGTCGATGTCGGCGGTATTGGTGATGCTCATGGGCAACAAGCAGGGTGTCGTAGCTATATTTATCTGGACGAAGGTAAAGAAATTTATAAACGCCTGATTGTTAGTGAAGATAATAAATATCTATTAGGTGCTGTATTAGTGGGTGATACCGAAGATTATGGCAATCTTTTACAACTATCACTCAATACCATTGAATTGCCAGAGCATCCAGACTCTTTGATTTTACCTGCACATGCTGGAAGTAAGCCGGCAATAGGTGTTGATTCATTACCTGAAACAGCGCAAATCTGCTCTTGTTTTGATGTAACAAAAGGCGACATTATTCAAGCAATTGAACAAGGTTGTCATACAGTCGCTGCCATTAAAGCGGAAACCAAAGCGGGTACAGGATGTGGTGGCTGTATTCCTCTTGTGACTCAAGTCTTAAATGCAGAATTAGCCAAACAAGGTATCGAAGTTAATCATCATCTTTGTGAACATTTTCACTATTCACGCCAAGAGCTTTATCACCTAATTCGTGTTGAAGGACTGAAAAGCTTTGATGAGTTATTGAAAAAACACGGTCAAGGCTATGGTTGTGAAGTGTGTAAACCAACCGTCGGTTCATTGCTTGCTTCATGTTGGAATGATTATATCTTGCGTGACGATTTAGTCTCTCTGCAAGATACTAATGATAACTTTCTCGCCAATATGCAAAAAGATGGGACTTATTCCATTATTCCACGCTCCCCTGGGGGGGAAATTACCCCCGCCGGCATTATTGCTATTGGGCAAATCGCTCAAGAATACAATTTGTATACCAAAATTACTGGATCGCAACGAATGGCGATGTTTGGTGCGCACAAACAGGATTTACCCGCTATTTGGGAAAAACTGATAGCGGCGGGTTTTGAAACCGGCCACGCGTATGCGAAAGCACTGCGAATGGTAAAAACATGTGTAGGCAGTAGTTGGTGTCGTTTCGGTGTTGGTGACAGTGTCGGTTTGGGCGTTGCACTAGAGCATCGTTATAAAGGCATTAGAACACCTCATAAGATGAAATTTGGTGTGTCAGGTTGTACTCGTGAATGTTCTGAAGCACAAGGAAAAGATGTCGGTATTATCGCCACAGATAAAGGCTGGAACCTCTATTTTGGTGGAAATGGTGGTATGAAACCTCGTCATGGAGATCTTTTTGCTTCTGATCTCGATGAAGAAACCTTAGTGCATTATATCGACCGTTTTATGATGTTTTATATTCGCACTGCCGATAAGCTGCAACGTACCTCTGTGTGGTTAGATAATTTAGAGGGCGGTATTGAATATTTACGTGATGTCATTATTAACGATAAATTAGGCTTAAATGCGCAGTTAGAAAAAGAACTTAACGCTTTACAAGAACGTGTTGCTTGTGAATGGAAAGAAACCGTTGATTCCCCAAAAGCATTAAAACGTTTTGCCCACTTTATTAATAACCCAATGCCTGATCCAACAGTGCAAACAGTAAAAGAACGATTTCAGCATCGTCCCGCACGTTTACATGAACGTATTGATATCAAACTGATAACTGAGGAGGCGCAATCATGAGCCAATGGATAGCTGTTTGCCAATTAGATGATATTACTCCGGGAACGGGTGTTTGTGCGCTGGTGGAACAAGATCACGTTGCTATCTTTCGCCCTTATTCTGATGCGCGTTTATATGCATTAAGCAATATTGATCCCTTTGCACATTCCAGTGTTTTATCTCGAGGATTAATTGCTGAACATGAAAACGAGTTGTATATCGTTAGTCCGCTAAAAAAACAGCATTTTCGTTTAGTTGATGGTTTTTGTCTTGAAGATGCGTCGTTTTCAATTGCGCATTTCGAAGTCAAGGTTGAAGACAATACAGTAAGCGTTCGTACTCGCCAGTAATTTAATAAATAGGGGAGTGAATATGGATTATTTTCCAATATTCTGTCAGCTCAAAGATAAACCGTGTTTATTAGTGGGTGGCGGTGAGATTGCTGAGCGTAAAGCCAGGTTGCTTATGGCAGCGGGGGCGATTATTTCTGTTGTCGCGCCTTCGTTTACTGAGCAGTTTATGCAATGGCACGCGGAGCAAAAACTAAACTGTATCACAGGGGGATTTGTTGCTGATTATTTGTTGGATAAATGGCTTGTTATTGCCGCAACAGATAGCGAGAAAGTGAATCAACAGGTTTTTCAAACGGCGACAGAAAAACAGATATTTTGTAATGTGGTTGATTCACCAGAGCAAGCCAGCTTTATTATGCCGTCTGTCATAGATCGTTCCCCTATTGTGGTGGCAATTTCATCGGGCGGAAAAGCACCTGTATTAGCCCGCATTTTGCGAGAAAAAATTGAGCAACTCCTCCCACATTATCTTGGCGCGCTAGCACAACTTGCCGGAAAATTACGCAATCAAATAAAACAGCGTTTTTCATCGATGAGTGCAAGACGTTATTTTTGGGAGCAGTTTTTTGCGGATAAATCATTACAAGCTGAAATAGAAGCACAAAGAAACGACGGTATCCAGCAACGTATTAGCGCACTATTATCTGAAAATCAGCAACCTCAAGGCAGTGTTGTTTTAGTCGGCGCTGGACCAGGTGATGCAGGGTTAATGACAATTAAAGGATTACAGCAGTGCCAGCAAGCTGATGTGGTAGTTTACGATAGATTAGTGTCTGATGAAGTAATGGCATTAGTTCGTCGAGATGCACAACGTATTTATGTGGGTAAGCAAGCCGGTTTCCATTGTGTTCCTCAAGATGAAATAAATCAAACTTTGATAAAAGAAGCGACGGCGGGCAAACGAGTTGTGAGATTAAAAGGCGGAGATCCTTTTATTTTTGGTCGAGGGAGTGAAGAATTAGAAGCCTTGATTGAACATCATATCCCATTTTCAGTGATCCCAGGTATTACGGCAGCATCAGGTTGTACGACTTATGCAGGTATTCCTCTAACCCATCGAGATTATGCTCAAAGTGTTCGCTTTATTACGGGGCATGGAAAAGGCTTAAATGAAGCAGAGTGGCAATGTATTGCGCAAGAGAATCAGACATTGGTGTTTTATATGGGATTAAGCAAAGCCTATTATATTCAGCAAATGTTACTTAGCCAAAACGTGTGCACGACGATGCCTGTCGCTATTATTGAAAAAGGGACATTGACAACACAAAAAGTGATAATTGGTCAATTATGTCAATTGGCAGAGATGGCGGAAACAATGGAAAGCCCGGCACTCATTATTGTGGGGGAAGTTGTTAAATTGCATGAGAAGCTACAATGGTTTCAATCGAAATTGGCTAAATAGCTGAAAAAAATTGAAGTTATCATTTAAAAATTAAAAACCTCTTTAATATTTGATATGTATATTAAAGAGGTTTTTTTTATCTAATGCATAGAAATATAAATGAAAATATTTTTTAATTTCATTTCAATTAAACAATTAGATTAAAATTTAAAAATAAATAATAAAAGTGAATATTTAATAATCTATGGTAATTTTTAGGTTGGAATTATTATTCAATTTAAAGCTCAATTTACCGCTATTTTTAATTAATTTCGAACTGAAACTCTTTACTTATAAAGCATCATAAAGTTCTGCGAGTTGGATAAAATCCTTCCTGATTATATTAATTCTGTGAGCTACGTAGGTTTTCTATCTATAAAACTTGCGTGATGTTAATTAAATGTTTATTTGTTGTTTTACCTCTTGTGATATTTAT
This sequence comes from Proteus sp. G2626, assembly GCF_009915985.1. Lineage (NCBI taxonomy): Bacteria > Pseudomonadati > Pseudomonadota > Gammaproteobacteria > Enterobacterales > Morganellaceae > Proteus > Proteus sp. G2626. The sequence continues at coordinate 514,984 of NZ_JAABNH010000027.1, read as the reverse complement.
TTTTTATTTTTCTAAGATAGAACCTTTGAGGGCTAAATAAAGTTAAGTGATAAGAATACCGCATTAATTGACAAAATTTACGATAAGTGTAAAAAAGAAGCGTGTTGTTATCACTTTTTATCTTGTCTATATCTTAAAACACATAAGGGTAGTCATTATTACAATCAAAATTTAACAACGACGCAAATCGTTAATTGAGCGGCCCCGCTATAAATTACTGTTTATTAGGAGAGGTATCCATGAAAAATAAAGCTGTGTTAGCGACGATGTTTCCGATTAGTATTATATCACTTGCCTTAACCTCTTTTTTTTCTCATGCAGTGACTCTTCCTGAAGGCACTATTCTGGCAAAACAACAACATATTGTTATTAATAATGGTACAGAGGTTTCGTCGCTTGATCCGCACAAAGTAGAAGGCGCACCTGAAGGTAATATTATTTTAAATTTATTAGAAGGGCTGACTTATGTTGGGCCTAATGGTGAGAGCATACCTGGTGTTGCACAGCGTTGGGAAACGAATGACAACAAGGCGTGGACATTTTATTTGCGAGAAGATGCCAAGTGGAGTGATGGCACACCAGTGACAGCCGAGGACTTTGTTTACAGTTGGCGTCGCTTGGTTGATCCTAACACGGGGTCACCTTATGCCAGTTACCTTGAATATGCTTATGTTGAAAATGTTGCAGATATTCTTAGTGGTAAAAAATCCCCTGATACATTAGGTGTGAAAGCAATAAATCCTCATACCTTACAAGTGAATTTAACACAGCCAATCCCTTATTTGATTGATATGTTGAGTCACACGTCATTAAAACCTGTTAAAAAAGAAATTGTTGAAAAATATGGTGTGAATTGGACTCGACCAGAGAACTTTGTCGGTAATGGTGCTTATGTCATTGATAATTGGGTTGTGAATGAAAAGGTCACTTTAAAACGAAATCCGCTTTATTGGGATAATAAAAATACCATTATTGACCAAGCGATCTTTTTACCAATAAATTCAGAAACTAGTGATATTAATCGTTATCGTAGTGGTGAAATTGATATTACCAACAGCGCGATCCCGCCTGTTCTTTATAAAAAAATGAAACAAGAACAGCCTGAGAATTTACACGTTACACCTTATCTCTGTACTTTCTATTATGAACTCAATAATAAAAAAGCCCCTTTTGATGATGCACGAGTTAGGGAAGCCGTGAAATTAACGCTTGATAGACAAGTGATTGCCGAGAAAATAATGGGACAAGGGCAAATACCTGCTTACTCTTTTACACCATCGTTTATCGGGAATGGCAATTTTAAGCCACCTAAATGGGCATATTGGACACAACAACAACGTAATGAAAGGGCGCGCGAGTTATTAAAAGAGGCTGGGTTTGACAGCAAAAATCCGCTGACTTTCACACTGCTTTACAACACATCTGATCAAAATAAACAACAAGCGATTGCAGCTGCATCCATGTGGAAGAAAAGTATTGGCGCCAATGTTACGTTACAAAATCAAGAATGGAAAACAGCGCTTGAAAATCGTAATCAGGGTAATTACCAGGTCGCGAGAGCGACATGGTGTGCGGATTATAATGAACCAACCTCATTTTTAAACTCATTTCTTTCAAAAAGTAGCCTAAATACTGTTTTTTATGAAAACAAAGCGTATGACGACACATTAAATAATGCGTTGAATGCTGTTGATAAAAGTGCTCGCCATCAACTCTATCAACACGCTGAAGCCTTGCTAGATAAGGATTCTGCGATAGTGCCTGTTTATTATCGGGTCAGTGTTAGGTTAGTTAGTCCAAAAGTAGGTGGTTTTACAGGTAAAGACCCCTTTGATTATACGGACTTAAAGCGCTATTTTATAAAGGCAGATAACTAAAACTGGTAAGTTATGGGTATTCTATAGCAATATCTGATTTTAATTATCGAAAAGCAATTTTAATAAAGTACGACCCAAAAGTACTACACAAAAATATTACGGCATAAAAAATTATAATGTTATCAAACAAATATGTATTGATAGCAAATAAGCAATATTGATTTATTTTTTGTAAAAACAATAAATTGTGCGAAACGTTCCAAAAGCACAATGTAGCATCACAGAACGGTTGTTATACAACCCGCTCACTAACTGGGAGTAATTTATAAGATGAGAAGTTTAACTAAAAAGAGTGCGTTGGCGATTGCAATTGGTGCAATTTTTGGATTATCAACGCTAGCAGCACAAGCTGCTGTTGTGCCTGATGGGGTGAAATTAGCTGAAAAACAAGTGCTGGTACGTAATAACGGCTCTGAACCACAGTCACTTGATCCACATAAAATTGAAGGTGTACCAGAATCTGCATTAGCGCGTGATCTTTTCGAAGGGGTAACTATTGTTGGCCCTGATGGCGAAATTTTACCAGGCTCTGCGACTAGCTGGGAAAATAAAGATTTTACTGTTTGGACATTTAAAATTCGTGAAGGCGCTAAATGGTCAAATGGTGAGCCCGTTACAGCACAAGACTTTGTGTATAGTTGGCAACGTTTAGCGGATCCTAATACAGCTTCTCCTTATGAAAGTTATCTGCAATATGCGCATATTGTCAATATTGACGATATTATTGCAGGTAAGAAAAAGGCCACAGAATTAGGTGTTAAGGCATTAGATAACAATACATTAGAAGTGACATTATCAGAAGCGGTGCCTTATTTACCAAAATTATTAGCTCACTCCTCCATGTCACCCGTTAACCAAAGAGTGATTGAAAAATTTGGTGAAAAATGGACACAACCTGCTAATTTCGTCGGCAACGGCGCTTATAATTTAAAAGACTGGACAGTCAACGAACGTATTGTTTTAGAACGTAGCCCAACATACTGGGATAACAAAAATACCGTTATTGATAAAGTTACGTTCTTACCTATCTCATCAGAAGTGACTGATGTAAACCGCTACCGTGCGGGCGAAATCGATATGACATATAGCAATTTGCCGATTGAATTTTTCCAAAAACTGAAAAAAGAGATCCCCGATGAATTGCGTATAAGTCCGTATTTATGCACGTATTATTATGAAATTAATAATGAGAAAGCACCGTTTGACGATCCGCGTGTTCGAGAAGCACTTAAGCTCTCAATGGACAGAGATATCATCACTTATAAAGTGAAAAACCAAGGTGATATCCCTGCTTACGGTTTTACCCCACCATTTACTGATGGCATAAAAGAGAATAAACCTGAGTGGTTTGCGACTTGGACCCAAGAGCAACGCAATGAGAAAGCTCGTCAATTGTTAGAAGAGGCGGGCTATAACAAAGCCAATCCGCTGAAATTTAAGCTTTTGTATAACACGTCTGATCTTCACAAAAAAGTGGCGATTGCCGCATCTTCAATTTGGAAGAAAAACTTAGGTGCAGAAGTGTCTCTTGAAAACCAAGAGTGGAAAACTTTCTTAGATACGCGTCACCAAGGCACTTATGATGTTGCTCGTGCCGGTTGGTGCGCAGATTATAACGAACCTTCTTCATTCCTGAACATGATGCTGTCTTACAGCAGTAACAATACTGTTCACTATAAAAACACAGAATTTGACGCATTGATCAAAGAGTCTTTACGTGTGAAATCTGATGATGAACGTGCTGCTATTTATCAAAAAGCAGAAGGCGTATTAGATAAAGATTCCGCTATCGTTCCACTTTACTACTATGTAAACACCCGCTTAGTGAAACCTTATGTGGGGGGATATTCAGGTAAAGATCCATTAGATAATTTACATACTAAAGACTTGTACATTATTGCTAAGTAATCGGGCGAGGCCTTGTCTTTTTAAGGCAAGGTCTTTTTATCGTCACGCCTGAATAGGTTTGTGTTATAGGAACGGGCAATGCTCAAATTTATTTTTCGTCGCTTTTTAGAAGCGATACCGACTCTATTTATTCTAATAACGATTTCGTTTTTTATGATGCGCTTAGCGCCGGGTAGCCCGTTTACGGGTGAAAGAAAACTCCCGCCTGAGGTAATGGCAAATATTGAAGCGAAATACCATTTAAACGATCCCATTTATAAGCAATATTTCGATTATTTAATTCAGTTATCGAAAGGGGATTTAGGGCCTTCTTTTAAATATAAAGACTACAGTGTAAACACCTTAGTCGGTAAAGCATTCCCTGTATCAGCTAAATTAGGGTTGTCGGCATTTATTTTTGCCGTGATTTTAGGCGTGGGGGCAGGCGTGATAGCCGCACTGAATCAAAACACCAAATGGGATTATACCGTCATGACTTTTGCCATGACGGGGGTTGTCATACCGAGTTTTGTTGTTGCGCCACTGCTTGTGCTTATTTTTGCCATTACCTTAAGGTGGTTGCCTGCAGGGGGCTGGAATGGTGGTGCGGTGCAATACATGTTGTTACCAATGATTGCATTATCACTCTCTTACATTGCCAGTATCTCGCGTATTACCCGTAGTTCAATGATTGAAGTGTTACACTCAAACTTTATCAGAACGGCAAAAGCGAAAGGCTTGCCGATGAAAAGAATTGTACTGCGTCATGCTTTAAAACCTGCATTGCTACCTGTTATCTCTTATATGGGGCCGGCATTCGTCGGGATTATTACGGGCTCTATGGTGATTGAAACTATCTTTGGATTACCGGGTATTGGACAACTTTTCGTTAATGGTGCTTTAAACCGTGATTATTCATTGGTATTAAGTCTAACAATTATCGTAGGGGCATTAACGATTTTCTTTAATGCGATTGTCGATATTTTATATGCCGTTATTGATCCGAAAATTCGTTATTAATAGACACTGGAGCGCGTTATGTTATCACTGAAGGAAAACAGCGAAGCTCTGGGGAATTTCTCGGAGCAGCTAGATATTGAAGGTCGTAGTTTATGGCAAGATGCTCGCCGTCGTTTTATGCACAATAAAGCCGCGATCACGAGCCTTGTGTTACTTTTCTTTATTTTATTATTTGTTATTTTTGCCCCGATGCTATCGCCCTTTGTTTATGACGATACTGATTGGGAAATGATGTCAATGGCACCTGACTTTGCTTCTTCTCACTATTTTGGTACTGACTCATCTGGGCGTGATTTATTAGTACGTGTTGCGATTGGTGGTCGTATCTCATTAATGGTTGGTATTGCGGCTGCTTTTGTTGCGGTTATTGTCGGCACACTTTATGGCGCAATGGCAGGTTATATTGGTGGGCGTGTTGATTCAATCATGATGCGTTTACTCGAAATCTTAAACTCATTCCCATTTATGTTCTTTGTTATCTTATTGGTGACATTTTTTGGTCAAAATATCTTACTGATTTTTGTTGCGATTGGTATGGTCTCTTGGCTAGACATGGCACGTATTGTAAGGGGACAAACTTTAAGTCTAAAACGTAAAGAGTTTATTGAAGCGGCATTAGTTTGTGGTGTGTCATCACGTAATATCGTGTTAAAACATATTGTACCTAACGTGTTGGGCGTGGTTGTGGTTTATGCCTCGTTATTAGTGCCTAGCATGATTTTATTTGAATCCTTCTTAAGCTTCTTAGGATTAGGTACACAAGAGCCGTTAAGTAGTTGGGGGGCACTATTAAGTGATGGTGCAAACTCAATGGAAGTTTCTCCTTGGCTGTTACTTTTCCCAGCTTCGTTCTTAGTTGTCACCCTGTTTTGCTTTAACTTTATCGGTGATGGCTTACGTGACGCATTAGATCCGAAAGATCGTTAAGGAGAACAAAATGACAAATACAACAAACAAGTCGTTATTAAGTGTTAAAGATCTCAGCGTCACTTTCGGTACCGCAGATGGTGACGTCACCGCAGTTAATAAACTAAATTTTGAATTATCAGCAGGTGAAACCTTAGGTATTGTTGGTGAATCGGGTTCAGGTAAATCACAAACGGCTTTCGCCTTAATGGGATTATTAGCAAAAAATGGTCGCACAGCGGGTAGTGCTAACTTTAATGGGCGTGAGATCTTAAATCTTCGTCAAAGCGAATTAAATAAAATGCGCGCTGAAGAGATATCCATGATATTTCAAGATCCCATGACATCACTTAACCCGTATATGAAAGTTGGCGCACAGCTTATTGAAGTGTTGATGTTACATAAAGGCATGAGTAAAAATGATGCTTATGCAGAATCAGTGCGTATGCTAGATGCAGTAAAAATGCCTGAAGCCCATAAACGAATGAGTATGTATCCTCATGAATTCTCAGGTGGGATGCGCCAACGTGTTATGATTGCTATGGCATTACTGTGTAAGCCAAAACTTTTAATTGCTGATGAACCGACAACTGCACTGGATGTGACAGTCCAAGCGCAGATCATGACACTACTAAATGAGCTTAAAAATGATTTAAACACTGCAATTATTATGATCACCCATGACTTAGGGGTTGTTGCGGGAATTTGCGATAAAGTATTGGTGATGTATGCAGGACGCACCATGGAGTATGGAAATGCGCGTGATATTTTCTATCAACCTTCACATCCTTATTCTATCGGGTTGCTACAAGCTGTTCCGCGTTTAGATGGCGAAGATGAGCGCCTAGCGACCATTCCAGGTAATCCACCTAATTTATTACGCTTGCCAAAAGGTTGTCCGTTCCAACCACGCTGTCAGTATGCAACAGAGCAATGTTTGACGAATGAGCCTGAATTAGCGCAATTTGCACAAGGGCGATTACGTGCCTGTTTTAAAGCGGTGGAGGAATTGGTATGACGCAAGCCACATTACAAGATAGAAAAGTTATCCTTGAAGTGAATGATTTAAAAGTCTATTTCGATGTTCAAGATAATAAACAGTGGTTTTGGAAGGCGAAAAAAAGCTTAAAAGCCGTCGACGGTGTCACACTACGTTTATATGAAGGTGAAACTCTCGGTGTTGTTGGTGAATCAGGTTGCGGTAAATCGACTTTTGCACGAGCTATTATTGGTTTAGTCAAAGCTTCAGGTGGGACGGTCTCTTGGCTAGGTAATGATTTGCTAGGAATGGGCAATAAGCAATGGCGAGATATTCGCCAAGATATCCAGATGATTTTCCAAGATCCACTGGCTTCCTTAAATCCAAGAATGACGATTGGGGATATTATTGCTGAACCTCTTAAAACTTATCACCCTAAAATGAAACAGGCGCAGGTAGTTGAAAAAGTCAAAGCAATGATGATGCGAGTTGGATTATTGCCAAACTTAATCAACCGTTATCCTCATGAATTCTCAGGTGGGCAATGCCAGCGTATTGGTATTGCGCGTGCATTAATTCTAGAGCCTAAATTAGTGATTTGTGATGAGCCTGTTTCTGCATTAGACGTATCAATTCAAGCACAGGTTGTTAACTTACTTAAAGATATTCAAAAAGAGATGGGATTATCTTTGATTTTTATTGCGCACGATCTTGCTGTAGTAAAACACATTTCAGATCGTGTCTTAGTGATGTATTTAGGGCATGCAGTGGAATTAGGCACCTATGATGAGGTTTATCATCATCCATTACATCCTTATACCAAAGCATTAATGTCAGCAGTACCTATCCCTGATCCTGATAAAGAACGCAATAAGCATATTGATTTATTAGAAGGGGAGTTACCTTCTCCAATTAATCCGCCATCAGGTTGCATCTTTCGTACACGTTGCCCAATGGCTGATGAAGAATGTGCCAAAACACGCCCTTTATTAGAAGGGAGTTTCCGCCATGCCGTCTCTTGCTTAAAAGTGGATCCGCTTTAAGATTTCACTTATTTAAATTTAGCTACCACTACCAATGCCTGATATTTATCAGGCATTTTTCTATTAATAAAAAATTAAAATTTAATATTAGGATCATTTTTTGTATATCGAAATAACTATGTGAATTATATCACTGAGTCATATTTTCAATGTGATAGCTTATTGTTGACTATTTCATTGATATTCTGTTTTTTTTTAGGAAAATTATGAAAAAAGTGCATAAAAACGCCCTTGATAGTATTTTCAAGCGCGTTATTTTCATCAACTGCTAATTAATCATTAAATCAGACTAAATCCAACCTTTAGTTCTAAAGGCTTTTAATGTAGTGACGAAATATCTCATCTCTTCGGGTGTGCCTAACGTTAAACGGCTCCAACCCAAAGCGGGGGGAAATTCACGTCCAACCATTATGTTCGCGTCTTTCATTCTATTTTGATAGGTTTTCACATCACCTTTAACTTTATGGAATATAAAATTGGCATGAGAAGGTGCGTATTCAATATCCAGCTCTTTTAAGACATCAACTACCATTTGGCGTGAAACATCAATCGACTTACGGCTATATTCCACATAGGCTTTATCTTTTAATGAGGCTAATGCGGCAACGGCACCTGCAGTATTAGTATTATCAATGGAAACAAACACATCAACATCCGCAACAACGTCAGGAACAGCAACACCATAACCCACACGAAGTCCTGCTAATGCATAAATTTTTGAGAAAGTACGAGCGACAATCAGATTTTTATATCCTGCTTCAACTAACGTAATTGCACTGGTAAATTCAGGTGTTGAAACAAACTCAGCGTATGCTTCATCAATGATAAAAAAGACATTCTCTTTTGCTGATTTTATCCAATGGGTTAAAGCTGCAGTTGGCGTCAACATTGCTGTTGGATTATTCGGATTACACAGATATACCATGCTGATGCCATCAAATTCTTGAGCTTTTTTTTGCATGGTTTCTAAATCAAAAGCTAATGTTTTATCAACAGGGATTTTAACGATTTTTACCCCTAAAGGTTCTGCATAAAGCTCTGCATAGTTAAACGTGGGATCAGGAACAATCAGTTGAATTGCTTTACCTTCTTTTTGTGCTTTGTTCGCAACATATTGCACTGCTGCTTGAATTGTCTCAGATGAGCCATTTCCTAAAGAAATATGCTTGTCTGAAAGTTTAAATTCTTTTCCTAACTCATTAATTAACTTGCTACGAGCATCATCTGGATATCTAAATGCATTAGGTAAGGCATTAATAATGGCCTGTTTAGCTTTTTGTGACATACTTAATGAGTTTTCATTGAAATTAAGCAGTAACGGATTTTCTGCATTAAAAACCAATTTATTTTTTAGTGTTTCATTGGCATAAACTGAACTCACAAAAGGACTTAATGATAATCCGCTAATAACTAGGCTTGATGATGTTAAAAATGACCGACGATTCATGTTATGTTTCCCAAGTAAATTATTCTATGTTTTATTAGTTCACATAGATTACTAAAAAAAAGAAAGAAGTAAATAAATATGATAAAATTATAATTATTTATTCATCTTATTTTTTGGGAGCAAACAAATAGTTGAATGACTTTGAGATAAAATTACGATTACCTTTGCAATTCTTCAGTCTCTATTGCACATTTTTCCGCTTCAGCAATGATCCAGTTTTTAAATTTATCTTGCTTTGAGTTAGGCATAATTTCACTGGGTGAGAGTAAGTAATAGCTTGAACCATCATTAACAAAGCCGTGTGTGGCGATAAGCTGTTGATCTTTTAATTCATCTTGTACCATAAGAAAAGAGGCTATCGTCGTACCTAATCCCGCTAGAGCCGCCTGAATAGCCAGATAAAAATGTTCATACTGACTGGTACTGGTAGAAGCAAATGTCATACCCGAATATTGATACCAATCTTGCCAAGCTTGAGGGCGCGATAGAGTCGTTAATTGGTTATTTACATGATGGATATTATTAGGCTTTATGACAGCTCCAATTTTTTCATCACACACTTTTTCTGCATAAATATTCTTATTCCATAAAAAATCATCCCGTCGAAAGGCCAAATCAACTCCTTCTTTATTAAAATCAATTGCACCTCCCGCGGCAACTAGGTGCAACGTGATTTCAGGATGTAATGCATAAAAGTGAGAAAGGCGAGGAATAAGCCATTTCATGGCAATAGTCGGTTCACATGAAACCACTAATACGGGATTATTTAAAGGTGAACGAAGATGTGTAACCGCGTCTTCAAGCTGTTCAAATATTGAAGAAGTTGTTTTATATAAATATCGTCCTGCTTCATTTAAATAAACTGCGCGATTACGGCGTTCAAATAAAGGAATACCTAATTCATCTTCTAATAATCGGACTTGTCGGCTTACCGCACTGTGTGTGACATGAAGTTGCTCTGCGGCACTGACAAAACTGCCCGTTTGTGCGGCACTATTAAAAAAACGTAAGGATGTTAAAGAGGGCATTTTCATAAAAGTAAGCCATAAAGTAAGTAATAAAATAGACGATGAAAACTTACAGATATATTGCAAGATAAATCGCTTTTTATTTTTAGTCAAATTAGCAAAATAGATTGGCTTATGGTGGATTAAATAGATTTTTTATTAAAATAAGAACCTATTTTATGTCACTTTTTATTACTTATAATTAACTCGAAAGTGAGAATAAGGAAAACAATGAGTGAGCTAATTGCTGTAGCGGTGATCACAATATTGGCAGTTATTAGTCCTGGGCCTGATTTTGCTATGGTGACAAAAAATAGTTATTCCTATGGTGTGAAAGTTGGACTTGTTACGGCGATTGGTATTGCGATTGGTGTTCAGATTCATGTTTTTTATACTGTATTTGGTGTTTCTTTTATTATTACAGGATCCCCAATACTCTTTTTTATGATGAAGTTATTCGGTGTGGGGTATTTAATTTATTTAGGCTTTAAATCATTAATCAATAAAACGCAATTAACGATTGAAAATGCGATAAATTCAGCCCCTAGTGCGTATCAGGCATTATGCAGTGGTTTTCTCACTAATGCACTAAATCCTAAAACAATGCTATTTGTTATTGCGCTTTATACACAAGTGGCTAATTTAAGTCACCCGCTCTGGGTAAACCTTTCTTATGGCATGTTTATCTCTGTTGCACATTGGGTTTGGTTTAGCTGTGTTGCGTTATTTTTCTCTACGCCTTTATTACGAACAAAGATACTTTCGCATCAAAAAATCGCAGATAAAATGATTGGCGTATTACTCATTCTTTTGGGCGTTGGATTGCTGTTTATTTCAGTGAAATAAAAATATATCTAATAAAAAAAGGAGATCACATAATGATCTCCTTTTCTTTATTTTCAGTTACTATTTAGTTTGATTCAGGGAAAGTTAGTGTTGTTCCCGGTGCTTCACGACTAAGATGAATAAAATTTAAGTGTTTTTCATATTGGTCTAAAATATCCGTGATCACCTGCTCTTTGGTGTAATCCATTAAGTCATTACCTTGTGTACCTTCCCATAAATAGGTTTCTAAACGGTAATAATCTGATTTACCTCGGCGAGCACGATAGGTAAATGCGGGTACTGAATATTTTTGTGGCCAAATTTGATAAATAAAATTCTGTTCTTGATCGAGATCGACCACAAGCTCCAAATGATGTAAGCGTTCATTATCTTCAATTGGGTAAGAATTGAATTCGACTTTAGCTCCACGTAATAAAAGCTCTTTAGCAACATCTTGCATTGCTGGCATACAGGTTAAATCTAACATGCGTTGTGTATAGGTTGTTCCTGGGAAGTTCATAACCCGCCCTAAACGCTGTTTCCAATTCATCGTGGTATTACCATAAAGTGGCGCAGGTGCATTGGTGTTTAGAGAACTAACACGTCTAAAATCTTCGACTTTTAATGATTTATAAAGCCCTGCCATAATAAAAAAAATAACAAAACTGAAGGGCAATCCCATGATAATTGTTGTGTTTTGTAATGCCGAAATACCATCGGCCATTAACATACCTAATGTTAACAATCCAATGGCAATAGACCAAAAAATACGAAGCCAGTTGGGTGCATCGTTATTAACATGACTTAATTGAGAGGTGAAATTACCTAATACTAATGAACCGGAATCGGCTGAGGTGACATAAAATAATAGCCCCGTAATTGTAGCGACAGAAGCCGTTAAACCAAAACCGGGGTAGAGTTCTAATAAGGAATAAAATCCTTTTTCAGGTGCTTCTAATACTGTTTGTGCTAGTTCTTTATTGCCGTGGATCACTTCATATAATGCGCTGTTACCAAAAATAGATAACCATAACAGTGTAAAAACAAAGGGAATAATTAATGTGCCTATGACAAACTGTCGAATAGTTCGTCCTCTTGAGATCCGTGCTAAAAATAGACCAACAAAAGGTGACCATGCAACCCACCAAGCCCAGAAAAATAGTGTCCAGCTATTCATCCAATCTGTTGGTTTATCAAATGCAAAGCTATTTAACGTCATCCCTAAGAAACGATTAGTATAATCACCGACATTTAATACCAATGCATTTAATAAAAATTCAGTATCACCTGCAAATAAGATAAATAAAATAAGTCCCAAGGCGAGTAATACGTTCAGTTCAGATAAAATTCTGATCCCTTTATTGACACCTGATGTTGCCGAAATAACCGCCATAATAACTGATAATAGAATTAATCCTCCTTGAACACCCAACCCTTGAGGTAAATCAAAAAGAACTTTTAGACCATAATTAAGTTGTACAACACCAATACCTAATGTTGTTGCAATACCAAAAATAGTTCCTAATACAGCAGCGATATCAACAGTATGACCAATTGGGCCATAAATACGATTTCCAAAGATAGGATAAAGTGCAGAACGTATAGTCAATGGTAAATTGTAACGATAACTAAAATAGCCTAGTGCAATACCAATAAGTGCATACATAGACCAGCCCGTCAGGCCATAGTGGAATAAAGTCCACACCATCGACTGACGGGCTGCTTCTATTGTTTCACCTTCGCCAGTTGGCGGTAACATATATTGTGTAATGGGTTCTGCCACAGAGAAAAACATCAAATCAATCCCAATACCTGCTGCAAATAACATTGCAGACCAACTTAAAACACTAAATTCAGGTTTTGATTGTTCAGGTCCTAATTTGATATTTCCAAAACGAGAAGTGGCAACAAAAATAACAAAAACAATATATAACGTTGCTGCCAATAAATAGTACCAACCAAAGGTTTTTGATACCCATCCCAGTGTTGCCACAATCCATGTATTTGCTGTTTCTGTCATGAGAATCGTGAAAAAAGAAAACGCTAAAATTAGCGTTGCTGAAGCGAAAAAAACGACAGAGTTTAGCTTGTCTTTCTGGGGTTTTTTTGTGCTGTTAAGAGTTGTCATCAGAAATTCCAAAAATTTATTTATCTAAAAGTTAAAAGTTGCATTCTTTGTTAACTAATTGAATTAGTTGCAAAGATTCAAATTTTCACAATGTCCTCCCATGTTTATTTGTAAACTAATTGTGATAAACAATAGTTAATATTGATTGAATGTTCAATTAAAAAAACGTTTAATAAATGTGTTCAATGTATTTTTTAGGTCTTTAAAACATGCCGAAGATAGGAATGCAGTCGATACGTAAACAGCAATTAATCCAAGCGACGTTAGCAGTCATTAATGAGGTTGGAATGCAAGAGGCGAGTATCGCATTGATAGCTCGAAAAGCCGGTGTTTCTAACGGCATTATTAGCCACTACTTTCGTGATAAAAATGGATTATTGGAAGCTGCCATGCGCCATATTCAATATCAATTAGGTTTTGCGGTGGCGATACGCTTAAGAATGTTAAGTGATGCAACACCTAAACAACGCATCCAAGCCATTGTTGAGGGTAATTTTGATACCACTCAAACCAGTGAAGCTGCGATGAAAACATGGTTAGCGTTTTGGGCAAGTAGTATGCATCAGCCTAATTTGAATCGTCTACAAAAGGTCAATGATAAAAGGCTTTATTCCAATTTAAGTTACGAGTTTGGGCGTGTTCTTGCTAAAGATCAAGCTCGTTTGGCTGCAAAAGGGTTAGCCGCATTAATTGATGGCTTATGGCTACGAAGTGCATTGAGTAATGCCCCTTTTTCTCTTGATGAAGCTAAAACCATTACCAATGAATATATCGATATGCAACTTGCAAATCGGAGCCCAATAAAGACCTAAAAAAACCAATAACAAAGGAGAAACTATGCCAAACCCACCGTTACAGAAACTTTATATTCATGGTGGATATGTTGATTGTGCACAACCGGAATGTGAGCAATTTGAAGCGATTAATCCAGCTAATGGCGAAGTGATCGCACATTTACAGTCCGCGAGTGAAGAAGATATCAATTGGGCCGTTGAAAGTGCTAAACAAGGACAAAAAATATGGGCCGCAATGACAGCAATGGAACGCTCTCGAATTTTACGACGTGCTGTTGATATTTTGCGTGAACGTAATGATGAATTGGCTCATTTAGAAACCTTAGACACAGGCAAACCGCTATCTGAAACACGCTATGTTGATATTGTGACGGGAGCTGATGTTTTAGAGTATTACGCAGGTCTGATCCCAGCCCTTGAAGGGGAGCAAATTCCGCTTAGGGAAACCGCTTTTGTTTATACGCGACGTGAGCCTTTGGGAATTGTTGCTGGGATTGGTGCTTGGAATTATCCCATTCAAATCGCGTTGTGGAAATCGGCACCTGCACTTGCCGCGGGTAATGCGATGATCTTTAAACCGAGTGAAATGACTTCACTTACGGCATTAAAATTGGCTGAAATATACACCGAAGCGGGATTGCCGAAAGGGGTTTTTAATGTTGTTACAGGAAAAGCCAATGTAGGACAGTGGCTAACACAACATCCTGATATTGCTAAAGTTTCCTTTACTGGTGGAATTGAAACCGGTAAGAAGGTGATGTCAAATGCCTCTGCATCAAGTTTAAAAGAAGTGACAATGGAGCTTGGTGGAAAATCGCCTTTAATTATTTTTGATGATGCAGATTTAGATACCGCCGCTGATATTGCGATGATGGCGAATTTTTATAGTTCAGGGCAGGTGTGTACTAATGGTACTCGTATTTTTGTTCCTGAAAGATTAAAACCTGCATTTGAAGCGAAAATTACAGAGCGCGTATCACGTATTAGGATCGGTTCTCCTCTTGAAATGGATACTAATTTTGGTCCATTGGTCAGTTTTCCTCATCTTGAAAAAGTCTTGAATTATATTGAGTTAGGTAAAACTCAAGGGGCGAGATTACTTTGCGGTGGTCATCGTCTATTGGAAGGCAATTTGGCTCAAGGCGCTTATGTTGCCCCTACCGTTTTCACAGATTGCACTGATGATATGAAAATCACGCAAGATGAAATTTTCGGCCCTGTGATGAGTATTCTCAGTTATCAAACTGAAGATGAAGTGATTTTACGCGCAAATAATAGCGTTTATGGTTTAGCTGCAGGTCTTGTCACCAAAGATCTCACAACAGCTCACCGTGTTATTCACCAATTAGAAGCTGGTATTTGTTGGATTAATACATGGGGAGAGTCTCCAGCAGAAATGCCAGTGGGTGGCTATAAACATTCTGGCGTAGGGCGTGAAAACGGGCTTGTTACATTACAGAATTATACTCAAATAAAATCAATTCAAGTTGAACTTGGGGAGTTTTCATCCGTTTTTTAATCCATTCTTTTTTTAATGACTGAAACAGAGGAGATAACAATGGTCTATGACTACATTATTATCGGTGCTGGTTCAGCCGGTAACGTTCTTGCTACCCGCTTGACAGAAGATCCTGAAGTTACTGTGCTGCTCCTTGAAGCTGGAGGTCCGGACTACAGGTTCGATTTTCGCACACAAATGCCAGCGGCATTAGCTTATCCGTTACAAGGTAGGCGATATAACTGGGCTTATGAAACTGAGCCTGAACCCTATATGAATAACCGACGAATGGAATGTGGTCGTGGTAAAGGGCTTGGTGGATCATCATTAATCAATGGTATGTGTTATATTCGCGGTAATGCGATGGATTTTAATGGTTGGGCTAAATTACCCGGTCTTGAAGAGTGGGATTATTTAAGCTGTTTGCCTTATTTTCGTAAAGCTGAAACACGTGATATTGGTGCTAATGATTACCATGGTGATAAAGGGCCCGTAAGCGTGACTACGCCGAAAAAAGGCAATAATATCTTATTTCAAGCAATGATTGAGGCTGGTGTACAAGCGGGATATCCAAGAACGGTTGACCTTAACGGCTATCAGCAAGAGGGTTTTGGCCCGATGGATAGAACCGTCACACCTAAAGGTCGTCGAGCAAGCACAGCAAGAGGCTATCTTGATCAAGCCAAAGTACGTAAAAACTTAACGATTGAGACTCATGCGACAACAGATATCATCGAATTTGAAGGTAAAAAAGCCGTGGGTGTTCGTTATTTTTCAGGAGAAAACACCACACCTCATCGTGTCAAAGCCAATCGAGAAGTCTTACTTTGCGCTGGTGCAATTGCTTCGCCTCAAATTTTGCAACGTTCGGGGGTGGGGCCTGAAAAGGTATTAAATGAATTTAATATTTCACCTGTACATGTATTACCGGGTGTTGGGGAAAATCTGCAAGATCATTTAGAAATGTATTTGCAGTATGAATGTAAAAAACCTGTTTCACTTTATCCTGCTTTAAAATGGTATAACCAACCTAAGATTGGTGCGCAATGGTTATTTCAAGGAACAGGTATAGGTGCAAGTAATCAATTTGAAGCTGGGGGATTTATTCGCTCTAGCGAAAAATACGCGTGGCCTAATATTCAATTCCACTTTCTGCCCGTCGCCATCAATTATAATGGGACCAATGCCGTAGATATTCATGGTTTCCAAGCACATGTGGGATCGATGCGTTCACCTAGTAGGGGGCGAGTAAAATTAGCATCTACAGATCCTCATCAACATCCAAGTATCTTGTTTAATTACATGTCCACAGAACAAGATTGGGAAGAGTTTCGTGCAGCAATTCGGATCACACGAGAAATAATGGCACAACCTGCATTAGATCCTTATCGTGGAGAAGAAATTAGCCCTGGGAAACACATTCAAAGTGATGAAGAACTTGATGCTTTTGTTAGAGAACGAGCAGAAACGGCATTTCACCCTTGTGGTACTTGTAAAATGGGTACAGATGAAATGGCGGTTGTTGATGGGGAAGGTCGAGTACATGGTATTAAAAACTTAAGAGTTATTGATGCATCTATTATGCCTTTAATTATTACAGGTAATTTGAATGCGACTACCATTATGATGGCAGAAAAGCTAGCTGATAAGGTAAGAGGAATAGCACCTTTACCTAAAAGCGAGGCTGACTATTACGTTGCAGGTGATCAACCTGCGAGAAAAATAAATTTAAACGCCTAATTTACTGGTTATAAAAGAGGAATGTAAATTCCTCTTTTATATTTTTATCACTGTCTTTTTTCTATAACTATAAATATTGTTTATGTAAGTGATGCGTGTATAGGTGAAAAATGTTATTAATTTCTATCATAAATATTTCTAAATAAAATTACTTTATAAGACATGTTCAAAATAACGAGATAAATTCAAGTAAGACAACGATTTTTCTCCTATATTTGTGATGAAAGTCAACTCTCCTTAAATGAAGCATTCCATTAATTATAATAAACAGACGACGAAAACGTTTGCATAATATTTTTATGTAGATAGAATTCGTCAGATTTTTTTGGCCTGGTGAAATTAATAGGGGGTTAAAGTGTCTCAGGACAACAATTATAGTCAGGGCCCTGTGCCCATATCCGCAAGAAAGGGTGGATTAGCGTTAACCTTTGTGATGTTGGGATTAACGTTTTTTTCAGCCAGTATGTGGACTGGCGGCGCTCTTGGTACTGGTCTCTCCTTTAATGATTTCTTCCTCGCAGTTCTAATTGGTAATCTTCTTCTTGGTATCTACACCGCATTTCTTGGTTTTATTGGTTCAAAAACGGGTCTCACTACACATCTCCTCGCGCGTTACTCTTTCGGTATTAAAGGTTCTTGGCTTCCCTCATTTTTACTCGGTGGTACTCAGGTGGGTTGGTTTGGTGTGGGGGTGGCAATGTTCGCCATTCCGGTAGGAAAAGCCACAGGTATTGATATTAATCTCCTTATCGCCATTTCCGGCATCTTAATGACCATCACTGTATTCTTCGGTATTTCTGCGCTCACTGTTCTCTCTATCATTGCTGTTCCCGCTATAGCCATCCTCGGAAGTTACTCTGTTTATCTTGCGATACATGATTTGGGGGGGCTTTCGACATTGATGGCAGTAAAACCTGCCCAACCATTAGATTTTAATTTAGCACTAGCGATGGTTGTGGGATCCTTTATTAGTGCGGGTACATTAACTGCTGATTTCGTGCGGTTTGGACGCAATCCTAAAGTTGCGGTGGTTGTCGCCATTATTGCCTTCTTCTTAGGAAATACCTTGATGTTTGTCTTTGGTGCTGCGGGCGCGGCTTCACTGGGAATGGCTGATATTTCTGATGTTATGATTGCACAAGGATTATTGCTTCCTGCAATCGTGGTGCTGGGGTTAAATATCTGGACAACGAATGACAATGCGCTATATGCATCAGGATTAGGTTTTGCCAATATCACCGGTTTATCAAGTAAAAAGCTTTCAGTGATAAACGGTATTATCGGTACGTTGTGTGCATTATGGCTTTATAATAATTTTGTCGGTTGGTTAACCTTTTTGTCTGCTGCAATTCCACCTGTAGGTGGCGTTATTATTGCAGATTATCTGATGAATAAGGCACGCTATAACACCTTTCATGTTGCTACAATGCAATCGGTTAACTGGGTAGCGCTACTTGCTGTCGCTATCGGAATTGTTGCAGGACATTGGTTACCGGGTATTGTACCTGTTAATGCTGTATTAGGTGGAGCAATAAGTTACGCTGTGTTAAATCCAATATTAAATCGTCGTACAGCGCGACAAGCGGAGATAAGTCATGCTGGGTAAAAATATCGAACAAATTAATCATGCTCGTCTTGCTGGAAAAGACGGTTTGTGGCGCATTACGCTAAAAAATAACAAAATTAAAGCAATAGAACCACAACCTGAAAATAATTTTCATCCTGAAGCATTAGATGCACAGAGTGGCTTAGTTCACGCTCCTTTTGTTGAACCTCATATTCATTTAGATACAACTCAAACCGCAGGGCAACCGAATTGGAATCAATCGGGAACATTATTTGAAGGTATTGAGCGTTGGGCTGAAAGAAAAGCACTGTTAACTCATGATGATGTTAAACAACGTGCATGGCAAACACTTCAATGGCAAATTGCTAATGGTATTCAGCATGTTAGAACCCATGTGGATGTTTCTGATGCTTCACTCACTGCATTAAAAGCCATGTTAGAAGTGAAAGAAGAAATTAAACCTTGGGTTGATTTACAAATCGTTGCTTTCCCTCAAGAAGGTATTTTGTCTTACCCTAATGGCGAAGCTTTATTAGAAGAAGCATTAAAATTAGGCGCAGATGTTGTTGGCGCTATTCCTCATTTTGAATTTACACGTGAATATGGTGTTGAATCACTCCATAAAACCTTTGCGTTAGCACAAAAATATGATCGTTTAATTGATGTTCATTGTGATGAAATTGATGATGAACAATCACGTTTTGTTGAAACTGTTGCGGCGTTAGCTCATAAAGAAAATATGGGTTCACGAGTGACAGCAAGTCATACAACCGCTATGCATTCTTATAATGGGGCTTATACTTCACGTTTATTCCGATTGCTAAGAATGTCAGGTATTAACTTTGTGGCAAATCCTCTGGTGAATATTCACTTGCAAGGCCGTTTTGATACCTATCCAAAACGTCGAGGTATTACTCGCGTAAAAGAGATGTTAGAAAGTCATATCAACGTCTGTTTTGGCCATGATGATGTTTTTGATCCTTGGTATCCATTAGGTACGGCAAATATGCTCCAAGTCTTGCATATGGGGTTACATGTTTGCCAATTAATGGGTTATGGTCAAATTGATAATGGATTACAGTTAATTAGCCACAACAGTGCTAAAACATTGGCTTTAACGGATTATGGTGTTGAAGTAGGAAACAGTGCAAACTTTATTATTCTGCCAGCAGATAATGGATTTGATGCTTTACGTCGCCAAGTGCCAGTACGTTATTCAATTCGCCAAGGTAAAGTCATTGCACAAACAGAGCCTGCAAAAACAGAAATTATGTTAGATAAGCCAACTCGAATTACTTACAAATAATTATTAATTTATATTAATAATGGATCAGTAAATAATAACTGATCCATTATCTCCGAATTTTCTATCGCCAAATATAATCCCAAAAGGCAAAAATAATCACAGGGGTAGCAATCACATCTGCCACAAGAGTGATCGGGGTAATGATAATATTGTCAGCTAAATTACCAGGTTTAAATGAGTCGCTCTTTTCATAAGTATACAGTTCGACTTTATATTTTTCGTTTAATATTCCTTTCAATGTTTCAGGCATTTCCATAACGGCTTTCTGAAATACATATCCTTTAATAGGTATTGCTTTAAATCCTAAATCTTTTATTACTTCTTAAACATTTAAATCGATTATCTGCACATTTCCCTGCAATCATGCGCTATA
The DNA here is from genome assembly GCF_009915985.1 of Proteus sp. G2626. Classification (NCBI taxonomy): domain Bacteria; kingdom Pseudomonadati; phylum Pseudomonadota; class Gammaproteobacteria; order Enterobacterales; family Morganellaceae; genus Proteus; species Proteus sp. G2626. Next base: position 494,587 of record NZ_JAABNH010000027.1, on the reverse strand, counting down.
AAAAAGCCCATGTATTGGGAATACCTGATAATTATCGCTTTAACGCTCCGGCATTAATTGAACTTCTCGAACAGAAAGTTCAGCCTTATTTGTTGATGGAAGCAAGGGTTTTAATTAAGTAACTGATTTTCATTGATAAAATGCTCAGCTTGAAAGATAAGGCTGAGCGTTTTTTTATATTTGTTGTCTTTATTGATTGTTTTTTCTGATCAAAGCCGCTAATTGTGCAAGCTCTTCATCACTTGCACGTTCAAAATCGTGAGATGAAAGATAACCAGGATATTTATCAAAGAAAATCTTCTGCTTATTTTCAATGGGCGTCCATTTCGTCATATCACCTGTGCCATGCATTGGGCTAAGTTTACTATGAACATGATCAACACCAAATCCTTCAAAAAACATTCCTGAACGAGAAACATCGGGAAATGTTTTATCTAAGATCTTAGCGACTTTTTTGGTCGCAATAACGAGTAAGGCTAAAGCTTCGTCACTTAAGTCAAACGCATAACTTGGATAGTGTTTTTTAGGAATAACAACAGTAAAGCCTTTGGTATTAGGAAATATAGAGAGGAAAGCGAGATGGTGATCATCTTCCCAAATTTTATGGCAAGGTGCTTTTCCCGCAACAATTTGACAGAAAATACAGTTATCCATAGTAGTAGCCCCATAATAAGATTACTCGTCATACTTCAAGTTGTAGCATTGTTGGGCGGTATTCATCGCAATTACCGCCTATCTGTAACTTGAATTATTCAGAGCATAAGATGGTTAAAGTAGGTTTCTTTCAGCTAAATCAAGTGCAAAGTAAGACAGAATTAAATCCGCACCCGCACGTTTAATTGAACCTAAAGTTTCCATTACCACCCGATCTTCATCAATCGCACCTGCTAATGCCGCAAATTTAATTTGTGCATATTCACCGCTGATTTGATAAGCCGCTAAAGGTAATAACGTACGTTCACGCACATCGCGAATAATATCTAAATAAGCACCTGCGGGTTTTACCATCAGCATATCAGCGCCTTCTTGCTCATCAATTAATGATTCACGAATTGCTTCACGGCGATTCATTGGATTCATTTGATAGGTTTTGCGATCACCAATTAAGCGTGATCCTGCCGCATCACGGAAAGGACCATATAATGCAGAAGCGAATTTAGTAGAGTAAGAAACAATACCTGTGTCGCTAAATCCCGCTTTATCAAGTGCGACACGAATGGCCGCAACTTGTCCGTCCATGGCGGCTGATGGTGCAATAAAATCAGCACCAGCTTGTGCGGCTGCAACAGCTTGAAGCCCTAAATTATAGATAGTTTCATCATTATCAACATGTTCTCCATGTAAAACACCACAGTGACCATGTGATGTATATTCACAAAAACAGGTATCAGACATCACAATCATTTCTGGTACGGCATCTTTACAAATACGAGACATACGAGAAACTAAGCCATCACTTTTCCAAGCATCACTCCCAGTTTCATCAAGGTGATGAGATACCCCAAAAGTCATAACAGTTTTAATGCCTGCTTTTGCTATACGTTCAATTTCATAAGCTAGACGCTTTTCAGGAATACGAACAACACCCGGCATACTTTTAATAGGTTGATAATCATCAAGCCCTTCTTCTACAAATATAGGTAGAGCAAGGTCATTCTTAGTTAGTGTTGTTTCTTGAAAGAGTGCGCGCAGGTTTTCTGACTGGCGTAGTCTTCTTAATCGCTGGATGGATTGTTCGTTGCTCACAATATCTCCTTTTTATGGCCAGTGCTAATAAGTATTTACTAAAGTATTATAAACCTTAATATCTATAGATAATAGATACGCTATAGTTGCTAACTTATCTGTTCGTCATGATATTGTTTATATACTTCAAGTCGCAGTGTTGTTGACTACGTTTACTCGCACTTGTCGTATGCTCCTAGCGACTTATTCACTTGTCACCTAGCCGTCTGCAAATTATTTAGAATATAAAAAATAGAAGAATAAGTGATGGGAGAGGGAAAAGAAAAAAGAGCAGGATAATCTCTACTCTTTATATTGATTGTTATTCATGTTGCTGATGAAATAATTATTTTTTCTGCTCTTCTAACGCGGAGGTCAATTGAATTTTACAAGCGGCAACAATTTGAGTTAGGCCTTCTTGAAATTCTGCTCGAGAGCCAATTTCAGCTTTTGCGTCACGTAAAGAATTAACAACTTCGATAGTACCTTCAGTAAATTGTGCTTCAGTCGCTTCTAATTTTGCAAAATCAAATTTCTTTGCATTTAAAGAGGCTACTGCATCTTTAGCAATTTTCTCTGCTGGCTCTTTTGTATCATAAGCTTTAATTGAGATATCTTTAAAGGTATCACAGTAATCATCAGCCATTTTTGTTGGGTTAGCAAAAGCAACAGCGGGCAATAATAGCAGAGATAAGAGAAGTGGTTTCATTTTAGCCTCATGTTTATTTTTTAGTACATACTTATTAAGTGTAACATATAAACAGGGAGGACGATAAATCAGAATAAGTGTAAAAATATAAAATGTTAAATTTTTTAATCCGGAAGAATCTAAATTTATTGCTATAATTGTGTTTAAGGACAATAAGCTAGCCGTTCATTTATTAATTAGTTTTTATATTTGGTAATAAATAAAATAACGTAATTGTAGTGATATTAGGATTTATCTTTATTTTGGTTAATGAAAAATAGTAGTTTAAATGTAAAAAAGAGTAAAGTCATAATTTATTAACATTAAGAACAATGTCATTCACTGCATCTTATTGCTTGATTTATAATCAATGTGGTTAGGTTGGTTAGGTTGGTTAGGTTGGTTAGGTTTTTGATCTTATTCCTTGATTTAAATAACATTAAAAATATTTAACAAAAAAATGTTATTCATATAATTAGCTAAAAATAACGAAAAAACAAAATCATTATCATTTATAAAATATGAAAACATTTTTAATAAGAGAAATAATAAGAAAGATGATGCGAAAAAATCCCCTCTATAAAGGTAGAGGGGTAGCTAAATGAATAAAGAATGGTTTATTTCGAGACTGAGTATATAGGAATTTAAAACTAATTTTTGTTTATTTGTGCAGCACAAAAAGTTCAGAAAATAGAATAAAAATATGTACTAGTACCCAATCCAAAATAAATCAATTATTGGCGATAAACAGTTTTAATTTGGCTAATAGTATTACGGAATGTTTCTGCTTGTTTTTCGTCATCAACTTCTGCAATAGCGCGCTCAATATTCAAAATAATACGTCCAGCATCAGCTTGGCCTAATGCTTTTAACATATAAGTGACAAGCGTTTTTAAACAAGCCACTTCTTCTGCCAATGTTTCAACATCTGCTTGTGTTTTAAATTTTTCGTTCATTATCTACTTCCTTTGTCTTTAATTGGCTCATAATATTAAATTAGGCTGATAGAATAGCAAAGTCTTGACGAGGGATGAATAGTATAGCTTCAAGCATTTTATAAGATTGAGCCTGTTAGTGTGGCAATTAAGTAAAATAATACGCTCTCTCATTGATTTACTAAAATCGCGCTATACTTTGCATCTCAATCGAGAACGAGGCGCAGTAAATTTATTGTGATTAATAATAAGAAAAAAGCAGGAAATGGTGAAGGAGCATAAGATGAAAAAAGAGCAACTATTACATGCAATAACACATTATCCAGTGCTTTATCAGCGTAAAACAGGAAATACACATAAAGGCACGTTTGGAACAATCGGTATTATTGGGAGCGCTGAAGGAATGAGTGGTGCCATCGTACTCGCGGGTAAAAGCGCATTAAAAGCGGGGTGTGGAAAAGTTTTCCTTGGTTTTGCGCAATCACAATTGCCTCTTCCTTTTATTGATAGTGCGCCAGAACTCATGCTAAAAACAGCGTCTGCGTTAGTTGATAGGCAAGATATTTCTGCTTGGGCGATTGGTTGCGGGTTGGGATTGTCAGCAAATTCTGAAAATATTTTATTAAATATATTAGCCCAACGTGATGAAAACCAACCTTATGTTTTTGATGCTGATGCGCTAGTGTTGATGGCAAAATTAAAATCACAAATCTCACTTAATCAACATTGTGTATTAACACCCCACCCTAAAGAGGCTGCTATCTTGCTTGATTGTACGCTGAGTGATATTCAAAATAACCGAGTACAAGCAGCTAAAGAAGTCGCAAAACTTTACCATTGTTGGGCAATTATCAAAGGACAAAATACGGTTATTACTTCCCCTAAAGGTGAAATAACAATCAATACTACGGGTAATAGTGGATTATCCACAGCAGGAAGTGGTGATGTATTAACTGGTATAATGGGCAGCTTTTTAGCACAAGGAATGGCAATGTCCGATGCGGTTAAAAGTGCAGTTTGGATACACGGTATTGCTGCTGATATTTTAGTTGAAAAAGGCATTGGACCGATAGGATTAACGGCTTCAGAGTTGATTAATACTGTCCGTGATGTGCGTAATCAAATATGGAGGCTAACACAGCAACATAATGCCGATTATTTTGAATAAGATCTTTTGTTTTTTCGTATAACGTATTAATAATTAAAGTAGGTTTATATTAAGATTAGATTGTTTTTAGTTAATTCACTCACAGTAATCTTTGGGTTATTGCGGTAGGATTAAGGCAAATGGAGTGTTGAGAGGGGTTATTATGTATAAAACGATTTTAGTACCTATTGATATTGTAGAAGAAGAGTTAACCAGTAAAGCGGTACGACATGCGGTATATTTAGCAAAAGAAACAGGGGCTAATTTACATTTAATTCATGTTCTTCCTATCTCTTCGGCAATCATTAATGCTTATTCACTGGGTTATCCAGAGATTAAAGATAAAGCGACAGTGAAAGCAGAAAATGATATGCAAATGTTGGTAGATTCGGTGGATTTACCTGCTGAAAAGGTCGCTTATACGGTTACTTTTGGTTCACCTCGTGATGAAATTTTAGTTACAGCAAAAGATATTCAAGCCGACTTAATTGTTATTGGCTCACGTAGACCTAATATCAGTACCCATTTATTAGGTTCAACAGCTGCGGGCGTAGTTCGTTACGCGGAAATTTCAGTGTTAGTTGTTCGTTAATATATTCATTAATATGCTGTGAGTATTCCTCATGGCATATTCTTTTGCGTAGTATATCTTATTTATTTAATAAGCCATTTATTGAGTAAACACTCTATAGAGTGAATAATAATGGAAAAATTTACCCAAGAACTTTTAAGTCTCGATCATTTTATTCTACGCATCTTACGCTATTATGTAATAGGCTCTATTTTCTTTTTCTTAGGATTATTACCTGGTGTATTAGGTTTTTATTTGATTGAAGGACATACTTTTATGGAATCCTCATTAAATGCAATATCCATGTTAAGTGGTCAACCAGTAGAGCCTGCACCTGCAACCCCAACAGGGCGCTTTTTTATTGCAATTTATGGTTTGTTTCTTCAGTGTGTTTTTATTTTATCAATTGGGCTTGTTGTCACACCTTTTATTCACCGACAATTGCATAAATGGCATCTTGAGGAAGATTAAATAAGCAAGCTATGGGGTTAACGCTACAATAAAAACAGACAATAATCTGATAATGAGGAGTTACTATGTACAAAACAATTCTAGTACCTGTTGATATTTCAGAAGATGAGTTAACGACGAAAGCCTTACAACACGCTGTTTATATTGCCAAACTAGAAGGTGCAAAGTTGCATCTTTTTCATGCAATTCCTGATATTTCACGCTTTTCTATTAGCTATAGTTATCACTATGATATGTTGAGCTCTTTTGCTAACAAAGCACTTGAACGTGTACAAGAACAACTGCAAGAATTAGCTAATGGTATTGATCTACCTAATGAACAAGTAGAGTATTCAGCCGTATTTGGCTCTGCAAGAGATAAAGTTTTAGAGTTAGCTGAAAAAATTAATGCTGATTTGATTGTGATTGGTTCACGTCGTCCAAGTATTTCAACGCACTTATTAGGTTCAAATGCATCAGGTATCGTTGCTTATGCTAAGCAATCTGTTTTAGTTGTTCGCTAATATTTTTCATAAAGTAAAAAATAGCAAAAGCCTCTAACTTATTTAGGGGCTTTTTTACTTTAGTTTATAAAAAATTATTTATCATTTTGGATATACATTTTCACCTCAATACTAGATAAAAAATATAGATAGGGCGCAGTTGTTCATTAATGCGGTTTTTATTTAAACATAAAGGAACTCATTGATTGAGAATGATAGTCATTCTAAAGTGAGGACTGTTGTTTTTAAATTAGAGACAAATATTATGTTGAATAACCCAAATTTTATTGTCATGGATGTTGAAAAATTTCCTATTGTAACCATGAAAATATTTCCAGAAACGTTGGAAGATGCCAATAACTGGATTGCTGAAATGAATGTTGTATTAAACGAAGAACAAAAATTTGTATTAGTTTATCCATCTATTAATAAAAAAGAGAAAGAGCATAAAAAAGAAGATATGGAAGGAATGAAAGCGGTAAGGCGTTGGCTAAAAGAGGGTAAGGCCCTGCTTAGTGAATATTGTGCGGGTATGATAATGACAGCCAACCCTCAAAAAGAGGATAAAGAGCAATTGATGCCATTATCATCTGTTATTTCTGCCGTTTATGGTGTTCCCGTATTTGTTGCAGAAACGCTGGATGCATCTTATGTTAAAGCAAATGAGTTAGTTGAATAATTAAATTTTATTATAAAATGACGTAATAGATTACTTTAGGTGCTAATTTTTTTGGTACCTTTATTATTTTATATGTACGTCATTCTTAAATTTTCAGCGTTGTTGACGGCGTCTATTTGCTCGAGTTATATACTATTGTATGCTCTTAGATACTCATTCATTTGTTGCTTAACGGTGTCTTAAATTATTTAAAGTACATATTATGTAACGGTTTTTCTAAAAAGACACATTTCCCTAATAAGCTTATGAGTAAACAAACATTGATCTATCTACAGCCTTAAATATTTTATTTGTTCATAATAGTCTTGAAAGATAATAAAGCGAAAAATAGGCGATGTTGATAAACTTTATATTAGCAATGGCTCGTTTTTGATTAAAACTAAGGCATGGTATGGACAATGAGATAATGGCTGAATGTTCGGCCATTTCAGAAGATAAACAGCGTGAAATTACAAAATTATGTATTCAAACAGCTTTGTTGCTATTGCAACATGGTGCTGAAAGTATGCTGGTTGAGCAACTCTCAACTCGTTTAGGTTTGGCGTTAGGTGTGCACCAAGTTGAAAGTGCAATTTCTGCTAATGCAGTGGTATTAACCACCATTGTTAATGGGCATTGCCAAACATCAACACGCAAGATAGTCGATCGTGGCATTAATATGCATGTTGTGACAGAAGTTCAGCATATTGTGATTTTGGTTGAACATCATCTTGCCGATATTCATGAAGCAAGAAAACGCTTTGAGCATATAAAACCATTACGTTATCCACGTTGGGTAATTATTTTTATGGTTGCCTTATCTTGTGGTTGTTTCTCTAAATTAAATGGTGGAAATTGGGATGGTTTTTTAGTCTCTGCTATTGGGGGGGGACTTGGTATGTTTGTACGACAAGCATTGACTCATCGCCAAATGAATCCATTAATTAATTTTTGTATTACCGCTTTTGTTGCCACATCTGTTTCAGGTTTATTATTAAAACTTTCTTACTTTCAAACAACTGCAACTATTTCAATGGCAGCCAGTGTTTTATTACTCGTCCCCGGATTTCCTTTAATTAATGCTGTTGCTGATATGTTTAAAGGCCATGTTAATACAGGATTAGCACGCTGGGCGATGGCCACGATGCTGACATTAGCGACTTGCTTAGGGGTTATTTTAGCGATGGCAGTATGGGAGTTAAGAGATTGGGCATAATAACGATTATTCTTACCCTTATTGAAGATATGATTTTAGCTGCTATTCCAGCAGTCGGCTTTGCAATGGTTTTTAATGTACCTTTGCGAGCCTTAAAATATTGTGCATTATTAGGGGCTATAGGGCATGGCTCACGTACTGTATTGATTATGAGTGGAATGAATATTGAGTGGGCAAGCTTCTGTGCTGCAATTTTAGTCGGTTGTATTGGTATTCAATGGTCACGCTGGTGGCTTGCTCATCCTAAAGTCTTTACTGTTGCGGCGGTTATCCCAATGTTTCCCGGCATTAATGCTTATATCGCGATGATCTCTGTGGTGAAGTTAACACAAATCGGCTATAGCGAGGAGATTTTTGAAGCTTTAGTTACTCATTTCCTTAAAGCTTCATTTATTGTCGGTGCGCTCTCTATCGGGCTATCCTTGCCGGGTTTGTGGCTATATCGCAAGCGTCCGAGTGTCTAATTTTTTACATCGCGTGTTGTAGTGAATTTAACGTAATATCCAGTTCATTTTTATCAGAAATAATAATTTGAATGCGTAATTTATTTTCAGACTCTAAACTTGCATGCGCTTTAACATCTTCGTTATTCGCGTGCTTTTTTGTTATCTCAACTAATTCATCCATCAAATTCAGCATATTCTCATTCATTTTTCAATTTCTCCAAATCAGTGATGGACTAAACCATAGCAAATCCCTTTTGCGTTAATGTCGAGAATAACGGCTTTTTCTATCACCATTCACGCTTATTGTTTTATTTTTTATATAAAAAATAACAAGAAAGATTACCCAAAATAAATTTAAAAAAGGTAATATAAATAAAAATAAAAATAAGATTATCAGTTGATTATTAAAGATAATTCTTATTTGATTTAGTAAAATAAAGCGTAAGGCAGATACCACTTTGAGAAAAATATTACACTATACCGCGGTTGTGTTGGGTTTATTTGTTTTTACATTAAATGTTCAAGCACAAGCTCCAGACAATTTCACAAAAGCAAAAGAGATAGCAAAAGAACGTATTTATTATGATCAAAATCAAAAATCACAAGGAACGATTTATTGTGGCTGTGATTGGGAATGGGTGGGGAAATCAGGTGGTCGTGTCGATTTAGCCAGTTGTGGCTATCAAGTAAGAACACAACAAACAAGAGCAGCACGTATTGAGTGGGAACATATTGTTCCTGCATGGGTGTTTGGGCATCAGCGTCAATGCTGGCAAAATGGAGGAAGAGCTAATTGTGTGAAAAATGATCCTGTATTTGGCAAAATCGAAGCCGATTTACATAATTTAGCACCGTCTATTGGCGAGGTTAATGGTGATCGTAGTAACTTCAGTTTTGGACAATTATCCGCTCAAGCGCCTTACCAATATGGTCAATGTCGTAGCCGTGTTGATTTTGCTTCACGTACCTTTGAACCTCGTAATGAAGTGAAAGGCCAAGTAGCAAGGGTCTATTTCTATTTACATGACCGCTATAATCTCTCAATGTCACGTCAGCAACAACAATTATTAATGGCTTGGGATAAGGCTTATCCGCCAACGGCATGGGAAAAAGAGCGTGATAATCGTATTGCTCGTGTCGTTGGATATCATAATCCTTTTGTGACAGGTGAAGTAAAATGGCAATTAGGGCATAAAAATAGTGGTGCTGGATTATTTGTAACAAATAATGCACCCGTCACTAAAGCCAAAACTGAAACACCTAAACAAGCAAATGCATCATTATCTGAAAGTATTAAGGGTAATATAAATAGCAAAATTTATCATTTTGCCCATTGTTCTGGCTATAAAACCATGTCAGATAAAAATGCCGTTTTCTTTAAAACGGAAAGTGAAGCGATGAAGGCAGGATATCGTTTAGCAAATAATTGCAAACAGCCTTAAGGGCATTATTTAGATTACATCCAACGACGAACGTGGCGACAATATTGTTGCCACGCTTGTGGAAATAACTCACTTAAGATTTTCTCTTCACGTACTATCGTATAGCGATCTGTTATAAAGTAAAACGCAATCGCCGCACCTAAAAATCCCCAATTACCAAAAATAAAAAACAGCCCAATACTGATATCCAAAAAACCGAGATACATAGGATTACGGCTAATTTTATAAGGGCCTTCAGTGACTAATTGCTTTGGTGTGTGATTAGGGTTAGGAGAAGTTTTTTGTTTAATAAAAAATGAAAGGCAATAAAAAAGCCAGATCCCAGAAGTCGTAATAGTGAGTAAACCTAAATAAAAAAAGAACCCCATTTTCAGAGTACCAGAATGAAGTTCAAAACCAATAAATGGAATGAGGTTAAGCAATAACCAATAAATAAAAGGCAATCGTAAGAAATTCATTTACTCCCCCTAAAATAACGTCTATTGTTATTTTTATGTTAAGTCCACTTGTTATAAATGATTTTAGTATTGAAAATATTTTTATTTTGTCATTATACTGTCATAAAGCTTCGATAATTTTCACTCTAACTCCATGATGGGGAATATGAATGACAGAAGCAATGGATAAATCTCGTTACTTACAGAAAACTGGCAACAACCGAGCATTAATGTTCAGGATTGTGGCCGGTTTTTTTGTTTTCTGCGACTAAATAGAGTCTAAAGGGGACTCATGGTAAATGAATAAGTGACCAATAAAAGATGTCGATGACTTTTTGAAGACTAACAAGGGTAAATACCACTATGAGTAGACAAAAAGCAGCAACACGTTTACGCCGAGAAAATAAACGTACTTCACGTAAAGAACAACGTAACGGAGCACATCGAGATAATGTCATGGTTTTACCAGGATTTGGGGAAATTGATACGATTGGAATGGCGAGAGAAAAGCGTGATGAACGCGCGTTATCTCCACGTAATGAAGCTCAATGCCAATACATGAATGCGATTAAACATCAAAATCTTATTTTTGCAACGGGAGAAGCGGGTTGTGGAAAAACCTTTCTCAGTGCCGCATTGGCGGCAGATGCTTTAATTCATAAAGAAATAGAACGTATTATTGTTACTCGACCTGTATTGCAGGCAGATGAAGATCTTGGTTTTTTACCCGGAGATATTGCTGAAAAATTTGCACCATATTTTCGTCCTGTCTACGATGTATTAGTCAAACGTTTAGGCGCATCATTCTTGCAATATTGTTTACGACCGGAAATTGGCAAAGTCGAAATTGCGCCTTTTGCCTACATGCGAGGCCGTACTTTTGAAAATGCATTTGTTATTTTAGATGAAGCGCAGAATGTCACTGTCAATCAAATGAAATTATTTCTAACGAGAATGGGAGAAAATGTCACCGTTGTGGTTAATGGCGATATTACGCAATGTGATTTACCTTCTAATATACCGTCTGGATTAGCGGATGCGCTTATTCGATTTGAAGCCAATAATCGAGTAGGGGTAATTAAATTTATGCAAGAAGATTGTGTACGTTCTACATTATGTCAGCATGTATTGGCTGCTTATAATGATTAAATTGGGTATAAGAATTTTTGTATAAAATAAAAAAGGCTGCATATTATTAAGGAAATGAATATGCAGCCTGTACAGCCAACGTTTAATCTTTCATTGATAGTTTAGCTTACATCTTCGTTATCCATTACATGATGACGTTCAGCGTGATAGCCTTCTTCGTCGTAACCAAAGCGCCAATAAGGGATTGCATAAATTAAGCTACGATCATAGCCGTTATCACGGCGAATATGGCGCCTTAATGCACGAATAATTTTATCTTCACCGGCAATCCAAAACGCAACATCTTCAGCAGGTAATTTCCAGGACATAAATTCATTAATTAAGTTTTGAGTTTGTTCTTCAACTGAGCCAATCAACCAGATTATCTCTAAACCACGAGGACATTTAATTTCTTGGCGATGCGTTTCGTCTTCTACTCGGATAACGACTTTTCCTCGAACATTAGGTTGCATGGTTTCAATTAAAGCCATCAAGGCTGGTAATGAACTTGGATCGGCTGCCATATAATAATGTGAAGCTGGCGCTAATAGAGGGTCTGGCCCTCCCGGATTAGTGATGCCAATAAAGTCACCTGGTTTAGCATTTAGCGCAAAATGAATAGCGGGGCCAGCATCTTCATGAACGGCAAATTCAATATCTAACTCTTTCTGCTCTGGGCGAATGGCTCGAACACTATAAGTGCGGACAATCGACCTTGGTTCACCTTCAGGCCATTTAGGGCCTTTTTCAGAAAAACTGGGTACTGTTGGTTTAGTTTGGCCTTCTAAGGGTAAAAATATTTTCAGATGTGCGCCCGCAGTATCAGCAGGGTAAGTATCTAAATCATCACTGGTAAAGGTAATACAGCGCATTCCAGGAGTGACATCAGTAATGCGTTTTACTTGAACTAAGCGAGGAGGTGCTGGTTTATAAATATTTTTTTCTTGAGGTGTTTTGGAGTTACTCACGTTTTTTTACCTGACTCATTTAATTGTTTTATCAATATAGATATTATCATTTTCAATTAATAATGATAGTCATTATCAACATTAACATTGGTTTAGTAAAGTTAGGTGTATGTTTTACTTATCATTGTGTGATTAGGCTCAAACTACTCATACAGAAAACACTTATTAATTAATGAATAGATAAGGCAATAAATCAAGATTGATAACGTAAGAGAAGAGCTTAAAAAAGCTGTCAATAAAAGTAGAATAACAAAGAAATAATAAAAGTTATTAGATTTAAAGAGAAAACACGTGATTAGAAAAAATCAGGGAGTAATAAAAGGTAACAATGAGAAGAAAATGAATTAATACAGTGAGTAAACTTAAAACTAATGTACTCACTGTATTTTGATATAACGTTAGTAATAGATTAGGCTTTAGGATCTGGGCCAAATCTGTTGTCGCCTTTAGTTCCTTCAAGACACATAAAGACAAAAACGATTAATCCACCAATGGCAGGAATAAAGGCAAGTAAGAACATCCAACCCGATTTATCTTGGTCATGGAAGCGACGAATAGTCACCGCAAGGCTAGGTACGATAATAGCTAAAGAATAAATACCTAAAACAATACCAATAATTGAACCTAAACCACTCATTTCACCTGTATTCATATCTATTGATGAAATTAGAATAGCATATAAGATGGTAATAATAATGGTATTTACTAAGGTAAACATCCAGTATTCTTTTCTACGCGCACGCCCTGAAAAATTAGCGTAATTATTTTTAATAACTTCTAAGTACCAATTCATGACTTCATCCTTAATTTAGTAGCAACAATACGTAAGCCTAGTTTAGGGGATCTTTCTTAGCAATTAAGATAATTCTAAATTATCAAAATATGTTTTTTAAAAAGACATAATGATCTCTTTCCCCATTTAATAGGGCGATAGACTTAATTTTTAAGTTAATCAAATAGGTAACATACAATATACGTCTTTATAAAGTAATACAGACGTGAAGTGCTAAGCGGCGGGTATCATAATTACTTTAGAAATTGAATTCAACAAGTACTCTATTTTATTTCTAGAAAAGATGGTTTTTTATAGGATTGTTAATATGTTTATTTATCGTGATAACAGAATAAAAAAGATTTTATCTCTTACTATTAATCAAAAATGATGTGTTTATAGTTATTTTATCAATATGTTTGATTTAAGTTTAGTTAATTATAGGAAAATAAAAAAAGGGCTAAATAATTATTAGCCCATTGTGTTTATTGCTGGCCGTTGTACGACACTATTTTTATATTACTGTGTACTTTTTCTTTACTTCACTTTCATTCCTGCAAGTGTCATTAAGAAACGAAAAAGAGAAGACACCGCAAATAAAGCTAAAACGCTACAAAACCAAATTGTAATTAACCATCCCCACTTTTTTAATAATGAGGGGTTACTTTGTATTTGTGGATCAGTGATAGCCTTCTTCATAATTGGTTTTTCCTCTGAAAACGTAATAACTCCAGAATGTATAAACGAGAATAATTGGGATAATAAACAGTGCGCCAACTAACATAAATCCTTGGCTTTCTGGTGGGGCGGAAGCTTCCACAAAACTAATGGCAGGTGGAATAATATTAGGCCAAATGCTGATACCTAATCCGGCAAAACCTAAGAAAATTAAAGCTAGCGCACCAAAGAAAGGAAGATAGTGCCCTTGTTTTTTTATTGAACGTAAAATCAACCATGTGCTGTATAGCACTAAAAGTGGAACAGGTAAAAAGAAGAACAAGTTAGGTAGCTTGAACCAACGCTCCGCAATAGCAGGTTGTGCTAGTGGTGTCCATGCACTAACCATAGCAATTACAATAAGCATCACTAGCGTCAGCGGTTTAGCGACTTTATATAGACTTTGCTGTAAGTGGCCTTCAGTTTTCATAATTAACCAACCACACCCTAATAAAGAATAGGCGATAACTAAACCCAAACCACAAAAGAGTGCAAAAGGTGACAGCCAATCAAAATAATTACCTACAAAGGTACGATTAACAACAGGTAAACCTTGAACAACGCTACCAACGACAATACCCTGCATGAAGGTGGCTAAGATTGATCCAAAAATAAAGGATTTATCCCAAAAGCCTTTGTGGTTATCATCGGCTTTAAAACGAAATTCAAAGGCGACACCCCGAAATATCAACGCAACAAGCATTAGGGTTAAAGGCATTGCTAATGCATCAAGAATAACGGCATAAGCGAGCGGAAATGCACCAAATAATGCGGCACCCCCTAAGACTAACCATGTTTCGTTACCATCCCATACAGGAGCAACCGTATTCATCATTAAGTCACGATCTTGATTGCTTTTAATAAATGGGTAGAGCATACCGATACCGAGATCGAAACCGTCCATTACAATGTACATTAATGTACTAAATACGATGATGACGAACCAAATAACGGGCAGATCAATTCCCATGATTAACCTCCGAAGTACCTTTGCGGATCAGTCTTAACATATAGGCATATCCGATACCGAACACAGAGCCATAAACAACAAAGAAGATCAGCAGGCTTATGCTCATATGCATTTCGCCATGTGCAGAGACGGCATCTCGAGTTCGTTGTATGCCATAGACTACCCAAGGCTGGCGTCCAACTTCAGTAGTAAACCATCCTGCAAGGATAGCGATAAGACCTGATGGCGCCATTAAAAAAGTTAACCGTAAGAACGTTTTAGATTCATAAAGTTTTTTCTTATAACGTAACCATGTTCCCCAAACACCAACTAAAATCATTAACATGCCAAGGCCAACCATAATGCGGAATGACCAGAATACAATGAGTGAATTAGGTCTATCTTCTTTAGGGAATTCTTTGAGTGCAGGAACCTGCTTTTCTAAACTGTGGGTTAAGATCATGCTACCAAGATAAGGAATTTCTATCTTATATTTTGTCTCTTCATCATCCATATCTGGCATACCGAAAAGGATCAATGGTGTGGCTTCACCCGGTTTGTTTTCCCAATGACCTTCAATTGCTGCAATTTTTGCTGGTTGATGTTTTAAGGTATTTAAACCATGAACATCACCAATGAGTGCTTGAATTGGGGCTAGAATTAAAATCATCCACAAAGACATTGAAAGCATCTTTTTCATTGCTGATGTTTTATGGCCTTTAAGGAGATGCCATGCAGCAGAAGCTGCAATAAAGAAAGCGGAAGCTAAGAACGCAGCTACACCCATATGTGCGAGACGATAAGGGAAAGAGGGATTAAAAATAACCGCAATCCAGTCTACTGGCACGACTTGATTATTAATGATTTCAAATCCTTGTGGTGTTTGCATCCAGCTATTTGATGCCAAAATCCAAAACGTTGACATCAATGTGCCTAATGCAACCATGCAGGTTGCAAAAAAGTGAAGTTTTTCACCCACTTTATTCCAACCAAACAGCATTACACCTAAGAATCCAGCTTCTAAGAAGAAGGCTGTAAGTACTTCATAAGTCAGCAAAGGG
This sequence comes from Proteus sp. G2626, assembly GCF_009915985.1. Classification (NCBI taxonomy): domain Bacteria; kingdom Pseudomonadati; phylum Pseudomonadota; class Gammaproteobacteria; order Enterobacterales; family Morganellaceae; genus Proteus; species Proteus sp. G2626. The sequence continues at coordinate 478,774 of NZ_JAABNH010000027.1, read as the reverse complement.
CCAGTAATCGAGCCCGCAAAGTCAGAAAAAAAGCTCCAATTGGTTCCAAATTGATAGGCCATTACCAAACCAGAGACAACTCCCATGGCAAAGTTAACAGCGAATATTTTTGACCAAAAATGGAATAACGCTAAATAATCCTTATTGCGAGTTTTTAACCATAAACCTTCCAAAACGGCTAAAAAACTAGCCAGTCCGATAGTAATTGCAGGGAAGATAATATGAAAAGAAACTGTAAACGCAAATTGGATACGCGCCAAATCAAAGGCACTTAACCCAAGCATAAAAACCTCGTTTTATTGATATATAAATTGCAGGTAAATCGTGTGGATTAGTAGACCATATGACAGTAAACTATAATAGTGACAATAAGTTTAAAAATGACTATAACAGTTTTGAGGTGAACAGTTTTATATGACTCGATATGAACAGCTTGCAGCGCAAATACGCCAACAAATTGAAGATAATATTTGGCAATCTGGTGACCGTTTACCGTCATTGCGAGATACAGTGAAACAGTCTGGTTTAAGTTTAATGACGGTTTTACAATCGTATCAGTTATTAGAAAGTCAAGGATGGATAACGGCGCGACCACAATCTGGTTATTATGTTGCACATCGCAATACACGCTTTGGTCAAGTGACTGCCAGTAAAGGGCTACACATGAGTGAAAATGTTGAAATCAGTGCATCTATTTTTAATGTACTTCAAGCGTGTAAAGATCCTGAGATTATTCCTTTTGGGTCTGCTTTCCCTGATCCTAGCTTATTTATTCAGCCTAAGTTAAGTAGTGCGTTAGCGTCTGCTGCGAGACATCTTGCACCTCAAAGTTCAGTAATAAATTTGCCTCCAGGAAATGAAAAGTTACGCCGTAACATTGCACAACGCTATGCGTTACAAGGAATTCATGTCTCTCCAGATGATATTGTGATTACAGCGGGTGCAATGGAATCACTGAGTTTTAGTTTGCAAGCTGTTACCGAACCTGGCGATTGGGTGGTGATTGAATCACCTGCGTTTTATGGTGCATTACAAGCAATTGAACGTTTACGCTTAAAAGCGCTTGCAATTAGAACCGATCCTGTCACTGGAATTTGTTTAGATGAACTCGAAAAAGTGGTTGAGCAATATGATATTAAAGCCTGCTGGTTGATGAGTCATTGTCAAAATCCATTAGGTGGAACAATGCCAGATGAAAATAAAATAAGGCTGGTGGATATTTTAGCGAAGAAGCAGATAACGCTCATCGAAGATGATGTGTATGGCGAGCTCTATAACAGTCAGAAAGCGCCGATGCCTGTAAAAGGATTTGATAAAACGAATAGCGTATTACATTGTGCTTCTTTTTCTAAATGCTTGGCGCCAGGATTTCGTGTGGGTTGGGTTGCGGCAGGTAAACACGCAACAAAAATACAGCAATTACAAATGATGAGTACGGTTTCTGCGAGTATGCCGACACAGCAAGCCATTGCAGATTATTTATCACAAGGTGGTTACGACACACATCTTCGCCGATTAAGATTATTATTAGAACAAAGGCGCTATCGTATGTTGCAAGCTATACAGATGCATTTACCTGAGGATGTAAAAGTGAATATTCCAACTGGAGGGTATTTTCTTTGGTTAGAATTTGAATCAACATTTGATGCGAATAAGCTTTATCACTTTGCATTGGAAAGGGGAGTCAGTATTGCACCCGGATCTATGTTTTCCACCAGCTCGCAATTTAACCATGCATTTCGTTTAAATTCTTCTTTTCAGTGGAATAGCCGAATAGAAAAAGGAATAGAAATTATCGGTGAAGGATGCAGAAAATTACGACGTAAATAGCGGACGTTAGCGCACATTTTTAAAAGTTAGATATTGATTTATGAACGGTAATCTCCAATGATTAATTCTTAACCTCATTATCAGACTGACTAGCCAGATATTGCAGGAGGACACAATGAAGCTACGTTGTTTTGATCAACAAGAGTTACCGTTTATTCCATGGAGCAATCAAAAAGGCACAACCCAAGAAATTGTGTGTTGGCCAGTGAATAATGATTTTTCATGGCGAGCGTGTTTAACATCTATCGAAGATAATGGCTCATTAGGGCAGTTTCCTGATATTGAACGGCAAATGGTGCTATTAGAAGGTAATGGACTTAATCTAAATAGCACCGGATTTTTGAATCACTCCGTCACTGATCCTTATCAGCCTTATGATTTTTCAGGTGATATTCATGTTAAATCGGAGCTGATTAAAGGTGGTGTAAAGTGTTTAAATATTATGGTACGTCGAACATGCTGGAAAGCAGAAACGACATTAGTGACACAACCACTTATATTACCAAGTTCTCATGCCGGGCTTATTTATGTAACACAAGGTGAATGGAGTTTAACTGGTGCGACTTGCCAGCATTTATCAAAAGGGCAAGGTGCATGGTGGTTACCTGATATTCGTGAAGGTGAAATAAGACCGTTAACCGCAAATTGTCAATTATTATGGGCAGATATTCGACCACTAAAATAAAGGTATTTTTTGTGGTCAAATACTGACTGAAATAATAAATGATGCTTAGGATTATGATTAATTAAAAGCCAGATTAACGGCGGCAAAAGCAAGTAATCCACCGGCAATACCATCGTTATAACGACGACGTTTATCACTTAAACCGCCTTTTACACCAATATAAGCAAAGAAGCTACCGAGAAGGCCATAAATAATTAAGCAAGTCGTGATAAATATCCCAGATAACAGCAATGATTGTGTTGCGACATCATTATGATTATCAATAAAGTTTGGTAAAATAGCGAGATAAACTAATAAGCCTTTAGGATTAAGGAAACTGGTTAAAAAACCTTTACGAAATAGAGACGAGGTTTTAGTCGTATCAAGGACTAACGTTCCTTTTTTGCAAGCTGAAATTAACATTTTAAGAGCGAGATAACTGATATAAGTAACGCCAACCCATTTAAGTAAATGAAATAAAATGGGTGATGTAGAAACTAAGGCGGCAAGGCCTAAAGCACTTAGCAACGCATGAGTTAAGTAACCTGAAATGACGCCTGAATTAGCAATCCATGCTGATTTCATTCCTCCTGATAACCCTTGAGATGAGATAAACAGAATATCGGGTCCAGGTGTACAGATCAGCGGTAAAACAGTCAGTGCGAATAATAATAAAGTGTTAAATTCCATCTTTTCACCTGATAGAGATAGATTAATAGAAACATCGTTTTTGCTGTGAAATTTAGCTGAAAGATTATATGATGTTTTCGAAAAAATCGGGTTGCTTTGTTGCTAACAAAAAGAATTAATTGGCAATAAAATTCCATAAATAGAATTAAGGTTAATCTTTGATGTCAATAAAATTAGATAAGATAGATAAACATATTTTGCAAGTACTTCAGCGTGATGGCAAAATCCAAAACATTGAGCTAGCAAAAGAAGTTGGACTCTCACCGTCTCCTTGTCTTCGCCGAGTGCGTTTACTTGAAGAGTCGGGAGTGATCACTCGTTATGTTGCTGTATTAGATGGTAGTATGGTTGATGCAGGCTTATCTTTATTCGCAAGAATTTGGTTTAGAGCACAAGATGCAGAAACCATAGAAGAATTCGTAAAGGCCATCAAGGTGTTACCTGAAGTGGTTGAGTGTCATTTAATGGCCGGTGAGTGTGATGCATTAATTCGGATCGTGACAAAAGACTTAGCCACGTATCGTCGTTTTCATGCCGATTATTTAACACAAATTCCGAGTATTCAAAGTATAAAAACAGAAGTACCAATGGAAACGGTAAAAGTCAGTTTTGCTTTGCCTCTTTAAATTAAAGAATTTATTTTAAATCATCACAAAATACTTTTAATTATGAAAGCCCCTATTTTTTAATAGGGGCTTTTGTTATCAATAACAGGTTAAACTATCCAACTTTTAAGAAATCGATATATTTCTGGTAGATAAAGCAACATACAAATAAATAATGAAGCACCAATAATATAGAGATCAAATGACCAAGTACATAATGAAACGATTACCAACATGATAATAGTGAGAACAACTAAACAAAAACGAATATTTTCGAGCGTTATTTGACCAGAACAAGATAATAACTCACTTATTAATTCAAAAAGATCAGACATCGTATTCTCTTAAAATAAGTCCATTTAATAAGAGTGAGTATAATAAGGTTAATTATCAAGATCTAATTTTTATTGATAAATATATTTTTAAAAAATGAATAATAAAGCCAAATAAATGGCCTTATTATGTTTAATTTCTTATTAATATTATTAGTAAGGGAGTTATTTTATTTTAGAAGTATTAATATACTCTTTTGTGACAATCTCTGTCGCTTTTACAATAATATCTTTTCGTGGCTTTGCATTCTGTTTTTGTTGCGTAAAATAGACGACTAAAATTAATGGTGCCTGATTTTCAGGCCAAATAATGGCGATATCATTAGTTGTACCATAATCACCACTACCGGTTTTATCTCCTACAACCCAATTGTTAGGTAAACCTGCTTTAATACTTTGATCACCCGTCGTATTGCCTTTTAACCAAGTGATAAGTTGTTGACGCTGATATTGACCTAATGCATCACCTAAAGTCAGTAATTGAAGGCTTGTAGCCATTGCAAGTGGGGAGGTCGTATCGCGGGGATCACCGTGAATGGCTGTATTTAATTCAGGCTCTTTGCGATCTAGGCGATAAGTCACATCATTGATTGAACGTGCGAATTGAGTGACTTTGGAAGGCCCTCCTAAATAATCGAGAATTTTATTCATTGCTGTATTATCACTATATTGCAAGGTAGCAGCGCTTAATTGAGCAAGTGTCATTCCAGTCGCTAAATGTTTTTCTGTAATAGGACTATAAGTGACTAAATCGGTTTTTTTGATAGTCATATGCTTATCAAGCAATCCTGCTTGTTTTTCACTTTCCTTTAAAACAGCAGCGACGGCCATGACTTTGCTGGTACTTGCCATCGCAAAGCGTTCATCACCACGATAAGTTATTTGTGAGTTATCTTTAGTATTAATTAATGCAACACCTAAACGACCTTGGCTATTTTTTTCAAGCGTACTTAATTGTTCTTCAATAGTGCTATTTGTTTTAGCCCATAGCATTGGCGATACCAATAAAGATATTAATGAAACTACGATCACTGCGGTTTGACGATATGTTGTTTTAAACATAGGGATTGATACTCATATTAATATAAGAAAGAAAATTTCAATATAAATAGATAGTTATGGATGAGATATAATGCTATTTATTTATCAAGTGCAATATCCTATTTAATTGATTCATTGACAATCGATAATAAATCACCTTAGCCTATAGAAAATCTATTGACTAAGAATATTATGCGAACACACCTTCCTCTCAACGCACTACGTGCGTTTGAAGCATCTGCAAGACACCTTAATTTCACCAAAGCAGCATTAGAACTCTATGTCACTCAAGGCGCAGTGAGTCAACAAGTAAGGATATTAGAAGAACGTTTGGGTGTAATGCTTTTTAAGCGTTTGCCTCGTGGTTTGGAGATGACGGATGATGCACAGATCTTATTTTCGGTATTAACAACGGCGTTTAGCGATATTGAACGTGTATTTAAGCAGTTTGAGCGAGGTGAATACCGTGATGTTGTTTCGATTGCCACTGTGGGAACATTTGCTGTTGGTTGGTTATTACCGCGATTGGCTGAATTTAGACAACAATACCCAAGAATAGAAGTGAATTTAAGAACAAATAATAATGTAGTTAATTTGGCAACTGAAGGATTAGATTTTGCTATTCGGTTTGGTGAAGGATTATGGCCTTTAACTCATAATAAAGCCTTATTTTCAGCACCATTAACTGTCTTGTGTTCACCAAAAACAGCAGAACGATTGCAACATCCAACTGATTTAATAAATGAAAATTTATACCGTTCTTACCGCGAAGATGAATGGCTACAATGGTTTGAAAAAGCGGGTATTGCACCTATAAAAATTATTGGGTCTATTTTTGACTCTTCGCGTTTAATGGTAGAAAGTGCAATTTATGAAGGCGGAGTTGCGTTAGCACCTGCAAAGATGTTTTCAAGAGAAATAGAAAGTGGTCAATTAATACAACCTTTTAAAATAGACGTTGAAATGGGGAAGTATTGGTTAACGTATTTAAAATCAAAACCAATGACCGCATCAATGGAAATATTTCAGCAGTGGTTAATGCGTGAAGCGTTAAAAGAGAGTCGGGAGTGAAGTAAAAATAAAAGCACTGATTAATGTCAGTGCTTTTATTTATTTTGATAGATGTATTACGTTCAATAATTATAATGAAAAATGTTCTCTGACAATTTCACGACCTATCTCAATAGAGGCTGTCGCTGCAGGGGACGGGGCATTACACACATGCAATGAACGTTTACCTTTTACAAAATGAAAATCATCTACGAGTTTACCGTCATTGGTTAAAGCCTGAGCACGAACACCCGCAGGGCCTGGATGAATATCTGCTTCACGTAAATCAGGGATCAGTTTTTGTGCATTTTGGGTAAACAGTTTGCGTGAATAAGAACGACGAAGCTCTGCCATTCCTTCACCTAAATAATGACCAGCAATTTTCCAAAAGCCCTTGTAAGTGAGAACTTCAGCAAGATCTTTTAAGTTAATATCGCTTTTTTTATAGCCTTCTCGCTTAAACGCTAATACCGCATTAGGTCCAACATCACGGTGCCCGTTGTACATACGTGTAAAATGTACACCTAAAAATGGGAAATCAGGGTTAGGAACAGGGTAAATGAGATGGTTTACTAAGTAATTTTTATTGGCATTAAGCATAAAGTATTCACCACGGAATGGAACTATCTTCATCCCTGTGTCATAACCTGCCATTTTAGCAATACGATCACTAAATAATCCTGCACAATTAATCAACCATTTGCCTGTAAATTGGTTATTGGATGTCGTTACTGTGACACTATCGTCCGTTTCATTGATCGCCGTTACAGCTTGACCAAACGTAAATTTACCGCCACGAGATTGGATGATTTCAACATGTTTTGTTGCAATTTCAGGATAATTAACAATGCCTGCATCAGGAACTAATAACGCAGCAATACCATTAACATAGGGCTCTCTGGCTTTCAGTTCACTTTCTGTCATTTTGATGACTTCAAGCCCATTATCAATACCACGTCGATAAATATTTTCTAAGGCATTTAGCTCTTTTTCATTGGTAGCGACAATCACTTTTCCACAACGATCGTAATAAAGATTATGTTGTTGGCAAAACGCATAAGTGGTGATGTTGCCTTGTTTAGCTAACCTTGCTTTAAGGCTCCCTGGCGTGTAATAAATACCGGAATGAACAACATTACTGTTATGCCCACTTTGATGAGCCGCAGGGCCGGTTTCTTTATCAATCACCAGTAGTTTTAGTTCAGGTTGACTTTCTTGTAGCGCACTTGCAACCCCTAATCCGACTAATCCCGCTCCAATAATAATCACGTCATAAGTCATAATCTTATCCATTTTATAAATTTTAAATTAACAGGGTTTTTGCTGTAAGCGTTTTAATTTGCCACGTACATTCGTTAAATGAAGACGCATTTTATGGCTTGTTTCATCGTGATTTTGTTGTCGTATTGCTTCAACAATAGCTTCATGTTCTGCAATAACACGTTCAGTTTCTGCCTCTCGTCCTTTATTTTGACTTAATGAATACATTAAGACACCAAGATAAAGCTCATGCATATTATCTAATATCCTGACAAAAAAAGGATTATGTGCGGCAACCATAATAGAACGATGAAATTGATAATCCTCTTCATGACCAATACTTTTGTTTTTTTTTGTTGCTAAAACAAAGGCATCGTGGGCATTTTCTATAGCGCGTAATTCTTCTGGTGTTCGGCGTAAAGCGGCAATAGCTGCCGCTTCATGTTCAATGACCTCACGCATCTCTAGTAGTGAATCTATCTCTTTCGGGCAAGCAATTTCCATCACTATTGGCTCATATTTACTGAGGATAGAATGGTCAATTACACGGCGACCGCCTCCTTGGCGTGAAGTCACAATACCACTGGCTTCTAAGACACCCAGCGCTTCCCTGATTGGAACTCGACTGACGCCAAAGGCGTCAGCAAGGACATTTTCAGAGGGTAACTTTTCACCTACAGGGTAGGTGCCGTTATGAATATTTTGCTTAATCTGTTCAAGAATTTGATGCGACGCTTTTTGGCGTGAGATCTTTTGTATCATCTAGTTTTCTCCAGATACTTGCCCCATGTTGGTTAATTGTTTTTTCGACCGTAACATGTGCAATGCTCCTGTTAATATGATTAAGCTTATACCCAAAAGGTCGGTATATAAGCCTGGTTTAATCATTAAAATCGCGGCCGCCGCAAATGCAATGCGTTCAAACCAGGTTGTTTTGATCATCCAGAAATTAGCGGCTGCAATACTTAGTGCATAAATTCCGACTAATGCAGTAATAACCATTAATCCAATAGAAAGTACACCTAAATTATCGCCTTGCATCAGTAAAGCTGGGTTATAAACCAAAATAAATGGAATGATAAAGCCCGGAAGTGCGAGTCGCACGGCATCCCATGATGTTTGCATCGGGTCGGCTCTTGCAATACTTGCTGCGGTATAACTGGCTAAAGCCACAGGAGGGGTAATATTGGATAATGCGCCGAACCAGAATACAAAGAAGTGAGCGGCTAAAGGCATAACACCTGCTTTAATTAATATTGGTGACACTGTAACGGCAACAACGATATATAAAGCCGTTGAAGGTAAACCCATACTTAATACGATACACACCAGCATCACGACTAATAAGATCATCCATAATGTATTATCTGTCATTGAGACAATATTAAAGGCCAATGTTGCACCAATACCTGTCATAGTCACGACACAGATAATCACCCCGATGGCGGCACAAGCTACAGTAACTTGGACGGAACCACGAGCGGCTTCAGCTAAGGCGTCGGCCACTTTAGTTAATGTCATACGGACTGATTTATCAGGTGTAATCCAGCTTGCAACAATAATAGTTAGAATACCTAAGAAACCTGCATAAATAGGTGTTTTACCCACTAATAAGGTGCCAATAACAATAACTAAAGGCAGTAATAATAAACCACGCGCTTTTAATACCGCTTTAACTTGTGGGATATTCTCTTTACTTAAACCTTTTAATCCTTGTTTTTTAGCTTCGATATCAATCGCCATAATTAATGCTGCGTAATACAACAGCGCTGGAATAATGGCTGCAATGACAATAGTGGTATACGAAATGCCTAAAAAGCCTGCCATAATAAATGCAGCTGCACCCATAATAGGGGGCATGATCATACCCCCTGTTGATGCTGTAGCTTCAACTGCACCAGCAAAGCGAGGAGTTAGACCGATATTTTTCATTAAAGGAATAGTAAATGTTCCAGTTGTTGCTACGTTAGCAACAGCACTTCCACTTAAAGAGCCGGTTAATGCTGATGAAATAACAGCTACTTGAGCGGGACCTCCACGACGACGACCTGCAATAGCGAGCGCTAAATCGTTAAATAATGCAGTCGCACCACTTACACTCAAGAATGAGCCAAAGAGAATAAAGACCACAATAGCGGTGGAGGCTGTTGAAAGGGTGATACCAAAAATCCCTTCACTGGTCATAAATAAACGGTATAACAATCTTTCTACAGAAAATCCGGCATGACCGAAAATACCCATAAAATACTGACCAAAAAGAGCATAAATAATAGCGAAAGTCGCAAGCCCTGGAATAAAATATCCGGTTGTTCGTCTTGCTGCTTCAAACAGTACGATAATACCCAGTATAGCCATGACATAATCAGTAGTATTTGGAATACTTTTTCTTACAACATGAAGATCAACATAATTAAAGAAAAAATAGCCATAACTGATTAATGTTAAAGCAATAAAAAGATAATCCCATCCATTAAATTTAGGCGTAGAAAAGCGCTTAGAAAAAGGAAATAAAATAAAGCCTAAAATTAAAATACCACTAAGAAAAATAGTATTACGGTAAAACTCTTGGGTATTTGATAATGCGTTGGAATAAATCGCATAAAGTGAAATTAATATTGCAAGGGTCGTAGTAATTTTCAGGTAAATACCTGCAAGCTGGCGACTGCCGGAGCTGGCTTCTTTATCTAATGCAGGTGGCTCTACCGGAGTTAGATGGTCATTATTAGTCATAACTCACTCCTGTTATTTATTATTAGTCTGCGTTTGAGCTTCTGGTGGAATAAGATAATCAGGGATCTCTAATCCAATTTCTTGGTAATAACGGTAAGCCCCTAGGTGCAGTGGTACAGAAACGCCTTTTAATGCATTTTCGGTAGTGATGTATTTGGCCGCGCTATGAACCTGATGAACCTCTGGCAGATTTTCAAACATGGTTTTTGTCAGCTCATACACTAAGTCATTATCAATATTAGTAGTGGTCATTAAAATATTGGGTTGAGCTATCGTATTAACCATTTCGGTTTGACGAGGATAGGTATCTGCGGGTATTTCAAAACGAAACCAAGAATTTGCCACATGATTGATATCATCAAGTTGTTTATCTGTCACTTCGAGTAGTTTTGCGCTTACGCCACTGGCATACATATCAGTGACGGCTGAGGCTGGTACACCTGCTGGTAATGCACCGCCATCAAGGCGACCATCTCGCATGGCGGAAACGGTATCGCCATATCCAAGATATTCAGGAGTAATCTCTTTTTTGGTTAAATTAACGCCTTTAAGAATGATGATCGTAGATTGTTCTGTGCCACTAGCTTGAGGGCCTACAGAAAAACTTGTTGCACGAATATCATCTAATGTGCCAGTTTTTACTTTGTCATTCATCAAAACAAAGTGTTCAACATTGGGCCATAACATAGAAATTGAGCGCAGATTTTTTTCGGGTTTGCCTTCAAAATTACGTACACCTTCATAAGCTTCTACCGCTAATAGGCTTTGTAAAATAGAAAGTTGGGCTTCATTTTTCTGCATTAAATAGATATTTTCTATCGATCCTGCCGAAGACTGCCCTGTTACTTGAATGCCTCTATCCTTAAGATGTGTACTCCATACGTTTGCTAATCCCACCCCCATCGGATAATACGTTCCTCCTGTTGAAGCGGTTGCTACAGAGAGAAATTGTTTATTCGCATTCTCTTTTTTGCCAGCTATTGCTAATGAGACAACAGCAATAACAGCAACAATACCGATGGCAAGCTTTGTTTTTCTTATTCTCATGATGTTGTTCCTGTACATAAAAACGCAGGTGAATGTTTCACACCAACTTGTATACAACATGACAACTTTTATAGAAACAAGGGACGTTAAAAAATTGTGAACTGACCTAATGAAATTAGAACAAGAAAATAACAAATTGTGATCAACATAGTAATTATGCAAATTTTAATCATAATTATGGTGATAAATATAAAGTGCAAAAGAAAATATCAATAACATAAGAAATAAAAGATAAAAAACAATATATTTGTCAATAATTAAAAATAAAATAAAAAAAGAGGAGTCAGAAGATATTTAAATAATATGATTAAATAAAAAGTAAATAGATGGCTTTTAGTATTAATAGAACGATTAAAAATATGTGTTAATCAATACGTTTATAACGCAATGGAAAGCACTCCTGTTGCAATTAAAATAAATATAGCAGACCACACTAAGGCAGAAATGGCGCTGGTGATATAAATACCGTATGTAGGTAATTTTAATAAGCCAGCACTAAAGGGGGTTAAATAGCGAAAGACAGCTAAGAATCGAGAAATAAACAAAATATAGTGAGTTTTATTTTTTAATAGCTGTTGAATACGATTAATTTTTGACTGATAACGTTTAACCCATATTTTAAGGCGAGGAAAACGGTAAATAGAACGTCCTAATTCATAGCTTAAAATGGAACCTAGTAAAGCACCACAACTGGTCGCTAACCAAAGAAATATTGGGGAGTAAAGCGGTAAACAAGCACCGAAAATAAAGATTAACATTAAAGATGCTGGTGGCAAAAATGAGGAAATACCGATAGTCGATTTTCCCGCAGTGATTAAGATAATAGATAAGAATAGGGTAAGAGGAGATAAGTGACTCAATGAGTCTAATAAAGTGTGGATGATTTCCATTTTTTATCTCCGACTACGCATAAATAAACACAATAATGGCGATAAATCTTAAGATTATTATGAGTTTATTTTAGTGTTTTTTGTTCATTTCAACTAGCATTTTAGCCCACTCAATGGGGGTGTTTTTTTTAATGGGTAATTTTAGTTTTTGGCTTAATGAGTATAGCGTAGGCGCTGGGATATCGGAAAGGGATTGCAGTGTTGAATTCATTAGCACTTTTTCAGGCGAACCATCTGCAATTAATTTACCTGAGGATAAATGGATAACACGCTGAAAATGGCGAGCAGTAAAATCAAGATCATGACTAATAGCCAATACCGTTTTACCTAATGTTTTTTGTACCTGAAGCCAATTCTCAAAACAGCTTAACCAATGTGCATCAAAATCACGAGTGGGTTCATCTAGTAATAATATTTGAGGCGATAAAATACTTAAACTTGCAACAGCAACCATTCTACGTTGGCCTGCATGTAAATCTAAAGGGTGAACATCTGCAACATCACTTAAACCACAAAGCGACAGTGTTTCATCTAAACGCCTTTTAATCTCTTCTTTAGAGAATTTATGCTGTTTTAGGCTGAAAACCACCTCTTTTGCGACTGTATTATGAAAGATTTGTCGTTCAGGCTCTTGAAATAATACCCCAATATAATGAGCGCGTTGCTGTGCTTTTAATTGAAAAAGTGACTGATTATTGAGTGTTATATCACCTTCATTGGGCGTTAATAGTCCTGCAATTAATCGTAATAAGGTAGATTTACCAGCCCCATTATCACCGACTAAGGTTATCCATTCCCCTTGATTTAATGTGAATGATAATTGAGAGATACAAGGCGGAACATCTTCGCTCCAGCGATAAGTCACATTATTGAGCTGTAACATAAAATTCCTTAAAAGCATTAAGCAAGGCTTTATCATTATTCACAATATTCTTATCCCAATGATGATTTTCAATTAACCAGTGTAAAGCTTGCCATGCATCGGGCGCATTAATCGTTGAAAACAAGAATGGAAAAATAGAGTCTAACGTACCTTTTGCCTTTATTTTTCCCGCCTCTAATAATAAAAATTGTTCACTCAGGCTTATTGCAGGTAATAAATTGCGTTCAAAAATGACCACACTGCATTTATGCTCTTTTGCATAGTGTTTTATACGTAGTTGTAATTGTTGGGTCGCATTGGGCGTTAAGCGGCTAAAAGCTTCATCAAGTAATAATAATTTCGGGTGCATAGCGAGTGCACTTGCGATAACAACACGTTGAGCCTCACCACCTGAAAGCGTTGAAGGGTGGTGAAAACGCAAGTATTCACATTGTGTTAATGCCATAGCTTCTTTTACTCGAAATCGAATTTCATTGTCACTCAACCCTAAATTTTCTGGGCCAAAGGCAATTTCTTGCTCTACGGTGAATGCACATCCTGAAAGTTGTAATTGTGGCGATTGTTGAACGAGCTGACGACCCGGAGCGAGTGACACTAATCGACTTTTATCGAGAGCGATATTTTGTACGATACCAATACCTTGAATTGACCCTGTTAATAAGTCGGGTAACCACCCCGCGAGTAATTGCGCAAGAAGACTTTTCCCACTGCCATTGCCTCCTAAAATAACAAGCCATTCCCCTTGTTTTAACTGCAAATCAATAGGGCCAATAATAGGTTGTTCATCACCTTTTGGGGTAAAACTCAATTGCTGAAGATTTAGTACCATAGCCAAATACCTCCTTCAATCAAGATAAGCAATAAAATCAAATAACGAACCATTGTTTGCAGTGGCGTATCCTTTGGAGGATATAAGGTTGTCCGCTTTGCAATAATGCGAAATCCTCGCATATCTAATGCTGCGCTTCGAACAGTTAAATCACTTAAAACGTGACTAATAAGGGGCAAAATAATGGCGGGTAATGTGATAAGTCGTTGCCAAAATGATCCATCAAGAGGAACACCTCGTGCTAATTGCGCTTCTTTTATATTGTGTAATTGTTGGCGTAATTGTTCTACAAGTAACAAAGGTCCTGCTAGTAAATAGGAGAGGCTCATCGGTAAACGGCTAGCAAATAAGGCCCTGATAAATTGCTCTGTTGAGGTGTATTGTAACCACAATTGAGCGCTACTTATTATTGCTAATAATCTTAACCATAGTGTTATTGCCATCGTTTGTTTACGGGTATCTAAAGGCTCACCGGTTAACCAATAAGCTAACCAACCACTATGGACTAACCATAACCCTATTGCCATGGGGAGCATTAACCAGACAATAAAACGCCAGCGCCAGCGAGACGCTTTCCAAAGCAATACGCCAATAAAAGTCCCACTGCTGATAATCAGCAGTGGTAAGCTTAGCGATAAAAAAAGCACACTAGCACTTAGCCAAAGCCATAATGCCAATGAGGTAAAGGGATGCATTATTAACGAACCTTGGCCATCGCGGGAAAATTGCGTTGTGTTCTTTGTGGTAGCTGACGTACTAATAACCAAGCGATAATTGCGGATAATATTTTATCGGCGAGATTAGCACCTAATACAGTAATAGCAACAGATTCGATGAGTCCTTCACCCACAGCATGAAAATAAGCGACAAAGAAATCAGCGCCACTTCCTGTTGCACCACCAAATAAATAGGTACGAATAGGAACAGCAACGATCATTAAAGCTAAAGTAATAATAACGCCAGAGCCAATGACGCGAATTAAAGAGCGAAAGCCTCCAGCGCGTGCTAATAAACCTGCACTTAACCCTATCATCATGGCAACAGGCGCAAATGCGGCGGCCATAGGGCCACTAATTAATCCCCATAATAGATTAGTTAATAATCCTGTGAACAATGCAACCCATGGGCCACCTAATAAGGCACAAATCAGTGTACCGATAGAATCTAGAAAGATGGGAAGCTTTACCATTGAGGTAATTTGACCACCGATCATATTTATGGCAATAGAAACAACAATTAGAACGAGTGTTCGACTCGAAATGTGAGGTGTGGTAGACATAGTTTAAAAACCTTTACAAAGGATAGTGACTATTGGTTTTATTATTTTGCATAAATAACGTTCTTTTTATAAAAATGTTATTTACGCGGTGTGATGACTAACTCCTCATAACCAGAGTGTTCACAAGGCTGACGGCTAAAAGTCACTTGCTCTAACTCACCAATAACGAGTTCTAGCGTCGTGCGCACTGTACAGCCAGGCATCATATGTCCACCACACATTAATCCATTTTCATCTGAGACCGCTAAATGTAAATGTTCACCTAGAGTATCTAATGTTCCAATCAGTGAAACAATTTCAAATTTGCCTGTAAGATAGCGATTTTCTTCGCGTCCTGCAAAGCGCAATGCCACATCTGTTAAACTTCCTACACAACCTGCAATAAATGCTGATTTTAGATTTTGCTCTTTCATCATTTGTCGTAATGCGACAATCACATCTTCATTAGGGAGAAGGCGATGTGAAATAAATCGAGCATGAGAAGCAAGTAATGAGGTGTGAGACATCGTGATTATCCTGATAACTGAAAGTCTATATTTAATTTATTTATGGTTATTGTAAGCACTAAAATGCCTGTGTCAGATAAGATAAGACTTAGTTTACTTTATATTATCTACTTTCATTTTTATGCACAAAAATCGCATAACGTATTATTAATAAAAAAAACGAAAGAAGAAATAGATAATAACTTTTTATTAACAATGAAGTTGTTTTGTATCAAAAGAATAAGATAGGAAGAAAAACAAAGAAAGGTATAAGGATGAGTAGAAAATGCTCATCCTTATTTTTTAAAACACGATATTTAAGTAAAATAACTAAATGATTAAATTATAATCAATATGTTCCATTAATTTAGCGTTATCACGATAATCGACAGGAATAGCAAGAACAGCGGGGCCATCAACAGCCATCGCTTCATGTAAAACGGTACGTAATTGAGAAGCACAATCAACAAAAAAGCCTTTAGCACCGAAGGATTCCGCGTAACGTTTAAAATCAATTGCACCAAATTTTACACCCGAATAACGTCCATACTTTTCTTGCTCTTGCATTTCCACCATATTATAAGCGTTATCAACCCAGATAATATGCAAAATATTTGTATTTAAACGAACCGCAGTTTCTAATTCCATCGACGACTGCATAAAGCCACCATCACCAGAGACAGAAATAATTTTGTCAGAGGGACGAACAAATGATGCGCCAATTCCCCAAGGTAATGCAACACCCATCGTTTGCTGCCCATTAGAAATCAACATTTGTCTTGCCCTAAAGCTATAGAGATAACGTGCAAGCCAAATATGAAAACTTCCCATGTCAATACAAAGCGTGACATCATTATTAATAATATTTTGCATCTCATGAATAATGGTTAAAGGGTGAATAGGGCTACCCTGTCTAAAATAACTGTTTTGTTGCAGAGTTTCTCTTTGGTGACGGATCTTTTCTAAAACCTGATGTGTATTATTTGAGAGTGTAATTTGAGAGATGGATTGTTTAGCAAAATGTTGAGTTAAATTATCAATCGTTAATTTAATATTGCCTGTTAATTCTAAATCAGGACAGTAAGCTAAATCTATTTCAGCAGGAATTTCATCAATATGAATAATATTAGCATTATTGTGATTCCATAATGACGGCTCATATTCGATAGGGCTATAACCTAAAGTAATCACTAAATCCGCATGAGAAAGTAATTCATCACCTGGTTGATTATTAAATAAACCAATTCGGCCTGCAAATAAAGGAAAATGGCGTTGAGCAATCGCACCTGCTGATTGATAAGTTCCAACTATAGGTAATGGGCAAATATCAAGTAATGATTGTAAGGCTAATGCATTATCAGGAAAACTTGCCTGTAAACCCAATAAAATAACAGGACTTTTTGCAGCTAATAATAATTTAACCGCTTCTTTTACTGCATCATTATTTGCACCACCCAAATTTGATTTAGACTTAGGCACTAATATTGGGCTATCAACAGCACTATTTAAAATATCCATTGGAAAAGTTAAGAAAGCGGAGCCTGGTCTTCCTGATTCTGCATGACGGAAAGCATTGGCCATGGTTTCAGAAATTGATTTTGAAGAATCAATTTCTGCACAGAATTTTGTAATCGGATTAAACATGGTAACAGTATCCATGCTTTGATGAACCAATTTTAATCTATCTGCAGACTTGACAGATCCACCCAATGCGACCAGTGGATCACCTTCAGAAGTGGCTGTTGCAATGCCCGTGGCTAGGTTAGAACACCCTGGCCCAGATGTTGCGATAGCAACACCCGCTTTACCCGTTAAACGTCCAACCGCAGCCGCCATAAATGCGGCATTAGCTTCATGACGAACAACGACCGTTTCAATACTGGAATCAACAAGAGAATCAAATACACGATCAATTTTTGCACCAGGAATACCAAATACCTGTTTAATGCCATGTTGTTCTAATTGTTTAACCACTAAATCTGCACCACATTTCCAATGAGGAGTATTCATATAACCTTCTTTGATTTTGCAAGTGAATAAATAGAATTAATAATAAAATTAATAGACTGCTAGATTAATTTTCAGCTTGTTCTATAGCCTGATGAAGATCGTCGGGCATTAAGTTCGCTTGTAGAAATGTAGATTGGTTGGGTAAATCAATAGTAAGACGGGAAATAACACCGATTTGTAAGGTGCCATTTTTTAAATAATAATCTAGAACATGACCACCACCTTGGCGTTGTTGATTAATATAATGCTCATGAAATCCAGCAACATTTATTCCTTGAGTAAACTGTGGTGAACGAAAGCCTGCAATAATGCCCACTTCATTGTGAAACGTAAAAGTAGGCTGATTTTCGATAGCGTCTAACATTGGGCGGTAAGGGGGTGTTTGTCGAGGTACTGTCCGTGTTTTAACTAATTCAAATTCGCCTTCAATTCTGATTGCACAAAACAGGTTATCAGAAGGGACATATTGATTAATTATGTTATGTATTTCTTTTTGTGATACACCATGAGAAAAGTGATGTTCAATATCACAATTAAAAAATGTCATTACAGCAAAAGGGGATTTTTGAGAATGTAAAGCCTTACGAGCGCTACCATCAGAACGTAATTGAAAAACAGTATTGTCGAATGCAACGAGTTCTCCATCAAGTTGTTCAAAAGTTCCTAAACCAAAATCACCATGCGTTAATAAATCAGCAATAGTAACCTCACTATCATATACACCGGCAATTAAGCTACTCATTAATGAGTTTTGATAAACAGTGCATTCGGGGTGTTTACTAATATAATTATTTAAGTTTGTTATTATTTCCTGTCCACATTGACAATGATGATTTTTATTATGTTTTATATCGCTATTATCTCGCACATTAGATTGAAAATTATTATTCATGTTAAAGCCATTCCTTTATTTAAAAAGTAACAATCATTAATTGATCATTAAATTAAGTATTAGCCTTATTCATAAGTATTTCAAATGTTTTTATTGTGATTAAATAGAAGGCGATAGTTTCATGTTTTAAATTTTAATATAGATTACTGTTTTAATTGAATTTAACTTATTGCATTTATTGGTTAAAAAAAATTTTAATATTCTATTTTATTATTAATAAGATTAATTTATTAAATATATCATCTAAAGGAGATAACTAAAAATAGTTATATTGATAATTTTATAGTCGAGCTATTCGCATGGATAAAATAATTTGCAAATGAGTAGAGAAAAAAGCTGTTGCGTAGCAGATTGATAACTTAGATTTTATTGAGTCACTATATGATCTCTCTTAGTTAGAGAATGAAATGAAAGAGCACAACGCATTTTATTATAATTTAGTATCGCCACTGTTGGGGATCAAATAGACTGGAGTTTTGTTTCATCAGAAAGATGGTTAAGTGAAAATATTGTAGGTATTGCTTATTATTATCTTCCTATGGAAGAAATTTTTTTAATGCTAATATTTAAATTTGAAATGGATTGTTAATTAGGAAAAGTAAATTAAATACATATAAAAAACCCACGAATATGCTCGCAGGTTTAGTAATGATATTAATATAAGCAGTTATTACACATTAAACAAGAAGTTCATTACATCGCCATCTTGAACGATATACTCTTTACCTTCTGCACGCATTTTACCTGCTTCTTTCGCGCCTTGTTCACCACCGTAAGTGATAAAATCGTTATAAGCGATAGTTTGAGCACGAATAAAACCTTTCTCAAAGTCAGTGTGGATTTTACCTGCTGCTTGTGGTGCAGTTGCACCCACAGGGATAGTCCATGCACGGACTTCTTTAACGCCAGCAGTGAAGTAAGTTTGTAAGTTCAGTAGTGCATAACCCGCGCGAATAACACGGTTTAATCCAGGCTCTTCAATGCCTAAATCTTGCATAAACTCTTCACGTTCTGCATCTTCTAACTCAGCAATATCTGCTTCGATAGCGGCACAAACAGGAACCACTACAGAGCCTTCAGCTTGCGCAATTTTACGAACAGTTTCAAGATAAGGGTTGTTTTCAAAACCATCTTCATTAACGTTTGCAATATACATGGTAGGTTTTAACGTTAAGAAACTTAAATAACGAATCGTTGCTTTTTCTTCTTCCGTTAAATCTAAAGCTCGTAACATGCCCGCGTTTTCTAAATGCGGTAAGCATTTTTCTAACACTTCCATTTCTGCTTTAGCGATTTTATCGCCACCTTTTGCCTTTTTCTGATTACGGTGCATTGCTCGTTCACACGTCTCTAAGTCAGAAAGTGCTAATTCAGTATTGATAGTTTCGATATCTTCGGCAGGATCAACTTTACCTGCAACATGAATAATGTTGTCATTTTCAAAACAACGAACTACATGGCCAATTGCTTCAGTTTCACGAATATTGGTGAGGAATTGGTTACCTAAACCTTCACCTTTAGATGCGCCTTTTACTAAGCCCGCGATATCAACAAATTCCATTGTTGTAGGTAAAATACGCTGTGGTTTAACAATTTCAGCCAGTTTATCTAAACGAGGGTCAGGCATTGGAACAACACCTGTATTTGGCTCGATAGTACAGAATGGGAAATTGGCTGCCTCAATACCTGCCTTAGTTAAGGCATTAAACAGTGTAGATTTCCCTACGTTAGGCAGACCGACGATACCACATTTAAATCCCATAAACGTTCACCTTGTCACATAAAAACAACAGGAGGGAGTATTCCTGTTGTGTGCAGTTAAAAAAATTTGGCGCTATTATAGAGCAAATCCTAGATTGATTAAATCATCATGGGGAAATCGTACAAAAGAAGAGGGCTGTTTCACCCTCTGAATATTAAAATGACTTAATCTATTAATATAACGACTACGCTTTAAAGCTATGTAAACGATTTATTGCTTTCTCATACCCATCACGCATTAAAATATCTGTGCATGAAAGAGCTTCGTCAATCGCGTCATCAATTAATTTTTGTTCACTCATTGGCGGTTTGCCTAATACAAAGCCAACAACTTTATTTTTATCACCAGGGTGTCCAATGCCAATGCGTAAACGATAGAAATTCGGATTATTAGCAAACTTACTTTGAATATCTTTTAACCCGTTATGACCACCATTGCCACCACCCAATTTCATTTTGACAATACCTGGTGGTAAGTCGAGTTCATCATGTGCAACTAAAATTTCATCAAGCTCAATACGGTAGAAATTCGCCATTGCTTGTACCGCTTTACCGCTTAAGTTCATAAAAGTCGTAGGCACTAATAATCGAACATCATTGCCATTCAAATTAATGCGAGCGGTATAACCAAAGAATTTACTCTCTTCTTTTAGAGATTGTTGATGACGTTGAGCCAATAAATCAACATACCAAGCACCCGCATTATGGCGAGTCTGGGCATAATCTGCACCGGGGTTTGCTAACCCGACGATAAGTTTAATTTTACTCACAATAGCCTTTCACTGTTATCGTCTTAAAAGAAAGCCCATAGTTTACCTGTCTAAGCTCATAAGCACAAAATAGATTGTATAGAATGTTTTTTGCAATGATAAGCAGGAGAAAAAACCACTATTTTAGATTTAACAAAAAGAGCGAAAGCAACAAAATAGACGCTATTTTCTTCTTTTAAAGGAAAAAAACACATTTTTTGTGAAGATTTGTCAATAAATTTCGGATTGATGTGATCCCTTCGACAGTAACTTTTTAGTGTTTATGGCTATAATAACTGCAAAGAATAAAAGGTTATTCGATGTATTTTGTTGTTGAATCGTCTGACGACGCGCTTGGAGGTGCAACATGAAATATAAACATGCATTTGCAGTGGGTAATTTATGTATGGCTACGGGGATGATTGTTATGCTCGGTAGTCTGGGTTATACGCTTCTTAGTCATATTTTTCCATTAGGATTGCCTGAATTTTTAGCAGACATCTCTTTAATGGGGATCTTTATAGGTGCTCTGGTTTGGTTAGCGGGTGCCCGTATTGGTGGTAGAGAAACAATTGCAGAAAGATATTGGTGGTTACGTAATCATGATGAGCGTTATCGTCGCCATGATAATCACCGTTATCCATAATATCGGTAACGTTATTAATATCAAGAACAGATAAAATAAAAATAAT
The DNA here is from genome assembly GCF_009915985.1 of Proteus sp. G2626. Classification (NCBI taxonomy): domain Bacteria; kingdom Pseudomonadati; phylum Pseudomonadota; class Gammaproteobacteria; order Enterobacterales; family Morganellaceae; genus Proteus; species Proteus sp. G2626. The sequence goes on along the minus strand of NZ_JAABNH010000027.1, from coordinate 457,055 downwards.
AACGGAGTTAAAATAAACTGGTATTAAGTAACTATCATTATTATGCGTTGTCATACCCATCTATAGACCCGTTGATATTATGACGGGTTTTTTATTACCTAAAGTTTCCTATTTGAGGAACGGCGACAAAAAACCCGCTATAACAAATGCTATAGCGGGTTTAGTTATCTCAAATTGCAATGAATGTTTATAACAAATTAATGTTCAAACATCGCAGAGATTGACTCTTCATTGCTAATACGGCGAATTGCTTCAGCCAGCATGCCAGAAAGGGTCAATGAGCGGACTTTATTTAATGCTTTGATTTCTGCTGACAATGGAATTGTATCGCAGACAACCACTTCATCAATAACAGAGCTTTTGATGTTCTCAACAGCATTACCAGAAAATATGGGGTGGGTTGCGTAAGCAAAAACGCGCTTAGCACCACGTTCTTTCAGTGCTTCTGCTGCTTTACACAATGTACCACCTGTGTCGATCATATCGTCAACAAGGATACAGTCGCGGTTAGCAACATCACCAATAATATGCATAACTTGAGAAACGTTAGCACGAGGGCGACGTTTATCAATGATAGCCATATCAGTGTCATTCAGAAGTTTAGCGATAGCACGAGCGCGAACAACGCCGCCAATATCTGGAGAAACAACAATAGGGTTGTCCAAATCTTTTTGAAGCATATCTTCTAAAAGAATCGGGCTGCCGAAGACATTGTCAACCGGTACATCAAAGAACCCTTGGATTTGTTCTGCGTGTAAGTCACAGGTTAAAACACGGTCTACGCCTACACTAGATAAGAAATCCGCAACAACTTTTGCCGTAATAGGAACACGGGCTGAACGAACACGGCGATCCTGACGGGCATAACCGAAGTAAGGAATAACAGCAGTGATACGACCAGCGGAAGCTCGACGTAATGCATCAACCATGACCACTAATTCCATTAAGTTATCATTAGTAGGTGCACAGGTTGATTGAATGATAAATACATCACCACCACGTACGTTTTCGTTGATTTGCACACTGACTTCACCGTCGCTAAAACGACCTACAGCAGCGTCTCCTAGGCTAGTGTAGAGTCGGTTGGCAACACGTTGAGCCAGTTCCGGGGTTGCGTTACCAGCAAAAAGCTTCATATCGGGCACGAGAAAAACCTCAGGCTTGCGTCCAGAGAGAGATATTGTTGACCAGTAAAAAACGTGTTTATGAACATAGGGTTTGTAAACATCATTTTACGGGTGCAATAACACAGGTATCCTTGAGCGGAATAAATGCAGAGGAGAAATGTTGACGCCTTGCGCTACAAACCCATGCACCCACTCAGGGGCGTTAATTAACACTTTACTAGCGGCAACTTGTGAGTCGAACTCGCCGAACACACAGGCACCTGTTCCAGTTAAGCGTGACGGTGCATATTCTAACAGCCACGAAAGCAGATATTCAACCTCACGAAAACGTTTTCTTGCGATCATTTCACAGTCATTTTCGAACGGAGCCTTTAATAATGCGCCAAGAGAGCGAATAGGAGAATTACGTTTTAATTCTGGATCTGTGAAGATTGTCGGGGTTGGGATGGAAATTCCGGGGTGTGCGACCAAATACCATTGCTCTTTTGGCTTTGCAGGGGTTAAAATTTCGCCAACGCCTTCGGCGAACGCAGCATGACCTTTTACAAAAACAGGGACATCAGCCCCTAAACTTACCCCTAATTCGGCTAAGATTTCGTCACTTAAACCCGCTTGCCAGTGGTAATTAAGTGCAATTAATGTGGTTGCTGCGTTAGATGAACCTCCACCTAAGCCTCCCCCCATTGGAAGCTTTTTATCAACACTGATATCAGCCCCTTGATACTGCAACTCAATATTATGTTGTTGGCAATAATCACGCAGTAATTTAGCAGCTTTAATAATTAAATTATCTTTATCTTCTACGCCATCAATTGGCGTTAAGATAGTTAACTGGGTATCGTTACGAGGCGTAATGGTTAGTGTGTCGCCGTAATCTAAAAACTGGAATAACGTTTGTAGATTATGATAACCATCAGGGCGTTTCCCTGTAATGTAGAGAAAAAGATTTAATTTGGCAGGAGAAGGCCAACTTAGAGTCATTGCTGTATATCCCAGTTATCCATTTTTAATTTGATAGTACGTTCACCTTGTTTTAATTCAAGGCGTTGTGGCAGGTTAGGGGTGATACTTGAATCATAAGCTTGATAAGTCACAATCCAATCGCCTTCAGGTGTGGGTAATGTGACAGATTTTAATAAGTGGTTTGCATCTAATTCGAAGTTAGTAGCATCACCCGGTAAACCAACAAGCCAAGCGCGTAGATTTTTCAGTGGAATAACCATGCCAGTCAGTTGATAAATCATCTCTGCAGGGTTATTGCTATAATATTTTTTGCCTTTATTATCTGTGACTTCAATGACACCTGGCATAATATTTAAATCAAGTTCTGTGGTACCTAGTGGATTTGTCAACAATAAGCGATAACGCTCATCGGCGCTGTCTTGCCAATAGAATCGGGCATAAGTTTTGTTAGTATCTTCGATATAAGCAAAAGCACCTCGAGTTTCATATTGTGAAATTTTCTTTAATGCTTGTTGGCGAGCTTGCCATTGCATATCGTTATCAGATGCTGAACCTTGAGTCTTTATCTGATTTAGATTACAGGCGCTCAGCAACAACGCGGCTAGTGGGATAAGGCGCACAAGTTGTTTGGTTGAAAAAAAGCGTGAACGCATAGCTGAGACATTCCTTTAATTCGTTATTAGTTGAAAAAAAGAGTATCATAAACCTTATGATATAACGATATTTCATTAAATTGTGTATAGAAATCTCCTATCACTCAAGTAAGCTCTTTTATTGACTCTGTTCATCAAGTAGAATGTCGGGAATAAAGAGTCCATACTAAATGCGCTGTTTTAGGTTTACACTAAGTCAAGTCGCGAGGCGGTATTTATTCATAACTCGATATAGTTGATATGACGTTATTAGCATTAGGTATTAATCATAAAACAGCCCCCGTTGCTTTACGTGAGAAAGTTTCTTTTTCTCCCGATACCATGGGTGATGCCTTAAACAACCTCTTACAGCAACCTGCTGTCAGAGGCGGTGTTGTGCTGTCTACTTGTAACCGTACTGAGCTCTATCTTAGTATGGAAGACAAAGAAAATAGTCATGAACAGCTTATACGCTGGTTATGTCAATATCACCAAATAGAGCCTAATGAACTGAAACAAAGTGTTTATTGGCATCAAGATAATCAAGCGGTTAGCCACCTAATGCGAGTGGCAAGCGGTTTAGATTCTCTCGTATTGGGTGAACCTCAAATTTTAGGGCAAGTTAAAAAAGCCTTTGCCGATTCTCAAAATTACGACTCGCTCTCTTCAGAGCTGGAACGCTTGTTTCAGAAGTCTTTTTCAGTTGCGAAAAGAGTGAGAACAGAAACACAAATTGGTGCTAACGCAGTTTCTGTTGCTTTTGCAGCGTGTACTTTAGCGCGTCAAATCTTTGAATCGTTATCCTCTTTAACTATTTTATTGGTTGGTGCTGGTGAAACGATAGAACTTGTCGCTCGCCATCTTCGTGAGCACCAAGTCAAAAAAATCATTATTGCTAACCGAACTAAAGAGCGAGCTCAGCGTTTAGCTAACGAAGTTGATGCGGATGTTATTACATTATCAGAGATTGATGAATGCTTAGCACAAGCAGATATTGTTATTAGTTCTACTGCTAGCCCTTTGCCTATTATTGGCAAAGGGATGGTTGAAAGAGCACTTAAAAAGCGTCGTAATCAACCTATGTTGCTGGTAGATATTGCGGTTCCTCGCGATATAGAACAAGATGTTGAAAAGCTTAATAACGTCTACCTCTATAGTGTTGATGATTTAGACGCGATTATTCAACATAACCGAGAACAACGCCAAGCGGCTGCTGTTCAAGCTGAACATATTGTCCAACAAGAAAGTGGGCAATTTATGGATTGGCTTCGAGCGCAAAGTGCTGTGGGTGCAATTCGAGAGTATCGAGACAGTGCTGAAATGCTACGTGCAGAGATGACAGAAAAAGCCATCACATTGATACAAAATGGAGCGGATGCAGAAAAAGTCATTCAACAGCTCTCACATCAATTGATGAACCGTCTAATTCACACACCAACGAAATCTCTTCAACAGGCTGCCAGTGATGGTGATATTGAACGCCTGAATCTATTACGTGAAAGTTTGGGTATTACCCATAATTAACTTTGTCTAACAGGATCTTAATCTACGAATGAAGCCTTCTATTGTCGCCAAGTTGGAAGCTCTACAAGAGCGTTATGAAGAAATTCAGGCACTTCTGTCAGAAGCCGATGTCATTGCCTCTCAGGAGCGTTTTCGTGCGCTTTCAAAAGAATACTCTCAATTAACCGATGTCACGGCTTGTTTTAGTCAATGGCGAAAAGTGCAAGATGACATCGAGGCAGCAGAAATGATGCTTGATGATCCTGAAATGAAAGAGATGGCGCAAGAAGAATTGAAAGAAGCGCAAGCATTAAACGATAATTTAGAGCAACAATTACAACTACTGCTATTGCCTAAAGATCCTGATGATGAATTTAACTGTTTCCTTGAAATACGTGCAGGAACCGGTGGTGATGAAGCCGCATTATTTGCGGGTGATTTATTCCGTATGTATAGCCGTTATGCAGAATCACGTCGTTGGCGCATTGAGGTCATGAATGCGAATGAAGGTGAGCATGGTGGCTATAAAGAAATCATTGCAAAAGTGGTTGGTGATGGCGCTTATGGGGTATTAAAATTTGAATCAGGTGGTCATCGTGTTCAACGTGTACCAGAAACAGAATCTCAAGGCCGTATTCATACCTCGGCTTGTACGGTTGCCGTATTAGCAGAAGTGCCAGAAGCTGAATTACCTGAGATTAGCCCAAGTGATTTACGTATTGATACATTCCGTTCGTCAGGCGCAGGGGGGCAGCACGTTAACACCACCGATTCCGCAATTCGTATCACACATATTCCAACGGGGATTGTAGTGGAATGTCAGGATGAGCGTTCACAGCATAAAAATAAAGCCAAGGCGATGTCTGTATTAGGTGCGCGTATTCGTGCGGCTGAAATACAAAAACGTCAAGAGGCGGAAGCGTCTGAACGCCGTAATTTATTAGGCTCTGGCGATCGTTCTGACCGTATTAGAACGTATAATTTCCCACAAGGGCGAGTAACAGATCACCGTATCAACCTCACATTTTATCGTTTAGATGAAGTGATGGAAGGAAAATTAGATCCTTTAATTCAACCTATTGTCACTGAGTATCAAGCGGATCAACTTTCGGCACTTTCTGAGTTAAATTAATGAATTATGAACAATGGCTGCGTCAAGCAGCCTTGCAATTAATGGAAAGTGACACTCCTAAACGTGATGCTGAAATTCTACTTGGTCACGTAACACAACGTGCTCGAACGTATTTAATAGCCTTTAATGAAACGTTACTTTCACAAGACGAGTTAGCGCAATTATCGCAATTACTTGCCCGACGGGTTAAAGGAGAACCTATTGCTTATTTAGTAGGTGAACGAGAGTTTTGGTCACTGCCTCTAAAGGTCTCACCTGCAACATTAATTCCCCGTCCTGATACTGAATGCCTTGTTGAAAAAGCACTGGAAAAATTGCCATCAAAACCCACTAATATTCTTGATTTAGGGACAGGAACAGGTGCTATTGCGCTTGCTATGGCATCTGAGCGCCCTGATTGCCATATTATTGGTGTGGACTTTCAAGCCCAAGCGGTTGCATTAGCGCAAGAGAATGCGACTCATTTGGCATTAAACAACACAGAATTTATGGAAAGTTGCTGGTTTAGTTCACTCTCAGGGTATCAATTTGGTATGATAATCAGTAATCCTCCTTACATAGATGAGAATGATGAGCATATTCATCAGGGGGATGTTCGTTTTGAACCTTTAACCGCATTAGTTGCTGGTAAAAACGGTTTTGCTGATATTGAGATTATCATTGAAACTGCTCACCAGTTTTTAACTGATAAAGGCTGGCTATTATTAGAACACGGCTGGGATCAAGGCGAAGGTGTACGTAAAATTTTTACTGATAAGGGGTACTGCTGTGTGGAAACTTTCCGTGATTATGGCGGTAATGAGCGAGTGACAGTAGGTCGTTGGAATTATGATAGAAACCATAGCTGATTACGAATTTAATAAAGCCCCTTTAGTAAAGGGCATGATCCTTATCTCTCAGGCTATTCGACCTGATTTTCCGACCACTTCTGTGGGTTATCAACTCGCACAGCTTGTTGAACAAGCAGAAGCAGAAATTCCTAGGCAAGGAAGTATCAAAGAACAAATAGAAGCATTACTCAAACTGTTTTATAAGCAGTGGCACTTTAGTGGTGCGAGTGGTAAATATTGCCTTTCTGACACTTTATGGTTAGATAAAGTGTTAGCGACACATGTGGGGTCTCCCGTTTCACTAGGTTCGATTCTTATTTATATTGCACAAGCGTTAAACTTGCCGTTAGCCCCCGTTATTTTTCCTACACAACTTATTATCAGAATAGATATTCCCGATGAAAAAACGTTATTTTTAAATCCAATAAATGGTGAATATCTATCACAGCATACTCTAGAGGTTTGGTTAAAAGGGAATGTTGGAAATAATTCTGTTTTATTAGATGCAGATTTAGAAGAATCAGAATACAGCTCCATTATTCGCAAGCTTTTGGATACATTGAAAGTATCTTTAATGGAAGAAAAAAATATGGAACAAGCATTAAAAGCCAGTGAAACGGTATTACTGTTTGATCCTGAAGATCCTTATGAAATACGTGATCGTGGGCTGATTTTTGCTCAGTTAGAGTGCCATCATGTGGCAATTTCTGACTTAAACTATTTTGTTGAGCAATGTCCTGAAGATCCGATTTCAGAAATGATTAAAATTCAAATTCATTCGATAGAGCAAAATCCAGTTGTTCTACATTAAAAGTTTACGCAACGTACTTGATTAACACAGTACATTACAAACAGTATAGGAATAAATATGCAACATAAAGTGGTGAACATTGGTGATATCAAGGTAGCAAACAACCTGCCATTTGTGCTTTTTGGTGGCATGAATGTATTAGAATCTCGCGATTTAGCCATGCGTATTTGTGAGCATTACGTCACTGTAACTCAAAAACTGAATATTCCTTATGTATTCAAAGCCTCTTTTGATAAAGCTAACCGTTCTTCTATCCACTCTTATCGTGGCCCTGGTTTAGAAGCGGGAATGAAGATTTTCCAAGAATTAAAAGAGACTTTCGGCGTTAAAATTATTACGGATGTTCATGAAGCGGCACAAGCTCAACCGGTATCAGAAGTGGTTGATGTTATTCAATTGCCTGCATTTTTAGCGCGTCAAACCGATCTTGTTGAAGCGATGGCGAAAACAGGTGCGGTGATTAATGTAAAAAAACCTCAGTTTGTTAGCCCTGGTCAAATGGGGAATATCGTCGATAAATTTAAAGAAGGCGGTAACGATCAAGTTATCTTATGTGATCGTGGTAGTAATTTTGGCTATGATAACTTGGTTGTTGATATGTTGGGTTTCCATGTCATGATGCAAGCTTCTCAAGGTGCACCCGTTATTTTTGATGTAACACATTCACTACAATGTCGTGACCCATTTGGTGCGGCATCTGGCGGACGTCGTGCGCAAGTTGCTGAATTAGCGCGTGCAGGCATGGCAGTTGGTCTTGCGGGCTTATTTCTTGAAGCGCATCCAGAGCCTGATAATGCACTTTGCGATGGCCCATCAGCGTTACCATTGGCAAAATTAGAGCCATTCCTAGCGCAAATTAAAGCGATTGATGAGTTAGTAAAAAGTTTCCCTGAGTTAGATACCAGCAAATAAAATTGTTATGCAACTGCATACGGTAGTGAATATGTTCGGCGCTGATCTTCAGCGCCGTTATCACGAAAAGATCCATAAAATCACCCTTCATGGCGGTTTCAACTGTCCTAATCGAGATGGTACGTTAGGGCGAGGTGGCTGTACTTTCTGTAATGTCTCTTCTTTTGCTGATGAACAAACTCAATATCACTCCATTGAAGAACAAATTGCGTTACAAGCCAAAAATATTAACCGAGCACATCGTTACCTGGCTTATTTTCAAGCTTATACCAGCACTTATGCTGAAGTAGAATACCTACGTACGTTATATGAAACCGCACTATTACAAGCCGATATGGTTGGATTATGTGTAGGAACTCGGCCAGATTGTGTACCGATTAGAGTGTTGGATTTATTGCAAGGTTATCGTGATCAAGGTTATGAAGTATGGTTAGAGCTTGGATTACAAACGGCCCATGACAAAACATTAAAACGAATTAATAGAGGGCATGATTTTCAATGCTATCAAGCGACAACGCGTGAAGCTCGTCGCCGTGGTTTAAAGGTATGTACACATCTTATTATTGGGTTACCACGTGAAGATCATCAGCTTAATATGCAAACTTTAGAACATGTTGTGGACACAGGTACTGATGGACTTAAATTACACCCTTTACATATTGTTGATGGAAGCACAATAGCAAAAGCGTGGAAAGCAGGGCGCATCAATGCACTGACACAAGAACAATATGTCTATACTGCGGGTGAAATGATCCGCCATACTCCTCCTGAAATTATCTATCACCGTGTTTGTGCCAGTGCTAGAAAACCGACTCTATTAGCACCAGCATGGTGTGAAAACCACTGGCTAGGGATGAATGCGCTTTATCAAGATTTATTAAAAAAGGGTGTACAAGGGAGTGGAATAAATAAAGCATTTTTATTTAACACTCGCTTAAATAAGTAATTTTTTATTATGAGTTATTGAAATTGTTTTTTATTGAATTTAGAACTAGATGAATTCAGCCTTTAACCATTTATGAATAGTGAGTTAAAGGCTGAATTATTTGGGGAAGATAAAGAACATTGTTACTGAATTAATTCCAAATCATCCAATGCTTTTTGTAATGAAGGATAAAAGTTAAGTTCTCCTTCAATGGGGGTCATTCTCGCTCTTGCCAACGTTTTTAAAGGTTGGAATGGAATATCACACACAATTACATGGGTATCGTGTTTGACATCGGTAACAAAATGTTGGAAAGCATGTAAACCTCCAGCATCTAATACGGGAACAGCATCCCATTGCATAATAACAGTTTTATAACCTTTACTACGCTCACGTAATTCATTAAAAATACGCTCAGCAGCGGCAAAGAATAGCGGGCCATTAACACGTACAACTAATAATTGTTTATCATCATCGGTATACGGGGATTCTGTTATTTTGGTCATATTGGCAATACGACGCATAAATAGCAGTGAAGCCAATACAATACCGATAGTAATGGCAATGACCATATCAAAGAGAACGGTAAGTGATAAACATAACACTAAGACAATAATATCGTCTTTAGGGGCGTGACGAATAAGATCAATAACTTTACGTGCTTCACTCATATTCCATGCAACAATTAGTAATAGAGCTGACATTGCTGCTAAAGGCAAATATGAAAGAAATGGCGCTAATACCAGTAAAGTTAGTAACACCAACAATGAGTGAACAATAGCTGAAACGGGCGATGTTGCACCTGCACGGACGTTAGCAGCTGAACGTGCAATCGCCGCTGTCGCTGTTATACCGCCAAAGAAAGGTGCGACAATATTACCGACACCTTGTCCTAGTAATTCACCATTAGAGTGGTGTTTTTTACCGGTCATGCCATCAAGCACAACGGCACACAGTAACGATTCAATAGCACCTAACATTGCCATTGAAAAAGCCGCAGGTAACAAAGCAGAAACCGTACTCCAATTTAATTCAAGAGATGCTCCAGTGCTTGGTAAATTCCAAGGTAAAACAAACTGAGGCAATATAGGTGGAATACCTTGCCCCGTCGATCCATCTGGCAGTAGATAACTAAATTGTGAGCCAATTGTTGCAACTTCATGGCCAAACATATTCACAATACCCATTACAGCAGTACCTGCTATTAACGCGGGCAAGTGCCCTGGTAAGCGTAAATTTAATTTTGGCCAGTAGATTAAAACAAACAGCGTTGTTAAGCCGATAAGTGTATCACCAAGATGGATAGTAGGTAATGCTGAGCCTAAGGCAATAATTTTATCGATATAGGTTTCTGGTACATGTGTCATTTCAAGACCAAAAAAGTCTTTTATTTGCATGGTCGCGATGGTGATAGCAATCCCAGAGGTAAATCCTAGAGTGACAGAAACAGGAATATACTCGATGAGCTTACCAAAGCGAGCTAATCCCATAAAGACTAAGATAACGCCAGACATAAGCGTCGCAATTAGTAAGCCACTTAATCCAAATTGTTGTGATACAGGGTAAAGGATCACAACAAAAGCGGCAGTAGGGCCTGAAACGCTGTAGCGAGAGCCACCAGAAACAGCAATGACTATACCGGCAATAGCTGCGGTATAAAGACCGTATTGCGGAGGAACACCGCTACCAATAGCCAAAGCCATGGCTAATGGTATCGCGATAATTCCGACGGTGATCCCTGCAATAATATCTTTTAATAAACGCGCAAAAGAGTAAGGCTCTTTTACACATGCATCAATAAATGCACTAAAGGGGCGAACCCGGTTAACTTTATGAGTTTTCATTTAGGCTTAAACCAAAATAAGAAGTCAGATGCCGAATAACGGCGATAAGGAAAAGAGAGGATATCGCTTTTATTCGCTGATAATAATGTGATACATCAAATTATTAATGTATATCTTAAAGCTTAGTAAAAATTAAATCAATTAAACTAATAAGTTAACGTAAAGAGATAATACAATGTATCTTATTGTATTTATTCTGTTGCCTGTATGAAAATAAAGTTTAAATTTATTTTAAAATTATAAAAAGCGTTTTATTTTAGAATAAATGTCATTTATAGGGAGGTAATAAAAGTCTTTTTTTGTCATAAAAATACGATCAAGTTAAATAGCAACCACATAAATGATTATCGACAATTAAAAATTAATAATTAAAGATTGTTAACATATAAGAAATTACTAAATAAAACGATTAAGTAAAAATAAATGATAGACTGTAGACTAAAAATATATCATAGAAAAATAAATTTAAATGAGTGACCCTAGGAAGGGATAAAAAAAGAATCAGATCGAATATCTGATTTTTTCTATAAAAAAATAGAGCCTAGGTGAAAACTAGGCTCTATCTTATAATATGGCGGTGAGAGAGGGATTCGAACCCTCGATACGTTGCCGTATACACACTTTCCAGGCGTGCTCCTTCAGCCTCTCGGACATCTCACCATATTGTTGTTGGATATGAACTTAACATCTCTCAACGGGGCGCTACTATAGGGAAAAGGAGCATAAGCGTCAACAGCTAAATGCATTTTTCTTTTAACTTTTGTCTCAAGCAGCCAAATAAAAAACAATATGCACAAATGCTAGGCAAATTAGGCAGTAAACCAAAGTAAGTATAGGTTAGCGTTTTGAAAAAAGAATTCAGATTTTCGTTAGCGGGTTAACATTCTCAACATTTTTATTAACAACTTATTCAAAGAGACTTGAAATCAGAACGTAACCCTCGCACCCTATGATAAAAATGCTGGAGGAAGGCACAATGAAGATTATTTATTATCATCCTTTTTTTGACGCAGAGACATGGATCAATGGTATGAAAGCACGTTTGCCGAATGCCAATATACGCATCTGGGAACCCGGCGATAATCAACCTGCTGATTATGCTATGGTTTGGCTTCCTCCTTATGAAATGCTCGCAAGTCGCAATCATCTTAAAGGTATTTTTGCATTAGGGGCAGGCGTTGATGCTATTTTAAAACAAGAACAACAAAAGCCTGGCACATTACCTGCAGGTGTTCCTGTTATGCGTTTGGAAGACACCGGAATGGGACTACAGATGCAAGAATATGCGATTGCCAAGGTGATGTATTACTTTCGTCGTATGGATGATTATAAACGTCAACAATCACAACGCTTATGGAAGCAACTGCCTTCTCACTCTTATGATAATTTTGTGATTGGTGTTTTAGGTGCTGGAGCTTTAGGGGGTAGCGTTGCAACTAAACTGGCAGAATTAGGTTTTAATGTTCGTTGTTGGAGTCGAAGTCAAAAAGAATTCAATAATGTTGAGAGTTTTTATGGTAAAGATCAACTCAGCGATTTTCTCAAAGAGTGTCATTTACTGATTAATTTATTGCCTTACACACCAGAAACTCATGGTATTTTGAATTTTTCTCTTTTTGAACAGCTTAAACCTTCTTCTTATTTAATTAATCTTGCTCGTGGTGCTCATTTAGTTGATCAAGATTTATTAGAAGCGATAGATCAAGGATACATTGCAGATGCGACTCTTGATGTTTTTGCTCAGGAGCCTTTAGCGGGTATGCACCCATTCTGGACTCACCCCAGAATTTCTATTACACCACATATTGCTGCTTTCACAATTCCAAATATTGCAATGGATACTATTGTTGAAAATATTCAACGAATTGAAAAAGGAGAGGCTCCTTTTGGTGTAGTTGATATGAATAGTGGATATTAAAGATAATTAATATCCACTTTCGTTTTATATAATAGGCGATAAAATTTAGTTTATCGCCTATTTTTTTGTCTGGACTTTCAAAAAACAACATTTTTTTTATTATTTATATAAGGTAATAAAAATCTGACTATAAATAGATATCCCTTGAAGTTTATCTTATCGATGATTATCTCATTCTTTTGATAAAATGAGGTATACAATAATGAGTATAACAAAAGTAATTAATAGTACGCTTCACCCTATGGATGATTTATATAGTCAGAAAAAAGAGACTAATACTAATATAGTAGGAATAAATAACAATAATAAAGTATATAATAAAGAACTCAAGATACAAAAAAAAGAGAAAAATTTCAGTCTAAATAATGCAAACAATTATGTGTATTTAGGTTCGACAAATATGCCACTGCTTAACAATATGGGGATTACGCTTACAGATGATGGCTCATTAATGTTAATTAAAGGAAAAACATATGATTTATTTACAGGGTTATATCAAAAACACATAAAAAATGGATTTAAATATAATGTGTTTAATATTGAATCAAAAACGGGTGAAGATATGAGGTTTAAAGAGCTTTATGTCGATTCACAAGGCTATTTAATTGGAAATAGAAGAAGTGAAAACCAAATAGAAAATAAAGATAAAATTAACAGTGAACTTTATAAAATTAAATTTAGTAAGATAGAAAAAGATTATAATTTAAAAGATGATTCATTAAGTGAAATTGATAATAATTTCATTATAGAATATGAGAGATATGTAGTCGAAAGTAATTTAAAACATGATTTATCAAGTATCAATAATATTATAGAAATCAAAGAGAATAATATTTTAAAATTAAATAGAGAAGGACTAAATATAACAATAGAAGTTAAAGATAATCAACTTGTTACAACTGGATTACCTGCTACCTTATTATCTAAGGGGGATGAGGTTGATAGTGAAGCCTTCGTTAAAAAACATAAAATTAGGCTTCCATTAAAAAAAACAGATAAAATATTAGCAATAAAACCAATATTAAATCAAGTCCAACTTGTGGTAGATAAAGGTAATAAAATAAAGATATATTATCTTGATCCTTTGAACATTTTTGCTATTAAAGATTATCAGTACGAAGTGACTCGTTTAAAACAAGAACCACCTTTATCTTTTTATTCGATGATAGGCGAAAATAATTATAAAAACTATCATTCAGGACAACCTTTTTCGACTCAAACAATAGGTAATTTTAGTAGCCGACATATTCCTTTTATTTCATCATTTATTGATAATGCAAGGATCCATATTGATAAAGCAAAACAACAATATGCATTAAAAAAATATGACGCAATGGTGAAGAATATAGCGAAAAGTATTGATCCTGGATTTCGAGGGATATTTTCTAATATTAAAGGTTTAACTAATTCATCAAGTCTACCTAATAAGAGTAAAAATATAGCATTATATAGTATAAAGAAAAATATCCATAAAGATTATGAAGTGATAAATAGAGTTATTAAAGGAATTAATAATGGTATAAAACAAGGTGAAGTAATTTACTCTTTAGTTAAAGAGTTAAAAAAGAGTGAAAGTATTACAATTAGCCATGATAATGATATTCGTGCATTTTTTGGCATTAATGTATTTAATTTATCAGGCAATATGGGAGTAAATGCTTTTATATTAGCGAATTACGCTAAAAATCATTCACTTATATTATCAAAAAATGAGAAAGATAAAGTCACATTCTCATTTATTAATAAAGCTAATGCCAATGTTTCGGGGGGGTTATCGGCAGGGATCACTAGTTATAATAAGCAATGGCAGGATGGAGCGATTGATTATGGACTGGTTACTCCTGTAATGGCAAGTGTACTTCTTGATATAAACTATAAAAAACACTCGAGTTTTTCATTTACGATTGAGTTAAAAAATGTAAGTGAGTTTATTAATAAAGGATTAGATCTCTCTGAAAATGAACTTCAATATAATTCAATACTAGAAACCAATAAAAAAATGGCATTCTCATTAGGAAGTGAGATAAGAAGTGAAATCAATTTAAATATTGAAACTAACCTTAATCCAGATACAAAAGTCATTATACCAAGAAATGCTATTGGTACTAATTTTGCGTTAAATTTGATGAAGCTAGATTTAAATATCAATAAACTCATCTCTTATGGCGAGATAGAGTCTAAGAGCTCAGAAAAAAAGGTTAATCTTGACTTTTTTGAATTTTATTTTGAATTTTATCGAGACCTAAAAATTACGCCATCAACAACAAGTTCTACAAATCATATTCAATGGTATCCTTTAGCAACGGTTAAAAATTTTGAGACAATGCTACAAAAAAAGATTAATTCCTTATTTAGAATACCTGTTTATGATAGTGAGTATAATAAAAAGAAGAAAGAATTTGAAGAAAAAAGGAAAGATTTAAAAGGAATATATAAGAGAACACTCAAGCTAAATAAGTTGTTTGATATTTATCCTAATGAGTACGATGTTTCTAGTAGTATTAATAAACTTGATAATATCTATTTATCTTTATCAGCAAATAAAAAACAAAGTAATAAACTGGATGGCTTGTTACAAAGTAAAAAATTAAACCCAAAAGATAATTTAATAAATCAATCAACATACTTAACTAATGAAAATGCTAAATTAAAACAATTTCTATCAGACTTAAAAGAGAGAAAAGAAACACTGTCTTCACAAGAAAAAGATAATATGAATGAAAAATTCAAACCTTATTTTATTTCTAAATATCAATTAGATCCAAGAAGTAAGGAGATCTATAATGGGGTTAAAACAAGGGTTCAAATACTTTTAGATGAAGTGAGAGTGAATAAAAATCTTAATTTAAATGAGATCAAAAATAAGTTAGATAATTTATATAATGAATCAAAGAAAGAATTAAATAAAGTTAAATATTATATTAATTCTATAGATGTTATGTCGGTAAGCGAGTTAGCGGATAAAGGTAAATCATTACCGCTAATATTTTTGCGCTTAGGAAGTAAAAAATCTATTTCACATCATCAAATTAAGGGGGAAATTAAATTCTCTTATGATGAAAACAGAGCACAATTAGAAAAAATATCTACAAATTATTATTTTTGATAAATCATTTGTTTACCTTATGTGTTTTAAGAGAAAATCGTATGGTTAATCGATAATATAATGTTTATTAAAGGTTTTTTTATAACACTGAAAAGTATAAAATTTTATTTATCTTTAAAAATGTCTGTTTTGTGGAATTTATCTCTAATTAATGAATATTATCGAAAAGATAAGTTTATTAAATTGCAATTTCACTTGTCTTGGTGATATAAAGTTGTTTCCCATGTTTATCAGACAATATACTTAATGAATATAGCAGAACTTCTTGAGCAAATAGCAGAGAAAGGATGGTGTGTGTGGGATGACTTCCTCACACCAGAAGCTGTTCAACAATTGCGAGCTTGTTTTGGTGATAATGCTCAACAAGCACGTATAGGTCGTCATGAAAATCGACAAGCAGAGACGACAATACGCAGTGATAAAATAAGCTGGCTAGAACCTAATATGGGGATACCTGTTCAGCATTATTTAACGCAGATGGCGTCTATTCAACGAGCTGTAAATCGTGAGTTTTTTCTAGGGCTTTTTGAATATGAAGCGCATTTTGCTTGTTATGAAAAAGGGGCTTTTTATAAAAAGCATCTTGATGCTTTTAGAGAAAATGTTACTCGACGCTTAACGACTGTATTATATCTTAATGAGGATTGGACAAAAGAAGACGGTGGCGAATTAGTTATTTATGATTTAGACGATAATGAACTTGCAACAGTTGCTCCTAAAGGTGGACGTTTAGTTGTTTTCCTTTCAGAACAATTTCCTCATGAAGTACTTCCTACTTATAAAGAGAGAATAAGTATTGCAGGTTGGTTTCGTGTAAATGGTGTCAGGGATAATTTTCTTGATATAGCAAGTTAACTAATGTAATTAAAATGCTGTTGTCATAAAGTGATTTTTATTGTTTTTTATAAAATTGCTTTAAAAGATAAGTGGCATGGGATGAGGCGCGTTTTTTATATTAAGTAAAAGCTTAATTATTAAGAGCGCGCTTTTTCTGTTTTAAGATTAAGTGAATAACCATAAAAAAGAAAAAAGTTGATTTTTTTATCGTTAAAAGCACAATAACCCGAAACTTTTTAGGATAAAAATACAATGAACGAATTCTCAATAGTTTGCCGACTGTTAGGCACATTATTTCAAAGATCCCCCAATGACCCTATTTTAGCGCCAATTATTAAAATGATTGCTGAAGGGAAATTGACCCAATTATGGCCTCTGGAACAAGACGAGTTATTTAATACACTAAAAAATAGTGTTAAAGATTTGACTACCGTTGAAGCAGATTATCAATCTCTTTTTGGCAACAAAGTTCCTGCGGTGTCTATTTATGCTCATGATTATGGAGAGATCAAAGAAGACGATATTCGTCAGTTCTTAGTCGCAAGAGGCATGCCTGTTAGTGAAAGTGCCACAGATAGCTTTGGTGCTTTATTACTTGCAGCCTCCTGGCTTGAGGATAATTCGGCACAAGATGAATTATTAGCTCAAATACAACTATTTGATGAGTATCTATTGCCTTGGGCTGGGATCTTCTTAGGGAAGGTTGAAGCTCATGCAACAAGTGGCTTTTATCGTACCTTAGCAGGTATTGCCCGGGGCGCATTATCAGCATTACGTGAAGAACTCTCTGATGATGCCGAGAGCGAAGAGGCTGAATCAGAGTAATATCATACTTTCTTTGTAATGGTATTTTACTATTCATAAAAAAGGCAAACCATTAGGTTTGCCTTTCTCGTTAATGACGATAAATATTTTTAATCAACTCACGTAACTATTAGAGTTGGATCACGAATTTACCTGGCTTAACTTCAATCCCTTTAGCTAGTTTAAACGCTGCAGCTTCGGCACTATTTTTTTCTGGGTCAAGAACATAAACAGGTTGATTATCAAAGTAAGTTGTGATTGTTGTATCTAAATAAGGTTTTAGTGCCACAACTACCGCATCCATTTTTTCTGGTGATACTTTGTAGTTATCAATAGTCATTGATTTTATATATATCGCCCCTTGATCTGCTTGATAAGAGGGTTGACCTGATAATATAAGATCAACTTTGGCACTGGTTTTACCAAAGAATGAGTTAATTTTTAGGTCGGCTGTACCAGAAAGGTTAATTTTACCCGGCTCAGTACGGCCAATTTGAATAGTAAGATTGCTTAATTTAATATCAGCAGATACAACGTCATCTTCACCTATATGTTTCTGAAAATTTGTTTTTTGACTGATATAGTCATTAATGAGGTTTTCACTTACATCAAATTGTTTTAGCTGATCACAACCTGTGACTAAGCTTGTTAATACGAACATGGTTGTTAGAAAAATAGCTTTCATAAACACTCCTTGATCACTGATAATTAAGAGTTTACCTGATCTTTAGGGAGTAAGCATGGCTGTTTCTATTTTTTTACGATTAAATTGGCGGTGTAGTGCATAAAGTGTTATGAAACCAACCGTTCCTAGTAAAAACCAAGGTAATTCAGGCATATTGAATTGATTACCTAAGTCATACATCCATCCACCGCCTGTATATCCAATGGCACCACCAAAAGCTAAACCTAATCGACTAAATCCCATATAACTGCCACGAGCCCGAGGATCGGCAAGTGATGCACTTAACGTTTCACGCGCAGGCTCTGCGGTAATAGTACCGAGATAGAATAAACCAATAATTAGAAAAATACCTTGTAATGAGTGGATCATACCAACAGGGAACATGCTGATGCTCATTAAAAATAAACCCGCCATTAAACGTTGTTCTAATTTGAAGCGTTTCTCACTCCAGCGAGCAATAGGATAAAGCAACGTTAAAGAAAGTAAGGCTTCAATGGCATACATCCATTTTACAGCAGTCGGTGTGCCAGCAATATCGTTGACGATAATAGGGAACATCAGCATAACTTGAACAGATAAGACAAAATAGCCTGTTAACGTTAAGACATAACTGACAAAGCGTTTATCCAGGAATACACGATTTAATCCTTCTTTAATTGGTGTTTTGGTGGTAGATATACGGTAGGCAGGTAATAGCCAAGCGTTAAATAAAGCGGCGATAACAAAAACACCTGCGCCAACCCAGCATACTAAATGAAAATCATATAGTAATAACCAACTACCAATAAGCGCACCAATAACAGCACCGGCACTATCTTGCATTAATAATAAAGAATAAAAACGACCACGTTCATAAGGACGGGTTAATTTAATAACCAGTGCGGTGCGAGGCGGGTCAAATAATGTTCCCCCTAATGCGGATAAAATGCAAGATAACCAAAGTATCCAAGGTTGGTCTGCCATTGCCATTAAAGCAAAACCTAAAGCGCGTAATAACATTCCTGTTATTATCATTGGTTTTGCACCAAATCGGTCTGCAATAGCGCCACCAAAAATACCTAGACCTTGTTGAACTAATTGCCTAAGCCCTAACGCAAAACCAACAATAACACCAGCCCAACCCAATTGTTCGACGAAACGAATGGAAATAAGTGGAAAAACGACAAAAAAGCCTAAGACAACTAACATATTGTCAATTAGGAGGAAGTATTTACCCAAGGTACGGGCTTGTGTTACCAGTGCCATTACTCACCATCAATAAGCAAATAATTTAAATAAATAAGGGGGGAATGAAATAATTTATTTCTTCGACTATTCTGTCTCTAAATGTGCATAATTCCTAGTAAATTAAAGATGATATTTTTTTATTAAGGTTAGTGGCAGAATAAGAAGAGTTGCTTCAGAATTAGGCTTATTTATATCAAAGGATAATGAGATCGTAATGTTTGGTTATCGTGGTGGAATTCCTAAAATTCGTTTTGAAACACAAAGAATGATCATTCGTTTAGCATACGAACGAGATGCAGAAAGATTGGCTAATTATTATACATTAAATCGTCGTTTTTTAATTCCCTGGGAACCATTAAGAGATAAAACACACTATTTACCTTCTGGTTGGGAACATCGTTTACAATATATGAATGAATTACACCGGCAAGAAAGCGCTTTTCATTTTCTGTTATTAACGCAGAAAGAAGATGAAATTATTGGTGTTGCTAATTACAGTAATGTTATGCGTGGCGCTTTTAATGCCTGTTTTTTGGGATATTCAGTCGGTGAAAAATGGCAAGGGCAAGGGTATATGTCTGAAGCTTTAACGGAAACACTCCGTTATATGCAAAGACAACAGGGTATGCATCGAATTATGGCGAATTATATGCCTCATAATTTACGTAGTGGAAATTTATTGGCCAAACATGGCTTTGAACGAGAAGGGTACGCCAAAAACTACCTGCAAATTAATCAAGAATGGCGAGATCACGTACTGACTGCATTAACAACGCGAAGCTATTTTAAACGTTAAATATATTGATCGTAATAACAGAAAAGTATTGTTGATAATTATCTTTCTAACTTCTTATGCTGGAAATGATGTTGAGAAAGATACGCACGAAGCGTTAAGAATAGGTGTTTTTTTTATTGTTTGGCTGGGTAAAAATAAACAGAGTCAGCTTATTCCTAGCGAATTGAAGATTGATTTTTCGATGTTAGAGACGGAGTATAGTCCCTTTCTTTTTATTCCATTCAACAAAAATTAGAATGATTTTATGAATTTACTTAAATCACTTGCTGCGGTGAGTTCTATGACTATGTTTTCACGGGTCTTAGGATTTATTCGTGATGCAATCATTGCGCGTATTTTTGGCGCAGGTATGGCAACAGATGCTTTTTTTGTTGCGTTTAAATTACCAAATTTACTTCGCCGTATTTTTGCTGAAGGCGCATTTTCTCAAGCTTTTGTTCCGATATTAGCAGAATATAAAAATCAGCAGGGCGATGAAGCAACACGTACTTTTATTGCTTATGTTTCAGGTATGCTGACGTTGATCCTTGCGATTGTTACGTTGATTGGTATTGTCGCTGCACCATGGGTTATTTATGTCACAGCGCCAGGTTTTAGTAACTCACCAGATAAGTTTCAACTTACGACTGATTTATTGCGAATAACGTTCCCTTATATTTTTCTTATTTCATTGGCTTCTTTAACGGGTTCAATTCTAAATACCTGGAACCGTTTTTCAGTACCTGCTTTTGCACCCACTTTACTCAATATCAGCATGATCTTTTTTGCTTTGGTTGTTGCTCCTTATTGTAATCCCCCCATTATGGCATTGGCATGGGCGGTTGTTGCTGGTGGGATATTACAACTTGGTTATCAATTACCACATTTGAAAAAAATCGGTATGCTTGTACTACCTCGAGTCTCATTTAAAAACAGCGGAGTCTGGCGTGTTTTAAAATTAATGGGGCCAGCTATTTTGGGTGTTTCAGTTAGCCAAATTTCCCTAATTATCAATACAATTTTTGCCTCTTTTTTAGTTTCAGGCTCCGTTTCATGGATGTATTATGCAGACCGATTAATGGAGTTACCTACAGGCGTCTTAGGGGTTGCATTGGGAACTATTTTACTTCCTTCATTATCAAAGAGCTTTGCTAGTGGGAATACTGAAGAATATAGAAAGCTGATGGATTGGGGGTTAAGATTGTGCTTTTTATTAGCCTTGCCTTGTACTATTGGTTTAGCTGTATTATCTGGGCCGTTAACAGCGTCTTTATTTCAGTACGGAAATTTTAAAGCTCACGATGCGTTAATGACACAACAGGCGTTAATTGCTTACTGTGTTGGGCTGATGGGGCTTATTATCATAAAAATCCTAGCGCCAGGTTTCTATTCTCGTCAGGATATTAAAACACCAGTAAAAATTGCTATTGCAACATTAATACTGACACAATTAATGAATCTTGCATTTATTGGTAGCCTAAAACATGTTGGTCTTGCGCTTTCAATCGGTATTGCCGCCTGTTTTAATGCTGCGATGCTGTTTTGGCAAATCCGTAAGAAAAATATTTATCAACCTTTGGCGGGGTGGCCTGTATTTTTATTAAAACTAGCGGTTGCGCTGGTGGTTATGGGAGCTGTTTTAGTTGGCATGTTATGGGTTATGCCAAGCTGGGATGTGGGAAGTATGCTAATGCGTATTTTACGTCTATTACTGGTCGTTGTAGTCGGGGCTGGTAGTTATTTTGTTGCCTTGTATATATTAGGTTTTAGACCTCGACATTTTTCATTACGTGCTGCTTTATAACTCATAAGATAGACTCCTCGCTTTTGGGATAAAAGCGGGGAGATTAAATTAACAATATTTTTATCAGTGTTATTCCTCTCATTTAGATCCTTTCTCTATTTCTAGACTATTTATAATGCAACATTGATCACACTTTTGGCATTTAGTTAGATTGGCTTTATGCCGTCTAAAAAGAAAAATAGAATAAAAAACGCAGAAATTTTTTTTCTTCATTATTTTTTTTATTAAATTTTTTTTCCAATTTCTGAATGATTTATACAGTTTTTCGGCATTAACATGTGTTTTTTAAGAAATACTCATAAATTATTCTAATCATTAATCATATCGAATATCTTTAGACAATTTGTTGATCAATGGTGAGATTCTACATAAAGTAAAAAAATAGACGCTATATTCTAAGTACTTACGGTTTGACGAATTATCTTTTTTTAGATAAACTCTCTGGTGTTGTCTAGGTTTAAAAAATGACACATCTGTTAAATATTTCTTACTAAATGATGAGATATTACAAATATTTCAAAATATTGCAGTATATTTTAAAATATTTGATTTTTTTGATTTAAGACATATTATTATTTCTTTATTCAGGTAGATTAACCGTGACTGTAAAGTTATTTGCTTGTTATCGTTCAGTACTACTGAAAGTGATCATATCTATTTTGTCTGCGCTTCAAATAGGTAATACGATTGCTGGGGATAAGCAGTAAACAATAGGTCGTGTGAATAATGAAATTAATGCTAAATCTATTATTAATAGACAATTAGATTACTGGTAATTCGGTATGGTACACTAATTATTGCTTTCATTTGTCCGCCATTGTTTTCTGTTTTTCCCTCTCTTTTCAAATCCTTCGCCACCGTTCTTATTTTTTTCATTGATAGCTCAATAACTCAAATATTTCTTCGTTTGTTCGTTATACTCAAAGTAGTTATAAACGATTAGATATTCCAAGTTTAAAGACGACTGAACAATCAATTAGTTGATTTTTTAGTAAGAATAAAAATAAAAGAGTGTCAAGGATCTACTATGAAAAAAGCCATTATCATCTCTGTGTCATTAGCTACGTTATTTCTTGCTGGTTGTACTGCTGACGGGAAATTTAATACCTCAAAATTAACGCCAGTTAATTGTGTGGGGGTATTTGACAAGACAAATGAACAGCTGTCATTTACGGCTAAAGATGTCAACGATCGCCTTTATAGCCCAAGCAAACCAATAGATAGCGTTGATGGTTGGATTGAGGTAAAAGATATCAGAGGGCTATTGTGTCAGGATGTTATAACTGCTAATGAAGATTAGACTAAATAGCATTGGAAGTTTATTGAGTGATTGTTAGAAGTGGTTTTTGACGATATTGAATTAAGAGTAATAGATAAAAAAACCGATGGTTAATGCCATCGGTTTTCTGTCTATGTCATTTGCATATTGAGCTAATTACATTCTATCAACTGTTTCAATTCCTAATGTATCTAAACCTTGCTTTAATGTTCTTGCCGTCAAGCGAGCCAGTTTTAGGCGACTTTGGCGAATGCTTTCATCTTCAGCAGATAAGATAGGGCAGTTTTCATAAAAACCCGAGAAGGTTTGTGCCAGATCGTAGAGATAAGCACACATCACATGAGGTGTTCCTTCGCGAGCAACTTGCATGATAGTCTCATCAAATTGCACTAAACGCAGTGCAAGTTGTTTTTCATGAGATTGTGTTAACTCGATAGGTTGCGTTAATGTGTTCTCATCAATTTCTGCGCGTTTGAAGATTGAGGCAACGCGAGTATAAGCATATTGCATATAAGGTGCGGTATTACCTTCAAAACTTAACATCAGATCCCAATCAAAGATGTAATCTGTTGTACGGTTTTTAGATAAGTCAGCGTATTTTACAGCACCAATACCGACAACACGAGCAACATTATTTAACTCGTCTTGATCCATATCTGGATTTTTTTCAGCGATTAATGTACGTGCTCTTTCTTGTGCCTCATCGAGTAAATCCGTTAAACGGATAGTACCACCAGAACGTGTTTTAAATGGGCGACCATCTTTACCTAACATCATACCGAACATATGGTGTTCAAGTGACATTGAATCAGGGATGTAACCTGCTTTACGGACAATAGTCCACGCTTGCATTAAATGTTGATGTTGGCGAGAGTCGATATAATAGAGCACGCGGTCAGCATGTAGGTGTTCGTGACGATATTTAGCACAAGCAATATCCGTTGTTGTATAAAGGTAGCCACCGTCTTTTTTCTGAACGATAACACCCATAGGTTCGCCTTCCTTGTTTTTATACTCATCCAGGAAAACAACCGTTGCCCCCTCACTTTCTACAGCAAGGCCTTTTGCTTTTAGGTCAGCGACAATGCCAGGCAACATCGGGTTATAAAGGCTTTCACCCATGATGTCATCTTCAGTTAGCGTGACATTAAGACGCTGATAAGTCACTTGGTTTTGTTGCATAGTGATATCAACAAGTTTGCGCCACATTGTACGACAATACTCATCACCACCTTGTAATTTTACAACGTAATTACGTGCACGCTCGGCGAAGACTTCATCTTCGTCATAACATTTTTTTGCTTCACGATAGAATTCTTCGAGATCAGATAATGCCATATCTGCGGCATTTTCGTTTTGTTTTTTCTCTAAGTACGCAATTAACATACCAAATTGTGTACCCCAATCACCGAGGTGATTAGCACGAATAACGTTATGACCTAAGAAAGATAAAGTACGTGCACTTGCATCACCAATAATGGTGGAGCGTAAGTGGCCAACATGCATTTGTTTTGCAACGTTTGGTGATGAATAGTCGATAACAATAGTTTGAGGTGCAACAGGTGTTACATTCAGATGTTCATCGACTAATGCGTTTTCAGCTTGTTTAGCAACCCATTGCGGAGATAAGAAGATATTGATAAAGCCAGGACCTGCAATTTCAACTTTATCTGCAATACCTGTAATATCAAGCTGTTCCAGAATTTTTTCTGCGAGTTGTCGGGGTGGGATCCCCATTTTCTTTGCTGCTCCCATGACACCATTTGCCTGATAGTCACCAAATTGTACTTTGGCTGACTGACGGACAAGAGGTTCGCTATCAGCGGGTGCGCCAGCAGCACACATTGCCACACTGATTTTTTCTGAAAGAAAAGCCTGAATATTCACCGGGTTACCTTAAATTATTGAGAAAATAAAACCTGACGACAAAAGCCTGACAGGTTTATTATAAAGAATTAGGATTAACCTTGAATTTATAACATATTCCGGCTAGAACATGCTACTATCTGCGCCTTATCTTTAAGGTTTTTTCTCTGTTTTTTCATTAAGGTTATTCAACATGGCGTTATTTTCTTCAATCCCTCAATTAAATGATTTAACTCACGCGCTTCCTCTGTTTGAAGAAAAAATGACACAGCTTGCTAATCAGTTAGGTTTAAATTTTACATATTATCTTACGGATCATATTTCGTTACGTTGTCACGATTTAACGTTGGCTGAGCAGTGGCGAAAAGGGCTTAGTCTATGTGGAAAGTGTATTTCTGATAATGTTATTAATGGGCGCCCAATTTATCTTTTTCAATTAGACACGCCATTAACGGTTTTAAATCAAGCGGTTTCTATTGTTGAATTACCATTCCCTACACATAAAATATATGAATACCAAGGTTGGGAACATATTGAGCAAGTGATCCCCGTCGAGCCCGCAGATTTAGTGAATAAAGTCATGTCTTTTTTACCCCAAACGTTACCTGAGAGTGTTAGCTTAAAAATCAGTGAACCTAAAGGTGAGAAAGAACGGTTGCCTAATCCAACGGTAGCTATTTCTAACGGGAAAGTGACAGTAAAGTATCATCCTTATTCGTTACTTGAAATCGTAGAAAGTGAGTGTTGAGCGACACTTTCAGAAAATAGTTTGCTTGTGTCAGCACAAAATTCTGATAGCAGAATTGAATGAATAACGATATTCGACAACTATTGTTAGTAATCGCTAAGAAATGATATTTATTTTCTGATTACTTTCTGTATTAAGGATAAAGAGGGATGATATGGCTACGTTGGAGATTTGTTGTTTTGGCGCAGAATGTGCGCTAGTGGCAGAACGAGCAGGTGCAGATAGAATTGAGCTATGCACGAGTCCTTCAGAAGGTGGCATTACGCCAAGTTTTGGGATGCTAAGACAAGTCAGAGATCTGGTTCGTATTCCCGTTCATCCTATTGTTCGCCCTCGAGGTGGGGATTTTTGTTACACACAAGCTGATTTTTCAGCTATGAAAAATGATATTAGTCTTATCCGTGATATGGGATTTCCAGGTGCGGTTGTTGGTCTTTTAAATGAAGAAGGGCATATTGATTTGCCTAAAATGGATATTTTAATGGAGCTTGCTGGCCCTTTAGCCATTACTTTTCATCGCGCTTTTGATATGTGTGTTAACCCCTTATTGGGGTTAGAACAACTGACACAGTTAGGTGTTTCTCGTATTTTAACTTCAGGCCAACAAGCGAATGCGGAATTAGGTTTACCTTTATTACGTACATTAAATGAAAAATCACAAGGCCCTATAATTATGGCTGGTGCTGGCGTAAGGCTCAGTAATATCCAAAAATTCCTAGATGTAGGATTAAAAGAAATACACAGTTCAGCAGGAAAAGTGGCACCTTCAACCATGATTTATCGTAAAGCAGGTGTAACAATGAGCTCTGATAGCGAGGTTGATGAATTCACACATTATTGTGTAGATGAAGATACCGTTGAAGCGATGAAAGATATTATGAGTATTCATACGCCATTAGCTTCTTAATTTTAATTAAATTAATGTTAGTGAGCGATTTTAGAACTGCGCCTTTTATAGCGCAGTTTTTTATGCAATATCGTCTAATACCAAGGTATGTGTTATACCACAGTGTTCAACAAAGACTTCATCGTGAGAAACCAATAACAATGTACCTTGATATTCAACTAATAAATTCTCTAATAGTTGTTTGGACTCAATATCAAGATGATTATCAGGTTCATCAAGCAATAAGATCGCGGGGGGGTTTGGACTATGTGTTAAAGCCAATAATGTTGCTTTTAATTGTTCTCCACCACTTAGTTTTTCAAGTGGTAGTAAAGATTTATTACCTCTAATTCTCAACATCCCCAGTCGAGTTCGCCATTGTTCGATAGAAATGGCAGGTTGATACTGATGTAACGCTTGTGCAACAGGCAATGTTTTATCAAGTAAAGTAAGGTGTTGATCGAGATAACAATAGCCTTGATTTAGACGAAACTCACCAGAGAGTGGAGCAAATTGCTGGATCAAACATTTCAATAATGTTGATTTTCCGCACCCATTTTTACCTTTAATGTGCCAATGTTCATTACTATAAGCTGAAAATGAAATAGGGTGTGGGTAGCCATAGGGAAGTTGAAGATTATCAACAAACACATTTAAGCGATGGCCTTCACTTTGATAATTCAACGTGATTTTTTGTTGATGGATATGTGACTTTTCTTCATCAATACCTTGTTTTTGAGACTGCATCTCTTCTATTACACGCTGATGGCGTTTTGCTACAGCAGATTGTCGTTGTTCTGCTCTGTTTTTCTGCATATCCAGCAAAAGTAAGCACTGGGAGCCACTTTGTCTGATTGACTCCCCTTGATGTCTACGTTGTATAGCTTTTTGTAATGTGGCTTGTTGTTGGCGCTTTTCATTTTTAATCTGACTATTTAATCGTTCACTGGTCGTGTCTAAAAATGCGATTTCTGCACTTTTTTGTGTTTCATATAAAGCATAATTTCCACCATATTCAGATAAACCTTTTTCACTTAACTCTAAAATAGTGTCTGTATAAGTGAGTAATTTTCGATTATGGCTTACGATAAGTGATCCTGATTTATGTTTTGCTAATTGATTTATTAGCCACTGTTGCCCTTGATAATCGAGATGATTATCGGGTTCATCTAATAAGAGAAAGCAATCTGTTTGTAAAAATGCGTGGCAAAGTGCCAAGCGCGTTTGTTCTCCTCCACTTAAATGCGCAATGGGGGTATCAAGTGCGACAGCAAGCTGTGCTGAATCTAATAAATTTTGCCAAGTAACAGGGAGTTGCCATTTGCCATCAAGTAATTCAATGTCTTTTAATGTTGCAGTCCCTGTATCAACGCGTTGGAAGGCTTGATAAATTTCATTTATATCCAATGCTTCAGCAACTGTATTGCCTTGAAGTCGTGTGAATTGGTCAACATATATAAAAGGGATATTCCAATTAATTAGCCCAGATGATGGCGTTATTTTTTTTGCTAATAATTTTAATAATACGGATTTACCTTTACCGTTATAGCCGATTAATGCATTTTGCTGACAAGCTAATGCGCGAGTTAATCGCGAGAAAAGAGGTTCTTGATTAAATTCTATAGTAAGTTGTGAAAAGTGACAGGCTATTGCCATAGTAATACCTCCTAAGCGAAATAGGCGGCAGACAGCAGAAATCTTCTTCTTGATGCGACGAAATAAATTATTGTCTGCCAGTAACAGAGAATGAATATCCAAAATAGTATTTGAAATATTTTCTGGCAGAATTTAGTTCATCGTAGGGATGTGCCTTCTTAAAAAGAGAAATAATAGGGGGGTGATAACTTCTGTATTAAAGCATGAATAAAGATGAACAACAAGTGTCGAATAAGGCACGCTGTGAGTAGTTTTTATTTTTCTAACATTATCCGTTTATAAATCGATGATATATTAATATAGGTTATGCAAGCTAAAGGGATACCATAAAATAGAGTGC
This sequence comes from Proteus sp. G2626, assembly GCF_009915985.1. Classification (NCBI taxonomy): domain Bacteria; kingdom Pseudomonadati; phylum Pseudomonadota; class Gammaproteobacteria; order Enterobacterales; family Morganellaceae; genus Proteus; species Proteus sp. G2626. Next base: position 428,445 of record NZ_JAABNH010000027.1, on the reverse strand, counting down.
CGTAAGCCATACCAATATGTGGAACATTAAAATAATCACTATGCTGTGGAATTAAATAAAGATAATTAATATTGTCTAAATATTCGGGTGTTAATCCACCATAAGGGACTAAAAATTGAAAAATCATGACGGAAAAAAGGCATAGCATAAAATTTAAAACTAATAGTGCAGAATAGAATAAATTTTTCCCCATTTCTTCTTTTGTTTTCACTTGATAACCACTGATAATTCGATTTGCAACAATTACTACATAGAGCCAAATAATCAGATTTTCATCCCCCATAATCATACTATTGATAATAAGAGCAAATATTCCATAAAATGGAATAAGAGCAAAAACAAGTTTAGTACGACCAAAGGCTGCCATAAACACACCTGAATGCACGAGAATAAATTCAAATAAGAATAAAACGGTTAGGTTATAAATTGTTTGAACTGAAAAATGTTCAGGAAACCACCATACGGTAATAATAAAAGCGATATATAAAAGTTGCGTGGCATAGTCAAATAATGAAAAAAAGATTTGTACTCCACGTTGTAATGGCGTCAGTGGCAGGTGTTTTGCTGATGTTGTTTCTACAAAGGATGAGAAAAGAGGAACATCGTATTGTTGATGCTTACTCTTTTGTAAAAGGGTGTGTTGTTTTTTTTGTGTTATTTTCTTTTGAATAGCCACTTTGCTCTTTGGTGTTTTCGCCATAATTTCTTTAATCGTTCATCTGCAAATAAAGGGGCGTGTAAGATATTTTTAATAAAAATAGGATCCATTTTATGAAATAAAGGGATATTTAATAACTTGATATCCCCTTAGATCCAAATAAAAATTTAAGGCTTAGTTGCAATTAATATTGCTCGTTTAGGCGCAGGATAACCCTCAACTGTTTTTGTTTTATCATTCGCATCTAAGAATGCGTCTAATGAATCTGTTATCATCCAATCTGTTTTACGTTGCTCATCCAGAGAGGTTGTATTTTCATCGACAATGTGTACATTTTTAAAACCACATTTTTCTAACCAAACTTTTAGCATTTTTGCCGACGGGATAAAGTACACATTACGCATTTGTGCATAACGTTCACCAGGGATCAGGCATTGAAATTCATCACCATCAACAACGAGGCTTTCTAATACTAATTCACCGCCTGAAACCAATTGATTCTTTAATTGCCATAGATGATCCAGTGGTGAACGACGATGATAAAGCACTCCCATTGAGAATACGGTATCGAAGGCTTTTAATTCTGGCATCTGTTCAATGCCAATAGGAATTAAATGTGCACGTTGATCATTTCCTAATAATTTTCTGACGGCTTCAAATTGACATAAAAAGAGTTGAGTGGGATCGATCCCCACAACACATTCAGCCCCTTCACCTAACATTCGCCACATGTGATAGCCACTGCCACAACCGACATCCAACACCAAACGACCTTCAAGAGGCGAAAGGTGAGGCAAAACACGATCCCATTTCCAATCTGAGCGCCATTCTGTATCAATATCGACCCCATAAAGGGAGAAAGGGCCTTTTCGCCATGGCATTAAAGACTTCAGAATATTGTTCAAACCCAGTTGTTCACCAGCACTTAATGCGGGCGTTCTATTGGCAATCACGCCATTTTTTAAATCAAGTTCAGTAGGGGTAATGTCTGGCAAACCATCGAGCATTCTTTCCCATGAGGAAAAGTGACCATGTAACGCATTTGAGCGCCATTCTGATAATTGAGCTGGTAATGTATCTAACCAATGAAATAAGCGCTCATCTTGCGCAATAAGTTGATAGAACGAGCCAAAATTAATCATTAGTTATTGCCTTTAATCGCTAAAAGCGAGCCGAAATTAAAACATTGGAACCAAACTTCTGCATGTGGAAAACCTGCATTATGTAAGCGAGCTTTATGCGTTTCAACCGAGTCTGTTAGCATGACATTTTCTAACATACTACGTTTTTGGCTGATTTCTAATTCGCTGTAACCGTTAGCACGTTTAAAATCATGGTGCATATTAAACAGTAATTCACCAATTTTTTTATCTTCAAAACTGAATTTTTCAGAAAGGACTAACACGCCACCGGGATTTAGGCCTTGGTAAATGCGGTTTAATAATATTTGGCGATCGCTTGGCGCTAAGAATTGTAAGGTGAAGTTAAGCACGACCATTGAGGCATTATTAATGTCGATATCAAGAATATCACCTTCAATAATATCGACGGGTGTATCCGCTTTATAAGCATCAATATGGCGTTGACAGCGTTCTACCATGGCGGGTGAATTATCCACACCAATAATTTTGCAACCCGCAACATCAATATTACGACGCATAGAAAGCGTGGCCGCACCTAAAGAGCAGCCTAAATCATAGACTTGGCTATTGGGGGTAACAAAGCGACCTGCAAGCATACCAATCATAGAGATGATATTAGAGTAACCAGGTACAGAGCGTTTTATCATATCAGGAAACACTTCAGCGACTTTTTCGTCAAAGCGCCAGTCACCCAGGTTAGCAATAGGGGTCGCAAATAAGCTGTCTTGTTGTGATGATTTTGAATTCGACATAACTAAAATAGGTTTTAGGAATAAAAGAAGTGAGCATTCTACCAGAAGCGACGGTGCTCACAAAGTTGCATTCTTTAGAAAGAAATTGGAAAAAATAAATAAACCTTTTTGATCCCTTGCCGTTATTAGACACAACAGCAAGGATGTCGGTTTTGATCATGGATGATCATATTATTCCTAAAGGACTTAGTAATAAAAGGAAAAGATTTGTATCCAAGGCAGGAAATAAATATTAGCAATGATCATCAATAACATTGATAAATAAGTGGCAGCCATGCCTGAACGACGCCAGCGAAGTTCACGGTGTTTTAATCCATATGAATGTAAAAAGCGACCGACGATTAAAATTGAACCACAGATGTGCACCATCCAAACAAAAGCTCCATTCATTTCCATGACCAGTAATAAAACCATGGAAATAGGAATATATTCTACCGCATTACCGTGAACACGGATGGCAGTTTGTAATTCATAAAAGCCACCATCACCATAAGCAACCCGATATTGTGTTCTGAGTTTTACGACATTGAGGGACAATTTAATCAATAACAGTGCGCCCAGTACGATATAAAGCGAGCTAACCATCTTTTCTCCATTGCCAAAGTCAAAAAACGGCGAATTTAATGATAAACCTCAAAGCGACATCTGTCGCTATAAATAATTATTATTAATTAATTGTTTGGGGATTAGCAAATCCTTGAAAAGATGTATCATATAAACTAGGTCTATACTCTTATCTCCAGGAAGAATTTTCGTTATAATGTCTGCCTTTTTTTTGACACTACTCGAAAAAGACTATTGCCAAAATTTCCGCAGCAGAAAGCACAACAAGCTGAGTAAAAGGATATTGTATGCGTACTAATTATTGTGGGCAGTTGAATAGCGCCCATGTGGGCCAAAAAGTGACTCTTTGTGGTTGGGTTAATCGTCGCCGTGATTTAGGTGGACTTATCTTTATAGATATGCGAGATCGCGAAGGTATTGTTCAAGTCTTCTTTGACCCAGAGCAGAAAGAGGCATTTTCTCAGGCATCAGAACTGCGTAATGAATTTTGTATTCAAGTCACAGGAACAGTACGCGCTCGTCCTGATAGCCAAGTTAATAAAAATATGGCAACAGGGGAAGTTGAGTTAGCGGCAGAATCTCTGTCTATTTTTAACCGTTCAGAGCCATTACCGTTAGATAGTAATCAAACAAATAGTGAAGAGCGTCGTTTAACTTATCGTTATTTAGACCTGCGTCGCCCTGAAATGTCTGATCGCTTAAAAACCCGCGCTAAAATAACAAGCTTTGTTCGTCGTTTTATGGATGGCGAAGGTTTCATTGATGTTGAAACCCCAATGCTGACAAAAGCAACACCTGAAGGTGCGCGTGACTATTTAGTGCCAAGCCGTGTTCATAAAGGTAAATTTTACGCATTACCACAATCACCACAGCTGTTTAAACAGCTGTTAATGATGTCGGGCTTTGATCGTTACTATCAAATCGTAAAATGCTTCCGTGATGAAGACTTACGTGCCGATCGTCAACCTGAATTTACACAAATCGATGTTGAAACCTCTTTCATGAGTGCAGATCAAGTACGCGAAGTGATGGAGCGTATGATCCATGCATTATGGTTAGATATTCTTGATGTCGATTTAGGGGCATTCCCTGTCATGACCTTTGCAGAAGCAATGCGTCGCTATGGTTCAGACAAACCAGATTTACGTAATCCAATGGAACTCAAAGACATTGCTGATTTAGTCAAAGATGTAGAGTTCAGTGTATTTGCACAAGCAGCAAATGATGAAAAATGCCGTGTTATCGCACTGCGTGTGCCAGGTGGAGCATCATTAACTCGTAAAAACATTGATGAATATACACAATTTGTCAGTATTTACGGTGCTAAAGGCCTTGCGTGGATGAAGGTCAATGAAAGTGCAAAAGGTATTGAAGGTGTACAAAGCCCAATTGCTAAATTCCTGACTAACGATGTTGTTAATAGTCTCTTAGAAACCACAGGTGCAACTGATGGCGATTTAATTTTCTTTGGTGCGGGTCGTAAAGGCACAATGAGTGATGCAATGGGGGCTCTGCGTTTGAAAGTCGGTCGTGACCTTGAACTGACAGATTTAAATGCATGGAAACCCTTATGGGTTATTGACTTCCCTATGTTTGAAGAAGATGAAGAGACTGGGGAATTAAGCGCAATGCACCATCCATTTACTTCACCAAAAGACTTATCACCTGTTGAGTTGACAGCACACCCTGTGGGAGCAGTCGCAAATGCGTATGATATGGTTATTAACGGTTATGAAGTGGGTGGCGGTTCAGTGCGTATTCACCGTAATGAAATGCAACAAGCGGTATTTAGCATTTTAGGAATTTCGCCTGATGAGCAACAAGAGAAATTTGGTTTCTTATTAGATGCATTGAAATTTGGTACACCACCACATGCGGGCTTAGCCTTCGGTTTAGACCGTTTAGTAATGCTGTTAACAGGTACTGATAATATTCGTGATGTTATTGCATTTCCTAAAACAACCGCAGCCGCGTGTTTAATGACTAATGCACCAAGCTTTGCGAATGAAGATGCTTTAAAAGAGTTAGCAATTGCAGTTACTCAAAAAGAAGTTAGCGAAGATAAAGAGTAAATAATGAAATATAAGCGCCCGATATCCGTTTTAGTTGTTATTTATGCAAAAGAGACCAAACGGGTGCTTATGCTGAAGCGTCGAGATGATCCTGATTTCTGGCAATCAGTGACAGGTAGTTTAGAAGAGGGGGAAATGCCTTTTCAAACGGCATTGCGTGAAGTGCAAGAAGAAGTGGGAATTGATATCATAGGTGAAAATCTTGAGCTGGTGGATTGCCATCGCTCGATTCTCTTTGAGATATTTGCACATTTTCGACATCGTTATGCACCCAATGTGACACATTGTCAGGAACATTGGTTTACGTTAGCGCTTCCAGCAGAGCGAGAAATTATGCTAACAGAGCATTCGCAATACCAATGGCTAGACGCGCCACTAGCGGCAAAACTAACAAAATCTGCTAGTAATCAGCAAGCGATTGAAGAATTTGTTATTTAATGATTAGACCACGTTTGGAGATATTTTCATGGCAGGTCATAGTAAATGGGCCAATACAAAACACCGTAAAGCAGCGCAAGATGCGAAACGCGGTAAAATTTTCACTAAAATCATCCGTGAATTAGTTACAGCAGCACGTTTAGGTGGTGGTGATCCTGCAACTAACCCGCGCTTACGTGCGGCAGTTGATAAAGCATTATCAAACAACATGACTCGTGACACATTAAACCGTGCAATTGCACGCGGTGCGGGAAATGATGAAAATGATAATATGGAAACTATCATCTATGAAGGTTACGGCCCGGGTGGTACTGCTGTCATGGTTGAGTGTTTAAGTGATAATCGTAATCGTACTGTTTCCGATGTTCGCCATGCATTTACCAAAACAGGTGGTAACTTAGGAACCGATGGTTCTGTATCTTATCTATTTACCAAAAAAGGGGTGATTTCTTATGCTCCTGGTGTCGATGAAGATGCTGTTATGGAAGCTGCATTAGAAGCAGGCGCTGATGATGTTGAAACTTATGATGATGGTGCTATTGATGTTTACACAACACCAGAATCTTTTGGTGAAGTGAAAGATGCAATGGATGCGGCTGGTTTCGTTGCTGAAGCTGCCGAAGTGTCCATGATCCCATCGACAAAAGCAGAATTAGATATTGAAACTGCACCAAAATTAATGCGTCTTATCGATATGTTAGAAGACAGTGATGACGTGCAAGAAGTGTATCACAACGGTGATATCTCTGATGAAGTTGCAAAACAACTAGAAGATATCCTGTAATCGTTCTTACGATTATCGAAAATAACAGTATTAATTGCTGTTATTCAAAAGTGCGAAGAGAAGAGCAGAGCAGGTTTCCTTGCTCTTTTCTCTCGCCATCCGACCATATCGGCAACAGGAATTGATATGGCTATCATTTTAGGTATAGACCCAGGATCTCGTGTTACAGGTTACGGTGTAATTCGACAGCAAGGGCGCCAACTTATTTACTTGGGAAGTGGTTGTATCCGTACACAAGTTCCCGACCTTCCTAATCGACTTAAGCGTATTTATGCTGGTGTTAGCGAAATTATCACACAATTTTCGCCGGATGTGTTTGCCGTTGAGCAAGTGTTTATGGCAAAAAATGCCGATTCAGCATTAAAACTGGGGCAAGCGCGAGGTGTTGCGATACTTGCTGCAGTCAATAACGATCTTCCTGTTTTTGAATATGCTGCTCGCCAAGTCAAACAAACAGTTGTAGGGACGGGGGCTGCTGAAAAAAGCCAAGTACAACATATGGTGCGATCAATATTAAAATTATCAGCTGCACCTCAATCGGATGCCGCCGATGCGTTGGCGATTGCTATCACTCATTGCCACTTTAACCAAAATTTATTACGAGTGGGTGATCCTCGTCTGGTTTTAACGAGAGGGCGGTTAAGATAAGTGGCTATATTAGTAAATGTCTTTGGTTTTTCACGAGCTGGATATACGTCCAGCTTTTTTTATGTTATAAACTTGACGTAATTATTTTTGCGGAGGCGTTAGGGTGATAGGTCGTATCAGAGGAATTATTCTTGAAAAACAGCCACCAGTGGTGCTGATCGAAGCAGGTAATGGTGTTGGGTATGAAATCAATATGCCAATGACCTGTTTTTATGAATTGCCTGATATTGGCCAAGAAGCCATTATCTACACGCAATTTATTGTACGTGAAGATGCACAATTACTTTATGGTTTTAACCAAAAACAAGAACGCGCACTTTTTCGTGAATTAATTAAAGTGAATGGTGTCGGACCTAAACTTGCGCTAGCCATTTTATCAGGTATGTCTGCTCGCCAATTTGTAACTGCGATTGAAAATGAATCTATCACTTCATTAGTGAAATTACCTGGTGTGGGTAAGAAAACAGCAGAACGCTTAGTGGTTGAAATGAAAGACCGCTTCAAAGGCCTTAATGGTGATTTATTCGAAAATAGTGAGATTGAATTACCAGAAAGTGCTTCACCTAAAGTACCAAAAGCGGCTGATATTGAAGCTGAAGCTTCCGCTGCATTAATCGCATTAGGCTATAAACCACAAGAAGCAGCAAAAATGATCAGCAAAGTAGCAAAACTGGGTACAGATAGTGAAACGCTTATTAAAGAAGCATTGCGTGCGGCTATTTAGGAGTAATACATTGTGATTGAAGCAGATCGCCTGATTTCAGCAGAAATTCAACAACCTGAAGAAGAAATAATAGATAGGGCGATTCGCCCTAAATCTCTTGCCGAATATGTTGGGCAACCACAAGTTCGTGAACAAATGGAGATTTTTATTCAGGCAGCTAAATTACGTCAGGATGCGCTCGATCATTTACTTATCTTTGGCCCGCCTGGATTGGGTAAAACCACATTAGCAAATATCATTGCAAATGAAATGGGGGTTAATTTACGTACGACATCAGGCCCTGTACTTGAAAAAGCGGGTGATTTAGCCGCGATGCTTACTAACCTTGAGCCTCATGATGTATTGTTTATTGATGAAATCCATCGCCTTTCTCCCGTGGTTGAAGAAATTCTTTATCCTGCAATGGAAGATTATCAGCTTGATATTATGATTGGTGAAGGGCCAGCAGCTCGCTCAATTAAAATAGATCTACCACCATTCACCTTAGTGGGCGCCACCACAAGGGCTGGCTCTTTAACATCCCCTTTGCGTGATCGCTTTGGTATTGTGCAACGTCTTGAGTTTTACAATGTTGATGATCTCCAACATATTGTCTCTCGTAGTGCCAGTTTTATGGGATTAGAGATGACAGATGAAGGTGCACGTCAAATTGCTATGCGTTCACGAGGCACTCCACGTATTACTAACCGATTATTACGACGTGTACGAGACTTTGCACAGGTAAAAGGTAACGGTGCCATTGATGAGGATACCGCCTCTAAAGCACTGGACATGCTAAATGTGGATGCGGCCGGTTTTGACTATTTAGACCGTAAATTACTTTTCGCTATTATTGATAAATTTATGGGGGGACCTGTGGGTTTAGATAACCTAGCGGCCGCCATTGGTGAAGAGCGGGAAACCATAGAAGATGTGTTAGAGCCTTATTTAATCCAACAAGGATTTATTCAGCGTACACCACGAGGTCGTGTTGCCACTAATCATGCCTATCGTCATTTTAATCGTATTGTAGAAGAACCTTAATCTTTATATCAGTATGACGACGTTGGAGACGATTTAAATGATAGAACTCACCCGAGGCAACCTCTTACATGCAAATACTGAGGCAATTGTAAATGCTGTTAATTGTGTTGGTGTAATGGGACGTGGTATTGCCTTACAATTTAAAAAAGCATGGCCAGATAATTTTAACGCCTATGCTTTAGCATGCAAAAACAAAGAACTTACACCGGGTGTAATGTTTATTTATGAGATACAAAAGGCAGCTAATCCTCGTTTTATTATCAATTTTCCAACCAAACGACACTGGCGGAATACCAGTTGTATTGAAGATATTGAAGCAGGGTTAATTACACTGGTTAATGAAATCAAACAGCGCAATATTAAATCTATTGCTATTCCACCATTAGGGGCGGGATTAGGTGGCTTAGAGTGGTCTGTTGTATATGAAAAAATCAAAAATGCAATGGAACCCTTAACGGATGTTCATGTGCTAATTTATGGTCCTATAGGCGAAACAGAATTAAGTGAAAAAGAGTGATATCAATTTCTTAGATATTCCATAGACAAAAGATAACAATCCCCCCCAACAATATAGTGTTGTTGGGGGGGATTGTTTATCTAACGTGTTGGAAATAATTACTGTTTAGCAGGTACGAACAAACTCAAAATAAATAAACAGCTTGCTACTAATACCACTGAAGGGCCTGCGGGGGTGTCATAAAACGCAGAGAAGGTTAAACCGCCTGTAATTGCTAACATACCAACGATGATTGCAATCACGGCCATCTGTTCTGGTGAGCGAGCAAAACGCCGTGCCGTTGCTGCAGGGATAATCAGCAGTGAGGTGATAATTAATGCTCCAACAAACTTCATGGCTAAACCAATGGTTAGCGCAGTGATCATCATCAGTTTCAAACGTTCACGTTGAATATTTACACCATCGACAAAGGCCATATCTTGATTAATGGTCATGGAAAGTAGAGGGCGCCATGAACGAATGATCACAAACAAGACAATCACAACGCCAATAAAAATACTGATGACATCTTGATAGTTTACAGAGAGCAAGTCACCAAACAGATATGCCATTAAATCAACACGGACATTGGACATTAAACTGACAACGACAAGTCCCAAAGAAAGCGCACTGTGTGCCATGATCCCTAAAAGAGTATCGACGGAAAGCTGTGGTTTTAGTTCTAACCACACTAATAAAATAGCTAAAATTAACGTAACAGCAATCACCGCATAGAATGGTTCGATATTAAATAACAAACCAAAAGCAACACCAAGTAATGAGGCGTGTGCTAACGTATCTCCGAAATAAGACATGCGACGCCAAACGACAAAAGAGCCTAAAGGGCCCGCCGCCATTGCTAAGAGCATACCGGCAATCCAGCCCGGCAACAGCAACTCAATCATGACGACACTCCTTATTGTGTTGATGATGATGGCGATAAATACCAAGTTGTTCCGCCCCACGACTACCAAACATGGCAATAAATTCTGGGTGAGAAGAAACGACATCCGGTGTGCCTGAACAGCAAATATGACCATTTAAACAGAGCACTTCGTCTGTTTTTGCCATTACCAAATGAAGATCATGAGAAACCATTAAAATGGCGCAACCTAATTCATTACGAAGTTGATTAATTAAATCATAAAGAGCGAGTTGACCATTAACATCAACACCTTGGGTTGGTTCATCTAAGACTAAAAGTTGAGGTTGATTAAGTAAGGCTCTTGCTAATAACACACGCTGAGATTCACCACCAGACAGTTTTTGCATTGGCTGATTGATTAATTTAGCCGCATTAACACGCTCTAGGGCAGGGAGAATATCTTTATCTCGTACACCGGGTTTTAGCGTCATAAAGCGCTTAACAGTTAATGGCATGGTAGGATCGAGATAAAGCTTTTGAGGAACATAGCCAATACGTAACGTATTATGGCGTTCTACTTTTCCTGATGTTGGATTTAATAACCCAAGAACTAAACGGATAACCGTGGATTTACCCGCACCATTAGGGCCAAGTAAAGTAAGAATACGGCCTGCTTTTAAATCAAAAGAGATATCTTTTAAAATTTCTCTTTCACCAAAAGAAACAGAAACCGATTTTAAACAAATCAAGTCAGACATAAAATTAGCACTTGCAGAATCATTGAAACGTTATAATATAACATTTCCAATGGTAATTCACGAGAATTCTTCCTATGTTACATAAAAACAACAAATTTGCGCATCGTTTTTTATTGAAATCATTTTTAGCGACAGCGATGATAAGCTCATTCAGCGCTTCTGTTCAGGCTGATGTGGTGGTTTCAATTCGGCCTATCGGGTTTATTGCCGCTGCTATCGCTGATGGAGTGACACCAACGGAAGTTTTATTGCCGGATGGGGCATCTCCACATGATTATGCGTTAAAACCGTCTGATTTGAAAAAAATCACTTCAGCAGACCTAATGGTATGGGTTGGGCCTGATATGGAAGTGTTTTTAGATAGGCCATTAAACAGACTTACAGACAATCATAAGTTGGCTTTAGCGGAAACTGACGAAATAAAGTCGCTTTTATTGAAAGATGATGATGACAATGTGCATAAACATGAGGAAAATCACGAACATCATTCTCACGGTGATTATAATATGCACATCTGGTTATCACCAGAAATTGCGTTGTCGTCTGCAAAACAGATCCATGAAAGGTTAATTGCGCTTTATCCAGATAAAAAAGAACTTCTGGACGTAAACCTAGGTAAATTCAGCGAACAACTCAAGCAAACTGATAAAAATCTTGTTAATATTCTGTCGCCTGTGAAAAGTAAGGGTTATTTTGTCTTTCATGATGCTTATGGCTACTTCGAAAAACATTATAATTTAAAGCCGTTAGGTCATTTTACTATCAACCCTGAAATACAGCCAGGCGCGCAGAAATTACATCAAATACGAACACAGTTGGTTGAGCAAAAAGCAACTTGCATTTTTGCTGAGCCGCAATTCAGGCCGACAGTAATAGAAACAGTGGCAAAAGGCACTGGGGTTAAAATGGGTGTATTAGACCCCCTAGGAAGTGGGATTTCTCTGACTCAAGAGAGCTATGTAAAATTCCTTACCCAACTAGCTAACCAATATGCGAGCTGCCTGAATGAAACACAATAAGGAATTAAGAGCGTGCAGCAGAAGAAATCCATTGCACAGGTATATTTAAGTTTACCACTCCCACATAAAATCATGCTTGGTTCGTTAACTGCAGCAACATTGGCCGTCGCAATTTGGCGGCCTGTGGTACTTCAAAATGAACAAAGTCGTGAAGTTCCTGTCAGTATTCAAATGCCTCTTGCCAATCAAGGCGAAAATACGGATGACATTATTACTGACAGTAGCGATCAACTTACCGATGAAGGATTAGTTGGTGCGGAAGATGGCACAGATACAAGTACCGCAGTTGCACAAGTTCCTCATACTTATATCGTCTCTAGTGGTGATTCATTAAGTTCAATACTGACTCAATTTGGTATTGATTCTGCTGATATCGCAACTATTTCTAATCAAAATAAAGATCTCAGAAACCTCAAAATAGGGCAATCTATTAGTTGGGAACTTGATGATAATGGATTACTTCAAGAATTAAGCTGGGGTGTTTCTCGTCGCGAAACGCGTATTTATACTCGTACAGAAACGGGTTTTAAAGAAACAAAAGAGTTCCAAAAAGGTGAATGGAAAAACAGTGTCACTACAGGTGTTATTCGTGGCAGTTTTTCGGTCAGTGCAACAAATGCGGGTTTAACTAATGCTGAAGCACGTGCCGTCACCAAAGCATTACAGTGGCAAGTAGACTTTAAAAAATTACAAAGCGGTGACCAATTCGCAGCGTTATTTTCTCGTGAGGTGCTGGATGGGCGTACCGAGCAAAGTGAGCTAATTGGTGTCCGTTTACGTAGTGCGGGTAAAGATTACTATGCTTTCCTTGCTGAAGATGGCCGTTTCTATGACAGCCAAGCAGGTGGATTAGAGCGCGGATTTATGCGTTTTCCAACGGTAAAGCAGTTTAGAGTTTCTTCTCAATTCAATCCTCGTCGTATTAACCCTGTCACAGGGCGTTTAGCTGCTCATAAAGGTGTCGATTTTGCTATGCCAGTAGGTACACCAGTATTAGCAACAGGGGATGGCGAAGTTATTGTCGCAAAATATAGTGGCGCTGCGGGTAATTTTATTGCTATTCGTCATGGTAGCCAATACACCACACGTTATATGCATTTGCGCCAATTATTGGTAAAACCGGGGCAACGAGTTAAACGTGGTGATAGAATTGCCTTATCAGGTAATACAGGACGTTCTACTGGACCTCATTTACACTATGAGATGTGGATCAACCAACAAGCTGTTAACCCATTAACGGCAACCTTGCCGCGTGCTGATGGTTTAACTGGTAAAGATAAGCAAGAATATCTAGCCAAAGTCAAAGAGATTAAGCCTCAATTAGTGCTAGCCGATTGACAATAACCACGATCTTAAAGACATAAAAGCGGATGATTGATATCATCCGTTTTTGTTTTAACGTTTTTTACGCCTATTAGGGATGTTAGTTCAGAGAATTATCTGATGAATAAAGAAAAAGATACAGATAGCAAAGCGGGTTATGTACCTACATTTCACCGTGCGTATTTACATCCTCGTCACTGGGGGACCTGGGTGGGTGCCGGTGTTTTAAGTGCATTGGCTTATATACCAGTTAAATGGCGTGATCCATTTCTTGCTTCTATTGGTCGTTTTGTTGGACGTAAAGCGAAAAGCGCGAGACGTCGTGCCGATATCAATTTGAGATACTGTTTCCCAAAATGGGATAAAACACAACGTGAAACAGTCCTTGATAGTATGTTTGAAACGGCGCCTCAATCTTTTGTTATGTTAGCAGAGCTTTGCTTAAGAGGGCCTGAGCGCATATTAAAACGGACAAGTTGGCAAGGCTTAGAAATTATTGAACGTTTTAAAGAGCAAGGTCGTAATGTTATTTTTATGGTACCGCATGGTTGGGCTGTTGATATTCCTGCAATGCTATTAGCGGCACAAGGCCAGCAAATGGCTGCTATGTTCCACCATCAAAAAGATCCTGTTGCTGATTATTTATGGAATAAAGCACGTCACCACTTTGATGGACGATTGCATTCACGAGAAGCCGGTATTAAGCCATTTATTTCTTCTGTTCGACAAGGATTCTGGGGATATTATTTACCTGACCAAGATCATGGTGCAGAGCATAGCCAATTTGTCGATTTTTTTGGTACTTATAAAGCAACATTGCCCGCGATTGGGCGTCTAATGAAAGTATGTCGAGCCGCTATCGTACCTTTATTTCCTGTGTATTGTCATAAAACACATCAGCTTCATATAATTATTCGTGAGCCAATGGATGATATTGAAGATAAAGACGATGCTTATATTGCACGTAGAATGAATGAAGAGTTAGAAGCGTTAGTCACACCATCCCCTGAACAATACACGTGGATCTTAAAATTATTAAAAACACGTAGAGAGGGGGAAATAGAGCCTTATTCACGTGAAAATATATTAGATTAATTAGTCATAAATTGCAGATATAAAAAACGGGCACTTACTTAAGAGCCCGTTTTGCGATTAAGATTTACAGCCCTGTATTATTCAACAGTAAGAATACGGCATGTATTGGTACTGCCTACGGTGCCCATTTGGTCGCCTTGCGTGACTAACACTAAATCACCAGAAACCAAGAAACCTTTATCACGTAAACGCCCAATAGCTTCATTTGCGGCTGCGATACCATCAGTATGAGTGCTGCAATAAACAGGTGTAACACCACGGTAAAGTGCTGTTTGATTGAGTGTTTTCTCATGTCGAGACATTGAGAAAATGGGTAAACCTGTACTGATACGAGACATCATGCGAGCAGTACGGCCTGATTCTGTCATTGCAATAATGGCATTAACGCCTTTCATATGGTTAGCGGCATACATGGTGGACATTGCAATGGCTTCTTCTACGGTATCAAACACCATATCTAAGCGGTGTTTAGATACATTAGCCGCAGGCATTTTTTCTGCCCCTAAACAGACTTGTGCCATTGAAGCAACTGTTTCTGCTGGGTATTGTCCTGCTGCTGTTTCAGCAGATAGCATAACAGCGTCAGTACCATCTAACACGGCATTAGCAACGTCCATAACCTCTGCACGTGTTGGCATTGGGTTTGTTATCATTGACTCCATCATTTGAGTTGCAGTGATAACTACGCGATTAAGCTGACGAGCACGACGAATTAATTTTTTCTGAACACCAACAAGTTCTGGATCGCCAATTTCAACGCCTAAATCGCCACGGGCTACCATCACTACATCAGATGCAAGAATGATCTCATCGATAATTTCATCATTAGCAACAGCTTCAGCACGTTCTACCTTAGACACGATTTGGCATTCACAACCTGCATCACGGGCTAAACGTCGAGCGAGATTAAGATCTTCGCCGGTTCTTGGGAATGAAACAGCGAGGTAATCGACACCAATTTTGGCAGCTGTAATAATATCTTGTTTATCTTTTTCTGTTAATGCATCAGCAGAAAGACCGCCACCCAACTTGTTAATACCTTTATTGTTAGATAAAGGACCGCCTACAGTGACTTCAGTAAAGACTTTTAGTCCATCGACTTTAAGTACTTTCAACTGAACACGGCCATCATCGAGTAGTAAAATATCACCAGGAACTACATCAGCGGGTAGTCCTTTATAGTCAATGCCGACTTGATTTTGATTGCCTTCGCCTTTTTCAAGGGTGGCATCAAGTAAGAATTTATCACCGACATTCAAGAAAACTTTTCCGTCTTTAAATGTAGAAACACGGATTTTAGGGCCTTGTAGATCCCCAAGAATAGCAACATGGCGACCAAGTCTAGCGGCAATTTCACGCGTACGATTAGCGCGAGCAAGATGATCTTCCGCAGAACCATGAGAGAAATTTAATCGAACAACATTCGCACCAGCAATAATAATTTTTTCTAAGTTATTATCACGATCTGTTGCTGGGCCTAAGGTGGTAACAATTTTTGTTCTTCTGAGCCGTCTGGACATGTATTACTCCGTTGACCTTGAACGAAAGGTGTTGGCTATCGGATAAAACAGAAATTAGACAATATTTCATCCAATATGTTAAGTGAAACGCATCAAGCTAATTGCAACATACACTACTGTTTTCAGTATATACGAGAGTTAGCTCGCAGATATGCTACCATTTTTCAAAAACTTATCTAGTCAGGGGCACAATAGGAAGTGTGACAATACTAACAGAATAATTAAAAACGGTTACTTATCAAACCGTGAATCACGTAATGCTTCTTTGACGCGCTTCAAGTTATCTCTGAATTTTGGCCCTCGGCGTAAAATAAATCCTGTGGCAAGAACATCAATAATAGTGAGTTGGGCAAGGCGGGAGATCATCGGCATGTAGATATCAGTATCTTCAGGCACATCAAGCAAAATGGGAAGGGTGGCTTCAAAAGCTAAAAGTGAGCCAGGTGTCGTAATTGCAATTACTGAAGCATCGTTTTCGCGTGCAATTTTAGCTATTTCAACAAGATTTTTAGTACGCCCCGTATGTGAGATAACAACGACAACATCACCATCAGTGCTATTAATACAGCTCATACGTTGCATAACAACGTCATCAAAGTAAGTGACAGGAATATTAAAACGAGAAAATTTGTTCATGGCATCGTGAGCAACGGCGGCTGATGCACCCAAACCAAAAAAGGAGATCTTTTTAGCTTGAGTCAGAATATCCACTGCGCGATTAATGGCAGCGATATCAATATTTGTTTTGACGTTTTCTAATCCAGCCATGGCGGATTCAAAAATTTTATTGGTATAAGAAGAGACCGTATCAGAATCATCAATATTACGATTGACATAGGGAGTGCCGTTGGCAATGCTTTGTGCTAATTGTAATTTAAAATCAGGGAATCCCTTCGTTGCCATACGACGGCAAAAACGATTAACGGTGGGTTCGCTGACATCAGCCGTTTTAGCCATTAAGGCAATGCTAGAGTGGATAACAGTTTGTGGCGCAGTTAAAACAGCCTCAGCCACTTTTTTTTCTGATTTACTCAAGATGTCCAGATTAGACTGAACCCTTTCCAATATATTCATTAAATATACAGATCCTAGGCTTTGCCAATTTCAATAAAAGGAGAAATCTATAACGGTTTTATGAAAATATACTACGCAAAGAACAAGGCTTGCAGTGTAAACCATCGGTAAACAGGGCTTTTTTCGTTAAAGTATGACGTGTGTCTAACTTTCAAAGCTGAAAACAAGAAACAAAACTGTTGTAAAGTTACAAGAAAGGATAAAACACGAGACATAAAATGAAGCATTACAATATCTGTGGTAAGTTAGAGACTAAAATGTGTGAGCGTATTTACTGAATACACCCAAAAGAGTACATTAATACAAAATTCTGTAACAAAATTACAAAATCTCATCATGAGGAGACGTACTATGGCAGCGATATCGACTGCTCAGGCCTGTGATCTGGTTATCTTCGGTACGAAAGGGGATCTCGCACGCCGTAAGCTTATTCCATCATTATATCAATTGGAAAAAGCAGGATATATTCACCCTGACTCTCGCATTATTGGTGTAGGCCGTGCCGATTGGGATGCTGAGGCATATAAAAATGTTGCCCACGAAGCATTAAAAACCTTTTTAAAAGAAGAAATTAATCCTGAAATTTGGCAGCGTTTAAGTGATCGCTTAGATTTTTGTAATCTTGATGTCAATGAAACAGACCATTTCATTGAGCTATCAAAGCACCTAAAACAAGACAAATTACCGGCTATTTATTACTTTGCAATGCCACCCAGTACCTTTAGTGCAATGTGTAAAGGGTTAGGTCATGCAAAACTTAATAAAGAGCCAAATCGTGTTGTGATGGAGAAACCATTAGGCACGGATTTAGCGTCTTCTGTTTCTATTAATGATAGTGTGGCGAAATATTTTAAAGAGAGTCAAATTTATCGTATCGACCACTATTTAGGTAAAGAAACGGTTTTAAACCTATTAGCACTGCGCTTTGCTAACTCTCTCTTTGTTAATAATTGGGACAATAAAACGATTGATCATGTCCAAATTACGGTTGCAGAAGAGGTTGGCATCGAAGGGCGCTGGGGATATTTCGACCAAGCGGGTCAAATGCGTGATATGGTACAAAACCACCTGTTGCAGATCTTAACGATGATTGCAATGTCCCCGCCTGCTGATTTAACCGCAGATAGTATTCGCCAAGAAAAAGTGAAAGTCTTACGTTCATTACGTCGTATTGATAATACTAATATCCGCGAAAAAACGGTGCGTGGGCAATATACGGGAGGCTTTGTTCAAGGTAAGAAAGTGCCTGGTTATCTTGATGAAGACGGTGCAAATAAAACCAGCCATACAGAAACCTTTGTGGCTATCCGCGCTGATATTGATAACTGGCGTTGGGCTGGTGTTCCGTTTTATCTAAGAACAGGTAAACGTCTGCCAAGTAAATGTTCAGAAGTTGTGGTTTATTTTAAAAAACCGGCATTAAATATTTTTAGTGAGACTTATCAAGAGCTACCACAAAATAAACTAACTATTCGTCTACAGCCAGATGAAGGTATTGATATTGAAGTGCTGAATAAAGCACCGGGTCTTGATCATAAACATCGTTTACAAACGACGAAGCTGGACTTGAGTTTCTCTGAAACATTCAATCAAACACATTTAGCGGATGCTTACGAACGCTTATTGTTAGAGGCAATGCGTGGTATTCAAGCATTATTTGTACGTCGCGATGAAGTAGAAGAAGCATGGAAATGGGTTGATTCAATTATCAATGCATGGGAATGCGATAATGAACTGCCAAAGCCTTATCAAGCTGGTACATGGGGGCCTGTTGCATCTGTTGCAATGATCACTCGTGATGGGCGTTCATGGAATGAAATTGAATAATTAATTTCGATTGTCGATTATAAAGAAAAACACCCAGTTAAGCTGGGTGTTTTTGTCTTTGGTCAATATCTTTAAGCATAATTACAGCAATTTAGATGAATAAAACTGCTGAAAGAACAGAAAACGCCTGATTAACTATGCAATCTGATTTTGCTTAGAAACTAAAACTCAAATAAAACCAATCAATTAACAAAAAAATTTTGCGAAAAGGCATTGCTTTAAATAATTCGGCATGATAGAAATATCATGTAACATTTAACCATCTTATATGAGGGTTCGGAGTATATCGTGCGGATGGTCTGTGCGATGAAAGAATAAATAATCATGACTAGCGCCAAAAGCGTCAAAGTTAAACGTTCTACCTATAAGTTATTCCTTTCTGCTATTTTATCCAGTGAACACTACTGGTGTGGCGCATTATAGAAATCTCTCATCTTAATTCCTGACACAATCAGGAAATGACGTTGCCTTAACGTTCGGCTTTTATTGCCGCCAGAAAGACTATCTACATATTCTCTATCTTCCTGCGCAAGAAACGTTTCGGCGTATTTCAAATGTGTATGAGAGATGAAAAAATGATTTATTGGATATTTTTAGCATTAGCTATTGTTTGTGAAGTTATTGGCACTTTATCAATGAAGTACGCCAGTGTAAGCGGTGGTTACACCGGAATGATAGTGATGTGGTTAATGATTGCCACTTCCTATATCTTTTTAGCCATAGCCGTTAAGAAAGTGGCATTAGGTGTAGCATATGCACTGTGGGAAGGTATTGGAATTGTCATTATTACGACATTTAGCGTTCTGTGGTTTGGTGAATCACTGTCACCATTAAAGTTAGGTGGTCTAGCGATGTTAATTGCAGGGATCACACTTATCAAATCGGGTACTAAAAAATCGGCTGTTACGAAGAAAACAACAGATTCGGTAAAAAGTATCGCGGGTAAAGCCAAGTATGTTGCGAGTGCTGTAAAAGGAGCAAATAAGTCAATTCCTGCCAATATCAAGGAGGCTTAATTATGTTAGCTCAATTTGAATGGTGGCATGGTGCATTTTTAATATTGGCTGTAGTACTTGAAATCGTTGCAAATATATTTTTAAAAATGTCTAACGGCTTTAGCCGAATGGGATTAGGAATATTATCACTGGTTTGTGTTTTAGGTGCTTTTAGCGCACTAGCAATGGCGGTCAAAGGGATCGAGCTTTCGGTTGCTTACGCCTTATGGGGTGCTTTCGGAATTATTGCAACTATTGCCGCTGGTTGGATTTTATTTAATCAACGACTTAATTATAAAGGATGGGGGGGGATTATATTATTACTGGTTGGTATGGTAATGATTAAGTTTGCCTAAATCTAATTAACAGAATAAATGATATTTTGATAATGTTCGAAATCTAATTATCACAGCAAAGTCAGAGACAATAAAAAAGCTGAATTTTTATAAATTCAGCTTTTTTGTTATCTCTACAAATTTAATCTATTTGGAACGATATCTATAAAATTTAATTTTTTCTTCGTTGCCCTAAAAGTAAGCCCATGTTTGCGAATACCAAAAGGGAGGAACAAACGCGATTAAAAATACGTTTAGATTTAGGTTTCACTAAAAGTTGTTGCATATGCAAACTTATAGCTACATAAAGCACAATGGCAATAAATTCGAGCAGTAGAAAGAGCGTGCCTAAAATTTTAAATTGGTAGCCAAAAAATTTTATGGGCCTTTTGAGTTTTTCTTAACATTTATGGGAACGAGCCATATTGCTGAAGTATATGGTAATGAACATTTATCAGATTATTATCTTGATTTAGCCGATAAATTAAATTCAAAAAATAAGCACCCATAAATCCGGGTGCTAATAACAGTGCAATTACATTGCCGCAATAATTTTAATTTCGACTTTATATTCAGGATGCATTAATTGTGCTTGCACAGTACAACGTACAGGCGCGCTACCTTTAGCCACCCATGCATCCCATGCTTTATTCATCCCTTCAAAGTCGGCTTTATCAGCTAAAAAGATTGTCACATCAAGAATTTGAGTTTTATCAGAACCTACACGCTGTAATAAGACATCGATTGCCGCTAATGTGTCTGCTGTTTGTTCAATAATATCGCCTGATAAATTCTCTGGTACAGCGGTGTAATAAATAGTGTCATTATGAATAACCGCTTCAGACCAGCGATCTTCGGGGTCGATACGTTTAATTGTCATTGCGTTCTCCTTTGTATTAACGGCATAGGTGGTACTTTTGATTATCCACTGGCATAATTTACGTCTTATTTTATAAAAAGAGTATGCCTGTGTCAGACGATTTTGCAGAAAACGGGATTTTAACCCGAACTATTCCTGGATTTCATCCCCGTGAAGCTCAACGACAAATGGCGAAATCAATAATAGATATTATTGATAAGCAGGGTGTACTTATTGCGGAGGCTGGTACGGGAACAGGGAAAACCTATGCTTACCTTGTACCTGCTTTGCGTTCAGGTAAAAAAACCATTATTTCAACAGGTTCTAAAGCCCTACAAGATCAACTTTATAATCGAGATTTACCAACGATCATTAAAGCCATTAATTACGATGGCAACACAGCATTATTAAAAGGGCGCTCAAATTACCTGTGTTTAGAACGACTTGATCAACAAATGCTCAGTGGTGGTGATCTGGAAGCTGAAGTATTGTCTGATGTGATGTATATACGTCAATGGTCAACACAGACAGAAGATGGTGATGTTAGCCGTTGTCACAGTGTTGCAGAAGATAGCCGAGTTTGGCCTCTAGTTACGAGTACTAACGATAACTGTTTAGGAAGTGATTGCCCTCGTTATAAAGAGTGCTATGTTCTAAGCGCACGTAAAAAAGCAATGGATGCGGATGTCGTGGTGGTTAATCACCATTTATTTATGGCGGATACTGTCGTTAAAGATACCGGTTTTGGTGAACTAATTCCGGAAGCTGAAATTATGATCTTTGATGAAGCTCATCAAATTCCGGATATTGCCAGTCATTATTTTGGTCAACAACTGACGAGTAGACAACTTTTTGATCTCGCTAGAGATATGACCGTTGCTTATCGCACAGAAGTACGCGACCAAGTTCAATTGCAAAAAAGTGCCGATCGATTAACACAAATGGTCATGGATTTTCGCTTAGTATTAGGAGAAACAGGCTATCGAGGGAATTTACGTGAACTGCTACAAGGTGGTGAAACAAAACGTTTTCTTACGTTGCTTGATGATGCGTTAGAACTAAGTTATGACGTCATGAAGCTCTCATTAGGGCGAAGCCAATTACTCGATAGCGCCTTTGAACGAGCCACGATTTATCGCAACCGCTTAAAACGCCTAATTGATACTACAATTCCTGGTTATAGCTACTGGTTTGAAAGTTACGGTCGTCATTTTTTACTGGCTATTACGCCACTTTCTGTTGCAGATAAATTTCGTGAATTAATTAAATCACATAAAAGCAGTTGGGTATTTACCTCGGCAACGCTTTCTGTGAATGAGCAAATGTCTTATTACACGGATAGATTGGGGTTAGAAAATGCCACAACGCTGATTTTAAATAGTCCATTTGATTATCAGCATCAAACATTACTTTGTGTTCCTCGTTATTTACCGCCATTAAATCAGCCTTATACTGCAAAACGTTTAGCAACGATGCTAACGCCTGTTATTTTAAAAAACCAGGGGCGCTGTTTTTTCCTCTGTACTTCACATGCCATGATGCGTGGACTTGCTGAAGAATTTAAAGTCAGTTTGCCTTTGCCTGTATTAATGCAAGGGGAAATGAGTAAAACACAATTACTGCAAAAATTTGTCTCATCAGGAAATGCACTGCTAGTGGCAACTCAAAGCTTTTGGGAAGGTGTGGATGTGCGTGGCGATACACTTTCTTGTGTCATTATTGATAAATTACCTTTTACGGCACCCGATGATCCTTTATTAAGGGCACGTATTGAAGATTGTGAATTACGGGGTGGTGATGCATTTCGCGATGTTCAAATTCCGGATGCTGTGATTAGTTTAAAACAAGGTGTTGGACGATTAATTCGTGATGTACACGATTATGGTGCGATTATCGTGTGTGATGATAGGTTGGTTTCTCGTGCTTATGGTGAGGTTTTCTTAAGCAGCTTGCCACCGTCACCACGCACTCGCTCACTCGAAAAAACGATGGAATTTTTGAGTCAACGCGCACAGCATGATGTAATACAAGAAATATCGGATTCATAATAGCGATTGTGCAGAATGTGTGTTTATTCTGTTGAACACTATTATGATATTATTCTTTCTCTTTTAATTATCGAATTTGCCGGAGTTATGGCGTGTCACTGCGAATTTTAGCAATTGATACTGCAACCGAATCCTGTTCGGTTGCAGTTTGGAATGAAGGCGTTGTTGCTTCACGTTTTGAAATCTCACCTCGTGAACATACACAAAAGATTTTACCTATGGTCAAAAGCGCCTTAGAAGAAGCGAACTTAACATTGCAATCATTAGATGCGCTCGCTTTTGGACGAGGCCCGGGTAGCTTTACAGGTGTTCGTATTGGTGTCGGTGTTGCACAAGGTATCGCGTTAGGTGCTGAATTACCGATGATGGGAATTTCTTCACTAGCTACCATGGCAGAAGGTGTATTTAGAACAACGGGCATCAAGCAGGTTTTAGTCGCAATAGATGCGCGTATGGGTGAAATTTATTGTGCACAATATCAGCGTAATGATAAAGGGATTTGGTTAGGCGAAGAAACAGAAGCGGTGATGAAACCTGAACACTTTGTTGAAGTTTTACAATCAACCACGGGCACTTGGGCAATGGCGGGGACAGGTTGGCAAGCTTACCCTGATTTAAAAGAGACATTGCCATTTACCGTTATTGAAACTGAAATTACACTGCCTGCAGCACAAGATATGCTACCGCTTGCTGTTACCGCTTGGCATGAAGGTAAAGCAACAAAAGTAGAAGAGGCTGAACCTGTCTATTTGCGTAATGAAGTGACGTGGAAAAAACTACCTGGCCGCGAATAGATTATGAGTATCTATTAGAAATCTCAGAGTAAAGCTATAATAGTATTATAGAGTAACGTCAATAATGACTTGCAATGAGGTGGTTTATGAAAAGACAATTAAACTACCGTTTAGTAAGCAAAGCGCTATTTTTGTCTGGTGCTTTGTTTCTAACGGGATGCGTCTCTATACCTGAATCAATAAAAGGAACATCAGCAACACCTGTCACTGATTTAAATGGTATTTTTGTAGCGCCTGAACTTTATGTAGGTCAAGAAGGTCGTTTTGGCGGACGTGTAATTGATGTTAAAAATCTTCAATCATCTACACAGCTAGAAATTGCCGTTATGCCACTTTCTCAATATGATGCAGCACCTGAATTACAACAACCATCTATTGGGCGTCTCTATGCAAATGTTATGCATTTCTTAGATCCTACTGATTATAAAAATCAGTATGTAACAGTTGTTGGTACTATCAAAGGTGTTGAGACAGGCAAGGTCGGTGACGCCAGTTATCCATTTTTACGCATGGATGTAACAGGCATGAAACGTTGGACTCTCACACAGCAAGTGATTATGCCAGCGCCTATGATGACATGGGGTTATTATGGTGATGGCCCATATTGGGGTTATTATCATGGATATGGTGGCTACGGTGGATATCCATATGGAACTGGTCAGGTCGTACCCGTTTTAGAATAAAAACGGGATTTGTGACTGCATGACGATATAATATTTTATCTCCATTTGGATGAAACGGTGTATAATTGATATCTATAATATATTAGGTAACTATCTAATAGCGTTATTAAAGTTGAATAAAAATAAAAGAGAGGGCGGTTTTGACCGCCTTCTTTTTTGTTAATCTAAAAATAAAATATTTAGTGACACACTTCGCATCTTCACAACAGAAAATTGTTTGTGCTGGTAGGATGAGTTAATACTTTGTTAAAAATAAAACATAATATTAACCAAGAAGTGCGATTAATCAGGAGTACTACTTTGGAAAAAGTCTGGCTTAAACGTTATCCGGCAGATGTCCCGGCTGAAATTGACCCGGACCGTTTCGCATCCCTTGCTGAGATGCTTGAAAACGCTGTCGCAAATTACGCAGATCAACCCGCCTTTATCAATATGGGCGAGGTCATGACTTATCGCAAACTTGAAGAGCGTAGCCGTGCTTTTGCAGCATACCTGCAAAATGGCTTAGGATTGAAAAAAGGTGATCGTGTTGCCTTAATGATGCCTAATTTATTGCAATATCCTATCGCGCTTTTCGGTATTCTTCGTGCAGGCATGGTTGTTGTAAATGTAAACCCACTTTACACACCAAGAGAACTTGAACATCAGTTAAATGACAGTGGTGCTAGTGCCATTGTTATAGTCTCTAACTTTGCGCATACGTTAGAAAAAATCGTATTTAATACCAGTATTAAACACGTTATTTTAACGAGAATGGGCGATCAGCTATCACGCCCTAAAGCGACCCTTGTTGATTTTGTTGTTAAGTATATCAAACGATTAGTCCCTAAATATAATTTGCCTGATGCCATTTCATTTCGTAGAGCAATGCATTTTGGCTATCGAATGCAATATATCAAACCTGAAATTACAGGTGGCGATTTAGCTTTCTTACAATATACAGGTGGAACAACCGGTATTGCCAAAGGCGCCATGTTAACGCATCGCAATATGCTGGCAAATCTTGAACAAGCCAAAGCGGCTTATGTACCTGCATTACATGTAGGTAAAGAGCTGGTGGTAACGGCATTACCGCTGTATCACGTCTTTGCTTTAACCGTTAACTGTCTGCTATTTATTGAGGTTGGAGGGAAAAACTTACTGATCACCAATCCTCGAGACGTTAAAGGAACAATTAAAGAGTTAGGGCGTTACCCTGTCACGGCTATTACAGGGGTAAACACACTCTTCAATGCTTGGTTGCAAAATCCAGAGTTTCGACAACTCGATTTTTCTAAACTCAACCTCTCTGTTGGCGGAGGTATGCCAGTACAAAGCAGTGTCGCCAAAGAGTGGGAAGAATTAACAGGTAAACATTTATTAGAGGGATATGGCCTAACGGAATGTTCCCCTTTAGTAACGGGTAATCCTTATAACCTGAAAAAATACAGTGGTAGTATTGGATTGCCTGTACCTTCGACTGACGTTAAGTTTATGGATGATGAAGGAAACGAAGTTGATCGTACTGTAGGCGGCGAGATGTGGGTTCGTGGGCCTCAGGTCATGAAAGGATATTGGAACCGTCCTGATGCCACTGATGAAGTTTTACATGATGGTTGGGTTGCCACGGGTGATATCGCGACAATGGATGACCAAGGTTTTATTCGCATTATTGATCGCAAGAAAGATATGATCTTAGTTTCAGGGTTTAACGTTTATCCCAACGAAGTCGAAGAAGTGGTTAGTGCTCACCCTAAAGTATTGGAATCGGCAGCAATTGGTGTACCAAGTAAGAGCTCGGGTGAGACTGTGAAGATTTTTATCGTCAAAAAAGACCTTACATTGACGGAAGATGAGGTAAAAACACACTGTCGTCGCTACTTGACAGGTTATAAGGTGCCTAAAATTATTGAGTTTCGCGATGAGCTACCAAAATCAAATGTTGGTAAAATTTTACGCAGAGAGTTAAGAAATGAAGAAAAACAGTTGAAAACCTCAACGGAATCTTGATACAACACTTAATAACCTTTTTCAATTTCGCCGGTTTATACCGGCGTTTTTGTCATTACATAAAAAGTCATTAGACATAAAAATAAGAGAAACTTGTTTTGAATTATCAATTGATTACGACAGACACTGCATTAGAAACTGCCTGTAAAGCCGCATCACAGGCTTCACAAATTGCTTTAGATACAGAGTTTGTCCGGATACGCACCTACTACCCACATCTTGGTTTGATCCAGATGTATGATGGTAAACAGATCTCTCTTATTGATCCGCTAGCAATAACCAATTGGACTCCCTTCGTTGAATTATTAACCCACCCAAATATCATGAAATATCTTCATGCAGGCAGTGAAGATCTGGAAGTCTTTTCTCACCAGTTTGGTTGTGTCCCCACACCGATGATTGATACTCAAGTGGTTGCCGCATTTTTGGGCTATCCGATTTCTTGTGGCTTTGCAACATTAGTTGAGAAATATGAAAATATTGCTCTAGATAAAAGCGAATCGCGTACGGATTGGCTCGCGCGTCCTTTAACAGAAAAACAGTGTCAATATGCCAGTGGTGATGTCTTCTATTTACTCCCTCTTGCTAAAAAGCTCATTGTAGAAGCACAAGACGCTGGTTATATGGATGCGATTACTGATGAATGTGAAATGATAGCAGAGCGTCGTCAAGAAATGGTTGTACCTGAGCTTGCCTACCGTGATATTAGTAATGCATGGCAATTAAAAGGCCAACAGCTAGCCTGCTTACAAATGCTTGCTCAATGGCGCTTAAATCAAGCTAAAGCTCGCGATATGGCATTAAACTTCGTTGTGAGAGAAGAGCATTTATGGTCTGTTGCTCGTTATCTTCCTTCCTCATTAGCAGAATTAGATGCTTTGTCGCTATCTGGGCAAGAAATTCGTTGTCATGGTCGTCGATTATTAGATTTTGTCGCGAAAGCGAAAGAAATGAAAGATGAAGATTGCCCTGAACCTATAAGCAATATCATTGAACAACCCAATTATAAAAAAGCGTTTAAAGCCATTAAGACGGTTATTCAAGAAATTAGTGAGGGAGAGCGTTATAACCCGGAGTTATTGGCTTCAAGAAGACAAATTAACCAGTTATTGAGTATTCACTGGAAAATAAAAGAAGGACAACCTGAACTTATTTCACGCTGGCGAAAAGCTGTATTAGAAGATAAATTGTCTGAAATTCTAGCGCAATATCCTTAATTTACTAAACGTTTATTTCTCCTATTAGTTGAATTATGAGATAAAACAAATCTACATAGTTCAATAAATAGACGAAGTTGATAAAATAGAAAGTAATGCATAATGGGAGTCTCTTTGGAGGCTCTTATTTTTTTGTACGCAAAAACACCTATAAAATAGGTGGTATTAACAATACATTAAATAGACAGACAGTAAAAATAAACACTCTTGTGGAATAAAAGAACTCCTTTGATTTATCGCTAATGATTAAAATAGCAACGAGATATAGCGCTATTTATGCATTCAGGTACATTCAGATTGTATATAATTAAACACAGAGCCAATCAAATTGATTATAGTTCATGGTTGGCCCTGTGAATAATGACTTATATAAAGCGTAAAATATGATTTACTTTGTCGGTTCTTCGCTTTCAGGTAAGGTCACATTTAGCTCTAATACAGAGATATCATCACCTTTTTGTTCAAATTGAACAGAAAGCATCTCTGGATCTATTTGCACATATTTACAGATAACACCTAATAAATCTCTTTTCATATCAGGTAAATAAGCTGGCTCGCTATCACCACGGCGACGTTCAGCGACGATAATTTGCAAACGTTCCTTGGCAATATTAGCTGTCGACTTTTTACGCGACAGGAAAAAATCTAGTAAAGCCATCTTTTACCCCCCAAAAAGGCGTTTCAGGAAGCCTTTTTTCTCTTCTTCAATAAAACGGAATGGATGTTCTTCACCTAACAAACGATTTACTGTATCTGAATAGGCTTTACCCGCATCAGACTCGCTATCTAAAATAACAGGTTCACCTTGGTTAGATGAACGTAAAACAGATTGGTCTTCGGGAATAACACCCAAAAGTGGAATGCATAGAATTTCAAGAACATCTTCCATGCTTAACATATCACCACGGCTCACTCGGCCTGGATTATAACGTGTTAATAACAGATGTTCTTTAATTGGGTCTTCACCGCGCTCTGCACGACGTGATTTAGAGGCGAGAATACCTAAAATACGGTCGGAGTCACGTACAGATGAAACTTCAGGGTTTGTTGTGATAACCGCTTCATCTGCAAAATAAAGGGCCATTAATGCGCCACTTTCGATACCTGCGGGAGAATCACAAATAATAAAATCAAAACCCATTTCATCGAGTTCATCTAATACTTGTTCTACACCATCACGAGTGAGCGCGTCTTTATCTCTTGTCTGTGAAGCAGGGAGAATAAATAAGTTTTCTGTACGCTTATCTTTAATCAATGCTTGATTTAAAGAGGCATCACCCTGAATAACGTTAACAAAATCATAAACAACTCTACGTTCACAACCCATGATAAGGTCTAAATTACGTAACCCAATATCAAAGTCGATAACAACCGTCTTATGACCTTTTTGAGCGAGGCCGGTAGAAATGGCCGCGCTGGAAGTTGTTTTACCAACCCCACCTTTACCTGACGTAACAACAATAATGCGTGCCATGGAGTGATTCCTTGTCGATGCTCTAAATTAAGTTCTCGATTGTTAATTCATTCTCTTGCAAACTCAGTTGTACCGATTTACCAACAAAGTCTGTAGGAATTTGGTCGCTTAGCCAATATTGACCAGCAATGGAAACAAGCTCAGCAGACAGATGTGTACAAAAAATATGACTCTCTTGATCACCCGATGCTCCTGCTAAGACACGTCCACGCAAAACACCGTAAACATGAACATTACCATCAGCAATTAATTCAGCGCCTGCACTTACATTACTCATAACGACTAAATCGCTATTTTGAGCATAAATACGTTGCCCTGAACGTACAGGAGTATGGATGATTTTGGTTTTTTGACGCACAACTGCCGGTGCTTCATTCGTTTTATCGTTATTTGCCTGAGTTGTTGGCTTCGCTATTTTACCCTCATTTAAGATAGGTAACTGTGCGGCAATTATCGCTTCTTTCTGTTGAGCGTCCGAACTGCCGCTAATTCCCACGACGCGTAAGCCAGCATCTTCTACAATTCGCCTCAGTTTTTTAAAATCAATCTTTTCATCTGCTAAAGCAGAGACATTGATAACTACAGGTGCGTTTTTCAGAAATTGAGGCGCTTGTGCAATTTTTTCTGAAATCGCCTGACGAATAACTTTCGGTGTTCCATCGTTTAAATGGAGTACTGAAAGGGTAAAATTACTGCCTTTTAACTCAATGGGCGTGTTTGACATCTATCTGACTCAGTAAATTTTTTATAATCTGGCACAAAAAACCAGAGACGATATTACGAAAGTATATAAGCATGTTATATTTACTAAAATATTCAGGCAAGTCGCTTATTTTAATAATTAGAGTTTAATGAAAATGATTTGTGCAATTTACCGTAGTACCAAACGTGATCAAACTTATTTATACATCGAAAAAAAGGATGATTTCTCCCGAATTCCGGACGAATTATTACAAAGTTTTGGCGAACCTCAGTTTGCAATGTTGCTTAATCTCGCGGATAGACAGCGTTTAGCGCATGCTGACATTGAAAAAGTCAAAAAAGCGTTAATTGATCAGGGATTTTACTTACAAGTTCCGCCACCTGTCGAAAGTATGTTAAATGCTTATTTAGATGAATTAAAAAAATCAGAAAAAACTGAATAAATCATCGAGATAAAAGGAGCATAAATGTTCAAATATTCGTTCATCGCTGTGATTGTTTCCGGTTTAATGTTATCTGCGTGTACTAATGGCCAACAAAAATTGGCGGAAAGGCAAATTAAAGTACCAGATCCAACAACGTTTGAAACACAAAAAACGTCCCGATGGAAACAAGTGAATGTTGCATCATTAGAACAGGCCTTTCCTAAAGATGCGCGCACGGTTGCCCAATTTCCGGCTTATGTCGATGCATTAAAATTGAAGGCAGCTCAATTAGGTTATAAACAAGAAACAATAGATTTTGCTTTTTCAGAAGTACATTTTATTGAACGAGTGATTAAATCTGACCGAAATCAACCGGAAAAGAAAATTACACTCGATGTTTATCTACCTCGTATTGTTACTAATGGACGTATAAACCAAGGCGCTAATCTCTATCAAGCAAATCAAAACACCCTAGAACAAATAAGTAAGAAATATGGTGTGCCGTCAAATTATATTATTGCGTTATGGGGGCTTGAAAGTGGTTTTGGCAAAGTGCAAGGCAAAGAAGATGTTGTTTCAGCCCTTGCTACATTAGCGTTTGAGGGACGTCGAGAAGAGCTGTTTACACGCCAACTGATGGCCGCGCTTGAAATTATCGAGGAAGGACACTTACCTCAAGGCCAGCGCTTGAAAGGCTCTTGGGCGGGTGCAATGGGGCAAACTCAGTTTATGCCATCCTCTTTCCTCACTTATGCGGCAGATGGTAATGGTGATGGAAAAATTGATATCTGGAATACACGTGAAGATGCATTTGCTTCTGCTGCTAATTATTTAGCAACTGAAGGCTGGAAAAGTGGACTTCCTTGGGGGGAACAGGTTACTTTATCGGTAGATTTTAACCCACAACTTGAAGGCATTAAGGCCGAGCAACAAAAAACGGTTGCTCAATGGAAAGCATTAGGTGTTCAATTACCTGCTAATAGTCAATTAAGTGACGATATGCCGGTATGGTTAATAATTCCTGATGATAATTTGCATAGAAGTTATTTAGTGACACAAAACTTCCGCACAATTATGCATTGGAACAGTTCTTACTTCTTTGCCCTTAGCATTGTGACAATGGCTGATGGCGTTGCTAATAAAATAAACTCACTGCCTAACGCAGGTTAGTCATATCTGCAGTGAAATAAAACACAGCAATTTACCTAAAAGGAACACATTATGTATCAACATCGCGATTGGGAAGGTGCGTTACTTGATTTTCCTGTCAATAAAGTCATTTGTGTTGGCAGTAACTATGCAAATCACATTAAAGAGATGGGGTCAGTTCGTTCAGAAGAGCCAGTGATTTTTATTAAGCCAGAAACCGCTATGTGTGATCTTCGCCAACCTATTGCAATTCCTAAAGATATGGGTGCCGTTCATCACGAAATCGAATTAGCCGTACTTATCGGTCAACCACTGAAACAAGCTAATGAAGATAGAGTTGATCGTGCAATTGCTGGTTTTGGTATTGGTCTTGATCTTACGTTACGTGATTTACAAGGTAAATTGAAAAAAGCAGGGCAGCCATGGGAAAAAAGTAAGGCGTTTGATGGCTCCGCCCCATTATCAGGTTTTATTCCAGTCAATTCATTTGGTGACCCACAAAATGCCAATTTAATATTGCGTGTTAATGACGAGATTCGTCAGCAGGGTAACAGTCGTGATATGCTTACCCCTGTTTTACCCCTTATCAGCTATATGTCTCGCTTTTTCACCCTACGCCCTGGTGATGTAATTTTAACGGGAACTCCTGAAGGAGTTGGCCCTCTAGAATCGGGTGATATGTTGGTATTAAGTGTTAACGAGCATCAGCTGACAACGCGGGTTATTTAATTCGTATCAGATGAGCAATAAGGTAATAACGTAGAGATGACACAGGCTTTTTGGCAGACTAAAACATTAGATGAAATGAGTGATGATGAGTGGGAATCACTTTGTGACGGGTGTGGACAATGTTGTTTACACAAGTTAATGGATGACGATACCGACGAAATATATTTTACCAATGTTGCTTGTAATCAACTTAATATTAAAACCTGCCAATGCAGTAATTATGACGATCGTTTCCGTTATGAGCCAGATTGTATCAAGCTTACACGGTATAATTTACCGACATTTGAATGGTTGCCGATGACGTGTGCATATCGTCTGTTAGCTGAAGGCAAAACGTTACAAAATTGGCATCCCCTTATTGCGGGTAATAAAGCAAAAATGCACCAAAGCAATATTTCTGTAAGGTATATTGCCGTACCAGAAACGGAAGTTGAAGATTGGGAAGAACACATTCTTAATCGCCCGAAAGGGCGTGGTTAATTAAAACCAAACAACGTTTCTGGTTCCATGATTAAAAGCCCTTTTTGGGGCTTTTTTCCATTTAAAGACGGAGTGTTTTTTCTCCGAATATAGCAGCTTGCCCACCAACGCGAACACGATTAATTTTTTGAGCATGTGAATCAATCATCACCTCAAGCAACGATGAGCACCCCATCGCACGTCCTTGTTCTAATAGGAAATGGGTTTCATTAGGAAAAACGTAATTAACTAAATAGCAACCTAATGCTCCACTAGAACTACCTGTCGCGGATTCTTCATTTATGCCATACAAAGGTGCAAAATTACGACAATGAGCTGTAATCGTAGCATGGCGGCTTAATTCAAATACGTGAAAACCGATAGTGTTAAACTCACGGCTTAGGTTTGCAATCGTGTCAAAATTAGGTTGTAAAGCATCTAGCGAGCCTGATTGCACAGGAACAATGATATCGTATAAACCTGTCGAAATAATCGTAATAGGTAAGCCCGTTTTTCCTATAACATTACAGTGAACACCCAGCGCTAAGGCAACAGCATTAATATCAGGGCCTTGTCGCATAACAGGATGTGTTTGTTCCATAACAATACTCTGAGGGCTTACAGAGACACTTAAAATACCGGCTTTCGTTTTTTGCGTGTAATTACCAGAACCAATGATATTAAGTGAAGCCAGCGTAAAGAAAACAGCTAATGTCGCGTGTCCACAAAAATCAACTTCACCTTCAGGAGTGAAAAAATCGACCTTAAAATCCGTTTCTTTACCAGTGTAGACAAATGCTGTTTCAGAAAAACCAACTAGACGTGCGATTTCTATTTTTTGAATATCACTTAGATTAGGCGGATTAAGCACGACACCTGCCGGATTACCTCCTGAATTATTTCGGGTAAATGCGTTGACAAGGTGTACCTTTACTTCGTGCTCAATGGTGAGGGGAGGATTGTTTGGCATTTGTATTTCTCGTGTTATAACTCAACTCAATAAATCTTACGTATAACATTTATTGTGGTTATTGTTGGTAAGCGACGGTTTTATATATTAAAAATAACAGTGGGATTTTGTATCATCTTTTGAATGATAATACATACGAAAAAATAAAGCTCTAGGATCTTCTCATTAACTGGAATGGCCATAATTCAAGAAGAATAAGGAATTTGCGATATTAATAAATTTCTCTTTATTGATGAAAAGAAAGGTAATTTTTTTCTATATAAAAATATTTTTAGAAAAGATATTGACTAAATAAGAATTATATCCCATGATTATTCTCATGGTGGAAATTTAGTCTTTACCAAATCTAATAAGTTTTTAAACCTCGCTTAATGCGGGGTTTTTTGCTTTTTGGGACAGTGAAAATAAATATTCGCCACGAACGGTGTTTGTAATATCTGATATTTAGAATTTTTACTCACCGTTTTTTATTTCTTAGCAAGATTCTGAGCTGTAAATTGTGATTAAAAATAACCTCATCAATACGATGGGGCTTTTGTGTTGCAGTTTATAGCTGGAATATATCATTGAGAGAAAATAGGATTTTTCTCTTTTAGCAAAAAGCTCGCTTTGGCGAGTTTTTTTGTTTCTTCATTTTAAAAAGGAATTTTATATGAAACGTATTACACCTATTATTTTATCATTTCTTATGATCTCCACCAGTTATGCAAATGCCGATATAACTGTTGAACCTAATGCTAATATTGGATCTTCATTGTTAACTTCGGCGCGTGATATTTCCAAGCGTTCAATGAATGATGAAAATTGTGGAATTGGTTGCCCATTAGGAGGAAGTGAAACCACTATTCAGCGAGATGTTTATACACTAAATAATAATAGCGAAACCAAGTTTGCAGACTGGGTTGCTTATTTAGTAACTAAAGACAGCATCGGTAGTGGTAAAACACGTAATTGGAAAAAAGATCCGGCTTTAGGCAATGATGAAACCTTATCGCCAGCGGATTATAAAAATGCTAATGCCACATTAAAAGTTGACCGTGGTCATCAGGCACCTTTAGCGTCATTGGCTGCGTTACCTGGTTGGAATGCACTTAATTATCTTTCTAATATCACACCACAAAAAGCAGATTTAAACCAAGGTGCGTGGGTGCGATTAGAAGATCAAGAGCGTAATTTGGCAAAAGAAGGTCATAAAGTCTTTACAGTGACAGGCCCTATCTATGAAAGAAATATGGGTAAATTGCCTAGTACAGATAAAGATCACACTATCCCAAGTGCTTATTTTAAAGTGGTTTTTCTAAATGATACACCAGAAAACTCCTCTTATGCAGCGTTTATTATGGATCAACAAACACCGAAAAAAGCAGATTTTTGTGAATTCCAAGTAACAGCGGCAGAAGTGGAAGCTCGTACAGGTTTAACACTTTGGAGTCAGTTACCTGAAAAAGCTCAAGATGTGAAATCTCAATTTGGTGAGTTAGTTAAAAAAATGGGGTGTACAGTATTAAAGTAATAATTTAAACCTGAATACTAATAATAAAAGGTCACTTCATTTAGTGACCTTTTTCAATATAATCAAATAATTATAATTAACTATTTTCTAAATTAATTAGCTGATGACGTTGATTAAAGAATTTTTTATAGGTTAAGTAACATGCAATTATGGTTGAAATACTGGCTGTTGCCATCAACATAAACGTCACCATAATTTGATATTTTACGGCTTGTAATGGATCAACACCTGCAAAAATAAGTCCAGACATCATCCCAGGTAAACTTACAATTCCCACTGTTTTGGCTGCATCCACCGTGGGGATTAATGAAGATTTAATGCTGTCTCTAATAATACTCATAGAGGCTAATTTAGGTGTTGCACCCAAACTTAGCATCTCTTGTAATTGCTGTTGCTGATTTTGAAAACGTTGTCCTAAATTATTATAACAAAGGCCAGTTGCTATCATCGCATTACCTGCAATCATCCCGGTAATAGGAATAATTTGAATTGGAGTAAAAGCAATAGAACTGGTGAGTAATAAAATAGTTAAGGTTAATAATGCCCCTGTAGTAATAGCAGTAAAAGAGATAAGAAAAATATCTTTAACATATTTACTGCGTTTCTTGGCGTTATACGCCGCGTTATAACAGATAAAGAGCACCATTAAAAAGGTAAGGATAAAATGGTCTACATGGAATATATAGGTTAATACATAGCCAACAATTAACAGTTGGACAATTGCTCTTGCAGTACTCCAAATGATATCTTTTTCTAAAGCGAGTTTTTCTTTACTGCTAATAAAAATAGCCACAAGAACTAATAAAAGCGAGAAAATAAGAGACTCGTTGCTTATTGTATGTTCGTTCATAATATGATGTTCGCTCATAGCAAAGGGTGACTAATTAAGAGAAAAAAATGTTTAAGCATTATTGTGAGAGGGTAACTGGATGACATCATCAGCATGTTTTATTTCATTTTGATCATGTGTGACCCATAACACGGCTAGTTTTTGATCTTTTACATAGTGGTGGATAACATCATTCACTTTTATTTTATTATCTTCATCTAATGCACTGGTTATCTCATCAAGTAATAAAATTTTTGGCATAAATTGCAAATTTCTTATCAGTGAAATGCGCTGTTTTTCGCCACCTGAAAGTTCGTTGATCCTTTTTTCTATTATGGATGCGGGCAAACCAAAATAGTCTAAATTCTGCTTAAGTTTTCTATCATCTACTGAAACTTTTCGTAATAAATAAGGAAATTTTAGATTATCGTAAACAGTTTCACCAAATAACATGGGTGTTTGTGTACAGTAAGAAACCTGCTGACGATACTCTTCGGGGGGAAGGGTTACATAATCTTTATTTTCAAAGAAGATGTTACCGCTGGTGGGTGAGAGTAGAGAGGAAATAAGCTTAAGTAAAGTACTCTTACCGCAACCCGAAGGGCCTGTAATAAGTTTAAATTCAGAAGGTTGAAGTTGAAAATTTATGTTATCGAGGATAGTTTTGTTATCAATTCGATAGCCTATTTTATCAAGACGTAAAAGAGTCACTGTGCTTTCCATTCTTATCCTAAACTTAGAAGAGATAATAGTTATCATTATATAGATATAGTAATATAAAGATCCTGTTTTAAATCAGTTATTCAGTTATTTCGCAAATTATGCATACCATTGTTGTATATCGCTGATTATTTTACCGGTTAAACGTTCACCTTGTTCATTATAAAATCCATGATCTAACTTATCGTATTTAATAAATGTTATATTAGATTGTTTAATATCTTAGTTTAGTTTATGTAACGCTTCTACGTTGACATTTGTGTCATTGAGAGTTTAAATAATTAAAACAGGTGTGTGTTGATTACTTTTAATTATTTTAAGTAAATCGACAGCAAAAAATTGTTGCCACCAATATTTACTGTATTCGCTGATAAATCGTTCATCATCAATTTAATTGTT
The DNA here is from genome assembly GCF_009915985.1 of Proteus sp. G2626. Lineage (NCBI taxonomy): Bacteria > Pseudomonadati > Pseudomonadota > Gammaproteobacteria > Enterobacterales > Morganellaceae > Proteus > Proteus sp. G2626. Next base: position 391,374 of record NZ_JAABNH010000027.1, on the reverse strand, counting down.
TTTTATTGTATCAGCAAATTGTTTAAAGCCATTTAAGGCATCTTCAACATATTCTTTAGGTCTAGTATGACGGATATTATAAAGAACATCGTCAAGAAAAAAACGACCTCCACCATTTAATGCAACGACAGCTTTAATATCGTTACGTCTAGCTACCACTAAAAGCACCATCGTAGTGCCTTTACTCCCACCGATTAAAATGATATTCGGATATTGCGAAGATAATTTCACTTCCATCTTGACGAGTTAATGTATGTGTTGATATTTATGCATAACTCACAAAAGAAGTCAGTAAAAAAGCAGAAAGTATGAGGTGAGGTGAGATACGCATAAGAACCTTTATTGTTTTATATAGGGATCTAAAGTAGAAAAGCTTTTTATGTTGATAAAATATAGCTAATTAGTTTAGTAAAATAATAACAAAGGCAATCAAAACAAATTTTATTGCGCCAATAGACTTTATAGAATTAATTTATTCTTAATAAAAACAGCCTGAAATATTCAAGCTGTTTTTATCGTAATTAGTGAATTGGAACAAAATAATCTATTTCTAAGGTTTTTGGGAGTTCCATTAAATCGACATCGGTTTCAATACTGACATATTTTTCAATATCAGCGCCTAAACGGCGACATAGCCCTAATGCAGGTAGTGTATAAAAATATATTTTCATCGCAAATTGTTTATATTCATCCAGTGTGCCTTTAAATTGAAACCTAACATAACGACCAGGTTCTATACGTTTTTTTCTAAATCCACTGGTTTTTGTAAAATGATCCAAACTATTCAAACCAATCTCATAGTCAATTTGGATTTTATTTTTACGTAGCGTATTAGGTTGATATGAAATCAGCACTGTACTTTCTGTGAAATTTTTATCTGTATACAATAAAAAATCGTTCCAAAATTGATGGCGAATATCTTCATGCAATTTACCGATATCTTCAATAGAACAAAAATATTGGTATTGCATACCATAAACATAACTTTCAGGCAGTTCCATAATGTTAGGAATAGGTAAATCAGTGACATCAAAATTAATGGGAGGTTGAAAATTATCACCACAAAGATTATCAAGTTTACGATATTCAGTAGGTGTAACGCCAAATGTAGCTTTAAAACGGCGTGTGAACGATTGCTGAGAATCAAACTGATAACGTAATGCCACCGTAAGAATAGGCAGTTTTGTTAACCGTAATTCAGTTGCAGCTTTTGTGAGGCGTCGCCCTCGAATATATGAAGCCAGCGTTAAGCCCGTTGCTTGCTTAAATACTCGTTGCAAATGCCATTTTGTATAGCCTGATTTAATCGCAACATCATCAAGTAGCAACGGTTTTTCCAGATTTACCTCAATCCAGAGAAGAAGCTCTTTGATAATTTCTATATTAAATGTGGATAAGGTATTCGCGGGAGCAAACCCATTGTGCGGAGATGACATGATAATTTCCTGAAAATATTTTGTTCAGTTTACACAAAACTGATACCCATATATTATTACATACTTATGGTATGTTTTTAGGGTTTTATCATGAATATAAAATCACGGCAACAAGAGAATTCAGAGCAAACACGCACCGCGTTACGTGAGGCGGCACAAGAACTATTTATAAATCAAAACTATTGTGATGTTTCCATAGATGAAATATCACGTCACGCAAGAGTGACAAAAGGGGCGTTTTATCATCATTTTAGTAATAAGAAAGCACTATTAAAAGAGTGTTATCTTTTTCAAGTTTATAAAGTCATGGAGCAACTTGTTAAAATTCCTAACTATGATGATAAATGGCAAGAACTTGAAGTTATTTTTAGTTTTTGTGTTGATCATATTTATCAACATAAAGATACACTTATTCCGCTACAAGAGATTATCTCCGTTTTAGGTTGGAAGGAATGGGATGAAATTGATGCACAAATTCTTATTCCTCGAATCAAATCCTGCGTAGAAATACTCTATTCTAAGCAAGAAATTTGTACTTACTCTCCTGATATTGTCGTTAATTTAATCTATGGTTTTCTCACGCATATCGCGATTAACTTAAAAAATGAAGAGACATTATCGGAAAATGCCTGTAGGGATTTCAAAAGGATCTTTGCTGATTTTCTGATGGGAATAAAACAAGCTTCAATAAACGTGAAAGCCGGTAAATAGCACAAAAAAACAGGATGATTTAATGTACATTGGAACAAGAACATAAGACATAAGGATAAGCATATCATGACACTAGAAGTGCCTAAAAGCCATTTCACTGCAACGGGTATCATATTTAATCAACAGGGACAATTTCTTTTCCATTTACATTCCAAAATAGGGTACTGGTTACCACCAGGTGGTCATATCGAAGATAATGAAGAACCACAAAATGCGGTATTAAGAGAAATAGAAGAAGAAACTGGATTATTGTGTGAATGTCTTTGTTATCAGCCTGAATTTAGCCTTGGTTTAAATGATAATGATGTTATTGAACTCGTTAAGCCCCTCGCCATTTTAAAAGAACCTATTCACGATAAAAAACAAGGATTTCATTATCACATTGATATGATTTATCTTTGTAAACCACTAGAAAATAGCCAATTGACAAATAAATCTTTCCAATGGCTTTCTTTAGATGAACTAAAAAAAAGAGAAACGCCATTGAATGTGATAAGACTTATTGAACTAACTGAAAAGTTATTAATAGAAAATATTATTTAAATTTCTCAATAAAACTAAATTAATCTTAATAAATAAACAATAAAGACAGTTTTTAGAAACTGTCTTATTTTTATTGGAAATAAAATATTTTTAATATTTGATATAACTTAATATTGAAGTTAAATAAATTAATGTTAATAAGTGTATATACTTAAAATGGAAGTAGGTGAAAATAAATAAAAAAAACACAAAAACTAAAAAATAATTAATAAATTATCTTTTTCTGAGTAAAATCAGCATCATTGCGAGATATTATAGAGTTAATTTATCTCTGGTTGGATAAAAAACTCGTTTATTTTGTAAATGAAAAATGCTTTTCACGACACTCTAAAGTTTTCTCTTACTATTACCGACATTATAAGTAAAGGCAGATCTTATGCGCCTTTATATTTTAATGAATACATTTTAGTCTTATTTTATTACACCAGGGAATATGCTCTTTATCAGAGAAAGAGTGCATTCTGATATCTTACAAATGTACAGATTAAAACTCTGTATATTTTGATGGAATATGACCATGTTTAAAAATATCAGTATAGAAAAGACCGTTAAGGTCATGCTGGCCATTTTATTTGCGTTGATTATGAGCATTATTTATTTTAGTTATGATGCTTCCACTCGATCTTATAATAATTTCGTTTCATCAAATAGCTTAAGCCAGCAAATGTTACTAATGGGCAAAGCTCGATATCAAATGGCCGTGATCAGGGCAAATATTAATGGTTTAGATGGACAATTAAGAGTCAATGAAAAACCCTCTGCAAAATATTTTCATCAAACTGCTGAGTATATTGAAATTACCCGTGAAGAAATCCACCGTTGGGCAGACGCTGAAAAGCTAACAATGGAAGGGCGTGAATTAGCAGATGATATGACAAAACGCTTTGATGAACTGCTTGATATTTTTACTGGCGCGTTAGAGCGATTGCGCAAAGGCCAGCTCACAATTCATTCGTCTAGTGCTAAGATGGATGAGCTCAATGACATCACAATGCAATATTATGCTGTTGCTAATGGCATAGAGAGTGGTTATATCGATATTGCTAAAACATCTCAAGAACGTTTGATGATGGTATCATTAACAACAGGCATTATTGTTATTCTTTTATTTATCATTATATTGCGTTGGTTCTCTCATACCTTCATTGGCAATATCAAAATATTAATCAATATTTTTAGCAAGATGAGCCAAGGTGATTTTAGTATGCGTATCGATAATCATGGCACTAATGAATTTGGTCAATTATTTAATGAAATGAATAAGATGAAAAATTCATTAAGCCATATGATTTCTTCAGTCAAAAATGCTGTTAATACCATTAGTGTGAGTGCGGGTGAAATTGCGACCGGAAATACGGATTTATCATCCCGTACAGAAGAGCAAGCAAGCGCATTACAAGAAACGGTTGCGAGTATGGAACAAATTAAAACTACCGTTGAGAAGAATGCTGATAATTCACGTGAAGCCAGTAAATTAGCATTAACAGCGACAAGCTCTGCTCAAAACGGGGAAAGTGTTATGGATAGCGTGGTAGAAACCATGTCTTCAATCTCTGAAAGTGCGAAGAAAATTGCAGATATTAATGACATCATCAATAGTATTGCAAACCAAACCAATATCTTATCATTGAATGCTGCTGTTGAAGCTGCTAGAGCGGGTGAGCAAGGTCGCGGATTTACAGTTGTTGCATCTGAGGTACGTAATTTAGCAAGCCGTAGTGCAGAAGCTGCAAAAGAGATCAATGAACTGATCACCCACTCTGTCAATAAAGTACATGTTGGTTCTCAACAGGTGGCCCAAGCAGGACGCTCAATGTCAGAGATCGTTACAACCATTAATCAAGTAAATGACTTTATGCAACAGATAGCCCTTGCTTCTAATGAGCAAAGCATGGGTATTAACCAAATTGCATTAGCGGTAAGTGAAATGGATACAGTTACCCAACAAAATGTAGCATTGGTTGAAGAATCTGCCGCCATTACAGCGAATATGGATGATGAAGCTCACCAATTAGCTAAATTAGTTTCACAATTTAAAGTGGATGAAGAGACAGAAACATCTTCACACTTTGAAGCAACTAAATCAGTTGAAGATAGCAATACTAAAGAAAAATAAGTGGTTGCACGGTTAATAAATAAAAAGCCCCTTGGCATAATTTATGCGAAAGGGCTTTTTGTTGCATTTATTCTGAACGTTTATAATGGCACTTTGATCTGATTAACACATTCATTACCCGTAGCTACATCTTTAATATTGTGTAGTGTTGTCTCACTAATACTGATTAAAGCTTCTTCTGTTAAAAATGCTTGATGCCCAGTAAATAACACGTTATGACAAGAAGAAAGGCGACGGAAAATATCATCTTGAATAACGTCATTGGATTTATCTTCAAAGAAAAGATCGCGTTCATTTTCATAAACGTCCATCCCCAAAGCACCGATTTTTCCTTGTTTTAGCGCATTAATCGCAGCGGCAGAATCAATTAATGCACCACGACTAGTGTTAATAATCATCACACCGTCTTTCATTTGTGCAAAAGCAGTTTCATTTAATAAATGATGATTATCTGCAGTCAGCGGACAATGTAACGAAATAATATGAGAATTTTCATAAATTGTTGCTAAATCAACATATTCAGCACCTAAATCAAGTACAGCTTGATTTGGGTAAGGATCATAGGCTAGTAATTTCATACCAAAGCCTTTTAGTATACGTAATGTCGCTAATCCAATTTTGCCAGTACCAATAATACCCGCCGTACGGTTATGCATATTAAAACCAGTTAGACCTTCTAATGAGAAGTTTGCATCACGAGTACGCTGATAAGCTCTGTGTATACGGCGGTTTAAAGAGAGCATCATGCCAACAGCATGTTCTGCAATGGCCTCGGGTGAATAAGCTGGCACACGTACAACGGTGATACCCAATTCCGTAGCTGCTTCTAAGTCAACGTTATTAAAACCCGCACAGCGTAAAGCAAGTATACGAATATTAAGGCTAGCTAGCTCTTGCAAAACCGCACGATTGGCATCGTCATTAACGAAAATACAAACCGCATCCGCACCAACGGCATTTTTTGCGGTTTGTTCTGTCAAATTAAAATCGAAATATTCAATATCATAATGATATCCATTATGCTGATTGACCCATTCCATGTGTTTACGATCATAATGTTTAGTACTATAGGAAACGATTTTCATCTAGTTTTCTCTACTCTCGATTAAAATTTTGTTCAGAGACTGGAAAAACAGAATTATCCAGCCCCAATATGAAAGAAATTAATACTATCATTATAAACAATTTAACAAGGTAAGTGGATGATTCAGGTTTGTTTAAAAGGAATATGATGTGTTGTTAAGAAAAACAATCAAATGGACAGGGACGATACTGGTAGGTGTAAGCCTAATCGGTACTGCGTTGTGGGTATCTATCCCTCGTTGGTTGCCTGTTGTTGCAAAAATTTATCTACCTGAAGGTGTCACTCTTTCATTATCTCAGCCACAATTACAACGGGCAGGCGTTTCTGTTGAGAATATTGCATTAAAGACAGCCAGTTGTACTTTAGCAAACATGGACAACTTTGCTTTTTCTTATCGAAAAGAACAAATTGATAAACTGCAATTTAATAGTCAGAAACTTACTATTGATGAGCACTGTTTTTCAACGATGCCACCGAATAAGCAGGAAGAGGCGGTATCAGTACCTGTTGAGATAAATTCCTTATTAACGTCGATACCCTATTTATCTGTCAATATAGAAAATCTACTCTTAAAAGAAAATGCCCGCTATCAAGGTTCGTTACAGCTAAAAACACAAAATGATGGACGATTAGTGACGTTCCAAGGAGAAAATGCTCAACTCGGTATTTTTATTAGAGATAATAAATGGCTAGATATAAAGCAATTCAAATTGAATTTACCTGATGACAATAATATTGAACTTGCAGCTGAAATAGCATTACCAATTGACATTGCGTCATTACCTGAAAAAGGTACGATTGATGCGACTTTATTAACTTCTCATTATGCTTATCCCTTAGTCCTCATTCTTGAATGGGAAGGACTATCAGGCACTATTTCACTTGCTGAGCAAGGTGGTGGCCATGCATTGGCTCTATTACCTTGGCATGTTACCCCCGAAAATATAAAGATTGAACAAGGTCGTTGGGAATGGTTTGGATTAGATCAACCTTTGCGTGGGGGGATTAATATTAATATTGCTCAATGGCAAAAAGGTCTGACAGATTTAAGATTAAGTGCACGATTAAATGTAATGACAGAGGGTCATGCAGGAAAAGGAAATTTAGTTATTTCAATTCCTGAGACGGCAGTAAATTGGTTAGATGCACATATTCCTATTCAAATTACCGGAGTGGTTAATAAAGAATTAATGCAAGCCAGTGCGCGATTACCTATTAACGTGACAGGAACATTCGTTGATCCTACTGTTGAATTTCAATCTGGCTCGTTACTTCGTTTTAAAGGTCCATTAACTGAAACGCTTACGATAAAAGATGCACGCTTACCCTTAGCAGGAACGACATTTTCATCAAAAGGTTTTAATGGCCGTTTAAATGCGATTGTTGTCGCACAAGACAAGATTTGGGGGGATTATCGTATTCATTTTCAAGGTAAGGCAACTGATTTTTTACCTGATAATGGGACTTGGCAATGGCGTTATTGGGGAGAAGGAAATTTATTACCTTTAAAAGCACGTTGGGATATTGCGGGAACAGGGTATTGGGTTGATAAAATCATCAGCTTTGAAAAAATTAATACAGGTTTTGACGTTTTAAAATATCAACATACAACGATGACGGCACCTCGATTATCGTTAGAAAGTCCGTTTCGTTGGATAAGAGATGAGAAAAAGCCCGCATTTGGTGGAAAATTAAAATTAACTAGTCAACGTATTGATTTTCCGTCAGGTGGTTTTCTAGATAAAGCCGATTTTATTGCCACGATCAGTGGTGAATCACCCTTCAATTTTAATGTAAAAGGTGAGTTAAGCGCTAGACCCAACATAGGACCTATTGCAATTAATACACGTTGGGATGGGGCAAGATTAAGAGGGCAAATGCGTTGGCCCTTACAGCCAATAAATGTTTTTCAATCTTTAATTCCAGATAAGTTAGGGATTACCCTTGATAAAGGTGAACTCTATACCCAAGCAGATTTTTCTATTGCACCAGAACAAGGCTTAATTGCTGGTGGACATCTTGTGGTTAAGCAGGGGGGAATGTGGCTTAAAGAGGGCATTTTAGAAGGCTTAGATTTTATTTTGCCTTGGCGTTTAAACGGTGATGAATGGCAACTGGGGGTTAAACAACCTGTTCAGTTACGGATAAAACGCGTTAATAATCTTTTTGAAATGACTGATATTACGGCTGACCTTCAAGGTTTTTACCCAGCAACAGAAAATAAACCGCTAGTTTTATCCAATGTGAATGTAGCAATGCTTGATGGCACTATTTCGTTGGCAAAACTCACTATTCCACAGCATGAAGCAGCGATTATTTCTCTTGATAATATTCAATTAAGTCATCTGTTTACTTTATTAAAAGTGACCCAGTTTGCTGCATCAGGTAAAGTTAGCGGGGAATTTCCATTCTTTATTAATAATAATCAATGGATTATTAAAGATGGTTGGCTTGCTAATTCATCATATTTGACGTTAAGACTTGATAAAGACTTTGTTGATTCAATTGATGATAATAATATGTCAGCGGGTATTGCTATGGCGTGGTTACGTTATTTAGAGATCAATCGCTCTTGGACTCGCGTCAACTTAAGTAATTTAGGTGAGTTAATATTAGAGGCTGAAATTCAGGGAACGAATCCTCTAGAAGATAAACGTCGACAAGTTAACTTCAATTATCGACACGAAGAAAATGTCTTTCAATTATGGCGGAGTTTACGATTTGGTTCACAATTGGAAGAGTGGTTAGAAAAAAGCTTATCAGATTTAGGGAGTGAGTCAGAGTGAAACCATTATTTTTAAGAAAATTATTTATATTAACAGCCTTAATAATGGGAATATCGGCGTTAACAGGATGTATTCGACTCGAAGTTGCTACACCTGATAAACCGATTAATATAAATATGAATGTTAAAATTGAACATGAGATTAATGTAAAAATAGATCGCCAAGTAGAAGATCTCTTAAAAAATAACAGCGCCATTTTTTAAAGGATAGATGATGAATTATAAAAAATATCTCTTAAGTTTTGCGCTAATGTTGACTTTAGTGAGTACTAATGCCACAGCATTAACACTTGATGAAGCAAGAGAGCAGGGATTAGTGGGAGAAACATTTAGTGGCTACATCGAGCTTGTTCAAATAAATAATAAACAGGCTCAACGACTTGTTGATGAAATAAATCAAGCGAGGAAGACAAAATATGCTGAAATCGCTAGAACTAATCAAGTAACGCCGGAATCTGTTGCTCGACTTGCGGGTGAAAAGCTAGTCGCAAGGGCTAATGAAGGTGAATTTGTCAAAGGTATCAATGGAAAATGGGTGAAGAAATAACTAAGCCTTAAAATAAATATTTAATAACTACTTAGTATATTTAAAGCACGAGCTAGGATAAATAGCAACCGTGCTTTTCTATCATTATAATTACTCACTATCATTAAACATAACAACATCGTCATTTATTTTTGTAATAAACTGAATGTTTGATTGTATATAACCAGGCTTAGGGGGGAAGTCATCTTTTTTTACATAATTAGCTAAAAAATAAAACTCTGCTTCTCCATCAATAAGTTCTTCAACAAACTCATTTTTTTCATTAAGGTTTATGGGGTTTTCCTCATCATTGTACAATAATTGAAATGCAATATTAGTGCTTGCATTATCGCCAGCAATCATATTTTTTAAATAACCAGTATTAGTATCAATGCTCGAATTTTCAATTTTCAAACGAACTTCACCATGAGTTTTAGAACAATCTTTTATAATAATAATGATAATATGATTGTCTATATTTGCTAATGTTCCTGCTTCATGTGATGAAAAATCATTTTCATTAATAGAAAGCCTATCACTAATATTTTCATAGATATAATCAATATCACAACTTAAAGGAATTTCATGATCACCACGGCTAGCTGTTGATGGTAATGAAAAAGATGTAAGTAGTAACATAATGATTAACTGAGTGATTTTTTTCATATTTTCTTAATAGAGATAATTTAGTTTAAATACAGTTGATTTCTTTTTTTATTAGTGTGGCGTTTTTTTCATTATCATCAATTTCATAATTAAATTGACACTGCTTATCTTCTTCCCATCTTACTTTTACTAAGCCACTCTCTGTAACACCAGAAAGAAAAATAATATTATTTTCCGACACTAACCCATGTGATGTAATATTACCCTCTGTGTCTAATACGGTAACTACTGATGCGAAAGGAAGTGGAGTTGTTGATTTAAAAATAATACGATATCCTATTTTTATAGGGAAAGTTATTTTAGATACTGCGCCTAATGTGGGAATAATATTTTTGCTATAAACTTCTGTTTCTGCTTTTTGGGGTAATGTCGTTGCATTTAATTTAATGTTATTTATTCGATAAGGTGTAATATTATTTAAAACTAGATTTCCAAAAAAATCAGTTTCCATTTTTGATGAAAGTGACGTTTTGATTCCAGATATTCCTTGTGTATTAATTAATGCAAATGTTCTACCTAAACGAGGAGTAAGAGTAATGCCATTAGAATGAAGGACAATTCCTCCATTAATAGAAATATTATAATTATAATTATCTTCCATTTTGTTTGCATTAAATGTGTAAGATTGATAGTTGTTTTGATAACGGGCATTAGTGGAAAATTGGTTAAATTTTCTTTTCTCATCATACGTGTGTTGATAATTTAATGAATATCCTAAATTATGATTAAGCAGACTGCCTCCGATGTTGGTAGTATTGATATAATGTTTTTTATTACCTTGATAATTTGTTTGATTATTAAACCAATGATTATGGTCACTATTATTTCCCAATGGTATATGGAGATTAAGTGAGAATGAATGATCAAAAATAGATTTATTTTTTTTAAAATCATATTTAAGGTTATAGTTTATTTTATTTATTGAAGATGAAAGAGAAGTACTTAACCCAAAATCTTTAGATATTTTTCTATATATTTTTTCTTGATACTGAAAAGAAAGATAACCCAAGTTACTAAAGTTTTTTGATAAAGAAAATGAATAATTTCTTTTAACTCCATCGTTTTTTTGAAAATTATCTAAATAATGATAAAAAGATATTTTAGAAGTAAAATAGATTTGCGTTTTTAGCATGCTTTTTTGATAAAGAAATTGATATTTTAATTTATTTTTACTATTTTCATAACTTAAGTCTGTTGCTAAACCACCCAATATACCTAAATCAAGAGATAGTCCAGATAGGTAATTCATATGGTTATCTCGTTTTTTTATTGCGCTATATGAGGTGATTTTTTGGCTAAGGCCATAGGAAAACTCACTTAAAAGGAAAGTAGAATTTTCTTTATGGTTATTATTGGGTAATGTACCAGCAATTAAATTATATTGATAGCTACCTTTATTTAGCTGATTAGGAAGTGATGTAAAATAATGGGTTGAGGTTTTGATTCTGCCATCCTCTTCTTTTATTTCTAACGTTAGTTTTCCACTTCTTAAAACAGGTAATGAATTTATAATAAATGGACCCGGAGGAACGGTGGTTTCATAAATAACCTTGTCACCTTGTCTGATCACTACTTGAGCTTCAGTATCAGCCATTCCTTCTATAATCGGTTTGTTAGCATAAAGAGTATTACTTGAAATTAAATTATTGGATATTAATTGAAAGCCAATTATTTTATCAGTTGGTAATATTCGTGTTGTAGGTGAAAAATTACCACCATAAAAAATAGAAGAAAAAGAATTAATTTGTCGATATGCATATATTGATGAAAGCTTAGATTGATAACGATCTTTCGTCCAATCAAATCTACTTTGACCACGTACACGCCAAGCTCCCATGTTAATTCCTGAATATAAATTAAGCTTTTGCTCAATAGATTTTTTTTGATGATACTTAATCCAATATGAGTATTGGGTGAATAATGCTGTAATTCCATCATCCCAGTTTTGTTCATTTGCAATATAATCAGTTGTCTTTATTAATGCTTTTTGTGGAATAATTAAATTTAACTTCTGATTAGAGAAATGATATTTAAAGTCGATTGAAAGATCACTTAAAAGTATTGAGCCTTTATTCTTTTTGTCAATTTTATAAAAATCTGAATCAATGCCAAGAGAAATAAAATCATCGATAGAAAAATAAGGTGTTAATTTATTATCTATATTTTTAAAATAAAGAAGTTTTGCTGTTTTTTTTCTATTATTTATATGAATGATAGAGTGATAAAAACCTTCAGGTTTTTTATTTTCAAGAAGCAGTTTAATCGTATCATCACTAATGTTAAAAAGTGAATAAGAATAAAGAGATAGAAAATTATTTTGTGCGACAGTATCTTTGTTGAAAATAATCATTAAAATAAAAAAAGTGATCTCTTTTTTTTTAAATTTAATCTTCATTAATTATGGCCTTCTCTGTCGCATTGATTTCTACGCCAAATTGATCAATCGTTTTCCATTTAATCAATCCACTTTCTTTAATTACATTTCTTGTATTATGTTTTGTAAAAGGCGGAATTGTTTTACTTTTATTATTCAATAAAACTTCATTTAAACTAATTTTAAGTAAGGTGATAAAATAAGGTGTTGGGTTATTTATAATCAACTCATTGTTTTTGTTTTTTAAAAACTCAATCTTTTCATAAGAAGTTTTGGCATTTTTCTCTATTGATATGGGTCTATATATTAAGTTATAAACAGAGTTCATTGATATGTGTAATAAATTTTCGTTTCCATCTGAATTAGATAGCAAAGGTATTCTTTTAATGTTTATTCTATACAATGTTTCTCTATCTTTTTTTTCTATTTCACCTAATCTAAATATTTTCAAAGAATAATTTTCGTCTTTTTCTATTTTAAAGAGTGGTGGAGTGATGATAAAAGGTAATTCATCATCATTATTTTCATTGTAATGTGAAATCCAGCTTTGTATAAAATAGTTATTATCTGTTTTGTTTTTTATTTCAATGACTTCTTGATTTTGACTTTCAATAAAAATAAATCTATTCTTATTTATTTCTATTGCTGAATAACCATAAATAGGAAAAATAGTAAATATGGATAAAATGGTGACTTTTATTTTTTTGATCATGCTTTATTGTTTTATGGTAAGTTATATTTTTTCACTATAAATTCACAGTATTAAAACAAAGCTGGAAAACCAGCTTTGTCTATTCTTAAATGTTAACCTTGATCGGCAACATCAGAATAAATAACATCGAAATTTAAGCTGGTTATTACTTTTCCAGGAGTTGCTTCTATATTATCTGGCTTTTTATAATTTGCGTAAAATTTATAACTTGCCATATGTGTTACTTGATCAATTTTTGCTTTAAATTGTGTGTTATTTTCCTGTGCTAAATCTATCTCGCTTCCAGTTGTATCTAAAATAGCAACGGACACATTACTACCATTATCTTTAGATATGACAGTGTTTTCTAATGTGCTCTTTCCTTGGTTTTGAACTCTTAATTTAATATTATTAAGTTCTTGAGTACAATTTTCAAAGATAATATTAATTTCTTTTGCTTCCACATTTGCTAAATTAGATAATGTAAAATTATTTTCTTGAACATTAGGTAACTGAATTTCAGCTATTGGTTGTAATATGCAACTAGGTGTTGCTGTTATTTGGCCTTTAATATTAACTATACCTACACTGTTTTTTTCATATTCAGTAGCATTTGATTGAGTTGATAAAAAAGCCGTAGATAGAATAAATATTGAGAGTATGCTTTTTTTCATCGTAAATTCCATTTATTGAATTAATAAAATTATTTGATTTTTTATATGTTTGTTGAAACACCTAAATGTTATTTATTTGTTTTTTATAAATCAAATTAACTTTTTATTGATAATTTCATTATTAATATGAATTAAAGAATAAGTAGTAATGAATGGCTGTTAAAATAAATTTTATTTAGTCGATGATTTAAAAATTTGATTAAGTTTGGATTTTTTATCTATCAAGGTTTTTAAATTATAAATCAACAATGTTCTTTTTATAAAAGAGGTGTTGATATAAAAATGATGCTGTTAAATATAACTATAAAAAAAGCACCTGAATTAGGTGCTTTTAAAGAATAATAGAAATACAAATTACTATTTTACAGTAATGCTTCTTGTATTAATAACAGCATCAATTTCTTTTTGTGCTTGCAGGTGAGCTTGCTGTGTGTATTCTTCACCAAAAGCTGTACCTTCAGCCATAATAAATTGTACGTCGTGAATGCCAATAAATGCTAAAAATTGTTTTAGAAAAGGAACGATAAGATCAGAAGGTTGATCTTTATGAACATCACCACGACTAGTTAATACAATAGCTTGTTTATTTTCAAGTAAGCCTACAGAGCCGGCTTCGGTATATTTAAATGTTTCACCCGCACGAGCGATATAATCAATGTAATGTTTTAACTGTGCTGGAATTGAGAAGTTATACATTGGTGCAGTAATAATAATCATATCATGCGATTTTAATTCACTAATTAATTCATCTGATAATGCTCTGGCTACTTTTTGTTCATCAGAGAGCATTTCTGTTTCTTGTCCAAAAGCAAATAGGGTAGCCTGGTCCAAAGTTGGTACGGTATTTTTAGCGAGGTCACGTACAGTAATAACATCATCTTTATAGTTGTTCTGCCAATTTTCAATCAAATAATCGGCCATTTTATTACTGTGTGAGTAGCTTTCTAAAATGCTGGATTTTAGTACAAGGATCTTTTTCATTATTTTCTCTTGATCTATCAAATATGCTATTAGTTTAAATTTGTTGGTTTACGGTATTTTACTCTATCTTTTAACAATCACATCTCAATCCTTTGAATATGCTATTCAAATATATTGATTATATAAAATCATAGGCTAAGAAATTTAACCAAGCCTTTATGTGCCAATAGTCTGTTGTGATATCATACTTGCATTAGTTTTGATTAGAATAACCTCAAAAAGGATAATAAAAGGTGACATTATCATCTGCCATGCTCTATCAAGAAATAGAGCAATTATCGTTGCGGGAGCAGCAACGATTAAGAAAACGTCTACGTGGCGTCGCTAAAATTAATAATGAAGAGTCTAAACAAGCGGTATTAAGTGCAATTAAAGACGATATCACAACAGCACAACAGATGATAATTCGCCGTCGTGCCACTTGTCCTGAAATTACTTACCCAGAAAACCTTCCTGTTAGTCAAAAGAAAGATGCTATTTATAATGCAATAAAAGATAACCAAGTTGTTATTATTGCAGGAGAAACTGGCTCAGGTAAAACAACACAGATCCCTAAAATCTGTCTTGAATTAGGGCGAGGGATCAAGGGTTTTATTGGGCATACTCAACCGCGCCGTTTAGCTGCGCGTTCAGTGGCTGAACGTATTGCTCATGAGTTAAAGAGTACGTTAGGAGAAGCGGTAGGTTATAAGGTCCGTTTTAGCGATCATGTTGGTGATAACTCGCTCGTTAAGTTAATGACAGATGGTATTTTATTAGCAGAATTACAGCAAGATAAGCTGTTATTACAATATGACACTATCATTATTGATGAAGCCCATGAACGTAGCTTAAATATCGATTTTATTCTTGGCTATTTAAAGCAACTATTACCTAAACGCCCTGATTTAAAAGTTATTATTACTTCTGCAACCATCGATCCTGAGCGTTTTTCTAAACACTTTAGCCAAGCTCCAATTATTGAGGTTTCAGGTAGAACTTATCCTGTTGAAGTGAGATATCGCCCAATTGGTGGTGATGAACTTGATAGCGATAAGGATATGACTGATGGGATTATCGATGCTATTGATGAATTAAGTCGAGAAAGTGCGGGTGATATTCTTATTTTTATGAGTGGTGAACGAGAAATTCGCGATACTGCTGATGCGCTGAATAAGTTACAGCTTCGCCATACTGAAGTATTACCTTTATTTGCCCGTTTATCGAATAGTGAACAGAATCGTATTTTTCACCCCCACAATGGCAGACGCATTATTTTAGCAACCAACGTTGCCGAAACTTCATTAACTGTACCGGGCATTAAATACGTTATTGATACCGGTTTTGCGCGTGTCAGTCGTTATAGTTATCGTACTAAAGTACAACGACTTCCAATAGAACCTATTTCTCAAGCTTCAGCAAATCAAAGAAAAGGGCGTTGTGGTCGTGTTTCTGATGGCATTTGTATTCGTCTTTATTCAGAAGATGATTTTATTTCTCGTGCTGAATTTACTGATCCTGAAATATTAAGAACTAATCTTGCATCTGTTATTTTGCAAATGACCTCAATAGGATTAGGTGATATTAGTGCGTTCCCATTTGTACAGCCACCTGATAAACGTAATATTCAAGATGGTGTTCGATTATTAGAAGAGCTAGGTGCATTACAAGAGGGAACAGATCATAATGGTGCTTATCGTTTAACCCCTATGGGAAAACAACTTGCACAACTTCCTATTGATCCTCGTTTAGCAAGAATGGTACTTGAAGCGCGTAAATATGGTGCTGTTAAAGAGTTGATGGTCATTACTTCCGCACTTTCAATTCAAGATCCTCGTGAAAGACCAATGGATAAACAGCAAGCTTCTGATGAGAAACATCGGCGCTTCCAAGATAAAGATTCTGATTTCTTGTCTTTTTTAAACATGTGGGATTATTTGAAAACTCAACAAAAAGAGTTGAGTCATTCCCAGTTTAGAAAATTGTGTCGCCAAGAATTCTTAAACTTTATGCGAGTTCGAGAGTGGCAAGATGTTTATACGCAATTGCGACAAGTTGTGAAAGAATTAGGTTTTCCAGTCAATAGTGAACCTGCCGATTTTAGAAGTATTCACGTAGCACTACTAAGTGGTTTATTGTCGCATATTGGGCAAAAAGATACGGATAAACAAGAGTTTACTGGCGCAAGGAATGCTCGTTTTTCTATTTATCCAGGCTCAGGTTTATTCAAAAAACCGCCTAAATGGACAATGGTAGCGGAGCTAGTCGAAACATCTCGTTTATGGGGGAGAATTGCAGCTCGGGTCGAACCAGAATGGATTGAACCTATTGCTGAACATTTGGTGAAACATCACTATAGTGAACCCCATTGGTCAAAAGCGCAAGGCGCTGTAATGGCTAATGAAAAAGTGACATTGTATGGTCTGCCTATCGTTGCTTCTCGGCCTATAAATTACAGCCAAATTGATCCGCTTTTATGTCGTGAGCTTTTTATTCGCCACGCGTTAGTGGAGGGAGATTGGCTAACTCGCCATGCATTTTTCCGTGACAATTTAAAATTACGGACAGAAGTTGAAGAGTTAGAGCATAAATCTCGTCGTCGAGACATTCTTGTCGATGATGAAACAATGTTTACCTTCTACGATCAGCGAATACCTCAGGACGTCGTTTCGTCTCGTCATTTTGATAAATGGTGGAAAGAGGCACAAAAGGCATCACCTGATCTGCTTAACTTTGAAAAAAGTATGCTTATCAAAGATGATGCTAAACGAGTTAGTGCATTAGATTATCCGAACTATTGGCAACAAGATAATTTAAAATTACGTCTCACTTACCAATTTGAGCCTGGTACTGCGGCTGATGGTGTCACCGTTCATATTCCATTACCTATTTTAAATCAGGTAAAAAATGAAGGGTTTGATTGGCAAATTCCGGGTATTCGTCATGAATTAATAGTGGCTTTAATTAAATCATTACCAAAACCTATCCGTCGTAATTTTGTACCAGCACCTAATTATGCTTCTGCATTTTTAGAGCGAGTACCTCAAGTTGAAGGTGATTTGCTTGATAGACTTGAAAAAGAGTTACGTCGAATGACTGGAGTGACGGTTGATAGAGAAAGTTGGCAACTTGATCAAGTTGCCGATCACTTAAAAATGACATTCCGTGTTGTAGGTGATAAAAATAAAACGTTAGCAGAAAGTAAAGATCTTAATAAGTTAAAAGAAAATTTAAAGGAAAAAGTGCAAGAAACGTTATCGGCGGTGGCTGATGATGGTATCGAGCAGCAAAACCTACATATTTGGAGTTTTGGTGATTTACCACAGCGATATGAGCAAAAACGCGGTGGTTATTCAGTGAAGGCTTATCCTGCTTTAGTTGATGAAAAAAACAGTGTAGGCATTAAGCTTTTTGAAACAGAAACTGAACAACAAGCATCAATGTGGGAAGGGGTACGACGGTTATTATTATTAAATATTCCTTCTCCGATTAAATACTTGCATGAAAAATTACCAAATAAAGCAAAGTTGGGTCTTTATTTTAATCCTTATGGCAAGGTGCTCGATTTAATTGATGATTGTATCTCCTGTGGTGTTGATAAGCTCATGGCGTCTTATGGTGGTTTAATTTGGCAAGAAGACGAATATCAAAAGCTACAAGAGTATGTCAGGGCAGAGCTAAATGATGCTGTGGTTGAAATAGCAAAACAAGTTGAATCAATTCTAACGCAAGTTTTTGCCATCAATAAACGTTTAAAAGGGCGGGTTGATATTAGTGTTGCTTTTGCATTATCTGATATTAAAGCCCAACTTGGTCTGTTAGTTTTTCCTGGTTTTGTTACCTCTCATGGTTGGAAGCGCCTTGCTGATATCCCTCGTTATTTAAGTGCAATTGAAAAACGAATGGAAAAATTGGCTATTGATCCTAATCGTGATCGTGCACAAATGAGTCGAGTTGAAAATGTTATACAGCAATGGCAACAGTGGTTAGGCAAACTGACTGAAAAACAAAAACAGCAAGACGATGTACAAAATATTCGCTGGATGATAGAGGAGTTAAGAGTGAGTCTATTTGCCCAGCAGATAGGAACACCTTATCCAATATCAGATAAACGGATATTGCAGGCAATAGAACAAATTAATTTTAACTAATAAAATAGTGACATGTTTGAGCCCACGAAAACTAATGCTTTTCGTGGGCTTTTTTATTCTCTTGTTAATTAATAGCTAGCTATATATTAGTTACAACATACTATTGTTTTCTTAACTTATAAGCACCTAACCATCTGTGTAAAAAACAACAGCTTAATAGGGGAAAATAACCGGTTTACAAAATAGGATTTTTAGTAGAGACAAACATGAGAGAAAAGCGCTAGAGAGAAAAGAGGTGCTATTTTTATAGCACCTCTAGGCGTGATTTTAGTAAAGAGCTAAGTAACCTAATGCGGGAATAGCACCAAATAACACAAGTATCAGCATGATCTTTTCGCCTAAAAGTAAGGGGGTATTGTTTTTATATTGTTTGCGTGTATATAAAAACATTAAGATACCAGGCGCATAAAGTACAACGGATAACAATAAGTTAATAACACCAGATGCATAAAGTAACCATAAACCATATAAACTTGCGGGTATGGCTATCAGTAATAGAGCACGGCTACTACGTGCAATGGCAACTTTAAATAGAAATGCGCCTACTAAGAAGTAAGGTACAAGGATCATCTCTGAGGCGATAGTCAGCAATGTGTTGTAGTTACTTCCTGTTAACCAGATTAAGACTAAAGAGAATTGAACCGCTAAGTTGGTAAACCATAAAGAAGATGAAGGTGCGTCATTTTTATTTTGCTTACCGAGCTGTTTAGGGAATGAATGATGCAATGCTGCGATATAGGGAACTTCTGCTGCCATAATTGTCCAGCTTAAATATGCGCCACAAACAGATAAAATAAGACCTGTAGCAATAATTATTTCACCCATACTACCAATAAGCTGTACAAGCAAAGGAGCCATTGACGGGTTTTTCATTGTGGCTAATTCAGCTTGGCTGACTAAACCTTGTGATAAAAGTGTCACAAGAATATAAATAATGAGAGCAATCACAACAGCTAGTACGGTGGCTAAACCAACATCTTGTCGATTTTTAGCTCTGGCAGAAACGACAACGGCACCTTCAATACCAATAAATACCCATAGCGTAATCAGCATTGTATTTTTAACTTGGTCCCAAACAGGAACGCCCATATTTATGCCTTGAAAATCAAGGGTAAATATATCCATATTGAAAGCTAATAAAGCGACAATAACGAATAATCCTAACGGAATAAGTTTTGCCATTGTTGCCATTAAATTAATACTGGCGGCTGTTTGTACACCACGTAAGATAAGAAAGTGAACAACCCAAAGTAATATGGATTCTCCTATTAAGGCCTGCCAAGTATTACCATCACCAAAAATGACATTTTCAGGGGAATCCGTAAAAAAACTGAAGGCAGCAAAAACAATAACAAGATAAGAAACGTTAGCGACAACCGCGCAGACCCAATAACCCCATGCAGAGCAAAAACCAATAAACTCACCAAATCCTTCTTTAGCGTAAGTAAAAATACCACCATCAAGATCAGGGCGAAGACGAGAGAGAAGTAATAAAGACGTGGCAAGAAAGAGGATCCCAATACCGGTTATAACCCAACCAATAATCAATGCGGCAGGGCTAGCAACTTCAGCCATATTTTGAGGCAAACTGAATACACCAGCACCAACCATTGAGCTTAACACTAACGCGGTGAGTGATATTAAGCCAAGTTTCTTATTCAAGGATAATTACCTACGTGATTAAAATTGTAAATAAATAGCGTATTTTCTTGTTTTTTGGTCAGTAAATAGAATAAATATGAATATCTCAAATTTAAATAAAGATAAAAACACTAAAAAACAGCGAGATTTTACGGAGAGTTAACGTGGTTGTCTATGCATTAAATCATAAAAATTATGCACTTTTACAAAATGTAGTTTGTTTGATTATATTTTGAGTAAAAAAAACCTCGCATTAGCAAGGTTTTTTAATTAGGACGTTTTTATTACTTGAAGAGGTCGGCTGTAATCGTGACGGTACCACCATCACTTTGCCATTCATTTGTAATATGGTAATACTTGGCGCCTTTTGCTGCAGCACGCTTTGCAACCTGATAAGAAATTTCTGGTGAGTTTACAAAGTATCCACTAAATGTAATGGTATCAAAAGGATCCATTAATGCAGCAGCTGCTTTGTTAACTTCTTGAATTTCAGTACCATCAGGTAATGTTACAGTGTAACGACCACTTGCACCCGAAGTTTGTGTATCAGTAAATGTACCTACACTTCTATCAAAATCAGTGTTTGATGCAAGACCTGGTTTCTCAACTTTATTGGCAGCGGCTCCGCCTTCTGCAATAAGTGCGCGACCGGCATCAGAATCGTAAGGAACAACGGCTTCTGGTGCTTGAATAGCACGTTTAGGTGCATCTTTTTTGTAGATATAAGCTGTGACTTCTTGGTTACCACCATCATTTGTCGATACGTTACGTACAATAAAGAATGATGCTGCACCTTTTTTAGCCGCTGCTTTTGCAATTGCATCGTTAATATCAGGGGTTGTAGGGAAGTAACCACGGATAGAAACAGTATCAAATGGTTGTAACAGAATTGCTTCAGGTTTTGGTAATTCAGTTACGCCATGAAAAACACGATAGCTTTCTTCTTCTGCTTTTGGTGCATCTTTATGGTATAGGTCAGCAGTAACAGTCATATTGCCACTATCACTGATATCATCAAGACCTTGAATATAGAAACTATCAGCACCGACTTTATCAGCACGACGTGATACCGCATCTGCGGCTTCATAAATCGCGTTAAAACGACCGATAACTGTAATTCTTTCAAATGGTTTTAGTGCTGCAGCTTGTTCTGGAGTCAGTTCCTGAGCAGCCTGCGCAACAGTGATATTAGTTAAAGACAACATCGCTGCTGCGATGACTGAGGTTTTCAGCTTCATACAAAATCCTTCCGCCTTGCGCAATTAATATTGGTCATGTGCTGAACGTAGTGGTTTATCACATAGGGATTAATTATTACATGTAATAATAGCATTTGTCGCATTATTTTATTTAGTGAATCACCACAGAGTCAAATGACCAGTATATGTTACCAGATATTTACCTGAATATAGTGAATAATTCATAAATATGCCTTTTCGACTAAAATGATCCAATTAAGTTCAATTTTAGCTTTACACAGATATAGATTATTGGTTTTATTTTCAGTAGGTTATTAGAGCTACGATTAATAGCATGCATTTGATTATTTTTAACATTTTTTTTGCATGATTATGAAATTAGCGGAGAAATTTTAACAGGTCTCATATGGATAAGAAGGGAAAATTATGCGAATTGGTATACCCAAAGAGCGACTTTCTAATGAAACAAGGGTTGCTGCAACACCTGCTACAGTAACTCAACTCATAAAATTAGGATTTACAGTCGCAATTGAAAATGGTGCTGGTATTGCTTCAAGTTTTGAGGATAAAGCTTATCAGGAAGCAGGGGCTGAGATCCTCGATCTCCAAAATGTCTGGCAATCAGACATTATTTTAAAAGTAAATGCACCACTTGATAATGAAATCGCGCAATTACAAGATGGCGCAACGTTAGTGAGCTTTATTTGGCCTGCACAGAATGCGACATTACTCGAAAAACTAGCGGAAAAAAACATTAACGTTATGGCAATGGATAGTGTGCCACGTATTTCTCGTGCACAATCCCTTGATGCGTTAAGTTCAATGGCAAATATTGCTGGTTATCGTGCCGTTGTTGAAGCAGCCCATGAATTCGGAAGATTCTTTACTGGGCAAATTACTGCGGCAGGTAAAGTACCACCAGCTAAAGTGATGGTTATTGGCGCTGGTGTTGCAGGCCTTGCTGCAATTGGTGCGGCAGGAAGCCTCGGTGCAATTGTTCGTGCATTTGATACGCGGCCTGAAGTGAAAGAACAAGTTCAAAGTATGGGGGCTGAGTTCCTTGAACTTGATTTTAAAGAAGAAGCAGGCAGTGGTGATGGTTACGCTAAGGTCATGTCAAAAGCTTTTATTGACGCTGAAATGGCATTGTTTGCAGAGCAAGCAAAAGATGTTGATATCATTATTACAACTGCATTAATCCCAGGAAAACCAGCACCTCGTTTAATTACGAAAGAAATGGTTGATTCAATGAAACCTGGGAGTGTCGTTGTCGATCTTGCAGCTCAAAATGGCGGGAACTGTGAATATACCGTGCCTAATGAAGTCTTTACGACAGACCATGGTGTAAAAATTATTGGTTATACAGATCTTGCTGCTCGGTTACCGGCACAATCATCTCAGCTCTACGGCACTAACTTAGTCAATTTGCTGAAATTACTCTGTAAAGAGAAAGACGGTAATATCAATATTGATTTTGATGATGTTGTTATTCGAGGTGTTACCGTTATTCGTGCTGGTGAAATTACTTGGCCTGCACCGCCAATTCAAGTTTCAGCACAACCTAAAGTGGCACCTGCTGCGAAACCACAAGAGAAACCCGTTGCTAAACCGGTTTCACCTTGGAAGAAATATGGTTTATTAGCTATTGCTTTCTTATTGTTTGCATGGCTTGCGAATGTGGCACCGAAAGAATTTTTATCTCACTTTACGGTATTTGCACTTTCTTGTGTGGTGGGATATTACGTTGTGTGGAATGTTAGCCATTCATTACATACACCATTGATGTCAGTGACAAATGCAATATCAGGCATTATCGTTGTCGGTGCTTTGCTACAAATTGGGAGTGGTGGCTGGGTTAGCCTGTTTTCGTTTGTCGCAATATTAATTGCGAGCATTAATATTTTTGGTGGATTCACTGTTACTCAACGTATGTTGAAAATGTTCCGTAAAGGCTAAGGGAGACAATTATGTCCAGCGGAGTTGTTACAGCGGCATATATTGTCGCCGCAATATTATTTATTTTCAGCCTTGCCGGTTTATCAAAGCATGAAACCTCTAAACAAGGTAACTATTTTGGTATAGCAGGGATGGCGATTGCATTATTTGCAACCATTTTTGGACCTTATGCAGGAAATGTAGGTTGGATTATTATTGCAATGGTAATTGGTGCCGTTATTGGTATTCGTTTAGCTAAAAAAGTCGAAATGACACAAATGCCAGAATTGGTTGCAATCTTGCATAGTTTTGTGGGTTTAGCCGCCGTTTTAGTCGGTTTTAACAGTTATCTCGACCACGATACCGCAATGGATCCTGTGATGGTGAATATTCATCTAACAGAAGTCTTTTTAGGGATCTTCATTGGTGCTGTTACATTTACAGGTTCAATTGTTGCTTATGGTAAATTAAGTGGAAAAATGTCATCAAAACCGATGATGTTGCCTAATCGCCATAAATTAAACCTTGCAGCTTTGGTTGTTTCTTTCTTATTGATGGTTTGGTTTGTTAAAACCGACAGTGTTGGTTTACAAGTTTTCTTAATCATCGTAATGACTGTAATTGCATTAGCATTTGGTTGGCATTTAGTTGCATCAATTGGTGGTGCTGATATGCCAGTAGTTGTATCGATGCTGAACTCTTATTCAGGGTGGGCAGCTGCAGCCGCTGGTTTTATGTTAAGCAATGACCTGTTAATTGTAACAGGTGCATTAGTGGGTTCTTCTGGTGCCATCCTTTCTTATATTATGTGCAAAGCGATGAATCGTTCTTTCCTAAGTGTCATCGCGGGTGGATTTGGTTCAGATGGTACAGCTTCAACGGAAGATGGTGAAATGGGAGAGTATCGTGAAACAACAGCTGAAGAAGTTGCTGATATGCTGAAAAACTCAACATCTGTCATTATCACCCCAGGTTATGGGTTAGCTGTTGCTCAAGCACAATACCCTGTACATGATATCACTGAGAAATTACGTCAACGTGGTATTAAAGTACGCTTTGGTATTCACCCTGTAGCAGGACGTTTACCAGGTCATATGAATGTTTTATTAGCAGAAGCTAAAGTGCCTTATGACGTTGTATTAGAAATGGATGAAATCAATGATGATTTCTCTGATACTGATACTGTTCTCGTTATTGGTGCTAATGATACTGTAAATCCCGCCGCACAAGATGATCCGAATAGCCCAATTGCAGGGATGCCAGTATTAGAAGTGTGGAAAGCGCAAAATGTTATTGTGTTTAAACGCTCAATGAATACAGGTTATGCAGGAGTTCAAAATCCTCTGTTCTTTAAAGAGAATACACAAATGCTATTTGGTGATGCGAAAGCCAGTGTAGATGCGATTTTAAAAGCGCTGTAATAGATATAAAAATAATGATTAAAATAAAACGCCAGTCGATGAATTTCAACTGGCGTTTTTTTATACAGGTGCGTATTTATTCGTGATCATTCTCAACTGTAATAGGACAGGTAAAACCATCGGGTTTGATGGCTAATAAATCACATTTGATATGATCAATAAGTTGTTCTGCGGTATTTCCTAAAAAGGCTGCTGAAAGACCCGTTCTTCCCAAAATGCCTAAAACTACAATACCCGCATTTAGCTCTTCACAAACTTGAGGAATAACTTGCTCTGGTAATCCTTCTTTAACATGGGTTTTCTCTTCAGGAATACTGAATTTCTGGCGAAGTTCTTTCATCGCAATAAGATGTTGCCCACGAAGTGCATTGTTATAAAGGTTAGGATCAAAATCAGGTAGTTCAATCGCAATATTAATCGGTGCGACAGGGTAAGCACTGAGTAGATGAACATCAGGATCTTTTTGTATGCGATGAGACAAATCAGTTGTTAATTCGATAAGTTTTAAATTAAGAGCATCATGGTAAGATTCTTCATTTGATAAATTTGCCGCCACGACAATAGTGCCGTATTCAGGCCACTCTTTATCTTTAACCATCCAAACAGGGCAAGGGCATTTTCTAAGTAATTGCCAATCTAGAGGAGTAAAAATAAGTGAGCCTAATTTATCATGTTGGTGAGCCATTTTTATGAGTAAGTCATGTTGATGTGCAACGACTTCTTCGATAATGGCTTCATAGGGGCGATTATGCCAAATGACTTTAATGTCAATTTCTATGCCGGCTTCAAGGTAATAGCGAGCCTGCTGTTTGATCCAAGCTGCTTTTTGACTAATAACACCTTTGCGCATTGCATTGCGTTCATCGGGAGATAAAAGGGTTGTCATGTCATAGGAGAGATCATAAACAGGTAGAAAAGCTTTTATCCGCCCACCATTACGCTGAACGATATAGACAGCACGGCGAAGTGCTGGTTGGTCATCTTGGTTAGGATCAATGACAACGAGAAGGTTTTGATATTTTTCCATTGTAATATCCTCTTTAGGGCTGGATTTATCCATCTACAATTTAAAGATAACCCAAGAAGATAAAATGCAATAGCACAAAATAGAAAACGGGGCACAAATTTGTGTGCCCCGTTATAAAATTAGTGTGTGAAATGTAACAGGTTAAACTTCTGCTGATGAAGGAAGTTTGCCTGCTAGTTCACTTAATAATGTACTATCTTCGATAGTAATGTATTTACCTTTAACGCTTAACATACCACTTTTTTGGAAGCGGCCTAATAAACGGCTAATCGTTTCAACGGTTAAACCCAAGTAATTACCGATATCACCACGAGTCATGGTTAAACGGAATTCACGAGGGGAAAAACCACGTTGTGCGAAACGACGAGAGAGGTTATAGATAAAAGCAGCCAAACGTTCTTCTGCATTCTTTTTCGATAGCAGTAAAATCATTTCTTGGTCACCTTTGATCTCACCACTCATCAGGCGCATCATTTGCTGACGTAAGTTAGGCATTTTGCCTGACAGATCATCTAAAGTTTCAAATGGAATTTCGCAAACCATTGATGTTTCTAAGGCTTGTGCAAAACTAGGGTGTTCAGTATTAATAATGGCGTCAAATCCAACCAAATCACCGGCAAGATGAAATCCTGTTATTTGCTCGTCGCCTTCTTCCGTAATGGTATAACTTTTAATTGTACCGGAACGTATGGCATAAAGTGATTTCAGCTCATCACCTGCTTTAAACAAGGTTTGACCTTTTTGGATGGGCTTTTTACGCTCGATAATATTATCGAGTTGATCAAGCTCATGCTCGTTTAAAGTAAACGGGATGCAGAGCTGGCTAATACTGCAATCCTGACAATGGATTGCACAACCGCCAGATTGGATTCGGCGAACGACGCGTTTTTCTGGGATCATAAGCTTGCTCATTACAAATAAAAATATTGATATGCGTCAATTTTAACACATATTGCAGTAATTGGTAAGGGGAATAACGATACGTATAGAAATAATTCTGAATGTAACAAAACATGTATCTTGATAAAAACAATGTTTTGCTTAAAGGCTTATTTAGAACAATTTGCGCTAACCCTATACTCAATTGGTATATTATTCGATTTTCTAGCGAAGTTATAGTGCTATTACTAAATTATCCTGGTCAAAATCCAAAAATGAAGGTGTGCTTCAAGATTTTCTATCTTTATATTGACATTTTATTTACGGGCTTACCTTGAATTTGATTTTTTTTATACATAACTCTTTATTTTATTAACAAAAAATAGGTAAAGTTAACTAAGTGTATTTTTGATGCAACTTAATGCTACCTTGAATTAGCTTCCCCTTATAAAAAATGGGGAATTTGCAAAGAAATGAGAAATATTGAAACATTCCATTACCTCTTTAGTGGTATTGATGTACATCAATGAGGGTTTACCACTATATCCTATCATTTTCACTGATGAGAGTTGTTATGTGAGAATGATAAATCAATGAAAAAAACAGAAAAAAATCAAGAAAACAATGGGATGACATCTCTAAGTCGTCGCCATTTTGTTCAAACAAGTGCAGCATTGGTTTCTGTGCCTTTTTTCGCACGAAATGCACACGCTAATTCAGATAAAAGTTTATCTATTGCGCAAAATGATGAAGAACCCGCTACGGTTGTTGCTACATGTAGCACTTTTGACTGTGGTGGTAAGTGTGATATTCGTGCACATATAAAAGAAGGGATTGTTACTCGTATTACCACTAGACCTGATAATGAATTAGATGAAGCTATGCCAATTATGAGGGCATGTGTGCGTGGACGAGGTTACCGTAAATTTTCTTATCATGCTGATAGATTGAAATACCCTATGAAAAGGGTCGGTAAACGTGGTGAAGGTAAATTTGAACGTATTTCATGGGATGAAGCGACAACGCTTATTGCAGAAAATATTACACGTTTAACTGAAAAACATGGAGCCGCAAGTCGCTTTTTAACCGTTAATACCGCTGTAACAGGGGGGATCTTCTCTGGTGATACTATGATGAAGAAACTCTTTAATTTAACAGGTGGATACTTACCTTATTATCATTCTGTCAGTTTAGGGAATACAGTCAAAGTAACACCTTATACTTACGGTATATCAAAAACGGGAAGCTCACTCGATACCCTTGAAAACACACCTTTAGTCATTTTATGGGGTCATAACCCCAATGAAACTATTTTTGGTCATACAAACCATTATTTTCAAAAAATGAAAGATAAGGGGACTAAGTTTATTGTTGTCGATCCTCGTTATTCGGATACTGCTCAATCTCTTGCTGATCAATGGATCCCACTCTTACCAACAACAGATAATGCCTTAATGGATGCAATGATGTATGTCATTGTTACCGAAAATCTTCATGATAAACCTTTTATTGATAAGTATGTTGTTGGTTTTGATGAAGAGCATATGCCAGAAGGTGTTCCCGCTAATGAGTCATTGGTTGCTTATTTAACCGGTAAAAAAGAGGGGATAGAAAAAACACCTGAATGGGCGGAGAAAATCACAAAAGTACCCGCAAATACCATTCGTCAACTTGCACGCGAATATGCCATGACGAAACCCGCCGCCTTAATTCAGGGGTGGGGGCCTCAACGTCATATTTGTGGCGAGCGTAGTGCTCGAGGCTCGACGTTATTGGCTGCAATTACAGGAAATGTAGGTAAGAAAGGTGCGTGGGCAGCGGGTTACGGCGGTATTGGTAATCGCCAATCTATACGTGGACCTAATATCGGTGAAAATCCAATTAAAGCACAAATCTCCATCATGAATTGGATGCAAGCGGTTGATGATGCAAGCAAAGTACGTACTGAGGATGGTCTTTTAGGTGTTGATAAACTTGATACCAATATCAAGATGATTTTTTCTTTAGCAGGTAACTATTTAGTCAACCAAAACCCTGATGTTAATGCAGCTGCTAAATTATTAGCAGATGAATCAAAAGTCGAATTTATTGTTGCTAGCGACTTATATCTCTCTCCCTCTGCAAAATATGCGGATCTTGTTTTACCTGAAACCAGTTTTTTAGAACGTTGGAACATTGGTAATACATGGGGCACAGGAAATTATTTCCTTCTATCTGAAAAAGTTGTTGAACCCGCTTTCGAACGTCGTTCTGATTATGAATGGATAACAGACGTAGCAGAAAAAATGGGAGTAAAAGACGCTTTTACTGAAGGTAGAAGTGAAAAAGAGTGGATTGCCTACCTTGTTGATACAAATAAAGAGCGCTTCCAAGATAGATCCGATTTCCCTAATTTTGAGGAATTAGTGAAAACGCGTCGTTATCTTTTCAAAGATGAACCATTCATTGCCTTCGAAAAAAATATCAGTGACTTTAAAAATAATCCATTTCCAACGCCATCAGGGAAAATTGAGATATTCTCTAAACGCCTTTACGACATGAACAATCGGGATATTCCGGCTTTATCTCACTATGTACCCGCAATTGAAGGCCCTGAAGATAAATTAACAGCAATATATCCATTACAAATGCTAACTTGGAAAGGGAAAAATCGTGCAAACTCAACACAATATGCCAACCCTTGGTTACAAGAAGCGCAACGTCAAGAAGTATGGATAAATCCAATTGATGCTGAAAATAGAGGTATCAAGAATGGTGATATGGTACGTGTTTATAACGATAGAGGGATAACTCAAATCCCTGCCTTAGTCACACAACGCATTATTCCTGGTGTTGTTGGTTTGCAAGCAGGTGCATGGTGGACACCTGATGAGGACGGAATTGATCATGGGGGATGCCCAAATGTTTTAACATCAACACGGATGACGCCATTAGCACATGGTAACTCGCATTTAACGGTTTTAGTTGAGGTAGCCAAAGCATGAGTGATTTTAAAGAATATGCACCAGTGAGTGATGAACAGCTCGGTTTCTTTATTGATTCCTCTCGTTGCTCTGGTTGTAAAGCTTGCCAAGTGGCATGTAAAGATAAAAATAATTTAGAAGTCGGACGTCGTTTTCGTCGTATTTATGAAGTAAAAGGAGGCGGTTTCGCACCAACAGGACAAGGTGGTCTGGTTAATAATGTGTTTGCTTATACATTAACCATTTCTTGTAACCACTGTGATTCACCTGTCTGTGTAAGAAACTGCCCAACAACGGCAATGCATAAACGAGAAGGTGATGGTATTGTTCGCGTTGATACCTCTAAATGTGTAGGTTGTGGGTATTGTGCGTGGTCATGCCCTTACGGTGCACCACAAATGAATGAAGAAACAGGACAAATGTCAAAATGTGATTTTTGTGTCGATTTACTGTCAGAAGGCAAAAATCCAATTTGTGTTGATACCTGTCCGCTAAATGCGATTAAATTTGGCAAGATAAAAGAGTTAAGAGCGAAATATGGGCATTTAAGCCAAGTTCAAGGGCTACCTGACTTTACGATGACAAATCCAAATTTAGTTATCAAACCTCATACAGGGGCGATGAAAAAAGGAGGAGTTCAAGCATGAATGAATGGCCATTAGTTACCTTTACTTTATTCGTCCAAAGTTCTGTGGGTGTGACTATTTTTACCGCACTTTATTTTTGTTGGCTAGAAAAAGATATTGGTAATCAACGAGCAACGGTTGCTATGCGACCCGCTTTATTAACTGCCGCTATTTTAGGATGTTTAGGATTATTAGCATCAACGTTACATATGGGATATCCATGGAATGCCTTTCATGCATTACGCCATATTTCTTCATCATGGTTGAGTCGTGAAATCATATTTGCTGCTGTTTATCTTGGTGCATTATGTCTTTATACCTTGGTCGTTTTGATTAAAGGACATATGAATAAAAGTCTATTAGCGGTTATTGGTTTGCTTGGCATTATTGATATATTTTGTATGGCATCACTGTATTACAATACCTCGATACTGACATGGATGCATATAAATACCTATTTTATGTTTATAGGTGCATTATTTGCTGCCGGTGCCGTTATTGCACTATCAATAACGGCATTTCGTATTAAAGCATTTATAAATAATGAATTAGCAAAAAAAATTGTGATAAGCGCATTAGGAATTATTTTCCTTTCAGTAACATTGCGCATGGCTGTACAACCATCCTATTTAGAATGGTTGTCATTAGTTATCTCAACAAATGATGCGATAACATTCCCTCATACGCCTATCATTGCGTATAATGAAATATTCGGATTAAGAGTATCTGCATGTATAATGTCAATAATCGGCATTTTAGTGATGGGATACAGTGTATGGAAATATCGTAATGCTGTATTTACTTCAGGATTGTCTATGGTGTTAGCGAGTAGCGCAATAATACTGATTGCAGAAATTCTTAATCGCTTTGCATTCTTTATTGTTAAGTAGTGGAGTTGTGATGTATGAGGCGTTTTATTACGATGGAGCTTCCTCCTGAACCAATTATTAATGATAAATGTGTTAGAAAACGCCTCAAACAAAGCCTATGTGATAGTTGCTCTAAAGTTTGTCCTGTGGGTGCTATCACTTTTGGTCACTTAGATGTAAAGATAGATAATGAACGCTGTTTCCAATGTGGTAATTGCCTGTTTACTTGCCCTGTAGATGCAATAGAAAATATTGCACCCCATGAAAGAACGTATCAGGATAATTATTTAGTTGTTAATCATGATGAGCCTTTAGCAAGTACAGAAGAACTATTAGTGTGGCATCGCCAATATCACATTAGAGGAATGAAAATAGCACAACCTTTAGTGGATAAATGGCTTCCTGTTTTAGCGAATTTAAATCTTCAACTAAAAACATTACAAGAGCCTATCTGGCAATTAATGATCACTGAACCTACTGATATTGATAGTGGGCGTCGTTTTATGCTTTTTCGTCAAAAACTAGATGAAAAACCATTAAATAAAAGTCAAGTAAGAACAGGTTTAAATGCAAGAAAACAACTGTATCCCGAAGATAGTTGGTTCCAGATTCAGTTAGATAAAGAAAGTTGTATTCTTTGCTCTGCATGCGCCAAAGTTTGTGATGAAGGTGCGATTGAACTCGAAAATAATATATTCACTCTTGATGAAAAGCGTTGTACCGGCTGTATGAATTGTGAAGTTGTTTGTTTTCCTAAATCCATTCATGTTAAAGAACGTGTCGCTAAAAATAACGAACCCATCCTTTACCATTATTATGATGCACACTGTGAAAAATGTCGGTTAGCTTTTTTATCATGGAAGCCAGATGCAACATTGTGCCCGATTTGCATACAACATAAGAAGCAAGGTTGGTTATAATCTTCGTTTATCTACACTTGATTTATTGTTTACTAG
The DNA here is from genome assembly GCF_009915985.1 of Proteus sp. G2626. Taxonomy (NCBI): domain Bacteria; kingdom Pseudomonadati; phylum Pseudomonadota; class Gammaproteobacteria; order Enterobacterales; family Morganellaceae; genus Proteus; species Proteus sp. G2626. Next base: position 359,141 of record NZ_JAABNH010000027.1, on the reverse strand, counting down.
ATGAACTCTTTTCTTAAAACTTTAAAATAAGAAAGATAAGTGATCGAAACAGCTCAACTAGCATAACATTCTGAGAGTGGCTAAATTAAATGGGAGAATATGATGAAAACTGTTTTACCTGCAAATATGTTGGAGATCGCAATTACAGAGCCCGGTGATATAGACAAGTTACAACCTAAAATATCCCCAATTCCTTCACTTCCTCCTCATTATCTTTTAATTAAAGTTGCCGCCTCAGGTGTTAATCGGCCAGATATATTTCAAAGACAAGGTCGTTATCCTCCCCCCGCAGATGCGTCACCGATCCCCGGTCTTGAGGTTGCTGGAGAAGTTGTGGCAGTAGGTGACGGTTGCACCAAATGGCAATTAGGGGATAGGGTTTGTGCTTTAGTTGCTGGTGGGGGGTATGCTCAATATTGCATTGCACATGAAGATATCGCATTACCCTCAATGAGTTTAACGGATCTTGAAGCTGCCGCCTTGCCTGAAAATATTTTTACAGTGTGGGCTAATTTATTCCAGTTAGGTAAACTAAAACAAGGTGAATCTGTACTTATTCATGGCGGAACATCGGGGATTGGCTCTATGGCGATTATGCTTGCTCATGCTATAGGAGCGACCGTTTATACAACGGTTGGTTCTGAAGAAAAAGCCTCTGTAGCTTACAAGATTGGTGCTGATTATGTCATTAATTACAAACAAACCGATTTCGCTAAACAGATTCCCATTTTAACTCAAGGTAAGGGGATTGATGTTGTGCTTGATATTATTGGTGGCGATTATGTAGAGAAAAACTATCAAGTTGCGAGTAAGTTTGGACGTATTATACAAGTGGGTATGATGAAAGGAATGCCTAAAAATTTAAATATGATGCCAATGATGATTAAACGTCTAATTCACACGGGGTCAACCATGCGTTCTCGTTCAGTAGAAGAAAAAGCACATATTGCACAAGAACTAAAACAATATGTATGGCCATTGATTGCCGAAGGTAAGATTAAACCAATAATAAATGCCATTTTTCCACTCACAGAAGTAGGTAAAGCTCATCAATTAATGGAGTCTGGTGATCTAATTGGTAAAGTGATGCTAGAAAACACAACTTATAACTTATACTGATGGTAAATAAGAGTATTAAATATTATTTGTTATAAGTAGTGATGTTTTTTTTGTTAAAAAAAGCGAATATTCTGAAAAACACATGATCAAATTATCGTGTGTTTTTTTTATATATTGAAGTAAAAATGAATAACAATTAAATAAATATATTTTTAATGGCATACAATATTTAATATCTATCTCTTTTAATGGATATTAGGCGATAGAAATATTTATTTATTCTGATTAAGATAGATTTAAGTATTGACCTTAGTAAAAATAATATCATATTTTCAGGAATACAACTTAAATCAAAATTGATAATAAAATAAAGAAACTAACAAATAAAACTAAATCATTTATCATTAAACATGAAAAACTTTAGATGGAGTTGAAAAAATCTTAACTGATATCAATAAAATAAAGAAGATTCTTACTCATCATGTGGTATATCATTTGAATAGAGATTAATTATTTACGATTAATAAACACAATTCTTATTAAAACATATAACAAAAATTTATATATAGGTGCGATGATGGCAAATCATAAACAAACCTGTCTGAGTGCTACAGAGCGTGTATACCATACCCGAACCGTTGATACCCTAGTATGTTATCATCGAGAGATGGCAAAAATATTAATGAATAGTGAGTATTGTTTTCCTAAGGAAAATAAAGTCAAAAAAAATGATAGTGATAATTTAGAGACTAAAATAAAAAATCATACGATTGAAAAAAAAGCAGTAGATAATGCTTATGACTCTATTTTAGATACGCTGAAACAGCAAAATAATTATGCTCAATCAGATATTGAGCCTTATTTTTCCCATCATCATTCTCAAGTGATGCAATTGGCTAAATTTGGCTATCTTTCTGCGTTAGCTTACAATTCAGATAATGTTTTTAATCACCACTCACCCTTACAGATACAACAAGAAAAGAAAATTATAGATGATCTCTGTAAATTAATTGGTTTTTCATCAAAAGATGCATTTGGCCATATCACTACAAGCCATACATTAGCTTGTTATGAAATATTATGGGCGCTTAGAAATTTAAAAACATTACCAATGGCGATTGCTCGTCATCCAAAGTCACGAGATTTAGTTGCAGATAAAAAAGCATTTGAGTTATTCAATATGTCTATCTCAGATATTCTAGTAATGAGTGAGCAACTCAATAAACGTGAAATTTTTGATGATGTTAGCTATTTGACATGCCGGGGAACAGGAATGACAAAAACAATGCATTTAGGGAAATTGCTTGTTCCTGTTTCACGTTTTGAATTCTGGAAAAAAGCAATGGACATACTAGGGTTGGGATATGACAACCTTATTGCATTACCTATCGATGGTTCATTTAAAACAGATACGGAAAAAATGCGCAGTATTGTTTTACGTCTTATTGAACAGGGGGAACCCATTCTTGGTATTATCGGCATGCTAGGATCGCCATCTTATGGCAGTATCGATAAGCTAAAACCCCTTTTTGAATTAAGAAAAGAGTGCGAAGAAAAATACAATAATTCTTTTTATATTCATATTGATGCTTCGCAATTTGGGTATATGAAAAGCCTTTTTCTTGATGATAATCATGAGATTATACCTTATGAAATATTGTGCGAAAGATTAAAAAAAGACACACCTTTACTTGAATTAACGCCTGAAATATATGAAAGCGTTACACAACTTTCTCTTGCTGATTCTGTCTCTTTTGAACCTTTTCAAGCTGGTTTTTCTCCTTATCCCACAGGTGTAGTGTGTATTAAAGATGCACGTATGAGTCGTTTTCTCACTAATCCACCGAGATTATGTCCAGAACAAGCTGATGGTGTTCCCGAAATTGACGGTATTCAATCAGCACCCGCAGTGGCTTCGATGTGGAGTGTACATCAACTCTATCCTTTCACTTTGTCGGGATATGGGAAATATGCACAAATTCAATGGGAAACCCGAGTCAAACTTGAACAATTCTTTAATCAGGCTCAAACATTTGAAAAAGAAGGTGAGCACTATTTTATTCGCGTTCTATCCGTATCTGATTTTAATAAATTGAATTTTGCGATTGTGAAAAAAGGGAATACGTGTTTAGAAACACAAAATAATCTTAATAAAGCAATATATGAAAACTTAGTTGTAAAAAGTCATTATCGGCAAGATTTGAGCTTACTGACACTCTGTGCTCGAAATAGTGATGATGCTCCAATGCAGTTTTGTCGTGAGTGTGATTTAGGTAAAAATGAATGGGAAACAATCAAACATTTAAGTTTGTTGCAAATCACTATAAAAAGCACACAACTAGTTGATAAAAAACAAATTGAGGCAGGATACCAATATATTAAAAAGATCGTTTTATCTGCGTTAGATCAATAGCAATAACAAATTTTTTGTTATTAAGAGTAATCCAACCTAAAAAACGAAGTAGTGAGTAATATCTCATTATCTTCGCTTTTTTGGTGGTTTACTATATCCATATTCAAGTTTTTCTCAATAGAAAAGGTGACGCTGTCACTTATTGTTTTCACTCAATTGGTTTTTGTCATCTCTTAGCAATCATTTTTTATCTCTATTTTGATTTTTTCTTCTTTTGTTTTTATTGATAGCACATAAAAACAAACTAGAGAATGAGAATCATTCATAATAAAAACAGTCTGTGCCTATAAGGATAATCATAAATAAATCATCTTGTTAAAGATAAAGTCGATTTAGACATATATTTAGATATATCTAAAACTTGATCATTTAGATATATCGGATTATATTGACTACATAAATTCGATATATCTAAAACAATGAGGGAATATTTATGATGATTCGAGCATTACAGTCACTTTATCAACAACGTGCCGATAATGGTGAACATGGTAGTCATGGTCATGGAAAAGGATGTTGTGGGGGTAAAGGTAAACAGGCACGGCACCATGAAAGCCGAAGCGAACATTGTTGTCATGGTGAACATGAGCATGGACATAAAGAACATGGAGAGTGTCGTCATGGTGAACATAGTCACGGACAAAAAGGACAGGGAGAATGCTGTCATGGTAAACATAGTCATGGACAAAAAGGACAGGATGAATGCTGTCATGGTAAGCATGATCACGGACACGAAGGACATGGCGAATGCTATCATGGTGAACATAGTTCAGAAGGACAAGGTAAACGACGCGGTCGAGGATGCGGTGGACGAGGTAAAGGTCGTCAATTAAAACGTATGTTTGATCATGGTGATTTGCGAGTTCTGTTACTTAGCATGATCGCGAAAAAACCGAGTCATGGTTATGAAATTATTCGTGAAATAGATGAAGCCTCTTCAGGATTATATGTACCTAGCCCTGGTGTTATTTATCCAACATTAACACTACTTGAAGAACAAGATCTGCTAGTTGCCAGTATCGCTGAAAAAGGTCGTAAAAATTACAGCATCACACCTGAAGGTACTGCATTTTTAGCAGAACATCAGGAAATAGATACCAATATTCAAAGAAAACTGGCTTATGCGAGAGACTTGTCTCAAAACGCGGGAGGAGTTTCTGAAGAGATTGAATCTGCTGTCGGAAAATTAAAGGCGGTATTACGCCATAAACTAGTGTTAAAAGAGCTCTCAGTGGAAAGAGCGGGACGTATTGCTTCAATTCTTAATGAAGCAGTTGAGAAAATTGAAGCTATCAATGAGGCGTTGATCTCAGAGGAAAGGGAAGATGAATAAAACAAATACTCAACCACAAAATACAAGAAGACATAATGAAATAGAAAAAGAGGATTTAGAAAGTAATCCTGCAGTAAAAGAACAAATTTGCCCTAAAATGCCAGTTTCTTACTTCCGTAGAGCATTACGTAAACCTGGCAGAATATGATAATGATAGACGGAGGTTATCATGATATGACCTCTGTCGGTTTTTCTTCTATTAAGTTTCTCCTATCTACCGCCTTGCAAAATGGTTTTTAAATAATAGAAACCAATAATCCCCTTATAAAAACGCTTTTTCTTTCCTAATTGTTATTACCATCATTGCTGCCTTTATTATTTGGAAATCATCATTTTTTGATGACAATTTGCATCATTTTCTCTAGTTATCGTACTAATATCAAAGAAATCATAAATGTTTGTGGAAACGTTCCACATTAGCGATTATTTTATTTAGGTTAGTAAGTCATTATAAAAATAGAAAGCATAAACCAGAGATATGCTTGTAATAACAATAAAAATAAATACCGAATTAAAATAATAAACGTTTGTAAGTGCTTAAATGAGAATTTAAAACAAATACCTTACTGAATAATGCGAGCGTTTAATTCGAGAAAACAAGGGAAAAACAACACAGATACTGGTTTATTTCTTATTAAGAAGAGAAATAACGATGCGAATAACGATTTGATACTTATAAAAATACGCTCATCAAATAGAACAATCAATCAACTAAGTTGATAGTTATGTATTTGCCGTACCTGTTGAATCAACATTTGTTAACTGAGGAATATTCGAATGAAAGTGAAGACATTATCTGCAGTAATAACTTTAATCCTCTCCACACCGTTATGCGCTAATGCACAAATCGACATAAGTGCTATTGAAGCGAGATTAAATGCGTTAGAACAACGTGCAAATGCGGCTGAAGCAAGAGCTGCAGCCGCAGAACAAAAAGCAGCTCGTCTCGAACAACTCATTAATTCAAATAATGGGTCTAAAGGGAAGTCTACAAATAACGTTACTTCAATGAATATGGAGCAACGCATTGCTGTATTAGAAAAGCAATCAGATGAAGCTCAAGCCAAAGCAAATATCGCTCAGACTCAGCTAAATAAACTTCAACAAACACAGTCAATTCAGTTTGCTAAGACAAAAAATAAAGAAGGTGCAGGTTTTTTCTCTACGAATACAAATTGGGGCGATCTCAAATTGTATGGTGATGTTGAATATAATATTGATGCAGCAAGTAAAAAAGGGCAATTAACATCAATGAGAATGATGCCCGGAAAGCAAAAAGACTTTGAAGATAATGAAAAGTGGTCACTTAATGGGCGTATTTTAATTGGTATTGATGGTGAGAGAGAATTAAAAAACGGCAATTACGCTGGTTTTCGTGTTCAACCTATGGCTGACATGACGGGTAAAATGAATCTAGATGATGCTACCTTTTATTTTGGTCAACGTAATAAATGGGAATATAAAATTGGTCGTTATGAAGCGTATGATATGTTCCCTTTAAATCAAGATACTTTCGTCGAATATTCAGGTAATACCGCAAATGATTTATATGGTGATGGTTTTGGCTATATTTATATGATGAAAGAGGGGCGTGGTCGTAGTAGTGATGGTGGTAGCATGATGGTTAACACTCATTACAATGACTGGTATTTTGAATTAAATGCGTTAGTTGAAGACGGAACTTCTGTTTTCAAAGATGGTGAGTATCACGGGCGTAAACTTGATAACCGTAAAAATGTTATTTATATGCGGCCTGTTATTGCATGGCAGAAAGATAACTTAACAATTGCAGGTGCGATAGACGCAAACGTAATAAGCAAAGCTTATGGTTACGAGGATGAAAATGGAAAATTCCAAGATCAATCACGTCGTACTGGTTATGGTCTAACGTTAAAGTGGGATACTTTAGCTGATGATCCTGTCAATGGCATTGTTGCAAATTTAAGTGTTGCTTATCTTGATGCTAAAGACGAAAACGATTTTTCAATGGGTAGTAATGTGTTGTGGCGTAAATTCCAATTAGGTTATATCTATGCACATAATGATATTAAAGCTTACTATCAAACAAGCGGAAATAATGAGCAAAATGAAACCTATTTAACGCTTAATCCTGGTAAATACAATATCAATACAGTATTTGCTTCTTATGAACTGCCTAATATCTTGGATATGGATAATTTCAAAACCTATTTAGGTGCTTATTATTCGCGGATAGATGGCAAAGACGAGATAAATGTACATAGTAGTGATAAAGATCGTTACGGTGCCCGTATCCGCTTTAAATATCTATTTTAACCTTGCTTTTATACTCAAAGTTAGCGATTAGCTTCATATATAAAGACTTCAAAATACAATGTACTGTTGGTTAGTTGGAGTCTTTTTTCTTATATAATGTATAAGTCATTAAATCTATTAACTAGATTGATTTTTCGAACTTACCACTCTTTACTTTCTGAACCTTGGTTATTTCTAGTTGTGAGATCTCTCGAATTTTTGAATTTTTATTAATTAGGTAACTGATTTTACGGGTACTTTTGTTTTATTTCCTGCCATAATCGGTTTAACGTTTACAGATATAAAATAACGTATTTAAATACGATTAATATTAAGTAGGAAACAATTCAATGCCTTTCTATACACAAAACAGTTATTCAAATAATAATAAGATCTATAAGCAAAATAGAATAAAAACACTATTAATAGGTTTGGCCTTAATTCCTTCCTTCGTATTTGCAGATGACCTGTCACAATTACCACAAAAAGAGCGAATAGCTTATTTTACTCAAGCTCAGCAAGCAGGGATCACTGGTGTTGCTATTAAAACCAAACCTGTGTTGGCAAGGCCGGCTAAGGAAGGTGAAATCATCACAACCATTATTAAAGGTGAAGGTGTTGAAACTGTCTCTGAACCTGCAAAAGAGGGGGATTGGGTCGTGCAAAATATCTGTCCAGAGACAGGTAATGAAGAAATATTGGTAAAAAAAGCTAAATTTGCTCAACGTTACAATACTACAGAGAAAAATGAAATTAATTTAGTGTCTTATCCTAATGATTATCAACCTTTTATCCCAAAAGGGATCGAAATGAATTATTTTATTGTGCCGGGATCTACAACTGCTTTTGCAATGAAAGCCCCATGGGGAGAATTGCAACGCTTTCAACCGGGTGATGCGGTTGTTCAATCCACAACGGATAACCAAGATATTTATCGTATTCAAAAGGCAGCATTTGAGTGTACTTATACTATCCTTAAACCTGCCAAACTAGCACAATAGTATTAAACTAATCTGTGATAGGTTGAATTATTATTTTTATAATTCATAATGTTATAAGCATATCACCATTTAAGGCAAAGATATTAAATAGAGAAAGTTGTTAATAGTAAGTAAGGCATACTGTCATTGTTGTTTAATTGCTTTAACAGCTACATTTCGTTAACCTATCTCTATCAATTTCTTCAACTCATTAGGTAAAACCTATTGAACTGATAGTAGGAATGTATTAGCTATTCTCAAGTGGAATAGGTACATTAGTTCCCATACCAAACAGGAGGAAATACAATGTCTTTAATTAATACCCCAATCAAACCATTCAAAAACATGGCATTTAAAGACGGTCAATTCGTAGAAGTGACTGAAAAGGACGTCGAAGGCAAATGGAGCGTTTTCTTCTTTTACCCTGCAGACTTCACTTTTGTGTGCCCAACCGAATTAGGTGACTTAGCGGATCATTATGCTGAGTTCCAAAAAATGGGCGTAGAAATCTATTCAGTTTCTACCGATACACATTTTACCCATAAAGCATGGCACAGCAGCTCAGAAACTATCGGTAAAATCAAATATGGTATGATTGGCGACCCAACTGGCGCATTAACTCGTAACTTCGAAAATATGCGTGAGAACGAAGGTCTTGCAGACCGTGGTACTTTCGTTGTTGACCCACAAGGTATCATCCAAGCAATCGAAATCACAGCTGAAGGTATTGGCCGTGATGCATCAGACCTGCTACGCAAAGTTAAAGCTGCTCAGTATGTAGCTAGTCACCCTGGCGAAGTTTGCCCAGCAAAATGGAAAGAAGGTGATGCAACTTTAGCTCCATCACTGGATTTAGTTGGCAAAATCTAAATAAGAATTAAGCCACTAAAAAAGTTATTTATCGGGTGTTTCGGCACCCGATTTTATTGAGGGTGCAAAATGTTAGATAATAATTTAAAAGCTCAATTGAAAGCTTATTTAGAACGATTAACTCAGCCAGTTGAGTTAGTAGCAACATTAGACGACAGTAAACATTCAGCTGATATTCAAGCGCTATTAAAAGAAATCGAACCATTATCCGATAAAGTCACTTATCGTGAAGATAATAATGCTGATGTGCGTAAACCATCTTTTCTTATTACTAACCCAGGAAAAGAAACTGGTGTTCGTTTTGCAGGTTCGCCATTAGGCCATGAATTTACTTCATTAGTTTTAGCCTTACTACAAACTGGTGGTCACCCATCAAAAGAAGCACAAGAATTACTTGAACAAATTCGTCAGTTAGACGGTGAGTTTCATTTCGAAACCTATTATTCGCTCTCTTGTCATAACTGCCCAGATGTTGTTCAGGCATTAAACTTAATGGCGATTTTAAATCCGAAGGTCACACATACAGCGATCGACGGAGGCATGTTCCAAAATGAAATTCAGGAACGTAATATTATGGGCGTTCCTGCTGTATTCTTAAATGGTAACGAGTTTGGTCAAGGTCGTATGACTTTAGCTGAAATCGTTAACAAAGTAGACAGCAATGCAGAAAAACGTACTGCGGAATTATTAAACCAAAAAGATGCATTTGATGTATTGATTGTGGGCAGTGGTCCTGCGGGGGCATCAGCGGCTGTTTATTCAGCACGTAAAGGTTTAAACACTGGTCTTATTGGTGAGCGCTTTGGTGGCCAAGTTCTTGATACTGTTGATATTGAAAACTATATCTCTGTACCAAAAACAGAAGGTGCAAAACTTGCGGGTGCATTAAAAGCTCACGTTGATGATTATCAAGTGGATGTGATTGATAGCCAAACAGTCAGTCGTTTAATTCCAGGCGCATCAGAAGGGGAATTACACCAAATTGAAACAGCATCAGGTGCAATTTTAAAAACCCGTAGCTTAATTATTGCAACAGGTGCTCGCTGGAGAAATATGAATGTTCCCGGTGAAAATGAATACCGTACTCGTGGTGTAACTTATTGTCCGCACTGCGATGGCCCACTGTTTAAAGGCAAAAGAGTCGCTGTAATTGGTGGTGGTAACTCAGGAGTTGAAGCCGCAATTGACTTAGCTGGCTTAGTTGAACACGTAACAGTATTAGAATTTGCCCCAGAAATGAGAGCAGATGCTGTATTACAGAAAAAACTACGTAGTTTAAGTAATGTAGACATTATTTTAAATGCTCAAACTACAGAAGTGTATGGCGATGGCACTAAATTAACAGGTCTAAAATATAAAGATCGTACCAATGATTCTATGCACGATATTGCGCTAGCAGGTATTTTTGTTCAAATCGGCTTATTACCTAATACACAGTGGTTAGAAGGGACTGTTGAGCGTAATAAAATGGGGGAAATTATTGTTGATGCACGTGGCGAAACCAATATTAAAGGTGTTTTTGCCGCCGGTGACTGCACAACAGTCCCTTATAAACAAATTATTATCGCAGCGGGTGAAGGCGCTAAAGCCTCATTAAGCGCCTTTGATTACTTGATTCGCACGACTGCAAAATAAGTAAACTAGACTTAAAAATTAACTATTTTACATTGTCAAAAGCATCTCAATTGAGATGCTTTTTTTCTACCTTAAGTTTTTAATTTATCGAAAAATCTCTATTCATAAATCTAAAACAACCTATGCTATTATCTCACGACTATAAATAACCTATAGGGAAGTTGATTGATATGAATATAAAAATTATGAGTTTTAAATAAATTATTCCTGTAATTCTTGTTTCTTTAGTAAGTATTAGCTCTTTTTCTGTTAATGCAGGTATCGAAATTCGTGATGAAACTTTATTTGAAGCACATCAGCGTTTTAAAACCGAAATTATAAATGACAGTTTTGATAATATTGATCCACCTTGTTTAATTGATAAAAGAGCGGTGTTTTTTATTTAAAAATTAAGATAATTAACTTGAAAATCTATCACATAACTCTTGGAGTTTATTGACCATTCTTGCAACATGAAAACCATCGCAGGTTGCATGGTGTACTTGAACGGATAGGGGTAACAAAACTTTATTATTCTGTTGAGTGTATTTTCCCATTGTAAAAATAGGGGGAAAATAATCTCTTACATTAGCAATATTTAAATTAAATCCATCAAAACTTATCCAAGGGATCATCGAAATGCAGAAATGATTTTCGGGAAAATTAGGTTTTGCGGATAGGTTTAGATTATCTTTATATTGTTGATAATCTTGATTATATCCTTCTAGAAAAGAACAAAAATCTTCAAAGTATTCACTCCATAACTCTGAAAAAGTTTCTGTTTCTGGATGAAAAATCGTATATGCAGGATTGATATAATCCCAAATAACCAATTCATCATTCTTTATTGCCATTCTAGATCCAGGATAATAATTAACCGTTTTTGCAATCAAATAGATCAAGACAGGATAAAGCTTAAGATTATGCTTAGTTAAGACTGTTTTTAAGACAGTAATATCTATTTTAGTTGTTAAGCTAAAACCACATTGCAAGTTATGACGATAATGTAAAAAGTGTTCTTTTCTATTCCATTGTTCTAAATCGATTTTTTTATAATTCATTTTTAAGCCCTTCTTGTTAAGTAATAATTTTTTTAGCGAAGAAGGGCAAAACGGGTTGTATTAATAGACTGCATAATAACTCCTTACGTATTTAATTATTATAAAAGATAATATAACGTATTATTACACTAATTATTAAATATTAAAGGTATTTTTGTGCTGACACTAAACTACAATAACATTTTTTTGGAGAAAGATATTAAGTGTATTATGATAAAAAGACTACTATTTAAAAATGAAGGGATTTATGATGCAAGCTAAACTTGCTTATCAATGGAAACAACAAAGGCGAGGAAGGCTCTCTTTTTTAGGTTTAGAAATTGCTTGGTCAATTTTATTTGCTATTGTCGAAAACTTAGTATATCGCTGGTATATATTACTTTATCCTGAAAGCGCAGATTCAATAATTGAAAGTGCCTTTTATTATCAATTTTCTTTTACGCCATATGGTTTAATCGAAATTGTACTTTTAATAATACAAATTTACATATTCACACTGATTTTATCGCAACGAGTGAGAGATATTGGTATAAGTTATCCAGTTATTATTTCACTTATTTTTACTATCGCTCCTATATTATTAATGCCATATTTTCTCTTTAATGCGCCAACCATGTTGATGGTGCTTTTTGTTGTTTTATTAATAGGTGGGTTGGTTGCCTTACTTGCACCTTCTGCTTATAAAGTTGATATTAACATTAATAAAGCTCCAGAAGAAAAAGAAAATAATTAGTTAAAAAATGCGTTGTGTTAAACGAGAAAAAGCATCTAAAAAGATGCTTTTTCTGATCAAGGCATATGGCTCATGGTTTTTCAAAGAATTAAGATAAAATCTCAATGACTCCTTTTTGCCCATCAACTTTTACTCTTTGCCCATTCTTTAAAATATTCAATACATTACGAACTCCCATAATAGCAGGCAATCCCAATTCTCTAGCAGTAACAGCACCATGTGATAATGGCCCACCACTTTCTGTAATTATGCCGGAAGCTCGATAAAAAAGCGCAGTCCAAGCTGGATTGGTTGTTCTTGCAACTAAAATAGCATTTTGTGGAAATTCGGCAAAATTTTCAGGGCCATGAACAAGATAAACTTCACCTTCAATAATGCCTGCACTTCCAGCCAATCCTTTTAATTGGTGCTCATTTGTATTAAGTTCATCACTGCTATCTTCGCCATAAATCCATTGTGGGGTAACTGATTTTGCTTTTAAATACCCAGCCTTATTTTGGTATATATGATGGCGTAGCTTATTCCAGGTCGTTGGATTATCTGCAAGGATTGCTTCAGCTAAAGGTTGTTCATTAGCAAAATAAATATCCATAGGGCAGTCTAAGACACTACGAATAACCAGCCTTTCCCCTAATGCTTTTAACCCACGACGCATAGGTAAGGCTAGTCGTGTTGTTTGATAATGTTCTAAGTCATCAAGTGCAGTATAAACTCGAGCTAATCGAATAATCTCTTGTAAGAAAAAACGTAACTCTTCAGGAGCATCAGAAACAATTGAAAATTCAGTTTCTGATTGTAGAATTTTTTTACCTAATGGATCATCCACTTGTTTATCATCAGCTAAATCTGCCATTGCCTTAATTTGAGTCAACACAATGTGCGGGGCATCCAACCAAGTTGGATGATACGCATCAAAGTCTAATTCTCGATGACCGTGGTTTGCTAAAAATAAGGAGAATTGCTGGTGAAAATGGGGATCACACTCTTCAATTTCTTGCATAATGTTTTCAGGAACAATAGATGCTATAAGCTCGAGAAGTTTAGGTTGCTGACGAACATAACGTGAAAGAGTCCAAAGTTCTGAATTCACTTGCCCAGTTTTAGTGTCAGACATTGCAATTAAATTATCGAATGCAGTATGTGCATATTTTTCTTCTTTAAAAAAGAGTTTTAGCAAGGCCATCAGTGCGGAATAGAGAGAGCGTTGGGTCAATGATATAGCAATATTAGGTAAGAAGTAATCAGCACCTAATTTATTAATTCTTTGCACATAGTCCCATAGGTGTGACAAGTTTTTGTCTTCTAATGGTTCATTCATTAATGCTCCGATTGAGATCAAGTATTTATCTAAATCGCGCATCCAAGTAATAGGTAATTCTTGTACCCAACTAAATTTTTGTGCTATTTCAGGCAAAGATTTTAGTAGGGTAGGTAAATCATTCATCATTGAGGTGGGAAGTCGATTACTATACAAAGAAACCGCATTTTGGTTGCCGTAAATATAATAATCTTGCATCCCAAACCATTTACCATTAAATGAAGGAAGCCCCATAAGATTAAGGCTAAAGTTTAATGATGAATGAAAACCCGCTTCACACATATCCCATGTTAATGGCGTGATAGGATTAGGAAATCTTTCTGCTGATTCTTCTCTTGTCCAAATTGGGGCAATTTGTGTCACATTTCGTGATTGTAAAAGCCATAATTTTCCATCATGAAATGCCCACTCTATATCCTGTGGAAAATCAAAATATTTTTCGGCTGAAATAGCCAGTTTAGCCACTTGTTTACACTGTTCAGGCGTTAAAGAAGGTATAGATTGATTTTGAGGTTCGAGAGGTAAAATTTCAGTACCATTATTCATCATCACAATGGCATTTATTTTTTGAGAAATGGTTGTTTGCTTTAATTCTAAACTATCTCTATCAACGAGAAATTCATCTATAGGATCTTCACCTGCAACTACGGTTTCACCTAAACCGAAGGCTGCATTAATTAATACGGTAGAAAGAGAACCTTGAACAGGATCTACAGAAAAAGCAACGCCTGCCGCTTCTTCTTTTTGAACATCAATCATCCTTTGTAATACAACAGCCATTGATGCTTGAGTATGCGGTAAATTTAAATGTTGACGATAAAGCATGACGTGAGTATGCCATAAAGAGGCATAACATTGGCGAATAGCGTCTAGTAAATGAGGTAACGTTTTAATTCCTAATAACGTGTCATGTTGGCCAGCAAAAGCTGCTCCGGGCATATCTTCTAATGTTCCGGATGATCGCACGGCCAAAGCGGTATTATTCAGCTGAAGACTATCTAACATTGTGCTTAGAGAATGAATTAAATTTTCAGGCATAGGTGCTTGTAAAATAAGATGCCGAATATTATTACTAATTGATTCAATTTCGTGCTTTTTATCTGATAATAAAAGATTAATTTTAGGGAGCAAAGGCGTAATAAATAACTGATAAGCTTGGCAAGAAAGAATTAAACCATCAGGAACAGGCAGTGATTGAATTGTTTTAGCTAAACTTGCGCCTTTACCTCCGCTAATAGAAACTTCTGAAGCAATAGGCTCGTTAATTTTATAAATGAGTTCCATATTCGACCTTATTATTTTTACCTGTGATGTAAAACACCCATAATGCAAGTAAAGCACCGACAATAACATCAATGCCATAATGGTAATGTAAATATACAGTTGCCAAAATTAGCCCTATTAGGATAGGAGATAAACAATAAGCTGTTTTTTTATAACCTGATAAATAGAAAAAACCAACAATATAGAGCGTTATCCCCGTGTGCAATGAAGGAAAAACATCCATTCCTGTAATACCTTTATCAACGAGATCAGTTAGAAATAGTGTCATGGCGCCAGAGTAAACGGGATAGTTAAAATCAGAAGGGAATGCAGAGTAAGGGCCTGTGGCTGGAATAGTAAAATAACCAATAAATCCAAAAAAATACATTAACATTAAACCGAAAAAGTAATTTTTAGTCAGCGCGTTATTCCGGCTAAAAAAGAAGAACAGGGCACTACCAATAATTAAAAAATAGAAGCTAAAATAGCAAAAAGAAAGGAATTCACTTAGCCATCCTGATTGTAAAAGAATGGACCATTCAGGTAAGCTTTTTCCAAACCACAAGAATTTATCCAAATCATATAAAATATCGTCAAAACTCCATTGGTATAATCCATAACGAATTGATTTAAATAAAGGAAAAATGGTCCAGCATACAATCAGTTGTAACAAACCTAACCAATAAAATCGTGAATGACATGTTGAATGTTGATTCTTATATCCAACAAAAACCAATAAAATCCATAAAAGCAAACCTAAGAAAATAGGTGTTAGCATCTCTGTAGCATGAATTAACCAACTACCATAAGTGCCAAGCCCCCAAATAATAAAGAGTTGTATGGAAAATAGATGGTTAAAAAGCATCCTAGCTTTAGTTGTTAACATATTTGGGCGCCTTTCTTCCTTATCAATATGAAGCCGAATAATGCACTGACTAAGCTTATACCAATAAATAGAGGTGAAAAAAATAGGAGCATGATTAATATCGGAAGCCAAATTGCTGAGGCAATAGCGCCACCTAATATTTTAAAGAAGCTAACGGTATTACGAGCATCAGCGAAGTGAGATGCGATAAATGATGAGAGTAATACTGGGAATAAAATATACATAAATAAAAATGAAATATAACGCCAAATTAAAATAGAAGATTGAGAGGTTTTTTCTATAGTTTTATTACTATTATCTGTTTGAGATAAATTATTTTGATAATCAATAAAGGATTCGGCATAAGAGTATCCTTCTTTGTTTTTATTAAAAGCATAGGCTGAAGCTTTTTCAAAAATATCAATATTGGGGCAATTAACAGAAATTTCATTTAATGCATCAGATACTTCTTTATGAATATTTTTTTCCCATTCTCTGATTGATAAATTATCTGTTTTCGAAGTTATACATATATTTTTTCCAATATAAACTTCAACTTTTGAACTGAATTTATCAGGCGCGATATAAAATAATCCCATAGGGATAATATCAAAATCTACTCCCTCACTGATTAATGATCTAATAATTCTTGCAGCTCCTCGTTGATAAGGTAAAGGCTGGAAGCCCCACTCACTACTGCCTTCTGGAAATAAAAGTAGATCTCCACCTGCTTTTATATGTGCAATTGCCGCATCTGAAGGGCTTGAAAACATATTTGCATTTATACCTAAACGTTGTCTATCCTTTTTTCTAACTACGGGAATGCCCGTAAAAAAAGTCTTCATTATGCAACTATTTAATAATTGTATTGATGCTAAAGCCTGAGCTCTAGGAAATGCCTTCAATGCAATGTAGCCATCAAAAGCACTGTTCCGATGACTACAAAGAATTAGCTTTGGATGTGTATTTTCGGTTTGATATCTATTATGGTAAATAAGTGAAATGTTTGAAAAATAGATTTCTCTAATTGAAGTGGATATGAATTGATAATAAAAAGGAAGCTCAGAACCAGCAACAAAAGAAGAGGTTTTTTTTATTGGGGAAGGTAATATTGAATTAGGCATAAGATTTCCTTACATTATTCCTTCTACAAAAACATATCATGCTCTAAAAAAAAGTAACACTAAAAAATTTAAAATGTACTATTAGAATAGAGTTTTTCACTGATCCGAGGCTTTTAATTCTAATGAATAAGATGGAAATGAGTATGATTCAACTTAGACTCGCTGAACCACAGGAAGCAAAACGATTATGGTATTTACGAAATCAAGCTTTACGATTTGGTTGTGAGAATGTTTACTTAAAAGAAGTTTTAGCTGCTTGGACTCCTGATGAAATGCCTGATGGATATCGACAAGCTATTATTGATAATCCGTTTTATGTGATTGATTATAAAGGATATAATATTCCTGTTGCCTCTGGTTTTTTAGATATCAAAACGGGTTTTGCTGAAGCTATTTTTACATTACCAGAATATATGGGAAAAGGATTTGCAGGGCTTATTTTAAAACAATTAAAACATGAAGCAATAAAAAGAGGGCAACAGAAGCTATTTTTAGATGCAACACCTAATGCAGTAATATTTTATTTAAAACAAGGTTTTAAAGTATTAGAAGAGCGTGATTATTATTCAAATTTAGCAAAAGCAAGCTTACATTGTTACCGAATGTATATTGATTTAGATTAGTTTTTGGGGTTTATACTCATAAAAAGAAAATTTGTACTTAATGAGCTAAGAATAAAAAATGCTATTCTGAAAATGCGGTACTAATATATTTTTATCATTTTTTGAGTTGGTTATTGTATTAATAACATAAAATAGCAATTGTCTTGATGTTACGATATTGTAAAGTATCGCGATATCTTTAGGACAAATATTATGCAAAATGTGTTATTAACGTTATGGCCTTTATTTGCGTTAATTGCGCTAGGTGCAATTTTAAGAAGAAATAAAACGTTTGAGCCTGCTTTTTGGGTAGGAGCTGAAAAGCTAAATTACTTTTTACTTTTTCCTGCGCTACTGATCAATAGCCTGGCAAATGCACCTTTATCTGATCCTCAATTACCCCATCTTGCTGGGGCTATTTTTTTTGTGGTTATTATTGTCACACTGTTATGTACTGTACTGAAAAAAATTACAGGCTGGCTTGCTGGCCGTTTTGGTGCAATTGTTCAAGGTAATATTCGATTTAACACTTATTTAGGTTTAGCAATTGTTGCTGATTTATTCGGTATTGAAGGATTAGGGATTGCAGCATTAATATTGGCAACGTTAGTTCCACTATCAAATGTGACCTCCGTGCTTTGTTTAACGGCCGGGCAAAATGTAACATTGCGTCAATTAGCATTACCTATTATAAAAAATCCTTTAATTATTTCTTGTGTTATAGGGATCGTGATCAATTTATCTGGAATAGGGCTTCCTCTTGGTAGTGATCAATTTCTTAAGTTATTAGCTGCCACCAGTTTGCCTTTAGGGCTTATTTGTATCGGCGCTGCATTACATCTATCAACATTGAAAGCAGAAAGTAAAATGATTAGCATTAATACTGTGACTCGTTTACTTATCGTGCCAATAATAGCGTATAGTGTGGCCTATCTTTTTGATTTATCTCCATTGGTGACAATACTATTAGTTATTTTCTTTTCTATTCCTACTGCGCCCACTTCCTATATTTTAACCCGACAACTTGGCGGAGATTCTGAGCTAATGGCTGGGATCATTACTTCTCAAACAATGTTTGCAGCAATTACGCTCCCTATTATTTTGAGTTTATTATCAATTTAAAACCATATTTGTTAAATACGTCATGACTATGAAAAGTTAATGGCGTTTTTTTATATAAATATTATTCCCTTTGTTTTACCTTTATTTTATCTTTATTTATTATGTTTGGAGTGTAAGTTATGGATCCAATTAAAATTTTAAATACAACAATAGATCGAGAAAAAATAATTAAACTAGGTAATACTCAAAAACCTTCGAGTGTTATGAGTCTTTGGGAGAGACTAAAAGATTTGTTTGGTTTAAGTAATGAAGGAAAAGTTCTTCCTTTAATTAAAACAGTATATTTTGATCAAGCAGCTTCCGTTTCAGAAAAAAATAGCGCTTTCTTTACGTTGAAGAGAATTGCAGGGGATGGCTATAAAAATAATTTTAAGTATAGTGTAAATGATAGTAAAATCACTTACTCCATCGAATTTATTGGTGATCCTATTGAGAGTGACCATGATATTAAACCATTCTTTGAGGAAATAAAAAATGAGTTATCTATTGACTTGGAAGAATATTCATCTGATTCCGTGATAGCATTTATTAATAACTATTCTAAACTATCAGTCATAAAAAATGATGATAAGAATTACGAAGAAAAATTTATTGCTTTCAGGGCTATTCTTATGGAGCCTAGAAATAAAGGTAATATTTTTTCAATAAATGATTTTAATAAAATAGGATCTTTTGAAGAGAAAAAAGAATATATTGAAAAACATAGTCATAATTATACCGCTAACTTATCACCTACTCGGTTAATAGATAATATATATCAAAGTGTAAAACAGGGTAACTATGAAGAGTTAAGATCGCAGGTAGAAAAAGATATATCAAGATATAAATTACAATACAACAATAAGGATATATCTGATATTTCCTCTCTAGAGGAAAAGCTGAAAAACTTAAATAAGAAAGATGTTATGATTATTTTCGAATTGCTTAATCAAGGTATCTTTCCAGTAATAAAAGACTCTTTTGACAAATATGATCCTATTGCATCACAATATTCACCTCTTACTGGAAAAACCACCATTAATATAGAGGAGAATGAAGGTAGATATACAATAATTATTAATAATAAAAAAGAAATGACTGAATCAGATATCGAAAAAGTGAGTCATTTATCTGATAATATTTTAACTGATTTTGATCACGATTCTATGCATTTATATAGCAAATACTTTATAGATGATAAAATATCAATGAATAGTTTTACTAGCGTATTAGCTAAATATAAACATGAAATAAGTAAAAGAATGGAAGACAGTCTTAGTAATAAGTTTAACTACAAACAAGATAGATTTCTTTTATTAGAAGAAGATATAAATGTCAAATTAGAATTCAGTCCTTATTCATTAAAAAAACTAACAGCTTCCGATACAGAAAGTAAAATAGAATATCGCTTATTAAAATCTTAATCTTGGGCAAACCTGAGCTTCTTGCTATTATGATCATAAATCAATAATAAGTAAGAGGCTCTTTTTATGTCACAACCTCATCACCTTGAAATTCAAACGGTTATTACTAAACTAAAACAACAATACCAAAAAGCTGTTAATGCATTGCGTAGTGCAATTGTTGATTATGCACAAGATGGAAAATTACCTGATGTAAAACAAAGAGCGGAAGGATTATTTGCATATCCTCAACTAACGGTGCATTGGTCTGGAGAAATAAAAAAAGAGGACAAAACAAGAGCTTATGGGCGTTTGTCTCGCTCAGGAACTTACTCTACTACTATTACTAATCCCGCTTTATTTGAAGATTATTTATCAGAACAATTGCAACTTATTGCTGATGCTTATCATGCAACTTTTGATGTCAGTGCCTCAAAACAAGAAATTCCATATCCTTTTGTGATTGATGGAACGGGTATTGGTTTTGATAGAAAAATGAGTGCCTCACTAGCAAAATATTTTCCGACAACTGACTTATCTAAAATTGGTGATGAAATTACGGATGGTTTAATTTGTGATAGGGACATATTACCACTTTCTCATTTTGATGCTTTACGTACTGATTTTTCATTAGCACGCTTAAAACATTATACGGGTACATTACCTGAAGATGTTCAACCTTATATTCTATTCACCAACTATAATCGTTATGTTGATGAATTTGTTCGTTGGGCTTGTGAACAAGTTGCAGATAAAAATAGCCCATATTGCGCACTTTCTTGTGCAGGTTTTCAGCAAATTACAGTAGAGACGGTTGATCCTGAAAAGTTAATATCTGATTTAACTTGGAAGAAATATCAAATGCCAGCCTATCATTTAATTGCAAAAGAAGGACCCGGAATAACATTAGTGAATATTGGAGTTGGGCCTTCAAATGCAAAAACAATTTGCGATCATCTAGCAGTTTTGCGACCCCATGTTTGGTTAATGATTGGTCACTGTGGGGGGTTACGTGAAAGCCAACAGCTTGGTGACTATGTTTTAGCCCATGCATATTTACGTGATGACCATATATTAGATGATGTTCTACCTCCAGATATTCCTATTCCTAATATTGCTGAGGTACAACGTGCTCTTTATGATGCAACAAAAGCGATAAGTGGAAAACCGGGACATGAAATAAAACAAAGATTAAGAACAGGAACGGTAGTTACGACAGATGATCGTAACTGGGAATTGCGTTTTTCTGTTTCGGCAAGGCGATTTAACTTAAGTCGCGCTGTTGCTGTTGATATGGAGAGTGCAACAATTTCAGCGCAAGGTTATCGTTTTCGTGTTCCTTACGGCACCTTATTATGTGTATCTGATAAACCTCTGCATGGAGAAATTAAATTACCTGGTCAGGCTAATCATTTTTATGAAGGCGCTGTATCAGAACATTTGCAAATTGGTATTCAAGCTATTGAATTACTTAAACAAGAAGAAAGTAATTTACACTCTCGCAAATTGAGAACGTTTAATGAACCACCTTTCAGATAAATTGTAAGTAATAAGAAACCCCTAATTATAATTAGCTCAATAATTGGGGATTTCTATTTGGTTTCATGAAAAAAAGATATTAGTGGTAACAATATACTTAAAAATAAAACGTTAAAAACGTAAATGGCGAGCCGCTTTTCTTAGTCGATCATCCCCACGTCGATCATAACGCTGAGTTGTCATAATACTGGCATGGCCCATGGCATCTTTCACAGTAACAATATCTTCGCCATTATCCAGCATTGCGGAAGCAAAAGTTCTTCGGAGATCATGAGGTGCAAATTTGTCTATACCACTTTCTTGTTGGCGAGTTTCTAAAATATAATAAATAGCTTGATCTGTTATTCGTTCATTTGTGACATCATCAAAACGGCGAATTCGAGTGAAAAGAGGGCCATCTAGTGTACCTCTGATTTCATCAATCCATAACTGAACACGATCCCAAGTATCATCGGGCATATAAGACATTCGTTCTTTATTACCTTTACCTCTAACAAGAAAAGCATGATCGCGAAATTGAATGTGCTCGTAATTAATTGCTACTATTTCTGAACGACGTAATCCGCAACCTAATAACACACTTAATATTGCTGCATCTCTTAAACCTTTCGATGAGTTATCATTTTCACAACTTTTAAATAAAGCATGAATTTCATGACTTGTTAATGCACGACCTTTGGGTAATCGACTTCCTCTTACAGATTTAACTTGGCGGATATGCTGATAACTTTCAGTATCCATTTGTTTCAATGCCCAAGCTTCTAAAGCAACGCCTTTTAATGCGGCAAGATAAGTATTGATAGTGGCAGGGGCTTTATTGGCATCAGATAACATATCAATAATGGCTTGAATATGATGACGGCGAAGTGCGCCCCATTGACAATTTTTAAGCGAAGAAAAACCAATCATCTTAGCCACTATCGTTAAAAACGATCCCATCGTTTGGCGACTGCGTTTCGATCCTAAACTCATTAAATAAGCCATTGCGGGATTCGTGTGGGATGGTGTGGTGAATGTTGCATTCAGATCCAATAATGCTTGTTTTTCAGACAACACTAGTGATGTTTCAGGTATGAAATCCTGATCGTCGTGGTGAAATTCCACTGTGATTTCCTTATTAAATCAACATAACCATGATGAATATTCTATCAGATCCAAAAAAGAAAAAAGCTACTTTTTCAAAGGATCATTTTAATAAGTAGAAAGGATCGTGTTTGTTTAATCAACATTTAGTGGATTAATTGAACGTTATTAGTATTAATAATAACCGAGTTGAGTTAGGGCTAAAATTAGGAAAAAACGTCTTTTAGAATAAATGCACAGAATTGGAAGAGTAATGAGGGATTAACTAAGTTTTCGTACCCAATTTTGAAACAGAGAAAAAGTAAAGATCTTGGGTACGAAAGAGGAAATGACTATTTAAACTTACTCTTTATAAATGGCAACAACAGGTTTTCCATCATTACCAATAGTGCCACGATACATGCCTTCAGAATTAAAACTCATCGTATAGTCGCCCGATTTATCTAAGACGATAACGCCACCACTTCCATTAATCGCTTTAACTTCGTCCAGTGCATTTTGTGCCGCTTTTTCTAAAGGTAAATTTTGATATTTAACTTGAGCTGCAATATTGAATGCAGCTAATGTTCTGATAAACATTTCACCAGATCCTGTCGCGGATACAGCAACTGTTTCATTATCGGCATAATTGCCCGCACCAATTATAGGAGAGTCACCCACTCGTCCATAACGTTTATTAGTCATTCCACCGGTTGAAGTTCCTGCTGCTAAATTACCATGTTGATCCAGTGCAACAGCACCCACTGTGCCATATTTATAATCGTACATCATCGGATCAATAAAAAGTGTAGCTGTTTTTCCATCATGATCTAAAACGACTTGTTCTTTTTCTATCGCTTTTTGAAGTTGTTGCCAACGATGTTCGGTACGAAAATAAGAAGGGTCTACAATAGTAAGCCCTTGTTCTTTGGCAAAAAGATCTGCACCATTAGAGACCATCAAAACATGGGGACTTTTTTCCATTACCGCAATAGCAGCATTTATAGGGTTTTTAACGGTAGTGACTCCAGCAACAGCACCGGCATTACGTGTTTTTCCATCCATAATAGAAGCATCAAGTTCATTACGTCCGTCATGGGTAAAAACGGCACCTTTTCCTGCATTAAAGAGAGGAGAATCTTCCATTACGTTAATTGATTTTTGAACCGCTTCTATACTAGTACCTCCGCTATTCAAAACAGCATATCCCGCATTTAATGCTTCAGTCAGTTTTTCTTTATATTCTTTTTCTTGTTCTGGTGTGATGGTGTCTTTAGTAATTGTGCCAGCACCACCATGAATAACAAGGCGAATAGGGGATTGAGTATTAGCAAAAACAGAGGTAGCAAACAGAGAGCAGAGTGTCATCGTGGCGAGTTTATACTTAATATTATTCATATAACCCTTCTTATTTTAGATTAAAATTAATTTGATATTTTCATATTTTTCTTACCGCTTTGTTTCTAAATTCTAATTAATTACGTAATTTGGCTTTAATAACTAACTGCAATAATCACTATATAAAAAGTTTAAGACATAAGTGGTCTGAACACTTGAGTTTGTTTTTGATTTGTCGATCTCTGTCATAGAGTGATTTCATTTTAGGATTTATTTTACAAAATATTCAATTAGTTATATTTTAGAAGTGTTTTTATATCAAAAAAAATGTATTAAATAAGTGATAATAAATTCAATATTAAAAATAATAATGCTATTTTTACTAATTATTTATAGATATTTAAAATAGGTGTTTAAAAATAGCTTTTGATTAATTTATATAATAAATACAACCTGTTGCTATCGAGAGTCATATTGCATTTAACTAATCATTAATTATTTTTTAAAAGGAAATAAATATCGTTTTAATATTGATAAGTAATTGATAACACATTGTTATTATTTCCTTTGTATTTGAATGCAATAAAAGATGTTTTTTATATACAATTTGTGTGCTTCTTCGAATAATCAAAAAGGGATGATGTATTCTGTGATAAAAGTACTACATTAATTTGAGTTAAGGCTCTATTATAATAACATAATATTTATAATTCATAAGGTTAGCTTTTAATATCTTATTTTTTTATTAGGCTTGAGTTAGCTTTATTAATACAAATGAACTATTTTTAAATATAGATAAAATAAAAATTTAATCAGTTTTAACTATTTAACTATTTTCTGACATACAGCAGATAAACACATTTTGGGTATTATTTTATGGCTAAAGGAAGGTTAAATAATTTATATGAAAAATCAAAAAAAGAGTCGTTTTTTTGTTTACAGCATAATTCTCGTCGCAGTAGTTGTAGCGGGAATTTTTTGGTGGAAATCGCAAGCACCGACACTACCTTCTGGATTTGCGCAAAGTAATGGGAGAATAGAAGCAACTGAAATTGATATCTCAACAAAAAGTCCAGGCAGAATAGACTCTATTTTAGTTCAAGAAGGTGATTTTGTTAAAGAGGGTGAAGTGTTAGCTAACATGGACACTCGAACACTGAAAGAACAACTTCATGAAGTTCAAGCACAATTAAATCAAGCCAAAAGCAGTGTTGTTACTGCTCAATCTGCATTATCACAACGTAACAGCGAACAACTCGCCGCTCAAGCAGTGGTTCGTCAGCGTATTGCCGAATTGGATGCTGCACAAAAAAGACTCAATCGTTCTCGTGCATTAGTAAAAACGAATGCTATTTCTATTCAACAATTAGACGATGATATCGCGAGAACTGAAGGAGCCAGAGCGGCCGTTGAAGCGGCCAAAGCGCAAGAAACCGCAACAGTGGCGGCTATTGAATCTGCAAAGGCAGGTATTATTCAAGCAAATACAAAAGTAGATGCCGCAACAGCAACAGAAAGGCGCATCATGGCTGAGTTAGATGACAGTATTTTAAAGGCGCCACGTAATGGTCGCGTTCAATATCGAGTTGCAGAACCTGGTGAAGTCCTAGGCGCTGGCGGTCGGGTATTAAATATGGTTGATCTGAGTGATGTTTATATGACGTTCTTTTTACCCACAGAGGCTGCAGGTCAAGCCGCTTTAGGTAGCGATGTTCATATTATTTTGGATGCGGCTCCTCATATTGTTATTCCTGCAAAAACGACTTATGTTGCAAGTGTTGCCCAATTTACGCCTAAAACAGTTGAAACGGATAATGAAAGATTAAAACTAATGTTTCGTGTAAGGGCGAGAATTTCCCCAGAACTGCTCGAAAAACATCTTGAGTATGTAAAAACAGGATTACCAGGTCGTGCTTATATTCGATTAGATAACAATCAATCTTGGCCAACTGATTTAGAGGTGAAATTACCACAATGAGTCAAACAATGAGAACGCAAAGTCATTCTCATATCATTGAATTGACTCATGTATCCCAACATTATGGCGATACCAAAGCGCTTGATGATGTGACATTGGCTATTCCAGCAGGAAAAATGGTGGGTTTAATCGGCCCTGATGGTGTAGGTAAATCGAGTTTAATTTCTCTTATTTCAGGAGCTAGAGAAATTCAAATTGGGCAAGTCATTGTTTTAAATGGTGATATGAGTGATGTCGAACATCGTAGAGCTGTTTGTCCTCGTATTGCTTATATGCCACAAGGGTTAGGTAAAAATCTTTATCACACACTGTCTGTTTTTGAGAATGTTGATTTTTTTGGTCGTTTATTTGGTCAATCAAAGCAAGAACGAGCAGAACGTATAAACGATTTACTTGAAAGTACAGGTCTAGCGCCGTTTCGCGATAGGCCAGCAGGTAAACTTTCAGGTGGGATGAAACAAAAATTAGGTTTATGTTGTGCATTAATTCATGATCCAGAATTACTTATTCTTGATGAACCGACAACGGGCGTTGACCCTTTATCTCGCGCCCAATTTTGGGAGTTAATTAATCGTATTCGTAAACGTCAAACAAATATGAGTGTGTTAGTTGCGACTGCTTATATGGAAGAGGCTGAGCGTTTTGATTGGCTTGTTGCTATGGATGCGGGAAAAATTTTAGCAACGGGTCATTCAGATGAATTAAAAGCACAAACGCATACGGATGAATTAGAAGCTGCCTTTATCGAGTTATTGCCTGAAGAAAAGAAAAAGAATCACCAAAAAGTCATTATTCCTCCAAGAGATAAAAGTGATGATAATGTGATTGCCATTGAAGCTCAAGATCTAACCATGCGTTTTGGTCAATTTGTTGCAGTAGACCATGTAAGCTTTCGTATTCCTAAGGGCGAAATTTTTGGCTTCTTAGGATCGAATGGTTGTGGTAAATCAACCACAATGAAAATGCTAACAGGTTTACTTGAAGCGAGTGAAGGGCGGGCTTGGTTATTTGGCCAAGAAGTTGATCCTAAAGATATCGAAACTCGTCGTCGTGTTGGCTATATGTCACAAGCCTTTTCGCTTTATAGTGAATTGACTGTACGGCAAAATCTTGAATTACACGCCAAGCTTTTTCATATTCCAGAGGAAGAAATTCCTCAGAGAGTGAAAGAAATGAGCGAGCGTTTTAATTTAATGGATGTTGAAGATATGATGCCTGATGGTTTGCCATTAGGTATTCGCCAACGATTATCTCTTGCAGTGGCTGTTATTCATAAACCTGAAATGCTTATTCTAGACGAACCGACTTCAGGGGTTGACCCAATTGCACGTGATATGTTCTGGAATTTGATGGTTGATCTATCAAGACGTGACGGCGTCACTATTTTTATTTCAACTCACTTTATGAATGAAGCTGCACGTTGTGATCGAATGTCATTGATGCATGCTGGTAAAGTATTAGTCACCGATACACCTGCGAATTTAGTTAAAAATAGCCAATTTGATACACTTGAAGAAGTCTTTATTGATTACCTTAAGAAAGCATCTGGTGAACAAGAGACGCCTGACGTTGATGGAAAAACACTTCAACTTCCCATATCTACCCATGAAAGTGCAGAAAAAGCATTAAAACAACGGTTTAGCTTACGACGTTTATTGAGTTATAGTATTCGTGAAGGTATGGAACTCCGTCGTGATCCTGTTCGTCTAACTTTGGCGTTATTAGGGACGGTTATTCTCATGTTTATTATGGGATATGGGATTAGCATGGATGTGGAAAATTTGCGTTTTGGTATTATGGATAGAGACCAAACGGGTTTAAGCCAAGCATATAGCCAAAATCTTTCAGGCTCTCGCTATTTTATTGAAAAAGCACCAATTACGGATTATGACCAACTTGAACGTCGACTTCGTAGTGGTGATATTACAGTTGCAATTGAAATTCCACCTAACTTTGCCCGTGATGTTGCAAAGGGAAATACTGTAAAAATAGGCGTTTGGATAGATGGTGCGATGCCAAATCGAGCTGAAACAGTACGTGGTTATATTCAGGCAATGCACTTAACATGGATGCTTGATATGGCAATGCGTCAACCAACAAACGTAGTTGATAAATTATCGCCGATTAATATCGAAACACGCTATCGTTATAATCCTGATGTAAAAAGCTTACCTGCTATTGTACCTGCAGTTATCCCACTTTTATTAATGATGATCCCTGCGATGTTAAGTGCATTGAGTGTGGTACGTGAAAAAGAGCTAGGTTCTATTATTAATCTTTATGTTACACCTGTTACCAAGGCTGAGTTTTTATTAGGTAAACAATTTCCTTATATCTTATTGGGAATGTTTAACTTTTTTATGCTCTGTGCGCTTTCAGTGTTTGTATTTGGCGTCAGTTTTAAAGGCAGTATGCTTACGCTCTCTTTAGGGGCATTGCTTTATATTACGATCGCAACAGGAATGGGATTATTAATTTCTTGCTTTATGAAAAGTCAGATTGCAGCTATTTTTGGTACTTCAATTATTACCTTAATTCCAGCAACGCAATTTTCAGGCATGATTGATCCTGTTTCGTCACTGGAAGGTATCGGTAAATGGATAGGGCATATTTATCCCACATCTCACTTTTTAACTATCGCAAGAGGGACTTTCTCTAAAGGATTAAACCTATTTGATTTACCTTGGTCTTTTATTCCTTTGCTTATCACTATCCCAATTGTGATTGGGCTAAGTGTCTTTTTCTTGAAAAAGCAGGAGGTTTAAATGTGGCGCACCATACAAAATGTATTTAATTTAGGTGTAAAAGAGCTACGGAGTCTCTCACGTGATAAGGCAATGCTGGCATTAATTGTGTTTGCTTTTACTGTATCGATTTATTCATCTGCAACAGTAACACCAGGTTCATTACATCATGCACCGATTGCGGTTGCTGATCAGGATAAATCACAATTATCTGCACGTATTGTCAATAGTTTTTATATGCCTTATTTTTTGCCACCTGCGGATATTACTCCTGAGCAAATAGATGGTTTGTTAGATAGAGGCACTTATACGTTTGCACTAGATATCCCACCTAATTTTCAGCGCGATCTTTTAGCGGGTCGCAAACCGGAAATACAAGTGAATATCGATGCAACACGTATGAGCCAAGCTTTTTTAGGTAATAGTTATATACAAAACATTGTTATGGGAGAGGCTAAAACCTTTTTAGCCAAAAACAGAACTAACGACCCATTACCTGTTGATTTAGAAGTCAGAATGAGCTTTAACCCTAACCTAACACAATCTTGGTTTGGTTCCGTGATGGCAATTATCAATAATATCACTATGTTATCAATAGTATTAACAGGAGCCGCATTAATAAGGGAGCGAGAGCACGGAACTATTGAACATTTACTGGTTATGCCTGTAACTCCGTTTGAAATCATGCTTTCTAAGATATGGTCAATGGGATTGGTTGTACTATTGGCATCGGTAATGTCGTTAGTCTTAGTGGTAAAAACTTTGCTTAATGTACCTATTGAAGGTTCGGTTTTACTATTTATGTGTGGTGTTGCTTTAAGCTTATTTGCGACAACTTCTATTGGTATTTTCTTAGGTACAATGGCGCGTTCAATGCCACAATTTGGTTTATTGATGATTATGGTTTTACTACCATTAAATATGCTATCTGGTGGTATGACATCACGAGAAAGTATGCCTCAGTTTGTACAAGATGTAATGCAAACAATGCCAACGACACATTTCGTGAGTTTAGCTCAGGCCATTTTATATCGTGGTGCTGATTTCTCTATTGTGTGGCCTCAATTTATTGTCTTAATTGTTATTGGTTCTGTATTTTTCTTATTAGCCTTATTACGCTTTAGAAAAACCATTTCGGCTATGGCCTAATCAATTTTAAATATTAATCGATAATTTAACCTATCCACTTCTATTATTAAATATAGAAGGGGATAGGTTTTTTATTAATTTAATTATCTCTACTTGGTGTTTTTGCTTAATTATTGATTTGTAATAATAAATAATTATAAGGGTAAACAGTATATTTAAGGTAAGATATTAAGTAAAACCCACTAGTAAATAACTTTGTTCATTATCAATATAATGAAATTAATATATTTTTATTGAGTTTTTTAAAAACATTTAAAATAAATTTGAGTTTATGAAAATAATAAGAATATTAAAAACAGTAATGAGAGAAAAGAATGTTAATAAAGATGAACATATTGGTATAGATATAATGGATATTCAGCCAATTAGATATAAATTATATTTACCTCACTCTATAAATGCTTGGTATACCACAACACTTAATGAACCGATGATTTTTATTCAACTTCTCACAGCGATATCAGGCTCTCAAATTTTACTTCATATCACTCAAGGCTCATGTGCAAATCAAGTGACTTTTGTTGATGACATACTATGGCCTTTTAGTC
Source organism: Proteus sp. G2626 (assembly GCF_009915985.1). Lineage (NCBI taxonomy): Bacteria > Pseudomonadati > Pseudomonadota > Gammaproteobacteria > Enterobacterales > Morganellaceae > Proteus > Proteus sp. G2626. The sequence continues at coordinate 328,770 of NZ_JAABNH010000027.1, read as the reverse complement.
GTAAGCCCCTGTTATTATGGAATAAAAATACTGTTGATATGATCAAGTTTATTGCACTTAACGGGAAATGATTGGGGCAATTTATTTGGGGAGGTATGCATGTATCATAATGAAAATTTAATGACTTTCTATTATCTAAAAAAATAAAGACATTGAATATCTGACTGTTAATGATGTGGAATATATTGAAATTGGTGAGGATATTAAGGCATAAATCGATAACCAATCCCTGTTTCTGTTATGAAGTGTATAGGGCATGCGGGATCTACTTCCAATTTTTGACGCAGATGCCCCATATAAATACGTAAATAATGGCTATGTTCGACAAAATTAGGCCCCCAAACATGTTGCATTAAATGCCGTTGAGTAAGTACTTTACCACTGTTATTAACCAGTTCACTGAGTAAGCGAAATTCTGTTGGTGTTAAATGAACCAGCGTATTTTGACGAGTGACAACACGATTAATCCAATCGATAGTAATATCGCCAAAGATAAATTGTGTGCTTTCTGTTTCTTGTTTAACGAAGCGGCGCAGTGATGCTCTTACTCTAGCAAGGAGTTCACTAATGCCAAAGGGCTTAGTCAGATAATCATCGGCTCCAGCATCAAGTGCGTTTACTTTATCTTGTTCTGAATCTCGTGCTGAAAGGACGATAACAGGCGTGCTACTCCATTGGCGAAAATCTTGAATAAAACAGATCCCATCTTTATCAGGCAAACCAAGATCAAGGATCACTAAATCAGGTTTTCTTGATGCGGCTTCTATTAATCCTCGTTGACATTCAGAAGCTTCATAAACACGAAATCCTTCATTCTCTAAAGCGAGTCGAATGAAACGTAAAATCTCTTTTTCATCTTCAATAATTAAAATGTTATATGGTGTCACTGTTTTATTTCAATCTCGTCAATATCAGGGAGTTGCTTTAAAGGTAAAACAAAGTGGAAGCTTGCTCCACCTTTTTTGTTATTTTCAGCCCAAATTTCACCTTCATGTAACCGAATAATTGCACTACAAATTGCTAAACCTAATCCTACGCCAGGAATTGCAGATTCTTTCACTGCTCGTGAAAATTTATTAAAAATAAGCTGTAACTGATCACGGGGAATACCTTTACCTTCATCCCATACTTCAACATGAATTTTTGTTTCTTCTGTGTAGGCTTTTATACCTAGCTCTGTGTTTGATGCCGTGTATTTAACCGCATTTTCAAGTAAATTAGTGATTACACGTTCAATTAAATTGCTATCACAATAAAGCAATAGGTTGGCCGAAATATCAATTTGTAATGGGTGTTTATCTAGTAAATATGAAAGTGAGCGAACTGCACTTCCAGCAATCTCTTGCAGTGAATTCCATTGTAAATTTACTTGAATTCCACCTGATTGAATACGCGCCATATCAAGTAAATTATTTACTAAACGCGAGGTTGTAAGGATCTGTTGTCGAATTTGGTTCACTTGTTCAGTATGTGAAGAACCCTCGGCACTTAAATCAAGAAGTAAGATCTCAGATTGCCCAAAAAGTACCGTAAGTGGTGTTTTTAAATCGTGAGAAAGAGCGGCTAACAGTGCATTTCGTAATTGTTCTCGTTCTATATTAATCCGTGATTGTTCAGCCATTTCAGCTTGTTGTAATCGCTCAAGAGCATTGGCAATCAGTCCATTAAACGTTTGTAATAACTGTTGTTGTTCAGGAATAAGTAGCTGACGAAGATTATTAGGCTCAATGGCTAAAATAGCTAAGACTTGTTGAGATGCGGTGATAGGGTGTAATTGATAAGGGACGCTAGGAAGCGTGTCAGTACCCGCGCCTGCAACTTGATCTTTGTCATAACACCAGCGTGCAATTGCATTATCAATAGGTAAATGGCCCATTCCTTGAGCATAAAAAGGTGTTAACTCTTCTTTTTTATTGGGAATAAGTAAGCAGACTTTGGCATCAAATGCACTTGATAAAAAATGATAACTTGTATGAGCTATTTCTTGTAAAGTCACTGCTCGACTAAGTTCTCTGGTCATTTCAAATAAATGTCGAGTGCGTTGTTCTCGATAACGTGCAACACGAGTTTGATAACGCATGCCTGCGGTTAAATTACCTACCACTAGCCCGACAATAAGCATCACTGTAAATGTAACTAAATACTGCATATCTAAGACAGCCAGAGAAAAATGAGGCTGTACAAAAAATAGATCAAAGCTAATGACATTAATTAGCGCTGCAAAAATGGAAGGGCGACGGCCAAAAAAAAGTGCAATTAACACGACACCCAATAAATAAAGGGTAACTAAATTAGCCTTATCAAGCGCTAATAGAAAAGTACGAGAAAATAAGGTTATTACTAAGCATAATCCAATGGCAGTAAGATAACCTTTCAGATTTTGTCGCCATTTATCATTTTGGAGTTGTGGTGCTTTGGTTTTATAACGGAGCTCCTCATCATTAAGCGCAACGCTGATAACATGGAGATCGGGTGCGTATCGCGCTAACTTTTCAGAAAAACGCATACGTATCCAACGCTTTAACCATTGCCACTTTTGATAAGCACGTTGACCAATAATTACTTTCCCTAAATTATGCTCTCTGGCATAACGGATCACGGCTTTTTCTGCATGATTGTCAGAAAGGATTGCAGTTCTTGCACCAAGATGCTGAGCCAGTTTTAATGAATGTAAAATTGCTCGACGCTTATGCTCACCAATTTGATGAAGTTTAGGCGTTTCAACATAAATGGCATGCCATTGGCAACCAAAAGTAGCGGCATAACGCGCCGCTGTACGAACTAATTTATCATTGCCACCATGTGCACCAAGGCAAACCATCAAACTATCTGTTGTGTGCCAAACGGGAGCTGTTCCTTGGCTATCACGGAATTCTTTAACTTGTGTATCCACACGATCAGCCATACGGCGTAAGGCTAATTCACGTAAAGCAATTAAATTGCCTTTGCGAAAAAAATGTTCTATTGCACGCTCGGCTTGCCCTGCAAGATACACTTTGCCTTCGTTTAATCGTTGTTGTAAATCATCAGGTGGGAGATCCACCATTACTACTTCATCTGCACTATCAAAAATATAATCCGGAATTGTTTCTTGGACACGAATACCAGTGATACTACCAACAATATCATTAAGACTTTCAATATGTTGTACATTTATCGTAGCAAGTACATCAATACCCGCGTCCAATAATTCTTCAATATCCTGCCAACGTTTAGGATGTCGGCATTTATGGGGGTTACTAAATGCCAATTCATCCATTAAGATCACCGCAGGGTGTCTTGCTAAAGCAGCATCTAAATCAAACGCTGTTAATTTTCTACCATGATAATGAATACGCTGTGGTGGTAATACAGGCAATCCACTTAATAATGCTGCAGTTTCTTGTCGTTGATGTGTTTCAACAACCCCCACAAGAATATCGATACCTTGTTGGAGGAGGCGCTGAGCTTCTTGCAACATGGCGTAGGTTTTCCCTACGCCAGCACAAGCCCCAAAAAATATTTTCAAACGCCCACGAGTGGTGGTTCGCGTTGAAGCAAGTAGATCATCAGGAGAAGGGCGTTGCCATTGTTCATCGTGTTCCATTCTATTGAGTACTCACTTTCTGTTGTTTTTCAGCACTTAATTTATCCAGTGCTTGATTCAGCATAAATACGTTCACAACAGGTTCACCCATAAATGACATTAGAGGAAATGTTGTATGATCTTTTATTAATTGCTCAATTTCATTTTTAGTGAGTTGACGAAAATGTGCAATATTTTCAGATTGGTAATAGGCTGCTTTTAATGAAATATGAGGATCAAGTCCACTTCCTGATGCCGTGACTAAATCAACAGGAATCGTATTTTGATTATTAACTACTTTTTGCCATGTTTGAATACGTTTAGTTATTTCATTAAGGAGTAATGGATTTGAGGGAGCTAGTTGGCTTGCCCCTGATGCTAAACTGTTGTACGGCATTTCTGATGTCATCGATGGACGACTTTTAAAATAATCATTACGAGTAAATTGTTGCCCAATTAATTCTGAGCCAATAAGTTTATTCTCTTGGTAAACAAGTGATCCATTCGCCTGCCATGGAAAAATAAGATTGGCTAATCCAGTAACTAGCAAAGGATAGGCGAGTCCTGTTATTAGTGTGAGTAATAATAACATCACTAATGATGAACGAAATAGATGCATATATAACTCCTTAAAGCCCAATGAACGCTAAAATCATATCGATCATTTTAATCCCTATAAAAGGCACTAATAATCCACTGATCCCGTATAAAGAAAGATTACGACGAAGTAATGCGTGTGCTGATACAGGGCGATAATTCACACCTTTAAGAGCGAGTGGGATCAAGAAAACAATAATTAAGGCATTAAAAATAACCGCAGATAGCATTGCTGATGATGGGGAATGTAAGTGCATTACATTCAGCATATTAAGTTGAGGGTAAGTGACAGCAAAGGCTGCGGGAATAATGGCAAAGTATTTAGCAATATCATTGGAAATACTAAATGTGGTTAAAGCTCCGCGTGTCATCAACATTTGTTTGCCGATATGCACAACTTCAATTAATTTTGTTGGGTTAGAGTCTAAATCGACCATATTTCCAGCTTCTTTGGCAGCCTGTGTTCCTGAATTCATTGCAACTGCTACATCGGCTTGGGCTAATGCGGGAGCATCATTAGTTCCGTCGCCTGTCATCGCAACTAATCGCCCCTCGGATTGATATTGTCGAATCAACGCTAATTTTGCTTCAGGTGTTGCTTCAGCTAGGAAATCATCCACACCAGATTCAGCAGCGATAGCTGCCGCTGTAAGATGATTATCACCCGTGATCATGACGGTTTTTATACCCATTTGACGAAGTTGGGCGAAACGTTCTTTAATGCCACCTTTCACTATATCTTTAAGTTCAACAACACCGAGAATATGTTGATTTTCAACGACCACCAGCGGTGTTCCTCCTGCTCTTGCTACTTGTTCAACGAGAGTCGTGACTTCATCAGGAAAATGACCATGGCTGACTTCAATATGACGGCGAATCGCATCAACCGAGCCTTTGCGGATCAATCGCTCTCCAATATTGACGCCACTCATTCGTGTCATTGCAGAAAAAGGAATAAAAGAGGCTCCCATTGATGTTAAATCGCGTTCACGTAAATTAAAACGTTGTTTAGCGAGGATCACAATACTGCGACCTTCAGGTGTTTCATCTGCAAGAGAGCTTAACTGAGCAGCATCAGCAAGTTGTTTTTCGCTGATCCCTGAAAGGGGGATGAAGCGGGATGCTTGGCGATTACCTAAGGTAATGGTGCCTGTTTTATCAAGCAGTAAAACATCCACATCGCCAGCAGCTTCTACTGCACGACCACTGGTTGCGATAACATTCGCATCTAGCATACGGCTCATACCTGCGACACCAATTGATGAAAGTAAACCACCAATCGTTGTGGGAATAAGGCATACCAATAAAGCAATTAAGGTTACAATTGAAATAACGTCGCCATGTCCTTGAAACTCGACAGCAAAAACACTGAACGGATAAAGGGTGATACAAGCTAATAAGAAAATAAGTGTCAGTGCTGTTAATAAGATAGTTAAAGCTACTTCATTTGGTGTTTTTCTGCGTTTTGCTCCTTCAACCATTCCAATCATGCGATCAAGAAATGAATTACCCGCTTCTGCGGTGCAACGAATAATCAACCAATCTGATAACACTCTTGTACCGCCTGTGACAGAAGAAAAATCACCACCCGACTCGCGGATCACTGGAGCTGATTCACCCGTAATTGCGCTTTCATCAACAGAAGCTCCCCCTTCAATGACTTCACCATCACAAGGAATAATTTCACCTGCATTTACTAAAACAATATCACCTTGCTGTAATAAGAGTGAATCAATGCTTTCTTGAGGAGCGTGAATATCGGCATGATGCAAACGTATTGCTTTAGAGAGTTGTTTTGCTCCACGTAAGCTTGCTGCTTGTGCTTTGCTTCTACTTTCTGCCAATGATTCAGCAAAATTGGCGAATAACAGTGTTATCCATAACCAAAACATCACTTGGAAAGTGAAGTGGTTATCATCAGGGAGATATCCTAACAGCGAGGCAAACCAAATTCCGCTTGTTATGAGTGCACCCACATAAACAATAAACATAACAGGGTTACGCCATTGCGCTTGAGGCGTACATTTTTTTATCGCATCTAAGAAAGCTGATATTATTGTTTTTCTATCAAAAAGTTGCGTTGTTTTCATGATACGTATCCTTATTTTGCCCAAAATAACTGTAAATGTTCAGCAATTGGGCCCAGCGCTAATGCTGGAACAAAAGTAAGTGCGCCAATCATTAATACGGAGAGGATCAATAACAAAATAAACAGTGGTGAAGTGGTAGAAAGTGTCGCTAAGCTTTCAGGCTGACGTTTTTTTACGGCTAAACTTCCTGCAATAGCTAAAACAGGTAACATGACACCAAAGCGACCAACGAGCATTGCGATACCTAATGACAGATTATAAAAAGGTGAATTGACATTGAGTCCCGCAAAAGCGCTACCGTTATTATTAGCAGCAGAAGTAAAAGCATATAACACTTCACTAAAACCATGAGGACCTGGATTTAAAATTGCTTCACGGCCAACATCCGTAAATAAAGCGAGAGCTGTACCTAATAAAACAACGGTAGGGGAAATTAAAATGGCAATGGCGACCCATTTCATCTCCGAAACGCCTATTTTTTTGCCAAGGTATTCAGGTGCACGACCAACCATTAATCCCGCAATAAATACGGCTAATAAGACGTAGAGGATCATGCCGTAAAACCCTGAACCGACTCCGCCAAATACCACTTCTCCCGTTTGCATTAACCACATAGGCACCATGCCACCTAATGCTGTTAATGAATCATGCATTGCATTGACAGCACCACAAGAAGCCGCCGTTGTGACAGCAACAAAAATGGCGCTACCGATTATGCCAAATCGTGTTTCTTTTCCTTCTAAATTCAGTGAACTGTCAGTGCCAGCGAATATAAACTCTGGATTTCCTTGCCATTCAGCCCAAGTAATAACACCAACGGCAACAATGAAAATCAGCGTCATGGCCCAAAGTAAGGTGTAACCTTGGCGCGCTGTTCCGCTTAAGCGACCAAAGGCAAAACACAATGCGGTGGGGATCAGAAAGATAGCAAGTATTTGTAAGAAGTTGCTGAATGAAGTTGGATTTTCATAAGGATGAGCCGAATTTGCCGCAAAATAGCCACCGCCATTCGTGCCTAATAACTTTATTGCTTCTTGAGAGGCTACGGGGCCCATGGGTAACCATTGCTGTTGCCCATCAAGACCTTGACTTAATATTGCAGGATGAAAGTTTTGTATAACGCCTTGACTGACAAATAACAGCGACCAAATAATCGCTAAAGGCAGTAATACATATAATGTAATGCGACCAATATCAACCCAAGCATTTCCTAATGAGGTACAAGAAGATTGAGTTAACGCTCTAATTAAAACAAAAGCGACAGCAATACCTGTTGTAGCGGATAAAAAGTTTTGTACAGCAAGTCCTGTCATTTGACTCAAATAGCTGACGGCAGTTTCACCACTATAAGCTTGCCAGTTAGTATTTGTAATAAAGCTAATGGTAGTATTTAGCGCTAAATCCCAATTCATATTAGGGGCAAATTGCGGATTTAAGGGTAAATAACCTTGGTTAAGCAGTATGATAAATAATAAAATTGCGCCCATTAAATTAAAAATAAGTAGAGCAAGCATATAGTGATACCAACTCATAGACTGAATGGCTTTACCTGCGGGTTTAAAACCACAGCAACGCCAAATGACATGTTCAGTTTGAGTAACCCAATGAGGTAAATCACCTTCAATTAGGCGAGCCAAATAATGCCCGAGCATTTTTCCCATTACAAATAGCGTAATCAGAAAAACAGCAAGATATATCAAAATCATAGTTGCCATTTTTAAAATGCCTCTGCGTGAAATAACACATAAACTAGATAAGCAGTGAGCAAAACAACTAATATCACAGCACCGAATATCAACATCAGAACATTCCTTTTACTATTTAGATTGAGTGAGCGTACTTAAAGGTCTGTAAAGATGTTGATAAAAGAGATATGGGAAGTGTAAAAAAAGTATAAAAATGACTTAATAGATGGTTTATTACCCCTTGATTTGTTGAAATAATGTCACGCCTTTGTTAGATATGAGGGTGAGTTCAAAGAGTATGCTAATTAAATGAGTGGAAATTAGCACTTTCTAGGAGATATTGAATGAATACTCTCTATCTAAAGGCTAAATGGTTTTTATACTTCTTAAGCCTGTTAATGATTTCATCTATCTTTATGGTTAAAGCGATGGCAAATTCTGATAAAGCATACTTAGTTACATTGGCACAAGAGGGAAATTTATCTGAATTAAAACGTCAGATAGAACAAGGTGCAAATATTGAACAACGTGATCTAAAATTACGCACACCCTTAATGGCGGCCACACATGCTAATCAAATTGATGTCGCAAAATATCTGATAGAAAAAGGCGCTGATGTTAATGCCCGTGACGCGATTCATGATTCACCTTATCTTTACTCGGGAGCGAGAGGGCTACAGGAAATTTTAGAATTAACCTTATCACATGGAGCCTCTCTTAAAAGTGTTAATCGTTATGGTGGAACGGCATTAATCCCTGCCTCTGAGCGAGGCCATGTAAAGACTGTAAAAACATTGATTGATGCTGGTGTGGATGTTAATCATATTAATCGTTTAGGTTGGACTGCGCTTATTGAAGCCATTATCTTGGGTGATGGTAGCCAAAAATATGAAGATATTGTGACTTTACTTATTGAAGGTGGAGCTAACGTTAACCTCGCCGATGGCTCTGGCCACACACCATTAACTTTAGCTAAAGATAAAGGCTATACAAACATCGTTAATATACTTGAACAAGCGGGGGCAAAATAATGTCAGATAATGAATTTATACAACAAGCCATATCGCTTGCAATGGATAATGTGAAAGTAGGGGGAAGACCATTTGGAGCGGTCATTGTGAATAATGGTCAAGTGATTGCAAGTGCCGTTAATCAAATAATAACGACAAATGATCCCACTGCCCATGCTGAATTATTAGCATTACGGGAAGCCGGCAAAGTATTAGGGCGAACAAAATTAGATGATTGTATTGTTTATGCTAGTGGGCAACCTTGCCCAATGTGTCTTGCCGCAATGCGTATGGCGGGGATCTCTAAAATTTTTTATGCCTATTCTAATGAGGATGCAGAGCCTTACGGACTATCGACCGCCAGTATTGCTAAAGTATTAAGAAAGGAACCAGAGCAACAAGAAGGCCTTCAATTTACACAGATAAAAACCGAAGATGAAACACAACCTAGGCTTTATCAGTTTTGGTCGAAACAATCTTAAGAACGTTAACTTTTTATATATCAAAGCCCTAAAAGCGAGAATTTCTTTCGCCTTTAGGGCTTCACATTTTTACTGTCAATTGTAAATCAACAAAATAATTGTTTTTCAGCAGGGGTAATATTTAACTGCAATTGCCAGCTTTTGAGCGTTAATGTTGCCAGCATGGCTAAACCTTCGTAATAAGGGAATGCCCCTTGCAAAGATAACTTTTCTAAATAACGATAAGCCCATGGTAGAAGGTGTTCAGCTAATAGCTCATTTAATTTTTCAGGACGTGTTTCTGCAACCCATGCGACCATCATCACCACTAAACCAAAGTGATCTTCAGGCTCATTTTGAGTTAACGCAATATCAATACCGTTTTCTAGCATCCACTCGCGTAGATCTAATGTGGAATTACCAAACAATACATTTTCATGATCAAGGTAAACAGAGCCCCAAGGTGGAGCAGGAAGTGCGTAAGGGCCAACAAATAAACGCTGATAAGCTTGTGCTAAAGTTTCTTCATTAAATGAGGTTTGTGAAAGTAGCGTTGCAATACGTTGCTTTTCCTCCTCATTGCCATAAGGCCATTCTTCAACCCACTTTTGACTCGACAGCAGTTCGACAATGTCACTTTTTTCAGTGGGTGCATAATAAAACGCTGCACCTAAAATACGGGCGGTAAGAGAAATGTCAGTAATAAGTTGTTGTTCCATAATATTTTTATAATCCGCTTAGATTTATTGTCTTTACTATATGCGATTTTCTATCTAAACATAATGACGAAGATTAAAAAAGAGTGATACCGCATTATAAAAAGAAAACCGCCGTAACAGATAAAAAGTGTGTGCTTTTTACTATTACAACGGTTTAAAGGGTGAGCCTTTAATTAACCAACAACCGCCATGCCGACAGTCATGTGTAAACCATAGAACACACCGCGCCCTATAAATTCACCGACAAACACTAAAATAAAGCCCAACGCTAATAACGCAACTGAAGGGTTATTTTTACGCAGAAGCGGTGCAATCCAGCAACTTAAGCCTAAAGCTAAAGCCACTAATTTTATTCCCATTAAAGTACCATAGTTAGGGACTAAATCGACGGCTTTTTGTACAGAAGTTTGTATAGATCCTAATTCAAAGCCTTGTGATGTTGCCACAATGGCGCTAACGATAATGGCGATAACACTGAGTAATGGCAATGCACTAACACAGTTTAAATTAAAACCTGCAATGCGCATTAAAAGTGCCGCTAAAATAGGGCCACCGATAAAGGCTGTCAGCACAAAATTAAATGTGGTGTAGTTGTTATACCACGTTGGAACGGTATCAATTTGGTATACGCGAGAGATCGCTGTAATAAATAATGCGGCTAATATAATTACCAATGTGACCCATAATTTACCTAATGTAGCTGGCATTTTATTAAGTACAGCCAATAACCAGTAAATACCTCCCAGTGCAAAGAAAATGGAACCGCTGGCAATCTCATTACTTAATGAAGAATGTCCCAAACGAAGCAATGAGTTAAATGCGCGTAATGGCGTTCCCATATGCATCATGGATAATAGAAAACCGATCCCCATTAACGCCCAAAGACCAAACATGCTGTAATGTACTTTTCGGTTCATTTCAGGAGAAAACTTACCCGAAAGGATGGCACATCCCATAATAATAAAGGCGCCCGCAACACTTTGACCGATAACAGTAAAGAACATTAGTGGCCATTCATGCAATCCCACCATCTTACACCTCCTCTGGGTTTGCCAGATGACCGGTGGTATCACCCACAGGACGGCTATTGGCATTTAATTTAAGGACAATATTTGGCTTGGTGTATTTTGCTGAAGGAAGTGGGGCGATTTCAGCTAAATCACCATATTTAGCACGTAACTCTTCAATCGGTGCCATATCTAATGCACGTAGTGGACAAGACTCAACACAAATCGGTTTTTTACCTTCTGCCACACGCTCATAGCAACCATCACACTTGGTCATATGACCTTTGACTTCATCAAATTGCGGTGCACCGTAAGGGCAAGCCATATGACAATAGCGACAACCGATACAAATATCTTCATTAACGACAACAAAGCCATCTTCACGTTTATGCATTGCACCACTCGGACAAACTTTTGCACAAGCAGGATCGTCACAGTGGTTACAGGAAATGGATAAGTAATAAGCAAATACATTTTGTGTATAAACGCCGTCTTGTTCAGTCCAATCACCACCTGCATATTCATAAATACGGCGGAAGTTGACTTCAGGGGATAAATTTTTAAAATCCTTGCACGCCAGTTCACAGGTTTTGCAGCCGGTGCAACGACTTGAATCAATGTAAAAACCATATTGCGTTGACATAACCAGACTCCTTACGCCTTGACGACTTCAACAAGATTACTATGAGAAGGATTACCCTTAGCTAGTGGCGAAGGGCGTTGTGTCGTTAACACGTTAATGCTACCCGCGTGATCAATGCGGTTGCTATCTGGGTTATACCAAGCACCTTCACTTAGACCGACAACACCCGGCAAAATACGAGGCGTGACTTTTGCATTGATCCTAACTTCACCACGATCGTTATAAATACGCACTAAATCACCGTGTTTTATGCCGCGTTTTGATGCATCAACAGGGTTTATCCATATTTCTTGTGGACATGCCGCTTTTAAAACGTCCACATTGCCATAAGTTGAGTGAGTACGTGACTTATAGTGGAAACCGGTCATTTGTAATGGGTATTTTTCCATTGCTGGATCACCATAACTTTCAAAGCCAGCGGAATAAATTGGCAGGGGATCAATGACATCGTCAGATGCGAGTTCCCATGTCGCTTTGATGTCAGCAAGTTGAGATGAATAAATCTCAATTTTACCAGATGGTGTTGTTAATGGATTGTTTTCAGGATCTTCACGGAATTTACGATAAGCAACGTGATGGCCTTCAGGATCACGTTTTTTGAAGATCCCTTGAGCACGGAACTCTTCAAATGTTGGAAGTTCTGGTAAATTTTGACGAGATTGTTCGTAAAGATGGCGTAACCACTCTTCTTGAGTTCGGTTTTCAGTGAATTTTTCACCCACCCCCATACGTTTTGCAATTTCGCTCGTCATTTCATAGATATTACGGCTTTCAAAGCGAGGTTGAATTGCTTGATCAGCAAAAATCACATATGCCATATTACCTGCTGATGCATCCATACAGAAATCCATCTGTTCCGATGCAGTGCAATCAGGGAGCAGTATATCGGCATATTTAGCTGATGCAGTCATATGGTTATCGATCACCACAATCATTTCGCATTTTTTATCGTCTTGCAAAATGTCGTGAGTACGATTGATTTCAGAATGTTGGTTAACTAAACAGTTACCTGCGTAGTTCCAAACCATTTTAATCGGCACATCCAATTTGTCTTTACCACGAACACCATCACGCGTTGCCGTCATTTCGGGGCCACGTAAAATGGCATCCGTCCACATAAACATGGAAATGCTGGTGGTGACAGGGTTTGTTAGCGTAGGCATTCGCACAAAAGGAATACTGTAAGAGCCTTCGCGAGCACCAGTATTACCGCCGTTAATCCCCACATTACCCGTTAAAATAGAGAGCATCGCAATAGCGCGAGAAGCAAGCTCACCATTAGAACGGCGTTGAGGTCCCCAGCCTTGTGTAATATAAGCCGGTTTCGCTGTTGCGATTTCACGTGCTAATTTAACAATACGTGAAGCGGGAATACCTGTAATTTGCGCTGCCCATTCTGGGGTTTTGGGCTGACCATCTGCGCCATCACCTAAAATATAGGCTTTATAGTGACCATTTTTTGGCGCACCTTCTGGCATCGTAGTTTCATCGTAACCAACACAATATTTATCTAAGAAAGGCTTATCAACTAAGTCTTCTTTGATCATGACATAAGCTAACGCATTAACTAATGCGGCATCCGTTCCTGGGCGAATAGGGATCCATTCATCTTCGCGGCCTGCACCTGTATCGGTATAGCGTGGGTCGATGATAATCATTCGTGCATCAGATTTTTCACGCGCTTGTTCAACGTAATAGGTGACACCGCCACCACTCATACGTGTTTCACCAGGATTATTACCGAACATCACGACAAGTTTGGTATTTTCAATATCTGAAGGGCTATTGCCGTCAGCCCAACCACCATAGGTGTAATTTAAGCCAGCCGCAATTTGTGCCGTACTGTAATCACCATAGTGATTAAGATAACCACCACAACAATTCATTAAACGAGCAATTAATGTTGCTCCTGGTGGCCATGACTTTGTCATGGTGCCACCTAAAGTACCTGTTCCGTAGTTCAGATAAATAGATTCATTACCATAATCTTTTATCAGGCGTTTCATGGTATCTGAAATCGTATCGAAGGCCTCATCCCATGAGATACGTTCAAATTTACCTTCACCACGTTGGCCAACACGTTTCATTGGATAACGTAAACGGTCTGGGTTGTAAACACGGCGACGCATAGAACGACCACGTAAACAGGCTCGGACTTGGTGTAATTCTTCATAGACATCATTGCCAGTGTTGTCAGTTTCTACATATTTAATTTCACCATCAACAACATGCATACGTAGTGGGCAACGGCTACCACAGTTTACGGTGCAGGCGCTCCACACCACTTTTTCGTTGTTCGTTGCTGGCTTTGTTTCTGAGGCAACAGCCTGGTTAAAAGGGAGTGATAATCCCCCCGCAGTTATTGCTAGACCACCCGCTGCACCTGTTTTTACAAAACGACGGCGAGATAAGGGAGTGGAAAGTAACGCCATCTCTTTGATGTTTTTCATACATTACTCACTTGATTATTTATATTTTTAAGAAAAAACAGAAGCTAACAAGCTTATAGAGAAATAATTATTGTTATTATTGTTAAAAAATAAGCACTTTAACGTAGGTAATAAAACCCAACTGTTAATGTGGATACTACGTATTTTCTAAAAGTTGTAGTTGCTTTACATCAAAGAAAAGTGATTTATTACAAGCGTTACCAGTTTTTAGGGTTAACTTAAGTTTTTGTATTATTTAAATTTAATCATTTGATTAATACTGATATATAGTTAAATATATAACGATTAGTGAGATATGATAATGTTACTGATAACAAAGAATAGACCAAGTGATAATATGCTATCTATCAGATTTAACTAGATTATTTTCCAATAAAATTAATTATTGGGTCATTGCTTCCTAAATAAGAATTATTTAACATTATATTAATTTTCTCAGCTAAATAATAAATAAATTGTTTAGCTTTTACGTTGAGCTGACTTCCTTGTCATCATCAAAATAAGACAAGTAACGTATCTTTTTTGTCTTTCAGATCACAAATAAAGCGTTTTTATTCCTATTTTTATTGCCATTTTAGATGAGTTTTTATTTAATCAGATTATTAGCTAAACCGTTTTAGTTTTTTACATTGCGATTAATTCGTTTATAAACGAAGTTAGACTTACTGAGGCTATGATGAATATTGAGAATATTGCTCGCCAACTAGTGCCTTTGTTAGGAGGTGCTGAAAATATTGCCAGTGCGGCGCATTGTGCTACCCGTTTAAGACTTGTACTTGTTGATGACACTAAAGCTGATAAAGAGGCAATTAATAAATTAGAAGGTGTAAAAGGGTGTTTTAGTAATGCAGGACAAATTCAGGTAATTTTTGGTACTGGCTTAGTTAATAAAGTACATGCTGCCTTTATTGCTGCAGCGGGTATTGGTGAATCAAGTAAATCTGAAGCAGCAAATATTGCCGCCAAAAAGCTCAACCCATTTCAGCGAATAGCTAGACTGCTTTCTAATATCTTTGTACCTATTATTCCTGCCATTGTGGCGTCAGGTTTATTAATGGGGCTACTTGGGTTAATGAAAACTAACCAGTGGGTGAGTCCTGATAATGCACTCTATATCATGTTAGATATGTGTAGCTCTGCGGCATTTATTATTTTGCCTATTTTGATTGGTTTTACTGCGGCAAAAGAGTTTGGCGGAAATCCTTATCTTGGCGCTACATTAGGTGGAATTTTAACGCATCCTGCATTAACTAACGCATGGGGCGTTGCCGCTGGTTTTAACACCATGAACTTCTTTGGGTTAGAGGTGGCAATGATTGGTTATCAAGGTACTGTTTTTCCAGTCTTACTTGCCGTTTGGTTTATGAGTGTGTTGGAAAAACAATTACGTAAAGTTGTTCCTAATGCACTCGATTTAATTATCACGCCATTTTTAACCGTTATTATTTCGGGCTTTGTGGCGTTATTAGTTATAGGGCCTGTTGGTCGTTTTTTAGGTGATGGTATTTCATTACTATTAAGCACCTTAATTACACAAGCGGGTTGGATAGCAGGGCTGATTTTTGGTGGCCTTTATTCTGTGATTGTTATTACGGGTATTCACCACAGTTTTCATGCTGTCGAAGCGGGTTTATTAGGTAACCCAAATATTGGGGTTAATTTTTTATTGCCGATTTGGGCAATGGCAAATATTGCTCAAGGTGGTGCTTGTATTGCTGTTTGGTTTAAAACCAATGATGCAAAAATTAAAGCAATCACAATCCCATCTGGTTTTTCCGCTATGTTAGGTATCACTGAAGCGGCCATTTTCGGGATTAATTTACGTTATGGAAAACCTTTTATTGCAGCGTTAATTGGTGGTGCGGCTGGAGGCGCTTGGGTTGTAGGCTCGCATGTTTATATGACAGCCGTAGGGTTGACTGCTATTCCGGGGATTGCAATCGTGCAAGCAGGTTCAATTATGAACTATATTATTGGCCTTGTGATTGCCTTTGTGACTGCGTTTGTTATCTCTCTTTTACTGAAATACAAAGTGGAGTCTGCATAAATGAACACAAACGAAGGGTTATCTGCGATTTTACAAGCGGTTATGCGTAATAGTACTAAAGCGGTAAAAGATAAATACTATCCACATTGGCATTTAGCACCAGTAACGGGATTATTGAATGATCCCAATGGGTTTTGTTTTGATGGTGAATATTATCATCTGTTTTATCAATGGAATCCTTTGTCTTGTGAGCATAAAAATAAATGTTGGGGTCATTGGCGTTCAAAGGATTTGATTATTTGGCAGCATCAACCTGTTGCTTTACTGCCTGATGAATTTTATGACAAAGATGGCTGTTATTCCGGTAGTGCCGTGATCTACCAAGGGCAATTAACCCTTTGTTATACTGGTAATGTCAAATTTGAGGATGGCTCTCGCACGGCGTGGCAATGTTTAGCTGTTGAAAATCAGCAGGGAGGTTTTGATAAGTTAGGGCCTGTATTAGGGCTTCCTGAAGGCTATAGTGGTCATGTCCGTGATCCGAAGATTTGGCAATATAATGATATCTGGTACATGGTATTAGGCGCACAAAACTTAGATAAACAGGGTAAGGTTTTACTCTATCGTGCATCTCACTTATATCAATGGCAATTAGCCGGCGAGTTAGCGGGAAGTTATTTAGGCGGGTTAGCTGATGCGGGTTATATGTGGGAATGCCCAGATCTCTTTGAACTAGATGATCGCTTTATTCTATTAACATGTCCCCAAGGTATAAAAAGAGAGCAACAACGATTTTTAAATTCGCATTCTAGTGCCTATTTAATAGGAGACTTTGATTATTCAACATTGCAATTTCAGCATGGTGATTTAATCGAATTAGATGCAGGTTTTGAATTTTACGCACCACAAACCACATTAGCGAATGGCAGACGTTTATTATTTGGTTGGATGGGAGTTCCTGATGGTGAAGAGATGTACCAACCGACCATTGCTAATGGCTGGATACACCAAATGACTTGCCCTCGCGAATTACATATAAAAGAAGGGAAGCTTTATCAACAACCCGTAAAAGAGTTACAGCAACTCAGACAAAAGCCAGCATATTGGCAGGGTATTGCTGATGATGCGCCAGATATCAGCGGATTTTCGTTTGAATTTGAAGTAGAGCTATTTGGCTCTCTTACTATTTATTTTTCTGATACTCTTGCTTTATTCATTGAAAATAATCAAGCCGTGTTAAAACGCCGTAGTGTTAAAAACGGGGAGTGGCAATCACGTTTCTGGTCTGGTGATATAAAACATCTTCAAATATTATGTGATAGCTCTAGTGTAGAGATTTTCTTTAATGGCGGAGCCGGTGTGATGAGTAGCCGTTTTTTCCCTTTAGAAAAACAGACTATCTGTTTCTTGGGAAAAGACACAATAAACCTCACAACTTGGCAATTAAAGAATGCATTACTCAGTTAAATACAATTATATAAACAATAAAACAGTTTAAGTTTAGCGAACGTGACATTAAGTAGAACAATAGTGAAAAAACAAAAACGTATCACGATCACCGATATTGCAAAATTAGCGAGCGTTTCAAAAACAACGGCAAGTTTAGTATTAAATGGTCGTGGTAAAGAGATGCGTGTATCTGATGATACTATCGCGCGTATTACGGCTATTGCTGAACAATATCAGTATCAGCCTAATATTCATGCTCGCTCTTTACGTGATAACCGTAGTTATGCATTAGGGTTGGTTATTCCTGATATTACTAACTATGGCTTTGCTTCTGTGGCGTATGAACTTGAAATATTATGCAGAGAAGCAGGTATTCAATTACTTATTTCTTGTACTGATGAAAATGCTGCTCAAGAAACGCTGGCAATCGAACATCTATTATCACGTCAAATTGATGGTTTGATTGTGGCTTCTTGTTTACAAAGTGATTTTGAATATCAACGTTTAAGTAAACAAATACCTGTTGTGTTATTTGACCGGTATTTTGAAGGAACAACATTACCTTTTGTTGTCACCGATTCAATAACGGCAACACAACAACTTATTGCAGAAATTGCTTCGACAAAAGGTATTGATGAATTTTATTTCCTAGGTGGGCAATCAACGCTTTCACCGACTAAAGATCGTCTTTTGGGTTTCACCCAAGGGCTTTCACAAGCACAAATCAATCTAAAATCAGAGTGGATCATACATGGGCATTATCACCCAAGTTCAGGTTATGAAATGTTCGGCTCTTTGTGTGCATCGCTAGGGCGATCGCCTAAGTTTGTTTTTACTTCTGCTTGTGGCTTATTAGATGGAGTGTTGCGCTATCTAAGTCAAAATAAAATAATGCAAAATGAAGTCTATTTAGCTGGTTTTGATGATCACTATTTGTATGATTCATTATCAATGCCAATAGATACTGTTGCACAAAATAATCCTGAATTAGCATCATATTGTTTCCGACTGGTTATGGGATTAATTAACCAGACAAACTTAGAAGTTCATCAAATTTTTGTTCCAGCAAAAATTCATCAACGACATGAGTAAGACTGAGCAATTTTATGCAATCATCAGTATAGTGTTTATGATACAAGCTGATGATTTTTACTGTTGATGGAGTCAATATTCAATGCGACAAGAGCAGGCTAAACTTATTCACCTTCCTGAGCTTAATCGTCTTGCTTATCTACAAGCTGAGTATTTACATCAAACTTTTTCACGTCATACTCATGAAGGCTTCTGTATTGGTGTAATTGATGATGGCGCACAACAGTTTTATCGTACAGGAAGCGAACATATCGCCCCTAAAGGCGATATTATTATAGTTAATGCTGACGAAGTCCACACCGGCT
Organism: Proteus sp. G2626; assembly: GCF_009915985.1. Lineage (NCBI taxonomy): Bacteria > Pseudomonadati > Pseudomonadota > Gammaproteobacteria > Enterobacterales > Morganellaceae > Proteus > Proteus sp. G2626. Next base: position 309,710 of record NZ_JAABNH010000027.1, on the reverse strand, counting down.
CCTCTGCGGTAGAATCAGGTTGGGCTTATCAGGCCATTTATCCTACACCGGAATATCTGCAAACATTAACGCGTGATCTACAACAAGAGCAGGGTGCAACACCTTGGTTTCCTGATGCTGTTATTCACGATCCCGGTTTAAGTCAACAACTTTTATTGCTTTTTTCATTACTGAGACAACCCAATAATTATCTTCTAAAAGAGTCTTTATTACTTTCCACAATGGCAATGTTGATTTTGCGTTATAGCAAAACAAGAACTCAAGCAAAGCCATTAAGCGTAATAGGTCAACGATTACAATGGATAAGTGAATTAATGAATGACACACCTGAAAATGAGTTTTCACTTAATACATTGGCTGAAATGGTGAATTTAAGCCAATGGCATTTTTTACGTCAATTTAAAAAAGAGATAGGCATGACTCCTCATGCTTGGCTTATTCAAGCACGGATTCGAAAAGCAAGACAATTACTCTCTTTAGGTCACACACTTACGGATGTGACACAACGTTGTGGTTTTTCTGATCAAAGCCATTTTCATCGTCATTTCAAAAATACCATTGGTGTTACACCAGGCAATTATTTGAAGGGGCTTCAATTGCCTTCTTCTTTGAAATCGCCACTGACTGTAATAAAAAAAACAAAATAGCAATTTTATACAAGCCCATTTATTTTTATTGACTGATAATCATTCCATATAGAATTGATGTATTAGAAGCGAAGATAGATAAATGGTGAAAAATAATAATGAAAATAGGCAAATAATGCGTGCTTTTGGCCTAGGGGCTTTGCATGTCTTACCTTTATGTCTTGCTGTTATTCCATGGGGAATATTAGCCGGTTCAATGGCTGTTGATGCAGGGTTAACTTTTGCACAAAGTGTCGGAATGTCTGCCATTATTTTTGCGGGGGCGGCACAATTAGTGACATTAGGACTGGTGATTTCTGGTGCCGGTATGTTGACGATTATTGTTTCTGTTTTTTTTATTACTGCTCAACATCTTTTATATGGTTTAACCTTACGTCCTTATGTTGCCCATTTAAAATGGTATCAGCGTATTACCATCGGATTTTTACTGACTGACGAGCTTTTTGCCGTTTCAGCACAACCTAAAGTGAAATTAACACCCGCTTATATGATAGGTGCGGGATTGTGTTTTTATTTAGCGTGGGTGGCAGTCAGTATCGTGGGTATTATTATGGCCAGTCAAGTTTCTGATTTATCTCGTTATCATCTTGATTTCTCTATTGTTGCCACATTATTGGCAATTGTGATCCCATTAATAAAAACATTTAGTACTTTAGTGGGCGTGATCGTCTCTTTTTGCCTCTCAATTGTTTTCAATTGGTTGAATATAGAAGGTGGTGTCGTTATTGGGGGATTAACCGGTATGTTTATCGCGGTTTGTGTTGCGAAAATAAGAGGAGAACAAAAATGACATGGTCGTTATTATTAATTTTGGCACTCGTCATTTTCATGTTGCGTTATTTCTTTCTTGAACCGGCGATCCCCATTAAATTACCGTCAGTGATCAGACAAGCTTTAGGGTATTCTGCACCTTGTTTATTAACCGCTATTTGCGCGCCGATCGTGCTGTTAGAAAAAAGCGAATTTAAAGGTATTATTGACAATCCTTATCTTTGGGGCACCTTATTATGTGTTGGATTAGCGCTTAAAATACGTAATACCTTAGTGGTGGTTTTACTCACATTGGTAGGTTTTTATCTGCTCAATGCCTTTTTAAATTAAATACTCAAGCAATAGTATTTAACGTAATATTTACATTTAAAAATAATCTCTTTTGTATTAATATGTTTCGTTATCTTATCAGCCGTCTTTGAACGGCTGATTCTACCTCTCTTTTCTAGATGACTCTTCATTATTCGACTCGTTTCACCTCTCATTTTTAACGTGTACCAATTGATGTTGTGTTAAAAAAATGTGATCTAAATTGCTTGGATTTGGTTTTACTTCTGTTTTTGGTTTTTTGTTTTGAATACCATCGCAGAATCACAAGCCTGATATCCTTATTCTCGTTATCAATGATACGGAGGCACTTTATATGTTTTCAGAAGAACGGCGACAGGAAATCTACACCATCATCAGGGAACAAAAGAAAGTTAAAGTGGCTCAACTTGCGGAGAAATTCAGCGTGACGCTGGAGACGATTCGCAGTGATTTGAAATACCTTGAAGGAGAGGGGTTGATCAAACGTTGTCATGGTGGCGCCATACTAGGGAAACAAGAAATTAAAAAAATAAGTAAATTTAGTGATAGTTTTGATATTTCATGTTTATTGCACGATTTATTAATCGTTAGAGAACGTAAAGATAGAAAACCAGAAGGGAAAGTCTGTGTGTTAGGATCGTTTGTGGTGGATATTATCGCCAATGTCGAATCTTTTCCGAAAGTTGGTGAATTAGTTAATTCAAAAAGCAATTCGATAGGTCCTGGTGGTAAAGGAACAAATCAGGCGATGGCTGCTAGTTTTTCTGATGCTAAAGTCCATTTAATAACGAAAGTTGGTGAAGATCATTTTAGTAAATACGCTTATAAATATTTACAAGAAAGTGGTATTGATTCTTTCACTATTTTTCAAACAGAAACGGTGCCAACAGGTAGTTCGATTAGTTATTTAGCTGACAAAACACAAAACAATATTACAGCAACTTATTTAGGGGCAAATAATACCTTCTCTCAACAAGAAATTGATATTTCTTTGCCTTATGTAAGTGAAGCAGATGTGTTATTGCTTCAAGGCGAAATTAATATAGAAGCCAATATTAAGGCCGCCTTATTTGCTAAGTCGGTTAATAAAATCGTTATATTGAATGTTGCACCTTATAACGAAAATCTAAAACAACTTTATTTATATCTTGATTTTATTACTTTAAATGCAAACCAAGCATCGCATTGGGCTGATATTGAAATAAACGATATTAATGATGCAAAACAGGCGATCAGTATTATTTCCGGTGACGAAAGTAAGAAAGTGATTATTTATATGGATGAACTTGGTGTGGTTTATTTTGATGGTCGAGCCACATTCCATATTCCACCTATGCCATCATTACGTGTGGATACGATGGCAGCAACAGATGCGTTTAACGGCGCATTTGCTTCAAAGATAGCCGCAGGGGGAACAATGCATGAATGTGTCTTATTTGCTAGTGCTTTCCTCTCTGCCTTCATAGAACAAAAAGGCGTAACAGCAATGCCTGTCCTTTCTCAAGTGCAGGCTCGCCTTAAATCAAGGCTTGAAGATATTCGGCCTCAAATAATCTGCAATGAGAAAAGGTGCGTATAATGAAAAAAACACTTCTGGCATTTACCCTATGCAGTTCCATTTTTACACTTCCGGCTTTTGCTCAATATCCTGAGAAACCGATTACTATCATAGTTCCTTGGGCGGCGGGCGGTAATACTGATACAGTTGCACGATTAGCAGCGAAAGGACTACAAGAAGAATTGGGCGTAACGGTTAATGTCGTCAATAAAACCGGCGGTAGTGGTGTTGTAGGTCATGATGCGATTAAAAATGCAAAACCTGATGGCTATACGCTAGGAATTGCAACGGTTGAAATTACCATGATGCATCACCAAGGTATGACGAACTTAACCTATCAAGATTACACGCCTATCACACGTCTTGCTGTTATCTATGGTGGATTGCAAGTTGGAAAATCATCACCATTTAAAAATGCACAAGAAATTATCGATTACGCCAAAGCAAATCCGGGTAAGTTAAAAGCATCAGGCAGTGGCTTAAATTCAATTTGGCACCTTAATACGATTGGTATGTTGCGTGCGGCAGGGTTACCAGATAATGCTATTCGTTTTATTCCTTCTCAAGGCGCAAGTGCTGCATTACAAGAATTAGCATCAGGAGGTGTCGATATCGTGACTTCTTCATTAGGTGAAGCTGACAGTATGGTAAAAGCCGGTTTAGTGAAACATATGGCTATTATGTCAAACGAAAAATCAACTTTTTACCCTAATGTCCCCTTATTCAAAGAAGCCACACCTTACAATTGGGATCTGCAAGCATGGAATATGTTAGTGGCACCCAAAGGACTCGATAAAGAAGTGCAAGATAAACTCACCGCAGCCATGAAAAAAGTGTATGCATCAGGTGAATTAGCCGAATTTGCAAATAAACAAGGTTTTGAAGTTATCGAATTATACGGCGATGATGCCACTCAATTTATGGCCAATGAAGATAAAAAGTTTGGTGAAATTATAAAGAAATAACTGAGGAAACGGCTGAATAACAGCCGTTTTTATGCTTATGCTAAATCGTCATATTCTATCGCTAATATTTTGTTGCTTTGGTTTATTCCTTATTGTTTATAGCGCGTATTCATTAGGGGATTTTAGTGAATATGGTGCCGCGTTTATGCCTTCTATTATTGGCGGAGGCATGATTATATTTTCATTAATAGATATATTTTCACGTAAACAAGAAAGTGATATTCCATTGATGACATGGCATGAAATAAAATTTGTCTTCTTAATTATCGGAATTATTCTTTTTTATGTATTCGCATCAGATTATTTAGGTTTTATTTTTACTGGGTTAATTATTACTGCACCATTAATGATGAAATATGCGATCGTAAAACCCATATACAGTTTTATTATTTCAGCTGGTGTGGTGTTAGGTGTGTATTACTTATTTACCGCTGTACTGTTAGTACCGCTACCTTAGCTATTTTCATAAATAGAGAACAACAGTATGGATATATTAATTAACGCACTTGCTTATATTGATTACACAACAGTTCTTGTCGTTATTGGGGCTTGTTTATTTGGTCTATTCGTTGGCGCTATTCCTGGATTAACGTCGACCATGGCTATTGCTTTAATGGTGCCATTTACTTTTTTCCTTGAGCCTATTCCAGCCTTAGCATTAATGATCTCTGTCGGGGCATCATCTATATTTGCCGGTGATATTCCTGGCGCATTATTAAATATTCCAGGTACACCAGCATCAGCAGCTTATACGAATGATGCACATTCTTTAGTAAAACAAGGCAAAACAAATCGTGTATTGGGCATGTCATTAACCAGTTCTGTCATTGGTGGCGTGATTGGAACAATTATATTAGCCTCTACAGCACCTCTATTAGCCGAATTCGCTTTAAAATTTAGTTCTTACGAATATATGTGGTTGTCTTTAATTGGCTTAAGCTGCGCAACTATTGTTTCAGGTTCACATATTAGAAAAAGCTTATTAGCACTGTTCTTTGGTATTGCATTAGCTACTATTGGTTATGATGAATTTACAGGACAAGCCCGTTTTACTTTCGGTGAAGTTTCTTTAATGCAAGGAGTCAGTTTTATTCCAGCCATGATAGGGTTATTCGCCATTTCTGGTGCGATTAAATATTACGTTGAACGTTGGAAAGAAAAGCAAGTTACATTGACGGAAGTGAATACTGAAAATGACTCTTACAATATTTTTAAAGGAGTGGGTTGTATTATTCGGCAACGTAAAGGCGGTATTTTTCGTAGTGGGATCATCGGGACACTTATTGGTGCTTTACCTGGCGCTGGGGCAGATATTGCAGCTTGGATTTCCTATGCGGTTTCAAAGAAACTATCTAAAAAACCAGAGAAATATGGTCATGGTTCTGAAGAAGGCGTTGTTGATGCATCTGCCAGTAATAATGCCAGTTTAGCAGGAAGTTGGATACCATCTCTAGTCTTTGGTATTCCTGGTGATTCTGCTGCAGCAATTATTATCGGTGTATTGTATATGAAAGATATGCAACCAGGACCAACGTTATTCTTATTTAATCCTGATAAATTATATGCCGTATTTATTATCTTCTTTATTGCCAATCTTATTTTACTGCCCATTGCTTTTATTGTTGTCAATTTACTAAAAAAGATTGTTGCTATCGATAACGCGATTATTTACCCAGCAATTATCCTGTTTAGTATTGTAGGCTCTTATGCAATTACAAATACGATGTCTTCTATTGTGGTGATGTTGGTAATGGGTGTTATTGGTTATTTTCTTCAAGAACGAAAATTTCCAATATCTCCAATTATTCTAGGCATGATATTAGGCCCAATGTTAGAAAAGAATTTGCTCTCATCCTTAATGAAATCTGACGGTGATTTTATTAGTTTTGTCAATAGACCTATTTCAATGGTATTAGCCAGTGTGTTTCTTCTCATTGTTATTATGCAAATGAGAGGTGCATTGAAGTCTAAATAACGTATTTCGTTTTTATACCAAATAAATTAAGTATAAAGATACTTTTTCAGTATCAGGGAAAACTCATCTTAAATAAGTCAAATAACGTTTTTTTAAGATGTCAGAAATCAGCAGATAAATAAAAAATATCGGGTGATCACATGAAAAAAATATTAAATAAGCCAGAAAATTATGTCGATGAAACATTAGCGGGTTTATGCCTTGCTCATAGTGATATTTATCGTCAGCCACAGCCAAGATTGATTACTCGTTCACAAAAAGCGAATAAACCGAAGGTGGGCATTGTAACAGGTGGTGGTTCGGGTCACTTACCTGTATTTACAGGATATGTCGGTGAGGGCTTATTAGATGCAGCTGCTGTAGGCGATGTTTTTGCTTCACCGTCAGCGGATTTAATGACAGATGCCATTCGTGAAGCCAACAGCGGTTTAGGCGTATTACTGCTTTATGGCAATTACGGTGGCGATATCATGAATTTTGATATGGCGACTGAAACGGTAGATTTTGAGGATGATATTCGTTGTACAACCGTATTAGCCACTGATGATGTCGCTTCAGCAAAACCCGAAGAGGCGCATAAACGTCGTGGTGTGGCTGGGATGATTTATGGCTTTAAAATGGCAGGGGCTAAAGCACAGGAAGGTGCATCGCTTGACGAGGTGACTCGTATTGCTAAAAAAACTATGGAAAATACCCGAACAATTGGCTGTGCATTAACATCTTGTACCTTACCTGCAGTAGGACATCCCACCTTTGATATTGGTGAGGATGAAATGGAAATGGGCATGGGAATTCATGGTGAACCGGGAATTTGGCGCGATAAATTACGCAGTGCTGATGATATTGCTCAAGAAATGTTTGAACGTCTGCAAGCGGAATTATCACTCAAAGCCGGTGATAAGGTTTCAGTATTAGTCAATTCATTAGGCGCAACACCACTCGAAGAGCTCTATATTTTATATAACAAAGTTGCACAGTTTGTTGAAAAAACAGGCGCTACAATTATTCATCCATTAATCGGCCGTTATGCCACCTCGATGGAAATGACAGGGGCAAGTTTAACGTTGTGTAAATTAGATGATGAACTTGAAGCCTTAATGAATGCACCTGCTCATTGTGCATTTTGGAGAGTCTAGCGATGAATATCACTATTGATATGCTAAAACAAGGTGTTGAACGCATTGCAACGGCTTGTGAGCAATCTCAGTCAATGCTGTGTGAAGCAGATAGTCTGCTCGGTGATGGGGATTTAGGGATCACCATGCAAAAAGGGTGGCGACAAATTGCAGACGATGCACAAGATTGGCCTGAAGATTTAAGTAAAGTACTTTTTCAATGCAGTAAATCATTACAAAAAGCCTGTGCTTCTTCTTTTGGGACATTGCAAGCAACGGCTTTTATGGCAATGGCGAAATATTGCAAAGAAAATCAGCTACAAGAAATAGCACCCGCCGACATTTCACCACTGTTAACTGTTGCCTATCAAAGCATGATGGCAAGAGGAAAAGGGGAGTTAGGGCAAAAATCAGTACTTGATATTATTTACCAATTATCTGAAGCGCTAAAACCCGCTTTATCTCTGTTTGAATTAAAAACAGTAGCCTTACAGAGTATTGATAATACGCTTAATGAATTTCGTCAAAAACCTAATTTATTAGGTCGAGCGCGTATGTTCCCAGAAAAATCGATGGGTTTAGATGATCCTGGCATGTTGGCAATTAAAGTTATTGTTGAAGCAATCTGATTTAATAAAGGTCTTAATATGAAAAAATTATTTGGCGTTACAGTAGCAATGGTGACTCCATTTGATCCCAATGATCAAGTGGATAGTAAAGCGTTATCCGCATTAACTGACATGTTAGTTACTCAAGGTGTTGATTGTCTCTATCCTTGTGGCACGACAGGAGAGATGTTACGTTTATCAGCATCCGAACGTAAAAGCGTTGCGCAAACCGTTGTCGAAACAGCCAATAAACGCTTACCTGTCTTTATTCATGTTGGCGCAATGACACTAACCGAAACCCTTGAATTAGCGAAACACGCGGTAGAAATTGGTGCTGATGGCATTGGCGTGGTGACGCCACAATTTTTTGGTGCAACAGACAGAGAATTAGAAAACTATTTTGTGACGGTGGCAAACAGTGTGCCGGATAATTTTCCTGTTTATCTGTATAATATTCCACAATGTGCGGCAAATAATATCAAGCCAGAGTTAGCGGCAAAAGTGCAACAACAGTGTAAAAATGTAATTGGGATTAAATACAGTTTTGCTGATAATAATACAACTTTAAGTTACCTTGCTGTAGCTGATAATTTTTCAGTGCTTCATGGTTACGATAAATTATTCCTAGGTTTATTAGATGCAGGTTGTGATGGTACAGTTTCAGGTTGTGCCTGTGTTTTCCCTGAGCCATTTGTGAATATGTACAACGCCTATATTGCAGGTAATCACCAAGAAGCAAAACACTGGCAACAATTTTGTGTGAAATTTAGTGATGCACTTAAATCAGGTGCAAATATGGCAATATTTAAATCGGCACTGACTATGCGTGGCATAGCTGGTGGTCATATGCGTTTACCACAGCTCGACTTACTGCCTGAAGAAAATCAGCAATTAAAAGAGAATTTAGTGCAATTATGTCAAGAGGCGGGGATTACTTTTTCACTTAATTAAAAGAGACTAAGCAAAAAATACTTTCGTTATCTTAATTGAATGGTAATACATTTATATATCTTAAGCAGTATGAAAAAATAATTCATACTGCTTTTTTAATGATTAATAACATCTTTTTATTGTGCTAAAAAACGACCATATTGTGCGATATCGACATTACCACCGCTGATAATAATACCGATTTTCTTACCTTTTAATTTACCACCAAATTGATGAGTAGCCGCTAAACTTAAACAGCTTGTTGGCTCTACAATAATCTTCATACGCTGAGCATAAAATTGCATAGCAGAAATTAATTCTTCATCCGTTGCAGTTAAAATATCATCCACATTGTTACGAATAATCTCAAAAGTATAATTGCCTAAATGTTGCGTTTGCGCACCATCTGCAATTGTTTTTGGGGTATCAATATGGATGATTTCGCCTTTACGTAATGATTGTTGTCCATCATTTCCCGCTAAAGGCTCGACACCATATATTTTACATTGCGGTGAGAGAGCTTTGGTTGATAATAAAGAGCCAGAAAGTAAACCACCACCACCTAATGGAACAAATAGCATATCTAATTCACCAACTTCATCGAACAACTCTTTTGCAACAGTACCTTGCCCTGCAATAATATGGGGATGATCATAAGGTGGAATTAACGTTAATCCTTTTTTTTGTGCCAGTTGTTGGCCAATTTCTTCACGATTTTCTGTATAACGGTTATAGGTGAGCACGTGACCACCATAGCCTTTTGTCGCTTCTATTTTAGCCTTTGGTGCATCCTCAGGCATGATAATTGTTGCAGGAATACCTAATAGCTTTGCCGATAAGGCAATTGCCTGAGCATGATTACCTGATGAGAAAGTTACGACACCATTTTTACGTTGTTGATCATTAAATTGAGATAATGCATTCATCGCACCACGAAACTTAAATGCGCCCATACGCTGAAAGTTTTCACATTTAAAATAAAACTGCGCCCCTGTTAGTTCATTAATAGTACGAGAGGTTAAAACCGGTGTTTTATTAAGATAAGGCTGAATACGTTGATGAGCTTCAGCAACATCTTTATAGGTAGGAATAGGCAATTTATTCATAAGATTGCTCCTTGATCACCACGGCTTCAATTTCAATTTTACTGCCAAAATGGAGCTCTTTTACACCAGCAACGACTCTTGCAGGCCTATGTTCGCCAATCCATGTTGCATATAGCTTATTAACAATAGGCCATTCGTTAATATCTGTCACATAGACTTTAACTTGAACAATATCAGTTTTCTTTGCATTAATTCCGAGAAGACAAGCATTTAAGTTTTCAAGCACTTGTATGATTTGAATTTCAACTGGTTTGTCTGCTAAAGGTTTACCTTGTTTATCTAAAGGCAGTAATCCTGAAACAAACGACATATTATTTGCAGTCACAACATGAGAGTAATGCCCACCGGGTGAAGAGAGGGCTTCAATATTTCGTAGTGTAAGATGTGAGGCCATTTCGTTTTCCCATTTCACTTAAGTTAGATAAAATGTACACTTAACTATACATAATGTCTAATTTTAGATCAATAGTATCATTTATCGCTACAAGTTAAATGCATATTTAGGATAAAAAATGTTATCCTTTGTTTTATTATTTTCTTCTTGAGCTTTTTTTTCAATTATAATTTTAATAGCATCTTTTATTTTAAAAAAATTAACTTTTTGTTCATTTTTTAACAAATCATTGTAGATATTTTCAGCCAAAAAACAGTAAAAATCGTATTTTAAATGACAATCATTAGAAATCCCTAATTTATTTACAGCCTCTACTACGTCAGGAATATCTACTAATTGTTGAATAATAGTGCTTTGAGCCGCACCATTATTTAACTTTATATCTGCTCTATTAGCTATATAAAAAAATATACTTCTTTTACTCTCGTTAGGTATAGCAATATTATAATTTTTACATTGCTTATCTATTTCATGGTGAATTATTGAAGAAGGTAAAACTTCTTTTTCATCCTGACACCATCCAAAAAAAGTTTCATCTGCTTTTGCGTAAGAGTTTCTTAGTTCTTTTGCAAATCCCTCTATATCTCCTTTGTTTTTATGTAAAACATCTTGCTTAAGATAAGTATTAAATATTTTATATATTAAGTCTTTACTGATTTTAGAAATATTTACATTCAGATCTATTTCATTTTTTTTGTAATCCATGGGGATCTCTAAACTTGTATTATTAATAGTTTTAATCTTATTTAAAATACTTTCATAATAATTCTCTTTAATGCCAATTTTAATTTTATTAAAAGTATTATCTAAAAAAAAAGAATTATGTAAATAAGGTTTGTTTTTAAAATGTTTTTCAATCTTCATCATAAATACTCCTTCATTCTTAATGCGAAGTTTGACAGAAGAAAAAAACAAGTTCTTTCATAAATAAAACCAATAAACTTAAACAAAAAACCGCGCATAAACCAAAGCGCGGTTACTGTTCTATCCTTATAAATTTAGCTTTTACAATGTAATCGCTGAAGCTTTCCAAATTCTTTGCATATATTCTGTTACTGCACGATCTGCAGAAAAATAGCCCATTTGACAAATAGTTAAAGCTGATTTTCTCAACCAAGCATTTTCATCTTGATAGAGCCGATCCACGCTATCTTGAGTGTCCACATAACTACGGTAATCTGCGAGCACCTGATAATGGTCGCCAAATTCAATAAGGCTATCAAAGATTGATTTATATTTATCAGGATTGTTTTGATTAAAGAAGCCATTGGCGATTTGATTCAGCACAGTATGCAACTCAATATCTTCATCGTAATAGCGACGTGGTGAATAACGCAGCCTTAATTCAGCGACTTCTTGTGCATTATGACCAAAAATAAACATATTTTCAAAACCAACATGTTCACCAATTTCAATATTTGCACCATCCAGAGTTCCGATAGTGAGCGCACCATTTAGCGCAAATTTCATATTCCCTGTACCAGAAGCTTCTGTGCCTGCTAAAGATATTTGCTCAGATAGATCTGCGGCAGGAATAATATGTTGCGCTAAACTCACACCGTAATTAGGAATAAAGATAACTTTTAGTTTATCTTTAATACGCACATCATTATTAATTTTCACCGAAATATCGTTGATAAGATTGATAATTTTCTTCGCATTATAATAAGCAGAAGCCGCTTTACCACCAAAAATAAACACACGAGGAACCCAATTTTGCTCTGGGTTTTGTAAAATACGATTATAACGAGTGATAATGCCTAACACATTGAGCAGTTGACGTTTATATTCATGAATACGTTTTATTTGCACATCAAATAACGCATCAGGATTAATCGTGATATTCAAATCTTGCTGAATAATGTTAGCCAAGTTTTGTTTATTTAATCGTTTTGAATCTTTTAGTTGGTGTAAGAAATTGTTATCTTTTACTAATGGCATTAATTCACCTAATTGCTCTAAATTGGTTCGCCAATAAGTACCAATTTGGTTATCAATGATTTGAGAAAGAGAAGGGTTGGCTAATGCTAGCCAACGACGTGGTGTAATACCATTAGTAATATTGCAGAATTTCTTAGGATAGATCATCGCGAAATCAGCAAATAATGATTGTACCATTAATTGGCTATGGAGCTCAGAAACACCATTGACTTGATGACTAATAATTACCGCAAGCCAAGCCATACGGACATTACGACCATTTTCTTCATCAATAATAGAAATACGGCGTAATAAGTCGTTATCCTCAGCGTGTTGTTCTCTAACGTATTTTAAGAATTTATCATTAATTTGGAAAATGATTTGTAAGTGACGAGGAAGCGAGCGACCAAGCATATCAACAGGCCAAGTCTCTAATGCTTCCCCCATTAATGTATGGTTGGTGTATGAAAATATATGAATGGTTTGTTCCCATGCTTCATCCCAGCTAAATCCGTGATTATCAATAAGCTGGCGCATTAATTCAGGAATAGCAAGAACAGGGTGAGTATCATTAAGATGAATGGCTATAAAATCTTTTAGATTATCAAAGCGTTGATGTAGATGGTAATGGCGTTGCAAAATATCTTGAACAGAGGCACTGACTAAAAAATATTCTTGCTGTAAACGTAACATTTTACCTGATATTGTCGAATCATCTGGATAAAGAATACGAGAGATATTTTCTGAGCGATCTTTTGTTTCTGTCGCCTCTAAGTATTCCCCTTTATTAAATTTACCTAAATTAAACGCACTATTCGCTTTAGCAGACCATAGTCGAATTGTATCTGTTGCCTGCGTGTTATAGCCAGGAACAATAGAATCATAGGGTTGAGCCATCACATTTAAGGTATCAACCCAATAATTATTTTCACCTTCTTGTTGTAAACGCCCACCAAAACCGACTTCAAATAACAGATCATAGCGAGGGAACTCCCAGGGATTCCCTTTTTCAAGCCAGTTATCCGCAACTTCATGTTGTTCACCATTTTCAATTTTCTGACGGAACATGCCGTATTCATAGCGAATACCATAACCTGTCACTGGATAACCTAATGTGGCACAAGAATCAAGAAAACACGCAGCTAAACGACCTAAACCACCATTACCTAAACCAGGATCAGGCTCAAGTTCAATTTGCTTTTCAAGATCAAGCCCTAGTTCTTTTAATGCACCTTTAACTTCGTGATACACTCCTAAAGAGAGCATCGCATTCGTTAAAAAACGGCCCATAAGAAATTCCATCGAAATGTAATAAACCTGTTTTACTTTCGGTGAAAGCTCCGCTTTGGTTGATTTCAACCAACGTTCAACTAAACGGTCTCGTATAGCGTAGGAAGTTGCATTTAACCAATCTGTTGGTGTGGCGTATTTAGGCGAAGTACCAACAATAAACATCAGTTTATAAACAATAGAACGCTTTAACGATTCAACGTCCTTATCTGGTGATGAATAATCAAATTCACATAACTTTTTCATTATAAATCTCTTTTGGTGATCCACAGGTCAAATAGACATCTTGTCTATAAACGGTGATACAGCGCTGCATATGCCTTAGCTGCTGTTTCCCAACTAAAAATAGTTTGGTTCATCGCATCTGTTTGAACTTGTTGCCATTGTTTTGGCATCTCCCACAGGGTAAAGGCACGATTGATAGCAAGGCGCAAATCATCAGGTGTTGCTTCATGGAAAACAAAACCTGTTGCTTGATGATGGGCTAGATTTTCTAATGAACAATCATTCACCGTATCAGCTAATCCACCTGTGTGTCTCACTAAAGGAAGTGCGCCATATTTCAAACCATATAACTGAGTTAATCCACAAGGTTCAAAACGACTAGGCATCATAATCACATCAGCACCCGCGACAATTTGGTGTGAAAAACTTTCGTCATAGCCAATATGAGTAGCAACATGTTGAGGATATTGTTGTTGAGCATGTAAAAATGCGGATTCAAGATGGCTATCACCTGTGCCTAACAACACAAACTGTCCAGCTTGATCAACAATATCGGGTAATACGTCAATCACTAAATCAAGTCCTTTTTGTGATGTTAAACGGCTCACAACAGCAAAAAGAGGGGCATTATTATTAACAGGTAAACCGCATTTTTTCTGTAATGCTGTTTTATTATCTAGGCGTTTATTGAGGTTGTTTACATCATAGTGACGTATAATTAAGTCATCCGTTGCAGGGGTCCAAATCGCTTCATCTATGCCATTTAATATGCCACTTAATCGTTGTTCATCCGTACGTTGACGCAATAAACCTTCAAGTCCATAACCAAATTCAGGGCGAGTTATCTCTTTGGCATACGTTGGGCTAACCGTCGTAATATGATTTGCATAAAACAAGCCCGCTTTTAAGAATGAAATTTGTCCATAATATTCCAGTCCATTAATTGAAAAGCTGTAATCAGGTAATTCAAGTTGATGCAGATGATAAGGTGAAAACTCGCCTTTATAAGCTAGATTATGAACTGTAAAAACCGATTTTGCAGAGTAGTGTTTTACAGCCAAATAAGCGCAAGCTAGCCCAGCATGCCAGTCGTGAGCATGAACAATATCAGCATGCCATAAAGGGTCTAATCCTGTGGATAATTCACTGGCAACCCAACCTAATAGGGCAAAACGAAAAACATTATCACTATAAGCATGTTGATATTCATCGTGATAAGGGCTACCTGCTCGTTGATAAAGATGAGGCGCATCAATAAGATAAATATCAACACCTTGATATTGGCCATAAAGTAAAGAAATATTACCTACAAAAGTATCAACATTAGTAACTAATTTAAGATCAGCAATATTATCTTTAATCGCAGGAAAAGCGGGTATAACGACCCGCGCATCTAAGCCTATTTTTTTTTGCGCTAGGGGCAAAGAGCCCATAACGTCCGCTAATCCCCCTGTTTTTAATAGAGGGAATAATTCAGAACAACAATGAAGCACATTCACGAAAATGCCTCCTCATTTTGAGTTTTTTGTTCTGTGTTTTTTTCAGCGGAGTTTTCTTTACGTACCAATTGCTCAAGCATTTCTCTTGTAACGAGTACAATACCTTCTTCAGTGCGATGGAAACGGGCCGCATCATCTTCTGCATCCATACCAATGACGGTCCCTTCTGGGATAGTGCAACTACGGTCAATAATGCAACGTTTTAAATAACAGTGATGATTCACGGTAACATCTGGCAAAATAACGGAATCTTCAATATGGCAGAAAGATTCCACGCGAACTAATGGAAATAAGATTGATGAATAGAGGGTTGAACCATTGATAATACAACCGTCGGCAATCAATGAATTCATCATTTGTCCATGTTCGTCGTGATTATCTTGCACAAATTTTGCAGGTGGCAGTGGCGTCATAAAGGTGCGGATTGGCCAATCTTTGGCATACATATCAAGCTCAGGTGTCACTGAGGCTAAATCAAGGTTAGCAGACCAATATGCTTCAATAGTTCCTACATCACGCCAATAAGGTGGTACTGAAGGATCAGAACTGACACAAGAAAGTTCAAATGGATGAGCTAACACATCGCCACGTTCAGTAATTTTAGGAATAATATCTTGACCAAAGTCATGATGTGAATCAGGATCATGGCTATCTTCTTCTAGTAAATCAAAAAGATAGTCTCTATCAACTACATAAATACCCATACTTGCCAATGAATGATCGGGATCATCTGGAATACACGGTGGGTTAGATGGTTTTTCTAGAAAATTTAGCACTCGACGATTTTCATCGATGTCCATAATACCAAATTGGAATGCATCTTTTTTAGGTACTCGAATACAGGCAACAGTAAATTTTGATTTATTTTCAAAGTGGTCGAGCAATAAACGTGCATAGTTCATTTTATAAATATGATCACCAGCTAAGATCACCACGTATTTAGCTTTGTAGCTACGAAGAATATCAAGGTTTTGATATATCGCATCAGCCGTACCCATATACCAATGATCCGTATTACAACGTTGTTGAGCAGGTAATAAATCAACAAATTCATTCATATCTTCGTTAAAGAACGACCAACCACGTTGAATATGCTGAACTAAGGAGTGCGATTGATATTGAGTTATTACACCAATACGACGAATTCCTGAGTTAAGGCAGTTAGACAGTGTAAAGTCGATAATTCGAAATTTCCCACCAAAGAAAACCGCTGGTTTTGCCCGTTTTGCTGTCAATGCTTTTAAACGCGTACCACGACCTCCCGCTAAAACGAGTGCAATTGCCTCTTTAGGAAGTTGTTGTGCCAACATTAATTTTTGGCCTTGTTCTGTTGTCATCATAGTTATAGCACTCCAATCAAATTACTTAACTCAGGAGGAAATATTGGGTAATTTTTTAGTAGAAGACGGAATATCAAAAACGTTATTTCGCCAAAGAGTGATACTGTTAGGTTGTACTTCACAATGCTGAGACTGTGTTGGGTGACAAAGAGGCCAGCGAGTCGTATCAAGCAAGCAAGACCAAGATCCTTCAGGTAAAGAAAAAACAGCACTGTTTCTTAACGGATTAATCATTAAGATCCATTGTTGCGCTAAAAAAAGTTGTAATGGTGAGGGGGGAAGTTGTTGCCAATCTTCATGGCTCATTGATTGAGCATTTTGATTGAGCCAAATAACGTCTTCGCTATCTTCTTTCCACCATTTAAGCGAACTTAAAGGCGTAATTTGGTGACGTAATTCAATAAGGTGGCGAATGTAATTAGTTAAGTCATAAGGATGTTGAAACCATTTGATCCAACTGACTTTATTATCCTGGCAATAAGCATTGTTATTACCGTATTGCGTATTACCCACTTCATCACCGGCGAGTAAATGAGGAGTTCCTCTAGAAAGCAATAAAGTTGCCAACATATTTCGAATCGCAAGCAATCTGTGTTGACCTATTTTTTCGTTAACAATCAACCCTTCTTCACCAAAATTCACACTGTAATTGGTGTTGTGTCCATCTAGATTTGATTCTCCATTCTCCTCGTTATGTTTGTTCTGATAACTCACCAAATCCCGCAATGTAAAACCATCGTGGCTAGTGATCATATTGATACTAGAATAGGGGGGACGGCCGTTTTTATGGTATAGCTTTGCTGAGCCAGTAATGTTGTCTGCAAATATCGCAATAGACACATCGCGCCATAACCAAAAACGACGAATAACATCGCGATAACTATCATTCCATTCTGTAAATGGCACAGGGAAATGACTAACTTGATAACCATCAGAGCCTAAATCCCAAGGTTCTGCGATAAGTTTAATGCGTGAAAGAAGTGGATCTTGTCGAATAGCCGTTAACAATGGTGATTGCGTATCAAAATAAGGAACGCGACCAAGGCTGGTTGCTAAATCAAAGCGGAAGCCATCAATATGAAATTCGCTAACCCAATAGCGTAGACAATCCATTACCCATTGCACTGTTTCAGGGCGACTTAAATTTAAAGTATTGCCACATCCCGTCCAATTTTGAGCTTTATTTTCGTCGTTTAACCAATAATAACTTTGGTTATCAATACCACGTTGCGAAACAATATAACCTTCAAATTGGTCGCTTAATTCCGCTGTATGGTTAAATACCACATCTAAAATCACTTCAATATTGGCTTTATGTAAGCATCTTACGGCTTCTCGAAATTCATCAATAATATTCCGACCTGAATTGGAATAGTATTGGGTCGATAAAGCAAAGGGGGCTAATACGTTATAACCCCAATAATTTTTTAATCCAATCTTATGGAGATGTGGCTCTGTTAAATGATATTGAACTGGTAATAATTCTAATGCCGTAATGCCGAGCTTTTTTAGGTGTGAAATAAAAGCAGGGTGCCCTAATGCCGCATAAGTGCCTTGTAATTTTTCTGGTATTTCGGGATGTAGTTTTGTCAATCCCTTCACGTGTCCTTCGTAAATAATGGTTTCTGACCACGGTATATTTAAACGCTGATAAGTGCCTTTTTCTTTATAAGAATGGCAAAAACAGCCACTATCATCTGTGATAACTGCTTTAGGTGTAATCGCACTATCATCATGCTCTAATGCATTAAAAACAGGGGAGGTGTAAGGTAATGTATTATCAACAATACCAGTTACCTGTTTTGCATAGGGATCTAATAACAATTGTTGCGGTTGATAGAATAAACCTTGCTCTGGTGCCCAGACGCCTTCAACACGATAACCATAATGCAAACCTGGGCCTGCACCCGGTAAATACCCATGCCAAATAGCCCCCGTTTTGCCGGGTAATGGATAGCGGATCTCTTTGCCTGCTTTATCAAACAAGCAGAGTATGACTTTAGTGGCATTATCACTAAATAGTGTAAAATTTACTCCGTAGCCATCATAATGACTGCCCATAGGAAAAGGGCGACCATAGTCTAAAGACATATTAATCCTTCAATTTTAAATACAATGTCGCAAGTGGTGGTAGCGTCAATGACAATGAGTGAGGTTTACCATTTAATCCTTTTTCGGTTGTCTCAATTTCACCTAAATTTCCCACATTAGTTCCGTTGTAAAATTCAGAGTCACTATTGATTATTTCTTGATATATACCAGCTTTGTTTACACCCACGACATAGTTGTGATGAACGACTGGAGTAAAATTGCTGATAATAATCAATTCATTACCTTGTGTATCTTTTCGGCAAAAAGCAAAAACGGAATTATCATGATCGTCGACAGTAAGCCACTCAAAACCTTCACGCTCAAAATCACATTCATAAAGAGGGCTATTGGTTTGATAAGAAAGATTGAGGTCGCGTACAAAGTGCTGAATACCTTGGTGTGGGCTATTGGGTGTTTCTAGAAGATGCCAATCTAAACTACTGTCATGGTTCCATTCACGCCATTGGGCGAACTCGCATCCCATAAACAGCAATTTTTTCCCAGGATAAGCCCACATAAAACCGAGATAAGCACGTAAATTGGCAAATTTTTGCCAATCATTACCCACCATACGACCAATTAACGATCCTTTGCCATGAACAAATTCATCGTGAGAAAGAGGAAGAATAAAGTTTTCGTTATAGGCATAGAGCACGCCAAAAGTCATCTGATTATGATGAAATTTTCGATAGATAGGATCACGTTGCATATATGCCAACGTGTCATGCATCCATCCCATATTCCATTTGTAGTTAAAACCTAAACCCCCTTCATCTGGCGGTAAGGTAACACCTGGGAAATCAGTAGACTCTTCAGCAATCGTGATGATCCCAGGGCAAGTAGCGCCTAACAATTTATGGGTATAACGAAGAAAATCAATGGCTTCTAAGTTTTCGCGTCCACCGTGTTTATTGGGGATCCATTCACCTTCTTTTCGGCTGTAGTCACGATATAGCATGGAGGCGACAGCATCAAAACGGAAACCATCAAGTGCAAAATGTTCGTGCCAATACAATAAATTACCAGAAAGATAATTTAGTACCTCATTACGACCATAGTTATAAATTAAGGTGTTCCAATCAGGATGGAAGCCTTCACGTCTATCTGCATACTCATAGAGCGACGTGCCATCAAAATTACGTAAACCATAGTCATCTTCAGGGAAATGGCCAGGAACCCAATCTAAAATAACGCTAATTTCAGCCTGATGTGCCGCTTCGATAAAGTCACGGAAATCCATAGGCGACCCAAAGCGACGAGTTGGTGAATATAATCCTAAAGGTTGATATCCCCATGAACCATCAAAAGGATGCTCATTAATAGGCAATAATTCGATATGGGTAAAACCCATTTCTTTCACGTAAGGAATTAACTGTTCAGCTAACTCACGATAGCTTAACCAACTCTGATCGTCTGTATGTCGGCGCCATGAACCTAAATGAACTTCATAAATAGAGATAGGCGCATTACGCTGATTCGCGTGTTGGCGCGATAAAGGCATTGGCTTAACGGATGGTAACGTATTGATAATCGAGGCCGTTTCAGGACGTATTTGTGTTTCAAAAGCGTAAGGATCTGCTTTTAATCGACGTTCGCCATTAGCATCTAAAATTGCGTATTTATAACAATCTCCAAGATGGGCTTGTGGAACAAAAAGCTCCCAAATTCCACTTTCACGACGTAATCGCATAGGAAAACGTCTTTCATCCCAAAATGAGAAATCACCAACGACACTCACACTTTGTGCATTTGGTGCCCATACGGCAAAGGTAATTCCATCAATATCACCTAATTTTGTAGGGTGAGCGCCTAAACACTGATAAGGGCGAGAGTGATGACCTTGTGCTAAGAACCAAATATCCATTTCTTGCAGCAAAATACCGAATTGATAGGGATCATCAACGACACTTTGCGTATTATTTTCCCAAGTAACGTCTAAACAGTAACTAAAACGACGTTTACGTCGAGGAATTACGCCACAAAAAAAACCACTCGGATGTTTAAACTCTAATGTTGCGACTTTTCTGCCATTCTTTCTATCAATAACACTGACTGCAACAGCATCAGGTAAAAACGCACGAACCTCTAAACCTGCCGATGTTTCATGCATACCCAGAAGTGCAAAAGGATCAGAATTATACCCATTTATAAGTTTTTCTATTGCTTTTTTTGTCACAGCTACAGACATTTTATCGTCCTTCGTTGCCAGCGAATAAATTAATAAATTTTATATATAAATATCAGCATAGAACGTTAATTTAAGTTAAACAATAAGTGTTTTTAACAGATTATTTAAAAATATAATAATTATTATGGGTTAATATACTTGTTTTTTAATTTTAATTGATTGATTTAAATTGAGTTTTATGGGGGGGTAGATAAAAGTGGTGAATGATAAATACAGCACAAATAGTGTTTTTACCTAATCAAAAAAAAGAAGAGTAATATTAATTATCTTTAATAAAAAAATAATTAAGCGTTTTTAAAGAGAATACTTTATAGAAATGAAATCATTATTTTTATGAAAAATAAACACTTATTTCATTAGAATAATTAACTTTTCTGTTGTGAGAGCCATTGCTCAAAATCGAGATGTGTTTTTGTTTTTTGTATACTTAATGGCGTTAATACATAGTAATGAACAGGGGCAATTTGGATGGTAGGAAATAAAATCTCTAATGCCTCATGACTTATCTCATTTGATAAAATGGAAATTGGGCCAAATCGAACGCCAATGTCGTTAAGTTTATCAAAAACATCACTTAATTCTTGTGCCAATGTTAATGCATAGAGGGGAAACTCAACGTAAATCTTGTTTGTTAAATATTGTTGAAAAAAAATCCATCTTTTAAAAAGATGGATTAAATAGATCCCAGTGTTGAATAATGACAATGTACATTAATAATCTACTGGTCTTATTAAAAGAAATCAATCAATGCTAATCTTAATTATTAAAAAGTAATATAAAAATACAAAATAGAAGTATTTATTTATTTTTCGTCAGTAAATATCTTTCGAACCTTTATAGTAATTAGTGAAAAAATAAATTGATATATTTATAAAACTATTTGTCAAAAATTCTATTTGGGTGTTTTTTTATTTGTTTTTTTTTGATAAACTGCAGTCGATTTATAATTAATAATTCCAAATAAAATCTTTATTTTCATAGCCATATTACCCAACAAATGTTGGGTATTTTTTTATATTCATCATTTTATAGAAATATCATTGAATAAATTAAATTATTTATATCGTTGAAGATTTGTGATTTTAATCACTCTATTTTAATGGTTTTTTTATATAAGATAATTATCTAAGTTTAATATCAAGCCTCAATGGTATAAATAAAGTTTGCTTTATATCTTGGTGCATTGATTGCGCTTTTTATTTAGTATAATTAATACCTTAATATTGTTATTAATTATATAAGGCATCAAGTTTTCTATAGGGTTTTAATTTTATTAAAACTATTTTTATATTTAATTAGATTAATACAATCAAAATAAAAGGTGTTTTATGTTTAAAAAAATAGTTATCGGATGCTTATGTTCTTCATGCCTTTTTTTTAGCGTGAATGTTATGGCAACTAATGAGCAGACGATCTCCCTAGGGTATAGTCAAGCTAAGATAGAAGGTATTAAACTCAATGGGGTTAATCTTAATTATCATTATGAACTGAGTAATAATTGGGGGATAGTTGGTTCTTTCACATGGATGAAAGGCGATAAATATTATGCCGAAGAACAAGATAACGATGGATTCACTTCTTCTGCAAAGACAGATGTTAACTACGTTTCGTTATTAGCCGGACCAAGTTATCGTATTAATAATTTTGCAAATTTATATGGATTAGCGGGTATTGCTAAAACTAAATTAAACAATCGAGACTATGGAACTGATGATGGTTATATAGAAAGTAGCTATTACAAATACAAATCAACAGGTATAGCTTGGGGGGCGGGTATACAATTAAATCCTATAAATAACTTAGCTATAAATATTGGGTATGAAGGAACTAAATTTAGCAATAATGAGTTAAATTCCAAAATTCATGGTTTTAATGTTGGTGTTGGTTATCGTTTTTAAAATAGATAACAGAGCGCCAGCAAATTCTTACTATAGCTATCACTTTATTAAATATGCACTGCCTATAACAATTAGTGATTCGGTATGGTTAGGTACGGGGTGCATTATTTTACCTAGCGTAACTATTAGTGATAATTGTGTTATTGGTGCGGGCAATGTAGTAACAAAACCAATTCCAGCTAATTGTGTTGCTGTTGGTAATCCCTGTCGTGTAGTAAGATAAGACAAATCAGTGATAAAGACAAAACCGACACAGAAAGAAGGTTGAAACTTTAATGACTAAAACTCAAGGCTCAATAGCTTATTGAGCCTTATGATTAAGTTACTCTTTAATAAAACTTAAATAGTTAAAGAGTGATTTAAAACCAAACTTACGGTATAGCGCCAAACCATCTGCCGAAGCATCTAAGAAACAACGCTCGACACCTTGCTCACGGCAAAACTCTAAAACATGTTTAATCAAATGAGTAGCATAACCATTGCCTTGATAAGCAACATCTGTCCCAATATCATCAAAACGTGCTAATTTATCATGTAACGTCAGCGTTAATGACGATACGGGCTGGCCTTCAACTAACAGAGCATAATGGAAAATAGTCGCACCATTATCTAATGCTTTTTGGTGATAACGAATATATTCATTAACAATCGTATCATCGCTATCATCTCCCACAGGAAACGCTGTTTTTAACGGATGTGCCCATTGTTCGAGGTTATGATTGGTGAGAATAATATCGCATGGATTATTTCGATAAGAAGGGTAAACTGCTTCTGACAACGTTAAATACATGGCTGTTGTCATACCGTCACCGGTATAACCTGCATTTTTTATAATTTCTTCAAACTCAGGCAATAATGATTCAGGTAAAATCAAAATATGGCCTTTTTTCTGTGAAGAAAAAAGGGTGCTTGCTTGCTGGAACGCGCCTTCTGTTGCACCTTGACGTAAATAAATAAAGTTAAAAATTGGCGCATCCATAGGTGTCATAAAACAATGGGTATGATCACCAATGCGAATATTATTTTCACAAATTTCTGACCAAAAGGCTTTTTCTACTATTTTAAATTCTTTATACAGTTGTGCATCCATAATGGTTCTCTAGCTAAATCGTGATAAGCGATAAGGAGTTAATAGAGGATCCGCTTTTTCGTAAATCAGTGCTTGTGCATAACTAACTTACACAATAAAGGTGACAACGTCACGGTGATATGCATAGTAACAAGATATAATCCTTGGTAAGGAGAGTTTTCTCCAATAATGGGTGTTTCATCTTTAGGCATGAGTTTTTCACCAACAGCAACCAGTTTAATCGTTAGTTTACCTGTTTACGTAAAATTATCATAAAAAGTCGCTTGTGCATGGCATACAATGTGCTCAGGGTGACGTTCATCACTATTATCAATGTAATCTTCAGCCGCAATAATCTCATTTTGAGCAAAGTGACGTAACTCCATTTCTGGCGTTGAGATAGTATAGCGTTTCTACTTTTTTATGCTTAAATGTAAAAAACAGCACAGAATAATGGTTTAGAGAAAAGTAATCTTATTTATCATCTCACTTTTTATGCTAATACATTCAATGATATATTTATAAAAATCATTATTTTTCATAAGTATAGTAGCTATTCTTACTTCTATTTTGACAACATCTAACAGATATAGATCACAAAAAGAATAAAATCCCATAACACAAAACAAACAATAGGGTTTTAGCTCTGATGTTCATCGTTTTTATGGTCTATAAAACCATTATTGTTTTTTATTTTGAATTTTATTACTGTATAAATTTTAATTTCAGCATCATACTATAACGCAAGTTTAAACTAGATTTTCACTCTAAAAACAATCACCAAAATAGACTTATAAACTACTTTTTATTAATAAAAGTAGTTTAATTGACTTATCTTTAAGTTATATGGAGATTATTGTTTTACAAAAAAATTATTATAGATATGATGACTTATATATTCAGTATGTTATTTTTTGAAAAAGGCGTCGTATGTTAGAAAGTTTCGGTATTTCAAATATTTGGACATACCTTTTAGGCGTTATTTTTATTACTTTAGTACCAGGTCCAAATTCGATTTTCGTCCTTACTTCCAGTGCGAAGCATGGTGTAAAAGGGGGGTATAAAGCCGCTCTTGGTGTTTTTACGGGTGATGCATTATTAATTTTTTTGGCATTTTTGGGGGTTGCTTCATTAGTCAAGACTTCACCCGTCTTTTTTATTGTCATTAAATATGCTGGTGCTCTTTATTTAACCTACTTAGGATTAAAAACGTTATATGCAACGTTCCAAAAGAAAAAAGAGACCTCAGAACAAGTATCAGAAGTAACAGTAAAAGCAAAAGAGGGTCTTTATGTTAAGGCGCTATTTTTGAGTATGCTTAACCCTAAAATGATCATTTTTTATGTTTCTTTCTTTATTCAATTTATCGATCCTAAATATGAAAATGCGGGTGTTCCATTTTTTGTGTTAGGTGCAATTTTAGAAACATGTAGCATGATTTATTTATCAATTCTTATTTTTGGCGGAGTGGCTATTACGAATAAAGTAAAACATAACAAACGATTAGCTTCATTATCAAATAGTTGTATAGGTGCTGTGTTCTTACTTTTTGGTGCCAAACTTGCATTAACCGCTTAAAAAATTAACAGCTTAACAAGTAAAAAAGGTTACTTTAAAGTGACCTTTTTTGCTGTATATGCAGTAAAAATAAAAGCAGATACAGTAAAACTCATTGATTTTTTCATAAACCTAAAGTTGCTAATTTGTTTTTAAATTTAAAGTGATATTTTTCATATTGAACCATAACGTTTAATACTGATGGTGATTGATTAAAATAAACATTAATAAAACCTATAAATTATAGGTAATTATTTAACTTATATTTTTTTATACATTTATATTTTTTATCATGCAATAAATAAGTATTTCTCTGTGAATTTAACAAGTTAAGAATAGTTATTAACTTTATTATTAACGACTTTTGCTTGCGGTATTGATATATAAATAATATTTATTTTATGAGAGCTAAATAACGGGAAAAGCAAGAAATGGAGTGCATAGTATCTCTATATTCACGTTATACTAACTTTAATGTTTCCAGTTTATCTGAGTGAATTTATGTACTTCCAGTATGGTGAAAAAGAAATAAACATCTTAAAGCAACGTGATAAGCGGTTAGCTGCACTCATTGAAAGAATGGGTAACATTAAGCGTCCACTTACCCCTGATTTATTTACAGCATTAGTTAAAAATATTATTGAACAACAAATTTCTGTTTCTGCTGCCATAACGGTACATCAACGGTTATTGAACTTATGCGAAGGCATCTATGCTCCAGAACGTATTGCTATATTAACTGAACAAGAAATTCAGCAATGTGGTATGACAATGCGAAAAGCGGGTTACATTATTGGCATTGCAAATTCAGTCATTTCTGGTCAATTAGATTTAAATAAAATCCCCAGCATGCAGGATAAAGAGGTTATTGATACTTTGATTCAGTTAAAAGGCATCGGTATTTGGACTGCTGAAATGTTATTAATTTCATCGCTTAACCGACCAGATATTTTAAGTTGGGGGGATTTGGCCATTCAACGAGGGATAATGCGTCTGTATCATCATAAAACGTTAGATAAAGCGCGCTTTGAGCGCTACCGTAAACGATATTCACCTTATGGTTCTACAGCATCGCTTTATTTATGGGCATTATCTAAAGAGCCTGAGATTATTGCGCAATAAACGGAGTTCTTTATTTATTATGACTGCCGATAATAACCATAATCCCGTATTAAAGGACTGTCATAATGGAAAGTAAGCGTAACCAACTTATTGAGCAAGCCTGTCGTTTTATCGAAAAAAATAACGGTGATGTTTCGCTAGCTCGTATTGCTGAACATGTTATGGCAAGCCCATATCATTTTCATCGTCTCTTTAAATCAATTATGGGTATTACTCCAAAAGATTATGCCAATGCCTATCGCCAAAAATTAATAAAAAAAGCGTTGGCAGAAGATGGCAGTATTACAGAGGCAATTTATCAGTCAGGTTTTAATGCTAATAGCCGTTTTTATGAAAATGCAACCGCAATATTAGGAATGACACCAACGAATTGGCGTAATGGAGGTAAGAATATTGCTATCTTTTTTGCGATTGCGTTGTGTTCTTTAGGTAATATTCTTGTGGCTCAAAGTGAAAAAGGGATTTGCGCTATTATGTTAGGGGATGACGCTGAACAGTTATTGGAAGATTTACAAAAACAATTTCCTCTTGCTGAATTAATTGGTGCAAATAAAGAGTTTGAACAAATAATAGCGCAAGTCATCGGTTTTATTGAATTGCCTAAACAACCTTTATCTTTGCCTCTTGATATTCAAGGCACTGTTTTTCAACAAAAAGTGTGGCAAGCGTTATTAGAAATCCCTTTTGGTAGTACAATGACTTATCAAGAAATTGCCAATAAAATAGGTTCACCTAAAGCCTATCGTGCAGTAGCAAATGCCTGTGCGGCCAATAAGCTTGCCGTAGCGATCCCTTGTCATCGTGTTATTCGTCAAAATGGTGAATTATCAGGTTATCGTTGGGGTATCGAGCGTAAAGCGAAATTACTTCAAACCGAAGCATCAAATAATAAGACAATTGGCAAAAACACATAAAAGATAAATAAGGCGTGATAAGATACTTAACAAATTATCAATTTATTCGTGAGTAATACGATGTCGTCAATTCCTACAGAAATTACTTTTTTTGAACGTTTAATACCTTCCATTCTTAAAGAAATCAAAGTCATTACTATCAGAGATGAAAGTGAAAGCCATTATAAACCAGGAAGCATTGTTGAATTATTTGCTAATGAACATCGTACTCATTATGGGAAATTGAAAATTATAGCGGTATCGCCTTTACGTTATGAGGATATCAATGAGTATCACGCGCAGCAGGAAGGTATGACACTTCCAGTGTTGAAAGCACTTATCAAAGATATTTATCCAACAACCCAGTCTTTATATCTTATTGAATATGAGTTAGTAAAATAAGAACAAATAAAAAAGGATCACGGTGTGATCCTTTTTGTTTAAACATAATTTTATCTATTTTAAATTAATTTAAGTGCTTGCTTTAGCTGGCTAATCTCTAATTTCCATTGAGTTTGCAAAGCCGGTTTTTGATGGTTAGTTTTACGCGCTAAATCAGCGTTTAATTTCTCTTCTAACTCAATTAACTTCAAGAGTTTTTCATCATCATGTGAGGCTAATGGTGTTGATGAGATATTCTGCAAATTATCTGCCGACTGAACTTTAGATATTTCCTCAGCTGAAATAAACTGGTAAATCGCTTCAATATCATGATGCTCTGTTAAAACACCATGATGAATATACCAAAACCGATTACAGCTATTTTCAATCAATTCTCTATCATGACTAACCAATAGTACCCCTCCGGGGAATTGACTGATCTGTTCAGCTAATGCTTTTTTACCTTCCATATCAATATGGTTAGTGGGTTCATCTAGCATAAGAAAAGAATACTTAGCCAAACTCAGTCCAACAAACAATAAGCGAGCGCGTTCACCGCCACTTAGCGTGCTTACTTTTTGTCTATGACGTGCATAAACAAAGCCTGCGTTAATCAATGCCATTTTGCGTTGTTCATCTGTTAATGAAGCAAACGGTTTTAATGCATCAGAAAGGGTATCATTATCAATTAATTGCGCAATATTTTGATCGTAATAACCCAGTTCAACGCGAGGATGCAATCTTATTTCACTTTGTTTATGTGTTTTAACTGAACTATGTGACCAGATCATCTTTAGTAGTGATGATTTTCCGCTTCCATTAGCACCGATTATTGCCACTCGATCACCACTTTTAATACGCTGATTTTTGACAGTATATAAAGCTGGGGCATTTTCAGCAGGAATAACCGACAATTGGTTTAATTCACAAAGTTTATCCGCGCGTAATAACGTTCCTGAGAACTGTAATACCCATTGATTTCCTGCAGTGATTCCGGCTTGTTCATCTTTTAAACGAACAATATGTTTTTCCATCTGTTTCGCTTTACGAGATAAATTCTCGTTGTCATAAACGTGCCCCCATATGGCGAGTTGTTTCGCACTTTGGGTAATTCTATCTATCTCTTTTTGTTGAGCATCATGACGATGTTGCGCACTGATATCTTGTTCTTCTTGTGCAACTCTAGCTTGAGAGCAGGGCAAACGAAAAATAGATAGCGACTTATCACGAATGATCCATGTACAATTCGTCACGTTGTCTAATAACGTATTATCATGCGAAACCAAGATAAAACTGCCACGCCACTGTTGAAGAAATGCTTCCAACCATAAAATAGTCGGTAAATCGAGATGGTTACTCGGCTCATCAAGCAATAATAGATCAGGCTTAATAATTAAGGCTCTCGCTAATAATAAACGCGTATGTTGGCCACCACTTAATTGTGAAACGCGTAGATCTTTTTCATTAAACGTAAAACCCATTTCACTGAATAGCAACTCTGCGCGCCAGCCTTCAGATAATCGGTATTCTTCAGGAAGTTTATGAAGTATAGCATCCATTAATGTCATTGACTGTAGCGCTTGTGGCAGGTGCTGTTCTATATAGGCCATTACAATATGATTAGCAATAGAAATAACACCCTCAGTTGGTGTTAATTGGTGTGATAAAAGTTTTAATAATGTACTTTTGCCACAACCGTTATGGCCAATTAAACCAATTTTTTCACCTTTGATTAGGGCTAAAGAAATATCATTTAGTAATAAACCGAGGTTATTATGAAAAGATAGATTTTGTGTAGATAATAATGTGCTCATAGCTTACTCATATTTTAGGCGTAATAACGCCCTGGGGTAATATCTCGCGATAACCCTGTAAGCTGAGGAGAGGTCGTAGTTAACGTCGCTCAGGCAGGTTAACGCAGTAAAATACTGTGAAAGCCTGAGCTATGGCGATTACCAAAGAAGTGTGAGTATTCAATAAGATCACACAAAAGCATAATTAGCCTCCTTTTCTAAGTTTAAATGTTAATCGGTGAGCTGATTCTATCAAGATAGATTTCTTATATGCAATCTAATAACAAAGGTAATACGTGTTATTTCGTGTGAAAAACTATAATTTTGAAACTTTTTAAGGCGTTTAAGTTTATTGATCTTATTATCAATTTTTAAATACACAATATTTCTATCAATAACGGCACTTTTTTGATTGGTATTCAGTTGGACTATTTCATCTAAAGTCCATTTAAATTGATTGTTTTATATCAGGTATGGTGTTTAGCTTATGCAAATAGCATTGTTATCGTTATTGAGCAGTTATCGCTTAACAGCATGATGCTTTTACACTCTAAATCATAGAATTTCATCATTTTATCGTAATTTTTCGCAGATAAGAACTATCAACCTACATTGGGAGTTTTTATCATGATATATTGCTACTTATTCGCTATAGCTGTCCTATAAAAGGTTAGAAAATGAGTAAATTAAGAGTCGCTATTATTTTTGGTGGAAAATCCACAGAACATCAAGTTTCATTACAATCAGCAAAAAATATTATTAATGAATTAGATCGAACGAAATTCGACCTTTGCTTAATCGGTATTAATGAACAAGGCCAGTGGCATGAATATTCAGAAGCTGACTATCTACTCAATAGCGATAATCCTAAAACTATCTCATTAAGCAAACCATTAAGAGCGGTTGCTATTATTCCAGGTAGTGTAAAAAATCAATTTATTTCTTTAGAAGACGGTCAGGCACTGCCTCAAATTGATGTTGTATTTCCGATTGTTCATGGCGCTTATGGTGAAGATGGTACATTACAAGGTTTGTTACACATGATTGATATGCCGTATGTCGGCCCTAATATCATGAGCTCTGCCGCTTGTATGGATAAAGACATTACTAAACGCCTTCTTGATGGTGCTGGATTAGCGGTTGCACCTTTTATTACAATTATGGCGCACCAAATTAATGATATTTCTTACAATGAAATGGTTCGTCAATTAGGACTTCCTTTATTTATTAAGCCTGCAAATCTAGGTTCTTCTGTAGGAATAAGCAAAGTTAATAATGAAGAAGAATTTAATATGGCATTAGCAATGGCGTTTGAATACGACCTTAAAGTGATCGTTGAAAGTGCTATTGTAGGGCGTGAAATAGAGTGTGCCGTTTTAGGTAACGAAAATCCTGAGGTTAGTCCTTGCGGTGAGATCGTATTAAACGATGCCTTTTATGCCTATAACACAAAATATATTGATGACGATGGTGCAAAAGTCGTAGTTCCAGCCGTCATGAATGAAGACACTAGTTTACATATTCGCCAAGTAGCATTAAAAGCATACCGTGTTCTTAACTGCTTAGGTATGGCTCGTGTTGATGTATTCTTAACACAAGATAACCGCGTTGTGATTAATGAAATAAATACATTACCAGGATTTACCAATATCAGCATGTATCCAAAATTATGGCAAAGCGCAGGTTTAGGCTATCAGTCATTAATTACTAAACTAATTGAATTGGCACTGGATCATCATAAAAAAACGGCTATTTTGAAAACAAAGTGTGAACTTTAATTAAACTGAAAGCACGCTAAATTAAAATGTTTAGCGTGCTTTTTAGCTTTAGTAAATTGATTTTATTAAGTGTATTTTCGTGAGCCAGTTACACAAAAAATAACATCAATAGAACTAACAACATCAATAAATTGACAGATCCACGAAAAAATACCGTCGCTAAACCTAACCCAAAGAATATCGGTAATCATTGAACTGTTCTACCATTACAATCCTACCTTGAGAAAGGGAATAAGCGCCTTGTTCGCGCCAATTAATCACACCACCAATAATGCACCGTAAAAACAGATTAATTTGAAACATTTTTTCATCAGTCGAAATATCCTCAATGAGCAATAGGATTATGAACTTCTTTAACAAACATATATATGTATTAATTATCGTAATCGTTCTAATTAATCATTACCGTATAATTAAAGTAGGATACCATATCTATTTTGCTTAATGTTTCTATAAATAGTATTAATTGTTAAAAAAAAGAAATATTGAGTTATCATTTTTGAAAGTTTGTATTAAATGAGTATTTTCTACAAAAAAAATATCAGTATAATTACTCAAGAACAATATGAAACTTAGTTTTGATTATCTTAAATAGAGTGGTTTTACGTTATCTTCACGTAATTGTTATATAAGAAACATTGCTAAAATGATAAGGCTTTGACTTTATTTTTATCTTTTAGATTAAAAAATTAAAGGAACAGCATAAATATCTTTATCTATGTTTTTAATCAAAAAATGGACGATGTGATGAAAAAACTTATCCTATTAAGTGCAATATCTGGTGGTATACTATTTTGGTCTATTCATTTACAAGCTGATAACATTGATTGCCGAAATGCAGCAACACAAACTGAAATAAATCAATGTGTCTATCGAGATTTTCAACAAAAAGATGAAGAGCTTAATCGTATTTATCAACAATATTACACTAAGTTAGATGGAACTCGAAAAGAACAATTAAAACAAGCTCAGCTAGTATGGGTAAATTTTAGAGATCTCTCTTGCCAGTATGAAGCTGATTATTATCAAGGTGGTAGTTTAGCACCAATGGTATATAGCAGTTGTCTAAAAGATAAAACAAAAGAAAGAATTAGTGATCTTAAAAACTACATTGCTTTATATTAAATAAAATATTAAGTCATTCAAAGAATAAAAAATCAAAAAGGACTCTTTTTATAAAAGTCAAATGAGTCCAATGAGTATGTAAATATTTTATGAGTGATATGAATGTAAATTTTGTATTATTTTGAAACATAAAATGCCTTGACTAATCATTGTCACAAAGTAGTCTGATGCCCAAGTAATAAGTCAAAAAAAGAAGCGAATACAATGAATAATATATTTAAACTTGGGCTAGGATTACTTTTTGCATCATTACCTTTTACTTCAATATCAGCTGATATTAAACTGGAATATGGAATAAATCTTATCGATTTTAATGGTGACGGTATTCCCGATGTTGTGGTTAAATCTCAACGATCACTAAATGACTCTCCGTCTATTGATATGGTAACCGTTTATATCAAAGGTAGTGATCAAAAGGTGTATATTGTCCCATCCATATATGCAAATGCCTTAAGCCTTTATAACAATAAGATTACAGGCACCGATATCACTATCTCTGATTTTAAGTTCATTGAAAAAAAGGATAAGGTTGTGTTATTAAGTGCAGAAAAAGTAGGAAATAATTTACAAAAGCCTACACCTATTCGTTTTTCTAGCTATGAAATATCAGAAAAGAAAAAAAAGGATGAAATTCAGTTCAAATGGCAATTTAATCGTTATTGTGTCACTGAATTATCTTATCTTAGCGTTGAAGATGCATATTCTGATACTTGCATAAATAGAATAATTAATGAATAAATCTACAGATCATTAACAAATACATCATATTATGATGATTTTATTTTTTGTTTTATAAAACAATGAATTGTAAAAATATAAAGAAGATTCCTTTCTTTATATGCATTGAGTACTTGTATCATTTCTTGTTCCTTGTTATTAATCTATTGTTAGGATATTTCTTAATTAAAATGATATTAATCGTGCTGTTCTTATCGGGGGCTGTTTAAGAGGGAGATATGAAGGAAATTATTACAGGTTTACTTCTAGCCTCAATATCACTATTTACTGTATCTTGCTCTCAAGAAGATACACATAAAGTAAAGGTGGCAATTAATACAGGGCCTGATCAAGTGATTTGGGATGAAGTGATTCGTTTAGCAAAATTAACAGAAGGGCTAGACGTTGAAGTTGTCGCGTTTAATGATTATGAGCTTCCTAATAAGGCATTAAACAGCAAAGAAGTTGATGCGAATGCGTTTCAATCCATTCCTTACCTTCAAGCACAAATGAAAGAATATAATTATAAATTTCATATCGCGAGTAAAACATATATTTTTCCTTTAGCTGCATATTCTAAAAAAATTAGCGATATAAATGAATTAAGCTCAGGATCGCTTGTTGCGATTTCAAATGAAGTTAGTATGAAAGGGCGAGCGCTTTTATTACTAGCAGAAAACCATCTTATTACCCTCAATGAAAATGTTGGCTTTACCCCAACACTTGATGACATTATCTATAACCCCAAAGAAATTAAGTTCATTGAAGTTGATACACCCAAGCTCACTGAAGCATTAAATGATCCAATGGTGACAATGGCAATTATTAATAATAATTTTTCGTCTCAAATTGGGTTAATTGCAACTCGTGATGGATTAATTCTAGAAAATAAAAACTCGCCTTATGCTAATGTTATCGTAACCCGCGAAGATAACAAAAATGATGAAAATATAAAGAAGCTGATTTCAGTGCTTCACTCACGACAAATCGAGTTGAAGTTTAAAGAAATGTATAAAGGTGATGCAGTAAGAGCATGGTAATGACTTAACTAAAAGATAGAGAGAATCCTTTTTATCTTTTAGTTCCTATTTTTTCTATCTATCTCTTCTATTTACCTACAATAATTTGCTCTTATTTAGACTTTTTTTGTCTAAATATTACTCAATTCTACTCGTTTCATTATTAACTCTTTTTTTTATTCCTAATTTCGCTATTTTTATATAACTGCGAGTTTTTATACTTTATAAAACATTCTAACAACATGAATTTTTTTCAGTATGATAACTCATCCTCCATTACACAGAAGAAATAAAAAAATGGCTGACGCTCAACTAAAAAAACAATATATCGGTGAACACAAACTTTCGCCTGAAACACTGATGATGAGTTATGGGTATGATCCATTACTTTCTGAAGGTTCAGTAAAACCTCCCATATTTTTAACATCCACTTTTATTTTTAAGAGTGCCGAAGAAGGCAAAGCTTTCTTTGATACCGTTAGTGGAAGAAAGCCTTTACCTGAAGGTGAAAAAGCAGGTTTAGTGTATTCTCGTTTTAATCAGCCTAATAGCGAAATTGTTGAAGATAGACTCGCTGTTTATGAAAATACACAATCTTGTGTATTATTCTCTTCAGGCATGTCAGCAATCACTACAACATTGATGGCCTTAACTCAGCCTGGCGATGTCATTTTACATTCTCAGCCTCTTTATGGTGGAACAGAGACATTAATTGCAAAAACACTCGCTAAATTTGGTATTCAAGCTACGCCATTTACCGACGGCTTAAATCTTTCGTTGATCCAAGGACAAGCCGATAATGCTAGTCAAAAAGGACGAGTTGCTGTTATTTTTGCAGAAACGCCTGCTAACCCAACTAATTCATTGGTTGATATTAGCGCATTAAAAATTGTTGCCGAGACACTAGAAAAGAAACAGGGCTATCGTCCCATTATTGTTTGTGACAACACCTTATTAGGCCCTATTTATCAACACCCAATTGAGCAAGGAGCTGATATTTCCGTTTACTCTTTGACTAAATATGTGGGGGGGCATTCGGACTTAGTTGCCGGTGCTGCAATGGGCTCTCGTGAACTGATTAATCAAATCCGATTACTACGAGGTGCAATAGGAACACAACTTGATCCTCATTCTTGTTGGATGCTTGGACGCTCTTTAGAAACACTACAAATTAGAATGGAGAAAGCGAACCAGAACGCTTTATTAGTTGCAGAGTTTCTGCGTGATCATGAAAAAGTACAAGCTATTCACTATTTGCCTTTCGCAGATACAAATTCTCTTGAAGGTCAAGTGTTTGCAAAACAATGTACAGGCGCGGGTTCAACATTTTCATTTGATATTGTAGGTGGAGAGAGTGAAGCTTTCCGTTTTCTTAATGCGATGAAAATTTTTAAACTTGCAGTTAGTCTGGGAGGAACAGAATCTTTAGCCTGTCATCCTGGCTCAACAACTCATTCTGGCGTACCGATAGCATTACGGCATAATATTGGTATTCAAAACACTACAATTCGTTTATCTATTGGTATAGAAAATCCGCAAGATTTAATTACTGATTTATCTCAAGCATTAGCGAATGTTTAATTAGACAATTTAATCCGTTTATATTGAAAAAACACCAGATAACAACCGAGTACCTGGTGTTTTTATTTTCATTTCCTCTGTTTTTGGATCTTAATCTATTCATCTTTAGTTAAACGACAAATATTCTCTACTTCAACTTCATCTAAAATAAAACAGATGATATTGTATTTATTGTTCTATTTATATCTCCCTACAAACTATGAAAAAAAGACACCTTCTAGGTGTCTTTTAGTCTGTGGGTTTTACGGAAATTAGAGTGCAATGACTCTTTTTTTACTGACATTCATTCCTTGGATCATGCAATACCAAGCTAATGCAGAAACGGCCATTAAAATCGCAAACAAAGAAATAGGAGGGAATGAGGTCAGAATAAAACCACTGGCTAATGGATTAAGAGCAGCGCCTAACCAACCTAATGACTGAGCAGAAAAATAGCTTGCTTTCATTCCTAACGGTGCAATGTTATCAATCATCATATACTCACCAGGTGCATAAATTAATTCACCTAAGGTAAATACAGCGATAGCTAATGCCCAAAAGATTAAATTGTTACCCGCAAACATAAAACCGAGTAAGCCCATCATAAAAAATAGCGTACCAAGCGTCATTAATTTACGTAGTCTTTCGGCTGTAACATGCTTACCTACAATATATTGTAAAGAAACGACAATAGCTGCGTTTACAGGTAATACAACTGCAATAACGGACTCTGCCAATTTCGCATCGTAGACGACTAAGATATATTGCGAGATACATGATGCAAAAGAACCAAATGTTAATGTACCGAAAAAAGTTGAGAGCACAAACCAACTCAATGCTCTATCTTTCAGCATTATTTTCGGGTCCCATTTCACACTATTTTCTTCAGCAGTATTTATTGCTTTAGAACGCTGAACGAATAACTGGATCATAAAAAGTGGAACGCTGGCAGAAATGGCAGCAAGCCAGAAGGGTAATTGTGTTCCATACATTAATAATAACGTGCCAATAGGTGGGCCGACCGTCCACCCCATATTGATAAAGGTATAGTTTAGAGAGAATATTTTAGGTTTCGCTGAAACCGATAAAGTTTCAGAAAAATAGGCTTTTAACACGGTTGAAAACACTAAATAGGAGCAGTTAATCACCGAGAAAAAGATAACCACTAAAACCGTACTATGAACCATAGGTATTGCAGCAAAGCCAAAGATAAACGTTATAATAGATAGCAACATATAACGTTTTTTCTCAAATTTATCCGCAAGCATCCCAAAGCCAAGGCTGAAAAAAATACCCGTTGTTAATGCAATCGACATGGCAATACCAATATCATCAACAGGTAATTGATATTCTCGTGATAAATAGATCGCCATAAACGGTAATGTTGCACCTCTGCCTATAGTAAGAAGAAGTGATGAAAATAGCAGTGCGGTTGTGGATCGTGTTTTTTGTGAGAACATATTATCTTTATTCTAATTATTTGTATTTTTCTGGATACGTTATAACTTGTGTGATTCTTTACGGGTGAAAAAAGAATAAATTCGTACTGTATATTAATACATGACTTAGTAATTACTGTATAGATTAAAATTAGAGAAAAAGCTCTTTTTATCTTGTCTTTTTTCTTGCTGACCTTGTAGTAAGATTTAATTATCCCATTTTTGATAATAGTGTTTATCAAATTCCTCTCTATCACCATATTGTTATTTTTTCTAAACTGAACCTATTATTGTTTTATTTACTGCATTAAATCGAGGTCTCGTTATGTCTGTTATTCATCTTGAATTTGAAAAACCTATTGTTGAATTAGACGAAAAAATAGATGTATTGCTTACTTTTAAGCAATCTCAAGATGAACCCACAGGTATTAATTTAGATGAAGAGATCGTTCGTTTAAGGCAAAAAAGTCTTTCGCTGACAAAATCTATTTTTACTGGTTTAGGGGCTTGGGAAATTGTGTAACTTGCTCGTCATCCCATACGCCCATATACCCTTGACTATATTAAAGCGATTTTTACTGACTTTCAGGAGTTAGCAGGTGATAGAACTTACGCCGATGATAAAGCGATTGTTGGGGTTTGGCGCGATTAAATGAAATGCCAGTCATGGTGATTGGCATGGTATGCATGTCGTTGTTGATAATTTAGCTCATAGTGAAGAATATACCGCAAAAACACTGGGCAATATGCTATATCAACAATTTACCCAGTTACTAAACTAAATCTCACATTGTGACAACGTCACATTAAAGGTCTGCTTTTATAGAAAAGAGTGATCATAATATCATGATCACCCTTGCTAATTTATATTAAAGGTATTTTGTTATTTAACCGCTTTTTTGTGTATCTTGATAGAAAAACACAGATAGGTTTTCAACGCATTAATTATAAAAACAGTAAAAACCAGGCGTAATTAATAACGATCAAAACCTAAAAATATCAGCAAAAATAAATACCAATATCTTAGGCTTTTCAAATCAACGGCTACGATTTAATAACATTAAGCAAAGGAAATAGCTACCGCCTAAAATAGCGACTAAAGTGCCTGCTGCGATTTGTGCGGGGTAAATAAATATTTGTCCAAGCCAATCAGCCCAAACCATTAAAGTTCCACCAATTAATCCTGAAACCATTAATTGCGATTTAATTTTTTGAGCACCCAGCAAGGCCGCCATATGAGGAGCCACTAAGCCAATAAAAGCAATAGGACCTACCGTTGAAGTCACTAAAGCACATAATAGCGAGACAATAATTAATAATATAATACTTGCGCGCTCCGTATGTAATCCGCGAGCTGAGGCAAAACTTCGACTAATTGATATTAATGCTAGCCAACGTGTTAATAAAAAGACACATCCCACAATCAATGTAATTGCGAATGCAAAATAGAGAGCCTGTTCACTGTTAACGCGATAAGTCGAGCCAGATAACCACAGTAAGATTTTATAACTACTTAATGAGCCTTTGGCTAAGAAAAATTGAATAAAGGCTTCTAAGCTCGCGGTTAATGCAATTCCCGTTAATATTAAACTGGCTGGCGCATATTGGTGCTTTTTTCCTAAGATTAATAGAATAATCATCACAACACAGCTACCTAATAATGCAATTCCCCACTGTGATGTTTGTAAGGTGCTCCCTAAAATTAAGCTCGAAAAAACTAACGAAAAAGTCGCACCTGATGAAACCCCTAAAATATCCGGACTGGCTAATGGATTGTAAATTAAACGTTGTAAAATAACGCCAGCAATAGCTAATGCAATACCTGCAAATAACGCAGCTAATAAACGAGGAGAGCGTAATGCCCATTGATAAACAGAAGGTATTTCCCAAAACCACTGATGCTCATTAATATGAATAAAAAGTGTAAGGGCTAACCCGAGCATTAATAATACAAATATTCCTATCACGGTATACTTTGATACTGTTTTAGTCTGAGAATAAAGAGAAATAGACAGCTGATCTTGAGCTCGCATCCTCTTTTGACTAAACCAAATTAATGCAGGAGCACCAATAGCGGCGGCTGTCACACCACTTGGAATAACTGTATTGAGCCACTGACCAATCCATATTGCCAAGCTATCTGTAATCAGTAATAAACATATTCCCATTAAGCCACTGGCAATAAGCTCTTGACGAGCAGTTCTTGCGCCTAATGTTCTGACAATATTAGGTGCAAGTAATCCTATAAAACTAATAACACCAACAACGGTAATCGACACTGAAACTAACCAAGTGCTTAATATAATAAAAAATACAAATGTAGGTAAAACAGGCAATCCCCGAGCCATTGCACCTTCATGACCTAAACGCAATAAAGTGAGAATACGAGGGGCAAACATAAAAATAAGTAAAACAGGTGTAATTCGAGGTAATAACCAAAAAAACATCTCCCAACCATCTTGAGCAAGATCTCCAGCACCCCACATAAAGATATTCTGGGCGAATTGAGCATTTAACGTCACTAATGCGGTTGCAATCGCACCTAATAAGATATTCACCACCATACCGGAAACAACAAGGGGTAAGCCGGTCATATTGCGAATACCTGCAATAATAATTACCAGAAAGAAGGCGAATAAAGCTCCCATTGTCGCAGCGAATGCGCTGTGATCAGCAACCCAATCTGTAAACCAGATATTCACAATAACTAAAGCTAACCAAGCGCCTGATGAAGTCCCTAACGTTAAAGGTGATGTCAGGTTATTTTGCGTTAATTGTTGCATTAAACTGCCGACAACACCGAAAATTCCCCCAATAAGCAGTGTCATTGCTAAACGTGGTAATTGAGCATGAATAAAAAAAACATCGGCAAATAGGGTCTTCGTGTCTAAATGCCCCAGTAAATACCATTGGCGAGATAATGAAAGAGAATTATCAATTTGTAAACTGGTAATACTTAGTAAGATGATTGCCA
This sequence comes from Proteus sp. G2626, assembly GCF_009915985.1. Lineage (NCBI taxonomy): Bacteria > Pseudomonadati > Pseudomonadota > Gammaproteobacteria > Enterobacterales > Morganellaceae > Proteus > Proteus sp. G2626. The sequence goes on along the minus strand of NZ_JAABNH010000027.1, from coordinate 269,454 downwards.
AAAAATAGAAAGAAAATTGCTTAATGTTCATTATTTGGTGCCATATCTAATAAGCTTTCTGTAATAGCTTCTGCCATTAACATTAACGATGTCACTCCGCCATAGTTCCATACAGGTTTCACGGAATGAAAATGCCCATTCTGTACAAATGGCATGGCTTGCCATAACACGGATTTTTGCAGTTTGCTTTCATCGGGGAATGGCAACATATAAAGGACGTAGCCTTGTTTAATATGTTGCAATACATTCATTCTTCGCTGATCAATTCCCCAAGGTTGAGGAGGTAATGATATGGCAGAATTTAGGCCTAACTTATTGACTACATAATCAGTTGTTGAATTTTCGGTGTATAAAAAAACAGAGGTTAATGTAGAAAAACGGATCACCTCCACTTCAGGCAACGTAATAAATGCCCGCTGTAATTTACACTTTAATTGCACAAAAATGCTGTCCATCTCAGCCAGTTTTTGTTGTGCAATTGCTGTTTTTCCCAAAAGAGAGGCTAGAGTATTAAAATGTGCCAAAGCAACTTCAGCAGCATTATCTTGGCGAGAAAAGTTAGGCAAATACATGACAGGGGCAATAGTTTTTAATACAGGCAATAAATCTTGTTGTGAACTTGACGCCAAAATAAGATCAGGCTTTAACGATGCCATTTTTTCTAAATTAGGCTCTGCCCGCATACCCACTTCTTCAATCGAATTCGGAGCAACAGGGTGAGCGACCCATTGGTTATACCCAGCAATTTCAGTTGCACCAATAGGAATAACATCAAGTGTTAATACTTGTTCCAGTAAATCCCAATCCAAAACAATAATACGTTGCGGTATTTTATTATTATTTTGTGTAGCATTAACGATGGGCGTAATAAATAAAATAGGCAGACAAAAAAACAGTGATTTAATTATTTTTTGTAATATTACACGCATACCACTGCCACCTTATGTTGTTGTGAATCTTTATTATCAGGATGCTCAATCAGCTTAATGGGTGTTTCATAAAGTGCAGAAAGCCGTTCATCATCAAAAAGTAATGAAGCTTCACCTTCAAATGCAATTTTCCCTTTTTTAAGCGCGATAATATGAGTGGCATAACGTAAGGCAAGGTTAAGATCATGCAAAATAACGATAATACCAACATGTTGAGTTTGATTTAATTCACTCAATAATTCCATTAGTTGATATTGATGATGTATATCTAAAGCGGAAGTAGGTTCATCTAAAATTAAAATAGGTGATTGTTGAGCCAGTAACATTGCAACCCAAGCACGTTGACGTTCACCTCCAGATAAATCATCAGCGAGTGTGTCTGCAAAGGGAAGTACCCCCGCTTTTTCCATTGCCATTGTGATTATTTCATCATCTTTTCTATTCCAACGGCCCAATGTTCCACGCCAAGGGAAACGACCTAATCGCACTAATTCTTTTACTGTTAATCCCGCAGAAGCTGGCAGTTTTTGCGGAAGAAAAGCTATTTTTTTAGCTCGTTCACGTGATTTATAGTGTGAGATATTGCACTTATTCAGTGTGATAGTTCCACTATCTGGCGCTTGCTGACCAGATAATAAACTAACTAAAGTCGATTTACCTGATCCATTATGGCCAAGCACGATAGTTAATCCAGAATCTGAAATACGTAGTGAGGAAATTGATAAAATGGTACGCCCACCGCGAACCATTTGAATATTTGAGAGTTCAAACATGGTCACTCATTTATAAAATAATATTCCTCCATTTATTGTACGATTAGCAATAAATGAAGGAATAAGAAAAAAATTACCAACGATATTTAGCATTCAATAAAACAGAGCGAGATTGGCCGTAATAACAGTAATAATCACAACCAGAGAGATATTCTTTATCAAGAATATTGTTGATATTTAACTGTAATTGCCACTGTTTATTGAAGTTATAGATTGCAGCCATATCCCATAATGTTGCACTTGGTACTGTTAAATCACTGCTCTTCGGATTATCTTTAGATTTACCTAAATAACGCACACCTGTCCCTAAGATTAAATCTTGAGTCCCATTAACTGGAATAGTGTAACTGCCCCAAGCAGATGCGGTATGTTTAGGAATTAAGCCTGCTTGTTGTTTACCTTTATTACCTGTGTCATCGGTTTGCATATCGGTATAGGTATAATTGGCTTTTAACGCTAAACGTTCCGTTAATTGCATTTCACTTGTGAACTCCACGCCTTTAGATGTCACTTTACCGGTTTGTGTTGAAACAAAAGTCGTTGGGTTTGCAACAAGTGCATTCTTCTGTGTGATATCAAACCAAGCAATATTGAAGTAACCATCCATAAAATCAGGTGTGTACTTTATCCCTGCTTCAATTTGATCACCTTTTAACGGTTTATATAGATCGTTAGTCGCAGGGTCGATGGTGCTCATCACTTCAAAAGATTCGGAATAACTCACATAAGGAGACAGGCCATTATCTGCGAGATACATTAATCCTGTATTGAGACTGAATTCACTATCAGTACGTGATTTGTCCTCATTTTTTGCTTGTGCTTTATTTTCTGTTTTTACCCAATCTTGACGTACGCCCGCGACTGCAACCCAGCGATCGTCAAATTTAGTTTGATACTGTGAGTAAAGGCTATATTGTGTTTTGTCGATGGTACGATTGACATTATTAGCAGGATCAAGAGGGGTATATTTACCGTAAACAGGGTGCCACGGATTAATCGTACCAAAGTTGTAATTATCTTGCTCATCACCTTTGGTTTGGTGATATTGTAATTCAGCCCCTGCTAATAGCGTATGCTCGAAATTATCTGTATCCCATTCACCGACAACATTATTATCAAAAGAAATACTTTGATTTTTACCATCACGGAAAACAACACCACGATTCAGTTCTGTTGTAGCAATATCTGAATTAGGGAATGCATAGACACTACGCAATAATAGATCGTTATAACCATAATTTAGACGTTGAGAAAAACGCCAAACATCATTGATATTGCTTTCTAACAAATAACCCGCCGAAATTTGTGTACGTTTATATTTATCGTAACCTGGTTCGCCTAAATTCGTTGAAGGTTTAATTTTACCAAAAGGAGATGAAATTAATGTCCCCGCGGCAGGGAAGAAAGGATTGGTAGGTGTACCATCATCATGCAAATAGGTTGCCATAAAGGTCAGTGCTGTATTGTCAGTTAGATTAATTGCAACACTTGGCGCAAGGTAAATACGCTTACTATCTGTGTGAGATAATTCTCCGTCTGATTTTTTCATTAACCCAACAAGGCGGTAGCGCACACGTTTATCATCAGTGGCACTTGAAACATCAAAACCTAACCCACGTTGGTCATTATTTCCGACTTCAAGAAATACTTCATTTTGAGGCTTAAAGCTGGGTTTCTTTTGTACAACGTTAACCGCGCCACCTGGTGTCGATTCACCGAATAATACGGCCGAAGCGCCTTTTACCACTTCAATTTGTTCAAAACCATAAGGTTCAAGTAGCCATGTATAATAGCCATCACGAAAGAGACGACTATTATCTAAATATGTTGCCGCTTCAAAACCACGTACACGAAGCCAGTCAGTATCGTTATCAGCACCAAAGGGCTGAGAAACAACACCTGAAGTATAACGTAAGGCTTCATCGAGTTTTTGAGGAGCATGAGTTTCGAGATCTTTTTGGGAAATGACAGAAACAGATTTAGGTGTTTCTTGCAAAAGAGTATTTACTTTTAGAGCTTGAGCGCTAACCACAAGCTTCTCAACTTGCTCTGTTTTTGCTGTTTCTTCCGCAAAAGCCGGTGTTGCTGCAATAAAAGGAAGGGAGGCAGAACAAAATAATGCCACTGGTTTTAATTTAAATGCACAAAAATCAATCACAATAGGTCACCGAATAATAATCATTACTATTATCACTATTATTCATACAATAGGTACTAAGGTAAATTAATTTATACAAAAATGTCTATAAATAATAATTTTTTGGGTTAATTAACTGATTGTATTCATCCAAACAAGGCGACCACCAACAGAAGTGCTACGATGTAGTACATTATAGCTTAAACATAAAGTCCACATTTCTGCTACTTATTGTGAATAATTGCTCTGTTCACCACAAAATATAGCATCATTATTTTTTAATAATTTGGAGTTTCCCTGTGTTTAATTGCATACCACTTTGCTATTCCCACCAGATTTAGATAAAGAAACACAGATTGAGTTATTGGAAAAATACTTAAATAGAGAAGAAATATAAAAATGATGGTATTTCTTTATCTTTTAATCAAAATAAAGTATTCCTTATTTTTAAACACAAAGTTATCTATGAATTTATTAAAGATGATAAAAATATGAATGATATTGAAATTTACAAATAAGATTAATCATAAAATAGGGAATAAAATACAGTAAAAAGGCTCGATATATAGTTATCAAGCCTTTGATTATTTATCACTTTACCTATGTTATGAAATTAAAGCATCACACCTTTTTTCGCGAGGAACTCATCATAAGTTCCTTGGAAATTAGTCACTTTTTCAGGTGTAATTTCAATAATGCGGTTTGCTAATGAGCTAACGAACTCACGATCATGAGAAACAAAAATCAAAGTACCTTGATAGAGTTCTAATGCCATATTCAGTGATTCAATAGATTCCATATCCAAGTGGTTGGTTGGTTCATCCATGATCAGAATATTTGGTTTTTGCATCATCAGCTTACCAAATAACATTCTGCCTTTTTCACCACCTGATAAAACTTGAACTGATTTTTTCAAGTCATCTTGAGAGAACAGTAAACGACCTAATACGCTACGTACAGATTGCTCGTCGTCTTCTGGTTTCATCCATAAGCTCATCCAATCAAATACGGTCATATCTACTTCAAAATCAGTTGCATGATCTTGTGCATAATAACCAATATTTGAGTTTTCAGACCATTTTAAACGGCCTGTATCTGGTGTTAATTCACCGACTAATGTTTTAATCATCGTCGATTTACCCACACCGTTATTACCTAGAATGGCAACTTTTTCGCCCACTTCAAGCATCATATTGACGTCTTTAAATAGTGGGGCATTATCATCATAGCCTTTAGAGATATTTTCCACTTCAAGTGCATTACGGAATAATTTTTTATCTTGTTCAAAGCGGATGAATGGGTTTTGGCGGCTTGACGCTTTAACTTCAGCTAATTGAATCTTTTCAATTTGCTTAGCGCGAGAGGTTGCTTGACGTGATTTAGATGCATTAGCGCTGAAGCGACTTACGAAAGATTGTAATTCACTAATCTGTGCTTTTTTCTTCGCATTATCCGCTAATAAACGTTCACGCGCTTGGGTTGCAGCAAACATATATTCATCATAGTTACCCGGATGAACGGCTAATGCGCCATAGTCAAGGTCAGCCATGTGCGTACAGACCATATTTAAGAAGTGACGATCATGGGAAATAATGATCATGGTACTGTTACGTTCATTTAGCGTTTGTTCAAGCCAACGAATAGTATCAATATCCAAGTTATTCGTCGGTTCATCCAGTAACAAAATATCAGGATCAGCGAATAGAGCTTGTGCTAATAACACACGTAATTTCCAACCCGGTGCGACTTCGCTCATCGGGCCATTATGTTGTTCTAATGGAATGCCTACATTTAATAATAATTCGCCAGCACGAGATTCAACGGTATAACCGTCCATTTCGCCGAATTTTACTTCCAGATCGGCAACTCGTAAGCCGTCTTCTTCACTCATTTCTGGTAAGTTATAGATGCGTTCGCGCTCTTGTTTAACTTCCCAAAGTTCAGTGTGACCCATAATCACGGTATCAAGTACTGTATATTCTTCATAAGCAAATTGGTCTTGTTTTAATTTGCCAAGGCGCTCATTAGGATCAAGAAATACGTTGCCGCTACTTGGTACTAAATCGCCACCTAAAATTTTCATAAAGGTTGATTTACCGCTACCGTTAGCCCCGATTAAACCATAGCGATTTCCGCCACCGAATTTGACAGAAATGTTTTCAAACAGTGGCTTTGAGCCAAACTGCATAGTGATATTATTGCTGATTAACAAGACGAATACTCATTATTAGTGAATGACAAAAGGTAATGGGGCCGCATTATGCCACAAATTCCCCCCATTAAGACAGTAAAGTGACAAATGACTATTGAGGAAATTTCATTGTAAGCAGAAAACGCATCATAATGTGAGCTGTTGACCATAATAAAAGCAAGAAAAAAGAGATAACACATAGGTTATCTCTTAAGGTAATTGTATGGGTATTAATATCTATGATTTAGTTGGCACTAAACCCGGTTCAACCACCGCATAAACTTGATCGTCTAGCAGATCAGCATCCATAAGTTGAGTCACTAAACGTGCGACATCACGACGATTAACTAAGCCGTGAGTCTCTTCATATTGATAAAGCTGAGCTTTACCCGTTTCTTCACCATTCAGTAATCCGCCAGGTCTTACTATCGCATAATCAAAACGGCTAGTTTGCAGCCATACTTCAGCTAATGATTTTTCTCTAACGGCTTGACCAAAAGTTGCTTTTGCTCTGTCAGATAAGGCAACCCAACTATCGCCACAACCTAAAGAAGAAACCATGAGCATCCGTTGAAAACCCATTCTTTCTGCAGTATCAATCACTGTTCTATGCGCAAGATAATCATTTTCACCGCCCATTGTGGAAATAATGTCTGCTTCTTTTCCCGCTAGTGTTAAAACAGCTTCAACCGCTTTAACGTCAATCGCATCACCGATGACGGTTTTAATTCCTTTCTTTTCTAAACGCTTCGCAGCTTCTTGGTGACGAACTAAAGCCACAATAGGGCGTTGTTGTGCTACACCAATATCAGCAATATGTGCACCAACACCTTTGCCACCAGCGCCAAAAATAATCCAAGTTTTCACGCGTGATTATTCCTCATTTAATTGTTGTGCTAATTGACGGAAGGCTGATAATTGCTCTGGCAATAATTGACGATGTTCGTCTCTGCCAAGGAAAACCTTAAACATAGCAACGCCTTGTTGATTGAAAAATAAGATAGAGGCGGTATCCATCCCCATAAACTTACGTTCAATCATCGCAATAGATTGGCAATTTTCGGCTTTAATATGGCCTGTCATTCCTTTTTTGCCCCGTAAGTTAAAATAGCCATGACGATGAAAACCACTTGGCAATTCACCGCTAAACTCTAAGATAACATCTTGAGTATGCACAAGCGTGGTGACATTACCCCATTTCATCACACTATCCCATACAGTATCGAATTTCTCGCCACGTATTAATGAGCGTAATGGCAAATGTCTCACAACCTCCAACAATGTGGTATTAAATTGTGTTGCAATAGTTTCCAATGTTCCATCAGGCTCAGTCATTAAAAATTGTTGTAACTCTGTATTCATGATGTTGTTTCCATCTTCTAATTAATATTCAGGGTAATAAAATTAACGAGGCGTATTTAACTGCAAAATTAATTGCTGTAAGGATGTCAGCAAGTTACTTGCCCAAAATCGACCTTCATTAGTCAATTTCATACAAAGAAAATCGTCTTCAACAAGACCTGCTTGATACCATTGATTTAATAAAGGAGAGAGTAGCGTCGCTTGTGGGCTTAACTTGGCCAGATCAACACGGCCACACTCAATGCCAGCTTGTAACTCATGACGCCAACGAAAACCACTATCGGTTGCACGACTCATCATCATTAAGGGTTTTTGGCTATCTGTAATTTTTTGATAATAATTGTCTAGTGATCGCTCAATCATCCATGAATAACCATTCACTGTGCCACCAGCACCTGAGCCAAAAGCTAGGCAATCTGCCCCTTGTTTGATTAATAAGTTGTAAAGATTGCGCTCGCGGGTTGTTCTTGCCCAATGGCTATTACTGATCTGACGCCAGCCCACATTTTCCATAAAATCACAACCTTGAAGATAAAGATCACGCCTTTGTATTGGCGAAGGCACAGTAATTCGTTGATTTTCAACCGCTTTACCTAATGGTGTATTAGGCAATAAATTCAATGCATAGAGATCGACACCATCTAAACCAATATCATGAGCAATAGTGAGATCTTCTTGCCAGTTCGTCGCATCTTGCCCAGGTAATCCAAATAATAAATCACACACCACCGCAGCACGATCGCGTAAACAAAGCCCTTTCATAAATTTGGCAGCTTCTTCACCCGTTGAGGTTCTCGCCATTCGTTTACGAATTTTGCTGTTAAAGGTTTGAATACCAATAGAAAAACGGTTTGCGCCTGCATCTAAACAAGCATCGATACGGTTATCATCAAAATTTAAAACTCGACCTTCAAGAGTGATTTCGCAGTCAGGAGCCAAAGGAAGTGATTGCCTCAAATGCGTGATCACACGATAAAGATCTTTGGCCGATAATGCAGAAGGGGTTCCCCCACCAAAATAAACTGCATGAATTGGTGCTGATTGATAAAGTAAACTATCTGATTCAGCCGATATCTCACGCAGTAATGCATCGGTATAGCGCGAACAGGCTTCTTCATGATAGTTATTTTGATAAAACCCACAAAAGGTGCAATGTGTTGCACAAAAAGGGATATGAATATACAACAAACGTTTACAGGCTGGCGTTTTACTTTCTAATAAGGCTTGCCATGTGGATTGCTGCTCTTCTTTTGCGATAGGCACAGAACCACGCCATGGCATGGTGGCGTGTCTATCACGGAAAGGGCTATCACCTTCTAAAGCGAAATGAGCAGTAAGATCAATTTCAGCAGAAGGGGGGATAATATGTGTTACGACTGACTCTTTCATTATTAAATCATTCCTACTTATTATTCAGCATTATTATCTTTTAGTGGATCAGTGGGATAAAATTGTTGATGCAATAACTCTACGGCATCCACAATACGAGGCCCCATTCCCAAAATAAGGGATTGATCAATTTCGATAATGCGTTGATTTTTCCATGCTTGAGTCATCGACACTCCAGGTACAGAAGCTAATCCCTCAGATGCTCTTATTGTGCCCGTTTGATTTTTCTGACTTTGTGTCGTGATAACAATTAACTCTGGATCAGCGGCAATAATGGCCTCTGCGCTATAGATACGATAATTCTCGTGTGTTGCGATATTCTCACCGCCAGCTAATTGAAGGATCGCATCTGCGACACTGGTTTTCCCTGCAACTTGAGGAATTCCACCTCCCGGTGAAAGAAAGAACATCACTTTTACTTTCTGTTTAATTTGATTATTTTTAGCGTTAATAATGGCTAAACGGGATTGTAATGAATCAATTAATGCATCGCCTTGTGTCTGCTTATCCAGAGAAACGGCTAACGTGCGGATGTTTTGAAGCATTAACTCAAAGGTTGCTGGCGTTCTTGGTAAAGAAATCACTTTAACGTTATGTTGTGCAAGCTGACGTAAGACCATTTTAGGCTCAGCATCATCCCATGTTACAAAAGTAGAAGGGCGTAGAGATAAAATGCCTTCAACACTTAACTGTTTCCAATACCCAATATGAGGCAATACCTGTGTTTGTTCGGGGTAAGAAGTGGTTTCATCAACACCAACAACCTTATTGCCAGCATCCATGGCATAAATTAATTCCACAATAGATCCCCCCGCAATAACCCAACGGTCATTTTTTATATTCTCTTTTGCCGTTAAGCTAAAAGGTAGCAATAATAAACTGAGAATCATTAATATTTTGTTCATCGTTAAAATGCCCATGTCAGACCAACTGCAGCATTAATACCCGCAGCAGGAATAGATTCATGAGCTGTTTGATAACGCTTATTTAAAATATTATTTAAATCAAAGTTAATACGATATTGATCGTTATGGCCAAACTCACTACTAAGTGAAAGGTTTACCGTTGCCCAACCAGCGTAATGTTGTTTGTTTTCAGGATTCCGATGATCTTTCGCTTGCGTTGCAGATCGCAAATATAAATCTGACATTAAATTCATATTATTGAGTAATAAGAGATGTTTAGCTCCAATACGCGTCGTGACTGTAGGTTCTCCTGTATCCCATGTTTTTAGGGTTGGAGTAATAAATTGACGGCGCATCACATTGGCAGAAACATAAGGTGTAATTGACCAACCTTGATATTGTGCCATTACCTCCATGCCATATGTCTTTGCTCGGTCAATATTGTCATAATAGAAGTAATCTGCTCGGCCTGTTTTGCTATTCCCTTCGCAAATACGTTCTCCTGCACAAGCGACTGAGGTGATATAATCTTTTGCTTCAGAATAATAAATGGCGCTATCAATATACCAATTATTACCTTTATAACGCGCACCAAACTCCACATTATTAGAGTGTTCAGCCTCTAGGTCACGATTACCATAAGTCACCGCACCACCCGCCGTAGTGTTCATAAATTGCTGAACTAATGTAGGGAATACATAACCTTGTGCAAATGCAAGACGCAGCTCAGTATCTTTAAATCCGGAATAACGTAGATTGGATGAAATAATAAAAGCATTATCTCTGACGGATGTAGAAGACAACGCCTTATAGTTTGTGCCTGTTTTATTATGGTGAACAGTTTCATCACCACTTTGTAATTCTGATTTCAACCAATATTGTCTGGCACCCATTGCCCATGACCAATCATCTGCTATTTTCCAATCATTTTGAGCAAAAATAGAGATATTGGTTTGTTTACTGCGGTTATGTAATAGAGATTGCTTTTCATAATTTACAGCTGGTGGAAATCCTGTTGTACTATTTGAAGATGTTTGGCCAACAGAGGTTTGTTTTACTTTATCTTGTTGATATTGTGCGCCTAAAATTAGTTCATTATTTGCAGGTAATGTAAAGTTTGCCTGCATAGTCATTCCATAAGTATTCTGTGTATCCTCCGACTGTGTTCGGTTTTTAACAGTTAAATTACCAATCCTTGGGCTACCTGTTGGCGTAACGACACCAACGCGGTTTTCAAATTTTCGTTCAATTTGCTGTGTATAAGCATCTATATGAAGCTTTTTAAAATAATCAGCATCAATATCATAATCATAAAATAAGCCGATTTTTTCACGCTCAAGCTTAGGAACTTTAACGCTAAATTCTTGGTATTTTCCTTCATCCGCATAATAAGATTGTGTGGATAAATCATAGCGATCAAGCGAAAGTCCAAATTTGTGTTTATCAATTTTATAGCCTAGCCATGCACCTTGACCGTTATTTCTAAAATGTGTATTAGGTAAACGTCCATCAGGGGTGTCTCTGTCACCATGATCGGCATAACTCCCATTAAAGCGGTATTCAAAATCGCCTATTGTGCCTGAAATTAATGCAGACTCTCGCCATCCCATCGTCGCTGAGTCATAAACAACTTTAATACTGCCACCAAAAGGCTTATCGCCACCTTTTTGGGTGATTAAATTCACCACACCACCAATAGCTTGTGAACCATAAAGTACGGAATAGGGGCCTTTAACCACTTCAATACGCTCTAGTGCCGATTCATCGATTAAAATACCTGCACCAAAATTTTGACCACCTCGTTGATAGGTAACTTCTTGCCCATCAACCAATAAAAGTACGCGTGATGAAGCCTCACCACGGATGCGAATTTGTTTACGGCCGGCGAGGCTATTATCCGTCACTTCAACACCAGGAATATCACGCAATTGATCCGCAATAGAAGAAGCCGTTGATTGACTTAATGACTCTTTATCAATAACTTGAATAGTTGCAGGGCTATTCCATAAAGAGGAAGCGCTACGTGTTGTAGTGACAACCAGCGTTTCTTCTTTAGGTGATACGGTATTAGCAATGGCATATTGAGAGAGTGAGAGTGTTAGAGCAGATAATACGAAGCAAGATTTAAATTGAATACACATAGTTACAGACCTTAATGAGATCAATAATGATTATCATTTGCTTTATAATTTAACTTTTAGTATTCAGCAATCTAAAAATAGCAAATAGAATACATCTTTGATTTAGATCAAAGTAAAAATGTGATTTCATGCACATTAGGTGCCTAAATAAACAAAAATGGCATAAAAAGAAGGGTTTTAAGCCCACTTAGTGCTGTTATTTTAGGTTGGGCATTATTAGGGCTACAATTAACTGGCTTACACATTATCGGTATGATTTTGATATTCGTGAGTATTTGGATTAATCAACAGTCAGAAAAACGAGCAAGAGCAAAGCTTTAATCACTTAGTTAGAATTATTGTGTTATTTTAACCCTCTTAACCATGCAATAGTTAATACAGAATAATCAAGAGAGAGTTGTTATGCCTATATGGGTTGATGCTGACGCATGTCCTAAAGTCATCAAAGAAGTGTTATATCGAGCAGCAGACAGAGAAAAAATGATCATCACTTTTGTTGCTAACCAACGATTAAGCGTACCTGCATCGCCTTTTTTACGCACATTACAAGTTTCTGCTGGATTTGATGTTGCGGATAACGAAATTGTCCGCCGTACCAATAAAGATGACTTAGTGATCACTGCCGATATTCCATTAGCGGCTGAAGTGATTGAAAAGGGTGCGGTTGCGCTAAATCCTAGAGGTGAACGATATACTGAAGCAACTATTCGTGAACGCTTAAATATACGTGATTTTATGGATACGATGAGAGCCAGTGGTATTCAAACGGGGGGACCTGCAAGCCTAAACCAACGCGATCGCCAGCTTTTTGCTAATGAATTAGACAAGTGGCTATTACAGCAAAAAAGACGTACTTAACTTCACGAATTATCATCTCTTTAAATAGAAAAACGAGCATTTTAATCATTGCCCGTTTTTCTTTTTTTAAGATAAACGCTAAGTTATTTCTTTTTTATAATGACATTAAACATAACGTTTTTTGCCTAGCATACTTGGTTTCTTTCCTTTAAAAACATGAGGGCCATCCATCGTTAATTTAAGCTCATCACCAATACGTGTTAACCAAGGAGTGGCTTCACTGCCTGCTCTTGATGTCACACCAGAAGGTTTTAACGTAATACTGTCTTGATCGATTTCAATAATACCAATGACATAGGTGTAAATCATATTATTGAAAAAGCCTTTTTTGTATTCACAAGAGCACTCAACGATTTGATTACCATATTCCATGCGCATTGTCGGTTTTAATGATGCAACAGAAACACAACCATTACTAATAGCAGAATAAACACTACAAACTAATGCCACTTTTCCGCCCATTAATTGAGAAATAGCGGGGTTTATTTCAACAGTCTCACAACCGGGCTGATCTTGACTAACACTAACCACATCACCAGTATGGAAAACAAAAGGATCGGCATTAAAAGCACCACTTTTATCTGGTGCTTGAATAATAGACATTTGACCATTGGGGCGCAAAATACCCACACGAAGATCTAAATCATCGTTATCCTTACCATCACCATTATCTATCCACGTTGCACTGACTAAAATACGTTTAGGTGCATCACTCCCTTTTAGTAAAGAAACACGGTGGCTACTCTCTGGTTTCGTCAGTTTCACTACGCTTTTTTGTATATTAACAGATGGCGTGGGCTTAGGGGCAATAACTGGGGCTGGCTCTTCGACTTCAATACCATAAAGATCACATAGCCCTGCAAGTCCTGATGCAAAACCTTGCCAAACAGAGCGAACTTTATTTTGTCCGTTTCGAATATACAGTTCTAAAACAATAATGCCCGTTTCTTGCGTGAATTGGCTTGGAGCTAATTCAATCACGTCATTATTTATCAATACTTGTGCTTTTAATTGCGCCACAACAGCAAAACCGCCAGCACTTCCATCTTGTGTCAAGGTAATGGCTATTTTGGTAATATTGGCAGGTAAACGGGATAAATCGAAATCAATACTATGAATAACTGATGAACCTTGAGTAACAGGTGCAATAAATGATGCAGCACCAGATACATGATGAGGGGCATTAAAAAAAACCATATCATCATCATTTACAACTTTGCCTGACTCTGTAACTAAAAAAGCAGTCAGATTAATATCAAGGTTATTGCCTACTGCATGAGAGACTCTAACTTGTCCTTTATTTTCACTTAGTGATGTATTTTCACCTGGTTGTAATATTTTACTCATTAAACCGCTCCTTGATTGATAAGACTAACTGCAAGAAATTGGGATGAAGGAAGTGATAATAACTTCAATTAATTATTTATTCGGTGATCTCTTTCACTTTCATTAGATATCAAAAGCCAATGAATTTATTTATAATCTTAGGGAAATTTTCCCATCAAGACGAGAGGTAATGATGTCATTTTCTAAATCTATGCTTGCTTTGGCTGTAATGGCGGTCTCTTTTTCCAGTTACGCGACAAAACAGGCTGATTTGATGATAGTTGACGGCACTGTTCTAACTATGGATCAGCAAAATAAAATAATTGAACAGGGCACGGTTGTCGTAAAAGAAAATAAAATTATTGCCGTGGGTGGCCCTGAACTTTCTAAAGAATATCAAGCGAATAAAGTACTTGATGTTGATGGTGATATTGTTATGCCCGGTTTGATTAACACTCATACTCATGGCTCTATGACAGTATTTCGTTCATTAGCGGATGATGTTCCTGATAGACTTCACCGCTATATTTTTCCTCTCGAAAATAAAATGGTTTCTCGTGAAATGGTTAGAATTGGCGCGAACCTTGCGAATATCGAGATGGTAAAAGGTGGCGTAACAACTTATGTTGATATGTATTATTTTGAAGATGAAGTAGCTAAAACCGTTGATAAAATGGGGAATCGCGCTGTATTAGGAGAATCTGTTATTAATTTCCCTGTTGCTGATGCGAAAACACCAGAAGAAGGTATTCAATATGCAGTGAATTTTATTAAAGAATATAAAAATCATCCTCGTATTATCCCTGCTTTTGCTCCTCACGCACCTTATACAAACACAACTGAAAGCCTTCAGAAAATAGCTAAACTATCCATAGAACTAGATGTACCGGTAATGATCCATTTAGCTGAAACTGACCGAGAACAAGAAGAAATTGCCAAACGAACAGGCGGTAAAAGTCCTGTTCAATATATGGCAGATATCGGAGCGTTAAATAATAAAGTTATTGCGGCGCACGCGATTATGGTTGATGAAAAAGATATTGATTTATTGAAAAAATATGATGTAGGCGTTGCTCATAATATCAGTGCTAATACAAAATCGGCTAAAGGCGTTGCGCCTGTCTTGACTATGTTAGAAAAGGGCGTTCGCGTTGGTTTGGGAACAGATGGTCCGATGTCGAGTAACACGTTAACAACGATGAACGAACTAAATCTTGTGGGTAAAATTCATAAATTAGAGAATAAAGATCGTGCAGCAATGCCACCTTTAACGGTTGTAGAGCTGGCAACTATGGGTTCAGCAAAAGTCTTGCATATGGAAGATAAATTGGGTTCATTAGAATCTGGGAAACTTGCTGATATCATAGTTGTTGATACGAAATCACCTAATATGGTGCCTATGTATAGCCCTTATGCTGCATTAGTTTATGGTGCAAATGGCAGTAATGTCCGCCATACCATTGTAGATGGTAAAATCTTAATGGAAGATCGCCAACTCTTAACAGTTGATGAGAAAGCGATTATTAAAGAAGCACAAGATTTCTCTGATAAAGTACGTAAAACGGTTATCGATAGTGGCGAAGTGGTTAAATAAAAATCGATATCAAACATCTTTATCCTAGGCAGTTTGCTTTTAAACTGCCTTTATTATCATTAAAATATTTCTCTTATTTTTATCCAAACAGGACTAATTAAGATCAAATAACTACTAAATTCTTCACCATTACTAAGATAATCTTGATTATTTATAATGGTTATTTTACCTAATGCAGTAACATCCTGTTTTATCGTAATTTCTACAATCTCATATCATTTTCTCTTTAAGTTTATTCTGTTATCTAAATTATTAGAGATGCAATACTATCTCAATATACTTATACAATAGTGCATTCCTATTTAGCATCCTAGCGACACTGCTCATCAACTATGGATAGAATAAAAATGATGATTAAACCTAATAAACTCACTTTGTCACTTTTTACATTATCGATTATTAGTGCATCTAACGCTTTGGCTAATGAACCTGACTCAGCAGAGCTAACTAAAACGCTTTATCAAGATATAAAACTTAATCAAGCTACTATTTTCTTACGAGGCGCAGAGCTTGAAAATAGTACAACGCTCAATTTGCCAGCAGGGCAAAGTGAAGTCATTTTATCAAATGTTGCAGATAATCTTGACCCAAGAAGCCTATCAATTAGCCTTGATAATGACGATGTGATTATTAACACCATTAATGTTAAGAAAATCCCTATTGCTCCTAGTTACCCTCCTGAAATTGCAGTATTGATGGAAAAACAGAAAGATATTAATAAGCAAATTGAAGAATTAAACATCAATATTAATGTGGGTGATGAACAAATTGCATTACTTAAAGATAAATCATTCTTTGGTTATGGTGATACTCAAACATTAGAGCAATCATCACAAAAATTTGATTTTATTAGCCAAAAAATGACATCGATTCTTAATCAACAAAAAGCAACTCGAGAAGAAATCGCTGAACTCACTGAGCAATTAGAAGAATTAACTCGTAAATTAGAGATTGATATGCCAGTGATTGCAAAAGAGAAAACACAAATTGTTTTATCGGTAGGCACATCAAAAAATATTACCAGTAAAATGCAAATTTCTTATATAACGCCTGATGCAGGATGGTCGCCCGCTTATGATATTCGAAGCCAAGGGATGGATAAGCCGATATTACTCACCTATAAAGCAGACGTTATTCAAAATACGGGCTTAAATTGGGATAAAGTTAAACTGGTTTTAACATCAACTAATCCCTCACTTAATATCACTGCGCCAACCTTATCACCTTGGTATTTATCTCTTTACAATGATAATGCTAAATTTAGAAAAGACAGTATGAGGATGGTAATGCCTGCACCTGTTGCTGTGATGAGTGCTGAAGTTTCGAGTCGAGCTCAAGAGGAAAAAATGAACAAGGGAGTCACTCGATATGTTACAACCAATAATAATGGTATTAATTTAAGTCACGCCATTGCTTTACCTTATACACTAAAAAATAGTACAGAGCCTAATACTTTGGTTATTAATCAAAAAGAGATAACCGCAGATTACCACTATTTAAGCACGCCCAAATTAGTCGAAGAAGTTTATTTACAAGCTGAAATTAAAGATTGGGAAAACTTAAATTTACTTAACGGTCGGGCGAATATCTACTATATGAATAGCTTTGTCGGTAATAGCTATATTAATACTGATGAGTTAGTAGAATTACTTAGCATTCCACTTGGAATAGATAAGAACATTCAAATTAGCCGTATTAATAATGAAAAAATAAGGAAAGAACCAATCTTTATTGGTACTACCATTGAACAAAAAGAAAGCTATACCATTAAAGTAAGAAATACATATAACACACCTGTAAAAGTGACAATTTACGATCAATTACCACTTAGCCAAGAAAATAACATTAACGTGACAAACGCTGATTATAAAGATGGTGTACTTGATAAAGATACAGGTGAAATAGAGTGGAATATCATGTTAGGAGCAAAACAAGAAAAATCCTTACCGTTAAATTATACGCTTTCTTATCCTAAAAACAGACAAGTTATGGGGCTATAATTACGATTTTCAGGTTGATCAAACAAAAATAGAAAAGGGTGCAATTGCACTTTTTCTATTTTAAGTAAACACTACTATTTTGAGTAAGTATAGAAAAAAATAACAGTAAACTTTTAAAGAGTATTTTTCTGCATAAACTGATTAATACTATTTTCCATTTTGGAAATAATATATTTATCCTATTATCAAAAATGATCATGTTTTTTAGGAATATACACTAAGATTCGATTATATTTTTCCAAATCAAATGCTAATGACGTATATTCATAACACTCTTTTTTATTGTCAAAATTTAGTGTTCTTGTTCCATCGCAAGGTGGATATATCTCGTGTTTTTCCCACATACGCTTAAATTCAGGCGACGAACAACTTAATGTAGCAATTAAATTTCGAATATTAGGGTCATTTTTTGTTCTAGCGTGATCACGGCGAAAGCTAGCCAATAATCTATCAGCGATATTTTCCCAATCATCAATACGTGTTTTATAACGAGGATCCATAAACAACAAGTAAAGATAATTACGATTTTCAGCACTATGATCTGAAAAATGGAAATACTTATCCGCTTTTGGATTATAAGCCAAGACATCCCAATGTAGGTTTAAAACATAACAGAGATATTCTGATGGCAAATCTGACAAGATCCGTAAAATAGTTGCAGGGACTTGATGTTCTGTTACACCAGTTTCTGTAGGCTCTCGCATATGCGATAATAAATAAAGATGTTGTCTTTCAGCGCTATTTAATCGTAACGCACTCGCTAAGTTATCTAAGAATTGACTTGATACGCCAATATTTCGTCCTTGTTCAAGCCACGTATACCAAGTCAACCCAACCCCCGAAAGTGCAGCGACTTCTTCTCTACGTAACCCAGGCGTGCGACGGCGCCCTGTACCAGGCAATCCGACAGTTTCAGGTGAAATACTTTGTCTTTTAGTTCGCAGAAAATCTGCTAATTCAGGGCGCGTTCGTTTTCTCTCTGTCATAGCCTATTGCTTCTAGTAATAGTATAAATGGTTAAATTGTATCAGGATAAGCAACTCATTATAGTCTCATTTCTTTAATTAATGAGACAAAAAATGAACAGACAACAACGTATTGCCTTATTTGTCCTGTTATTAGCGGGATTTGTAACTATTTTTGATTTATTCGTTGTTAATGTTGCGATTGTAAATATAGAGAGAACACTCAATGCAACATTAACAGAGCTGACACTCATTATCGTGGGATATGAATTAGCCTTTGGGTTATTACTCATCACAGGAGGCCGATTAGGTGATATTTATGGCCGTCGTACTCTTTACCGTATTGGTATGTTCGGGTTTACTGTGACATCAGTATTATGCGCTATTTCTCCCAATGCCATTTTTCTTGTTATAGCTCGTTGTCTTCAAGGATTGACGGCTGCGCTATTATTTCCTCAAGTATACTCAAGTATTCGTCTTAATTTTGACGAGGCACAAGCTAAAAAAATATTTGGTTTATTAGGTATGACGTTAGGATTAGCTGCAATAGCAGGACAGGCCTTAGGCGGATTGTTAATATCACTCAATGTTTTTGGTCTTGAATGGCGTACTATTTTTTTAATTAACCTTATTATTGGTATTATTGCATTAGGATTTTCTCGTTATTTAATTCAAAGTGAAGCTTTAGATTATATAAAATTAGATATAGGGGGAGTTATTTTATCGGCTTGTGGCATCTCTTTCACCTTACTTCCTTTATTAATGTTACCTATCTGGGGATGGAAATTACATAGCACACTGTTTTTTCTTTTCGGACTCATATTGTTAGTACTTTTCATTTACTATGAAAATAACTTAAAACAACAAGGAAAACAGCCTCTTTTTGATCCCTTTTTATTTACTAATAATCAATATGTCATTGGAATAGGGATTGTTGTTTGTGTCTATGCAACATCATCAGCTTTCCCGATGATGATGTCGATATTATTACAAAGTGGATTTAAACGTACAGTACTTGATTCTGGATTAATTTTTGTTCCATCAAGTATAGGATTTGTTCTTTCATCATTATTAACCCCCAAATGGGTGAAAAAAATGGGTGAAAAAATTATTTATTGGGGGGCTACTCTTTACGCTTTAAGTTATATTTCTTTGATTGTAGGGGTTTATTATTTAATATCACCAGAAAATAGCTCTTTTGTGATCCCATTTCTGTTTTTAGTTGGATTTACTCAAGGGATGATAATGACACCAATGCTTAATTTAGTTTTAGCGAAAGTTAAACCCGAATTTATTGGGATTGCTTCAGGGTTAACAGCAACATTACAACAAGTTGGAGCAGCGCTAGGCGCAACTTGTGTTTCAATTATTTTACAATTTAGCCTGAATCACGCATTCTCAACAGAGGTGATTGAACAATATAAAATAGCTTTTAGTTTTAGTATGATTTTTAATTTTCTTATGGCTATATGCGCCACATTTTTATTAAGGAAAATAGTACATAAATAGTCAATCATCTTATATATAATATCACTTATGCGCTCACGATTAGTGAGCGTTTTTATTATGGTATTAATAATTCAGGAATATGTGCTTACCTTTAATTTTTCAAACAAAGGGCAGGGAATTAATATTAATCGGTTTGTTTTTCTTGAACTTTCTTTAGCGGTCGCTTTTTTCTTTGCTTTTATAATAATCTTAGGGCTATGGTTATATGGGGTTAGAACTAAAAAAAAGCAAAGAGATTAAAAGCCCCTGTAACATAAAATTACAGAGGCTATCCCTTTAAAGCTAAAAATATTTAATACAAAAAATATTATCTATTTAATGGTTTTTAAACCACATTATTATCTCTTCATAACTGCCTTGGTAAATAATTTTATCTTTCTTTTTGCTCAATTGATAACGATACATAGGATCATAATATTCTTTAAGTAAAGGCGTTAACCAAGAAAAATGGGCTTCTGTATTTGCACTTTTTTTCTGTATTTCTAACGCATTTTCTAGCAATTGTGTCAATTCCGCAGCCCGCTGAGAGCCAAGTCGACGACGTATAGCGAATAAACCATGATGTAAATAATCACTGTAAGCCTGCCAGCCTTGTTCTTCGCCATAAACTTCTAAAAAATCGTGGGTCATACGATCAAAATATTCAGCTTTTAAACGTTCAATGCGTTGTTCTAGTGGATCATCAACAACAACAATTGATGCTTCTGTCATTTTTGCTCTTAGCGATTCAGGTAATCCATTCGCACCGATAGCGCGACCTTCATCTTCAAGCACCCAACGCGTATATTTTTGTGATTTTTTCAACATTTCGATACCAAGATGGTTTTCAAATGTTGCTTGAGGAAATTGTTCTTCAACAGTACGGCCAAAAGAAGAACCTCGATGATGAGCAATACCTTCAAGATCAATACCTTCAGGTAATGAACGCACTAATGTCGTTTTTCCATTACCAGTACATCCACCAATAAGAATAATAGGGCGCTGAACGAATTCATTGGTCATTTCAATAATAGTCTGCCTTAACGCCTTATATCCTCCTTCAATTAATGGAAAATCGATGCCTATTTCTTTAAGCCATTGCTGAACGATATGAGAACGCATTCCGCCACGAGCACAGCAAATATAACCATTAGGGAATTGCTCGCAAGCTTCACGCCAAGCAGTAATCCGTTTATCACGAATTTCACCACTCACTAATTGATGTCCTAAATCAACCGCTTTTTGTGAGCCTTGTTGTTTATAACAAGTCCCGACAGCAGCACGTTCTTTATCATTCATTAAGGGCAGATTGATAGCATTAGGGATAGAACCTTGATTAAATTCAATAGGTGCACGCACATCAATGATGGGGGTGTTATTAGCAAGAATATGTCGAATATTTTGATCTGAAAACGCTAATTCCATAATAAAAATCGTAATATCTAGTCAGGCTGAAAGATTAGCTACTATACTCTTAAAATCATATAACGCCCATAATTACAGTCATATTGAAAACGAAGCTCTACCTTCAATAAGAAAAATTTAAGATAAAGCTATGGATTGAAGTATAAAAAACATCTAACATTTATTCGATATGATGTTTTAAATTAATTCATTAAACAACTGTAAATAAAAACACTATAGTGTTTAAACGAACAAAAAATTTATCGAAAAATGACAGGTACATTACCTTGAACATAATAAGAAAATATTATCGTGTTACTAGCGTGAGCATAATTGCATTACTGTTGTCTGGTTGTTCTCAAGGCCATTCTCCTTTTATTACTCTGTTGGGCGCCTATTTTCCATATTGGATGTTATGTACCGTTATCGGCTTATTAGGGGCTTTGGTTATACGTGTATTACTTATCTATTGGGGTATTGATGATAATTTACCGCTCCCTTTGATTTTTTATTTTGCGATATTGTTATCAATTTCTTTAACTATCTCTTTATTTTATTTTTCTTATTAAATTATGGATAAAAAAATCAAAAAAAAGCTAGCTATTATAATCACTGTGATTGTTTTTATGATCACGCTCATCTTATTGTGGAAAAATATTCAGTTATCAGCGCTAAATCCACTCAGTGAAGATGCAATAATTGATGCTAATAAAATTAACATATCTTCAACTGTACCAGGACGAATTAGCGCTATATATGTCAAAGAAAATAGTAAGGTCAATAAAGGGGATTTATTATTTACAATCGACCCCACCATGTATGCATTGAGAGTTCAGCAAGCAAAAGAGCAACTCATGATTGCTGAAGCAACATTAAATAATAAACAACGTATTATTATTGCAGAAACATCAAATTCAGAAGTGGCTGAAGCGCAAATAAAACGTGCTGAAGTCAATTTGTTATTAGCGACGCAGTCACTCCATAGATTAGAGCCGTTATTAGCAAAAGGGTTTGTGACTGCACAACAAGTTGATGATGCAAGAACATTAAAACATGATGCAGAAGTCACATTAAAACAAGCACAAAAACAAAACGTTGCCTCAGAGGCCTTAATTAATAATACCGATTCAGAAGTAGCATTAGTGAAATCCTTAAAAACCTCACTGGCAATGGCTGAATGGGAATTAAGTAACACAGAGGTGAAAGCACCAAGTAATGGCTATGTTGCTGGATTAGTGCTGTCACCGGGAGAATTTATTATTTCTGGGCAATCTGTTTTTACCTTAATTGACACGGATACTTGGTATGCTTCAGCTTATTTTAAAGAGACAGATTTAAATAATATAAAAATAGGTAGTTGTGTGGTTATTTATTCAATGATTGACAATAAACACCCCATTAAAGGTAAAGTAGAAGGAATTAGCCGAGGGATCATGTCAACTGACCTTATTAATATCCCAAGGGACTTGCCTTATGTACCTAAATCACTGAATTGGGTTAGAGTTCAACAACGGTTTCCTGTTAAAGTCACAATCACCAATCCACCAGAAGATCTTATGCGGGTTGGGGCTACAGCCACTGTCAATATAATAGCTAACGATGATGATTGTTAAACCGTCCCTCATAGTGAAACAAGTTAAAAAAGACTTGTTGCCTTTTGATTTTCGTTTAGCGACAACTTGGCGCATCGCACTGCTTTGCGCCTTAATGGCTGCTATTGCGATGATCTATGAAATTCCCGAATCTGCCATAAGTTGCTATCTAATTATTTATTTAATCAAAGCCGATGCAGTACAAAATATATTATTATCTATTGGCGTTATTATTTTATGTTCTATTGTAGTGTGTGTTATTTTTTTACTTTTTAACCTCACAATACAAAATATTATTTTACGCTTCTTTTTTATGGCTTTATTCTCAGCCGTTTTTATGTATTTAGCATCTGCAAGTAGCCTTGGTGATATTGGTAATTTAGTTGCTTTAGTTATCGCTTTTTTAATGACTTTAATTGATGATGTACCCGTAGGGGATGTTGCAACAAGAGCACTACTTTATGCGTTACTGATGGCTGTATCTCCAATGCTATTAGTTATTTTATTTAATTTTTTTGTTGGTATTAGCCCTAGAAAATTACTGTTAAACAGAATCGCCTCACGCTTTTCTACCGCAAGCGATTTCTTTTTAGGAAGAAAAGAAAGCCAACTCGAAATCAGTGAATTACTGAGTACCCAAACAGAATGTAAACGCTATTTAATGTTTATAAAAATATTTTATTTGCGAGGAAGAGAGGATATTCACTGGTTAGAGAATATAATTGATAATTCTTATCAGATATTAATTATGTCGTTAACTTTTGATAAAAACACTCCAGCTTCTATACGTTTTCTTCTTTCTAAAAGATGTTTAGATCTTGTCGATTGCTTCACGCATCATCAAATAGACAAAATAAAAGATAAGCAACAAACTCAAAATAAAATAAGTAAACTTCAATTATTAAATACTTTTGATAAGATTTTATTTAATAAAAGAGAAACTAAGTCTGTACAGAAAAAAACACCTTTTTTTGTTAGTGATGCATTTACAAATCCTAACCATAAATACTTTGCGATTAAAACTACGATAGCCGCAATTCTATGTTATATTTTTTATGATTATTTTAAATGGCAGGGTATTCATACTGCAATGATAACTTGTTATGTCGTGGCATTAACATCTGTTGGTGAAACAGTCCATAAATTAACATTGCGGATCACTGGTTGTCTAATTGGAGCACTAATTGGCATGATTTCACTGCTCTATATTATCCCTAATTTATCTGATGTTTTTGAGCTGATGGTACTGATATTTTTCTGTCTATTGCCCGCAGCATGGGTTGCTGTTGGTAATGAGCGTATCTCTTATGCTGGTGTACAAGTTGGGTTAGCATTTTTATTAACAACATTACACGGATTTAAACCTAGCTTTGATATGAATGTGGTGTCTGATCGTATTCTAGGGATTTTGTTGGGTAATATCGTGATGTATATTATTTTCACAAAAGTATGGCCAACAAGTATTATTAATACTATATACAAACAAATTAGTTCTATTTTAGATAATTATACTGAATTAAGATATTCGACAAATAAAAATGATATGTTAGATTTAGTTTCATCCGTAAATGAATCTATTACACAATCGAAGGGTAATATAGACTTACTCATTTTCGAAAAAGAAGATAGCGCAAGAAATAAGAATATAACATTTTTTTTCAAAACATCATTAAATAAAATTTCTTACATTAGTTATCATAATTACGCTCATAAATTTATTTTTGAAGATAAACTCTCTTATTCACAAATCAATGAAGAATCAAAGGATGAATTTAAAAAATCGATTCTTAATAATGAATTAAAAACATTACCAACAAATGAAAGAGAGCGTGTATTTAAACATTTAATAAGAGAAAAATCATAATGATAAATTTAGTCATTAATAATAAGAAAAATATTCTGTCCTCTCTGTTAAGCCTATTACTTGTTGGTTGTATTGATACGAGTAGCTCATTTAAACCGTATTCTCAACAACCTATTAATTATGATAATACAAAATATATTTCTTCATCTACTGAGCAATATTTATCGCCAACGCAAGAAAAAACAACTAAATCCAGTTATGCATTAGCTGATCTTATCGATTTAGGACAACAAAATAACCCAGACACACGTATTGCGTGGGAATTAGCAAAAAAATCAGCAACTGATATTGGTATGATAGAAAGCACATATTTGCCAATTATTACAGCAACTGCACTAGCAGGGTATCAACATGGGAAAATCGATTTACCTAAAAATCCTATTATTGATGATATAAAAACATCGAGTAGTGCTTTTATTCCCGCACTCACATTTAGATGGCTTATTTTTGATTTTGGTAAGCGAGGGGCATTAGTTGATGCTGCTAAACATACTTCTTTAGCAACAAACCTTAATTTTAATCTGATGCATCAGAAAATTATTCATGATGTCTCCGTTGCATATTTTAGTTATGGTGCAGCACAAAAAAAAGTGAGTATCACTCGAAATGCCCTCCAGAGAAGCAAAGACATTTTATATGCCGTTGAACAAAAAAGAGCGAAGGGATTAGCAACGGTATTAGATGTCGCATTAGCTAAACAACAAGTCGCACAAGTTGAATTACAAAACGTGTTAGCCAAAGGTCATGAAAAAGATCAATATCAAATTTTACTGTCTGCTATTGGAGCATCACCTTTTGAAAAAATAACCGTTAATTATGCCGATGATAATTTACTTCCTGATGATATTTCACCATTAACTCATGATGTGATCAAAAAAGCACTTGCACAGCGTCCCGATGTTTTAGCGCAATATGAATTACAGCAAGCGGCCATCAAAGCTGCTGATTCCGTCAAATCAGACTATTTTCCTAAAGTCTATCTTGCTGGCGCGCTTGCAGGAGGAACAGGTAGCTTTGATGTGCAGGGATTGCCCGATATTAGCCAAAGAACTTCATCTTCTAATATCCTGATTGGAGTCAGTATTCCATTATATGAAGGCGGAATGCGTCAGTCTCGAATGGTAAATGCACAGTCAGAGATCCGATTAGCGCAAGAAAATTTACGTAAAAGCCAAGATATGGCGATAAAAGAGATTTCAATAAGTGAAAATACACTCAAGTCAGCACTTGAGGCAAATAAAGCCTCTAAAAATTTAGTAGAGACGACTCAATTAACATATACCGCTAGTGTTGAATTTTATCATAATGGGTTGGGAACCGTAACCGACATTAATACCGCTGAGATTGCATTATTAAATGCACAAATGTCTCAAATTGATGCTTATACAGGATCACAAATTGCAGCTGTTGATTTAGCGTTTGCATTAGGCGAAATCGATAAAGCATTGCCTAATTCAGTATCACGCTAGAATACTTGCTTTTTGTTATTGTATTAGAGGCGGTATTAATAATTCGCCAACCTCTAATACAACGATAAAAGATTATTTATTCAAGTTAATCTGTTCAAAAACAGGTTTATTCATATCTTTAAATTGTGAAAGAGAATACTCGGTATAATTTATATTGTTATAGCCTCTTATTTTCATCACACCATTCGTTAAATCAGATAGCGTAGTCCAAACAGTGTATTCTGTTTGTAGCTGGCTACTAGTGCTTTGACTTTCTCCCATAACATCAGCCGTGATATTTTTCGTTCTATCAAAACGATTCATAATGTGCGCTAGGGTATTCATCGCTTCTGATGTAGATCCCGCTTTAGGTGCGTAGGTTGAAAAATAAGCGGCACGAATAAAACGACCGACAGACGTATCTGATGAGGGTAATTGAGATGTTGCAATACCACTATCAGGCTGTACTACATTGATATTTGCAAGTTTTCCTGAAGATTTATCGATATTCGTTAATTGACTATAATTGTTAAGGTTAGTTAAGTGCCAAGGAAAGTCTGGGCCATTTGTCATTACACGGGTTGGATTTTGATAAACATGTAATTTACCGTTTGTGGCTTCAATAACAATGCTGCCTCCTTTTTTATCATAAAAAGCATAGTGAAAAGGGGATTTTAAGTTACCAAAGTTTTTTAATACAGGAGCCCAAAAATAACCTGATTCAACTGCTTTTTGTACTTCTTCGACCGTTGAGAAATTAGCTAATGCCCATTCACCTAGCGAAGTCACAGGAATAGCTTTATCATAATCCTTTTTATCAAGAGGTGATAATTCAGCGTCTGTTATCATATTTGCGCTAAATGATAAACCTGCACTATTTAAACCTTGTAATAAGTTATGATCATCGCCATCAAAAAAGATATCTGTTGTAACGGCTAATATGTCATATTTATTGCTATAACTTAGACTATCTTCACCATTAGGAGCTTTCTTTGTGAATTGTGTATTTTTAGGATAATAGGTGACCCATGAAGGTAAATCAGCGGTCAGTTCAAGTGTCCTACCTTGATAAACATTGTTATTTTTATCGAGTATCGCCAAACTAGAGCAGGCTTCACTTGCCATAGAAACAGCGAGTAATGAGGATAACAGACCAACCAATATTTTATTGCGTTTCATTATAAATTCCTTAAATAAACAACTCCTTTAAATTTAGTTCAAATAAAAAAGACAACAACTATTTGGTAATTAAATGACAAATATTTTTAGAGAATCGGAGATTTTGTGATATTTGAAATCAGTAGAACAATTTTACACTACAGCTTACATTTTCTGGCACCCATTTTATTAGGTTATTTTTTCTGGCGTAAGGATTGGAAGATAGCCTCACTGCTTATGATCGGAACAATGGCCATTGATATTGACCATTTGCTAGCAACACCTATTTTTGATCCCAATCGTTGTAGCGTTGGATTTCATCCATTACACACGGGTTGGGCCGCTTTGGTTTATTTGGGTATATGGTTTTTACCCTCATGGAAATTAAAAGCCATTGCAGTAGGATGTTTATTCCATTTATTTACCGACTCGGTTGACTGCTATTTAGGGGGATTAAAACCCAACCTAACAATAACGATGAGTTGTGATAAAAATTACTTTATATCCAATTTCAGTAATAACTTTATTAGTCAAAAATAGAAAAGGGGTGGTGGATAAACCTCCCTTTATTTTTATTTAAATTGCTTAGTAAATTTTATTAATACACCACCAGCAATCAATAAAATACCTATTAAAATAATGCCTTTATTTATGCAAAAGTACCCAGAGCTTGATGTACAACTTTATATCAAGCTGGCTTAGAGTGGATTTTTTATCAAAGAGGTAAAAAATATAGCCATATTCCTAAAGGTAGTTATCGTGCCAATAACAGTTAAGCCCCCCATACACTAAATTACTTGTCTCATTGACACTCTTTTTGACTTTATAATCTGGTGGTAATTGCAAAAGTCTTGAGGTAGAGTGCTCAGTCTTTTTTTAATGAAGTCTATTGGGGAGGTTGAATGTTTATAGGCTTTGATTACGGAACATCAAATTGTTCTGTTGCAATCATGAAAGAGGGAAAACCGATTCTTTTGCCTTTAGAAGGTAATGATGTCTATATTCCTTCAACCCTTTGTGCGCCAACCCGTGAATCTGTTTCTGAGCACTTATTTCGCCATTTAAATATTAAACCTTCCAGTGAGATTGGCGAACAATTACTCAGAAAATCGATTGCATTTAATCGAGAAGAGGATATTGAATTAGTCCCTGAAGATATTCTTTTTGGACAATCTGCATTGAGTTTATATCTGCGTGATCCTCGTGATGTCTATTACGTTAAATCACCTAAATCTTTTTTAGGGGCTTCGGGCCTGCATGATATACAAATTAGCTTCTTTGAAGATTTAGTTTGCGCCATGATGGCCAATATTAAACATCAAGCAGAAAAAAGCACACAAGAAGCGATTACAGATACTGTTATTGGCAAACCGATTAACTTTAATGGGTTAGGTGGTGAAGCGTCAAATAAACAAGCAGAAAGTATCCTTATTCGAGCAGCAAAACGCGCGGGCTTTAAGAATATTATGTTTGAATTTGAACCCGTGGCTGCAGGGCTTGAATATGAATCAACGTTAACTAAAGACCAAACGGTATTAGTAGTTGATATTGGCGGTGGTACAACGGACTGTTCATTAATTCAGATGGGCCCTAGCTATCAAGGTAAAACGGATCGTTCAAACACCTTACTTGCTCATAGCGGGCAACGTGTTGGTGGTAATGATCTTGATATTTACCTTGCTTTTAAACAACTTATGCCTTTATTTGGTATGACCGGATTAACTTCTTCAGGTATTAAATTACCGCTGAAACAGTTCTGGGATCCTATTGCGATTAATAATGTAGAAGCACAAAAAGATTTTTATTCTCGTCAAAACCTAGCCGCATTAAATCAGCTAAGACGAGATGCTAAAGATCCTGAGAAAATAGCCCGCCTAATCGAAGTGTATAATGAGACATTGGGGTATAGTATCGTTAGACGTGCCGAAGAAGCTAAAATTGCCTTATCAGATTCTCCTGAATATATTGCTAATATCACCTTATTAAGCGAAACATTAGAGTGCACTATTGCGCGAGAACAAATGGTTGGATCTATTGAGTCACCAAAAAGTAAAATGATTGAATTAGTAAATGACGCTGTTCGTCAAAGTGGTGTAAAACCTGATGTTATTTTTATGACTGGAGGGTCCGCGCGTTCACCTATTTTATCTCAGGCGATAGAACAGCAACTACCTAATATTCCTATTGTGAAAGGGAATGATTTTGGTTCCGTTACTGCAGGATTAGCTCGTTGGGGCGAAGTTTGTTTTAAATAATAAGCCGTAAATAATCCGTTTTAAATGCCTTAATTTTTCAATATATTAAAGCGCTTTACATTGAATCAACGTATTGATTAGATGTAGAGCGCTTTTTCTTTATCAAGCACAATAAAAAACACAACATTTAATAGGAGAAAACATGTACCGCTTCCAAAATGATTATAATGAAATTGCACATCCTGCGGTCATGAAGGCAATCACGGATACAGTGGGGCAACGCTATGATGGTTATGGTATGGATACACTTTGTCATCAGGCCGCTAAATTAATAAAACAGCGTATTGCACAAAACGAGGCTGATATTCACTTCTTTAATGGCGGTACTATCACCAACTTAACGGCTATTTCTCATTTTTTACGTCCACACCAAGCTGTTATCTCTGTCAGTACTGGACATATCGCTACACATGAAACAGGCGCGATTGAGGCAACTGGGCATAAAGTTATCACCACATTTTCGGCGGATGGTAAATTAACGCCTGCATTATTAAAATCCATTCTTGCTGAACATAACGATGAACATTGGGTACAACCCAAGCTTGTCTATATTACAAATGCTACCGAAATTGGTACGGTTTATCGCAAAGCAGAACTACAAGCACTGCGTAATTTCTGTAATGAGCATAACTTGTGGTTGTACCTTGATGGTGCTCGTTTAGCCGCAGGGCTTATGTCTGCACTAAGCGATCTCACTATTGAAGATATCGCAAACTTAACAGACGCCTTTTATATTGGTGGCACAAAAATTGGTGCAATGTCAGCGGAAACCCTAGTCATTTGTCATCCGACATTGAAAGCTGATTTTCGTTTTAGCTTGAAACAAAAAGGGGGATTGCAAGCTAAAGGCTGGTTATTAGGTGCCCAGTTTGAAGCATTATTTAATGATGATCTCTATTTTAAATTAGGCAAACATATTAATGACATGGCATCGCAATTAACGGAATTCTTCACCGCACAAGGTTTTGATTTTTTAGCCCCTCCAGAATCTAACCAAATATTTGTTATTCTACCTAATACTATTGCAGAAAAATTAACTCAACAGTTTGTTTTCCATAGTGTTTTACTTGAAGAACCTAACTTGAGTTGTTTACGCCTTTGTACTTCTTGGGCAACAACACAGCAAGATATTGATAGTTTTAAAAGCGCATTTCTCCAATTAGCTTAACTCTCTCATTTCAACTTATCATTATGCATTACGCGTTTATTTCGGCGTAATGCATTTTCAATGTAATAAGAATTTAAAATATAGTGATGGTGAGGCACTTTAATGATGTTATATTAAAGACTCCTCACTCAACATAGGTAGGGTAATAGCATGAAGAAACTGACACTCCAAGAAATGACAGATGCCCAACAAATGCGAGTAAGAACCCGAATAGGTCAAGAAAGAAAAAAATTAGGGCGAGAATTAACTAATGCCGAAATGAATAAAGTCAAAGATTCCATTATTACCGAAATCTCCCTCGAAGTTGAAAAAGCCACCAAAAAAGCACAAACCCTCAAAAAGAAACAAAAACGAACCCCAAGTGATGAAACCTACAGTTGGTCTGCCCAAAATCATCGTAGCGGATACCGTTAATCTTTTAATTAGCCCTGGTATATTTATCAGGGCTAAGCCATAAATTCCGAGTACTCTGAACAACAACACCTAATAAAGCGTCTAATGGTGCAAGTAATACATCACTAATAATCAATACCAGTTTTCCTATTGTATTTCCATTGTATCAATTAATGCATATAACTTTTTAAAAGCATGATATTTTTTTTCGTATGCTTTATGTCTTTCTAAATTGGGTGTATGGCGTTTTTCAAGCTTAGGCTGAGAAAGAATAACCCGTGATGAATGTACGGGATTTACCGCTAATTGTGCTAGTCTTGCAGCACCAAGCGCAGGGCCAACATTACCATCTTGACGATAATCAAGGGTTTTTCCTGTAATATCTGCAAGCAATTGTCGCCAATATTCACTTCTGGCACCACCGCCAATTAAGGTAATGTTATTGGCTAATTGTCCAGCATTATCAGCGACTTCAATCCCTTGTCGTAAGGCAAAACTCACACCTTCAAGAACAGCCTGGCATAAGTCGACACGTTGATGTTCATGGGTTAATCCCCAAAATACACCTTTCGCATTCGGGTTGTTATAAGGTGTCCGTTCACCGGAAAGATAAGGCAAAAAGAGTAGAGGGCTATCAACAAAAGTCGCGTGTTCAACTTCTTCAAACATCGCACTTACGCTTTCAATACCTGTTACTTTGCATACCCAATCAAGGCAGGATGCTGCACTCAACATCACCGACATTAAGTGCCAAGTATTAGGTAAAGCATGACAAAAACTAATATGTCGCGTTCTAATTTAGAGCAACGCTTTAAAAAAGAGATTGGTAAGACAATTCACACCGTTATTTATGAAGAAAAACTCAAACGTGCTCAAAATTTATTAACTACCACAACACTTGCAATCCAAGAAATTTCAGTAATGTGTGGCTACCCATCATTACAATATTTTTACTCTATCTTTAAAAAAGAATTAGGGATGACACCCAAAGAGTTTAGGGATGAGTGATAATGATACTATCAGCACTATTTTATTGATTCATTGAGTGTTACTTTCGACGGCTATTTGCCCAAGGATCACAATCAGAGTGATCGATAACTTCAATCACATCATCAAGATCTTCTTCAAGAGAATCAAGATAGAGCGCCTCTACTTCAGCACGTGCCCAAGGAGTTCTACGCAAAAACTTTAAACTTGATTTCACACTAGGATCACTTCTAAAGCAGTTGATCTTGATCAGTTGACCTAATTTAGTCCAGCCATATTTGGCCACCAGCGCATTTACCTGCATCTCAAGTGTGACACCATGTAGCGGATCTTTAGAAATATGTCCTGTCATGATTTTCTCAAGTATGTTGTTTTATTAAAATTTCAAGATAAGAAGCGGTGCAGAGTACAAGAAAGTCGTGGGAGTATCAATAATTAGCTTATTAAACCAAGCCATTAAGCTAATTTATTCGATAGGCTTAATGACTTGGTAAAAGGTTAATTACTTTTTGCGCGAACGCGAAAAAGCAGAAAAAGAGTGTGTCGCTTTTTTATTACTAATTATTTTATCTAATTGTTGTTGCAACTGTTTATCATCCATTGTCGCACGATCATGTTGACGAAGATGTTCAGCCCACGAGGCTACCATAAAGGTTTCCATATAAGTCTGAGTGTCTTTTTCCATAATGGCATCAGATGAAACAAAAAGTCCCCATGAGTAACCCCCATCTCTTAGCCGAACTGTTTTTAGTTGATTCATTAAATTGAGAAATTGTTCGCGATGAGTTGCATCAATTTGATAATTTACAGTAATTAATACAGGGCCTTTATCCGTTGTAATTTCAATAAGTTCATTATCAAGAGTAAAATGTTCTGAGTGCTGTAAGTTAATGTTGTCATGTTCTAATTTTACACGTAAAACACACAACCAAACTAAAATAATCCCGACGGTTGCACACAATAAGGCTACTGTCACAGAGGTATGTGAGGCAATTTGCCCCCAAACAAGAGAGCCTAATGCCATTGAACCAGAAAATACTGTTAAATAGAGTGCAAGGCCTCTAGCTCGTACCCAATTAGGCAATGCCGTTTGTGCTGAAACCATTAATGTAGAAAGGGTGATTATCCAACTAAATCCTGCAAGCATACTGGCGAAAATAGCAAGATATCTTGAAGTCGCACTGGCAAAAATAAATAACACCAACGCTGTCCCCATTGTACCAATAGCGATTAATGTACTAGTACTTAGTTTTTCACGTAATGTTGATAAACTAAATGCGCCCCCCACTGCACCAATACCAATGCTGGTAGTTAATAAACCGTATAATGTGGCATCCCCGTGTAATGATACCCGTGCTACTAGCGGTAACATTGCCCAATAAGCACTGGCAAAAATAAAGAAGCTGGTGGCTCTTATAATCGTTTTAATCAGTGCGGGACTATAACGCGCATAGCGTAAACCGGAAATCATCGCCGCAACAACAGACTCAGCAGGGAGTTTACCTTCTTCTTTTTGCTCACCGTCCCACCACCATACAGCAAGAATAATAGCAATAAAGCTTAGGGCATTAAGTAAAAACGGTAAATAAAGACCCACTTGAGAAATTAAAATACCAGCAAGTGCGGGGCCTATTGCACGGCTAATATTAATTCCCATACTATTTAAGGCAATACCCGATTTTAATTCATTTGGTGCAACAATACTCGGCACAATCGCTTGCCATGCTGGGCCTAAAAATGCCGCTCCAGAACCTAAAACAAAGGTAATGAATAATAACCAGCCAATGCTAATAACATCGAAATAGACCAGAACTGCCAATAATGAAGCCGCGCAAAGCATCAATATATTGACAAAAATAAGTAATTTTCGTTTATCAAAAATATCAGCAATTGCACCTGCTGGAAGCGCCAATAAGAAAACAGGTAATGTTGTCATGGCTTGAATAGCCGCAATCATAACGGGATCGGGGCTTAGGTTTGTCATCAACCAACCAGCGCCCACATCATTCATCCAAGTACCAATATTAGAAAATAGCGTTGCCATCCATAATATGAAGAAAACACGATTACGTAAGGGTGACCATGCAGAGGCACGTTGCGTTGCCATTGTCTTATCTCTCTTTGTTTGAGATGGTCAGTAAATCATTACCGACCCTCGTTATCATAAAAATTAGAATGCAAAGCAAGAACAGCCTAAAGCGCCCCAAAATGCATTATCATCTGAAATAGGAATGGATGATTGGCGAGCAATATCATGTTGATGCCCATGAACATGGCAAGCACCACAACATTGATGTAACTGATTTAACACCGCCGTTTTTGTTTCTTGTTGTAAATAAGAGTAATGTCCTGGGACTTTGATCACTGGAGACCAATCGGGTAATACAGGAATAGAAGGGGGCGTTAATGATGAGAATGCGCCATTGGCATACACAATCTTACCATCCACTACCGTTAAAAGTGATTCAATCGCTTTGATCTCATTTTCAGGTACTCGAAAATAATCCGCTGAAAGGGCGATAAAATCGGCAAGCTGACCTGCTTTAATTTGCCCCTTTTTACCTTGTTCATTAGAAAACCACGAACTTCCCATTGTCCATAACATAAGCGCAGTATCTCTGTCTAAACGATTATCACTGTCATACATTTGCATACCCCCGACGGTACGCCCTGACACTAACCAATAAAGCGCTGTCCACGGATTATAGCTAGCAACACGAGTTGCATCCGTACCTAATCCAACAGGTACTTCTGCATTTAGCATTTTGGCAACAGGCGGTGTTTGTTTCAGTGCTTTTGTGCCATAACGTTGTGCAAAATATTCACCTTGAAACGCCATCCGATGCTGAATAGCTAATCCACCGCCAAGTGCTTTAACGCGTTCAATGTTTTTTTCACTGATGGTTTCGGCGTGATCGAAAAACCAATGTAATCCATCAAAAGGGATCTCTTTATTCACTTTTTCAAAGACATCTAACATGCGACTAATGGATTCGTTATACGTAGCATGCAAACGAAATGGCCAGCGATGCTCAACTAAATGACGGATCACTTTTTCTAATTCCGTTTCCATATTTTCAGGAAGGTCAGGCCTTGGTTGTAAGAAGTCCTCAAAGTCGGCGGCAGAAAAAACTAACATTTCACCTGCACCGTTATGACGGTAGAAATCACTGCCATCGCCAGGTGATACCATTGATGTCCATTGTTGAAAATCTTCAAACTCTTGTTTGGGTCTTTGAGTAAATAAATTATAAGCAATACGAATAGTTAATTGGTTGTTCTTAGCTAACTCATCTACGACTTGATAATCTTCAGGGTAATTTTGAAAACCACCTCCGGCATCAATTGCACTCTTCACACCAAGACGATTCAATTCTCTCATAAATTGACGAGTTGAATTGACTTGATATTCAAGGGGTAATTTAGGGCCTTTTGCTAATGCAGAATAGAGCAACATAGCGTTGGGTTTTGCTATTAATAATCCAGTCGGGTTACCATGTTCATCACGCTGAATTTCTCCCCCTGGTGGATTAGGTGTCTCTTTGGTATAACCAATCGCACGCAATGCGGCTTTGTTAAGCAATGCGCTATCATAGAGGTGTAAGACAAAAACCGGTGTATCTGGAGAAACCGCATTAATTTCATCCAGCGTTGGCATACGGCGCTCTGCAAATTGAAATTCACTCCAACCACCAACAACACGCACCCACTGTGGTGACGGTGTCACTTGTGCTTGTGACTTTAGCATATCAAGAGCAATAGAAAGAGAAGGTACGCCTTCCCAACGTAATTCAAGGTTATAGTTTAATCCACCGCGGATAAGATGAAGATGTGAATCATTAAGCCCAGGAATAATAATATGGTTTTTTAGATCAATGAGTTTTGTTTCTGTATTTTGAAACTGCAACGCTTCATCATTTGAACCAATAAAAAGAAATTTGCCTTGATGGACAGCTATCGCTTGAGCGATAGGCTTTTCTCTATCAAGAGTATGGATCTCACCATTGATAAATATTTCAGACGCGAAAGTTTTATTCATGATTTTTGATTTCCTATTTAAAAAGAATCAATCCTTTTGTTAAATAAAAGGCGTGAGCGTACCGTGCTTTATCAGCAATACAGATAACTATTTCTTTTTTAAACAAATTAAAAAATAAGCAAGTAAGTTTTTATTTTTATTTTAGTGGGCTTATTAAATTGTAGCTTAAGTTCATTTCATTACTATTTAAAACATTTGCTTTAAGGGAACAAAAAAAATGAACAAAAAACCGTTTACAGTCTAATAGCGTTATCAATTTGTTCTTTTATAAGTCAAAATCATACTCAGCAAGCCACCGGAAATAAGAATAAGGTGTGTAAAAATTTCACTTAGCGCTGCCTCCATTCTCTGTCATTGTTGCATAACATTACTGTTTAAAGCCAAAGCACGCAAAACTGACAAATAAGGTAACTTTTTAGTATTCATTTCAACAGTTATCGAAATGTGGTTCTTTTT
The DNA here is from genome assembly GCF_009915985.1 of Proteus sp. G2626. Classification (NCBI taxonomy): domain Bacteria; kingdom Pseudomonadati; phylum Pseudomonadota; class Gammaproteobacteria; order Enterobacterales; family Morganellaceae; genus Proteus; species Proteus sp. G2626. Next base: position 232,632 of record NZ_JAABNH010000027.1, on the reverse strand, counting down.
TTTGAATATACTTATTCTCACTAAATAAAGGAGAGCACAAATGATTGCCGTAATATTTGAAGTGAAAATTAAACCCGGAAAACAGGCACGTTATTTATCTTTAGCTGCTGATTTAAAAGCATTACTAATGGATGTTGAAGGATTCATTTCGATAGAGCGCTTTCAAAGCTTATCGACAGAAGGGAAATTATTATCACTTTCTTGGTGGGAAACTGAAGAGGCCATTTTACAATGGAAGATAAATATTTCACATAAAAGTGCACAAAAAGAGGGTCGTGAGTCTATTTTTGATTTCTACAAAATTAGTATTGTTTCCCTTACTCGAGAATATTCATTTAACACAGAAGCCCGTCATTAAATAGACGCATATCCTTGCTACAATAATGTTATTACTCCAATAATACGCTATCAAAGAGTTGAAATATCAAATGACTAAATCAGAAATAAAATCGGAATATCAGCACTCAGTAGAGTCAGCAATAGCTACCGTAGGGGCTGCAATATCTGATATTTCCAGAGTCAAAATACTCTGCGCATTGATGGATGGAAGGGCGTGGACAGCCACTGAATTGGGTATTGCGGCTGATATTTCTGCTTCTACAACCAGTAGTCATTTATCCAAGTTACTAAGTAGAGGCCTGATTTCTGTAATATCTCAAGGAAAATATCGTTATTTCCGATTAGCTAACGATGAAATTGCAAAAATCATTGAAAATCTTATGTATTTTTCACCTAATCATATTTCACAGGCGAAAATCACAACCCCAAAAAATCTAAGAAAAGCACGAACTTGTTACAATCATTTAGCGGGTGAAATCGCTGTTGATATTTATGATTCGCTTTGTCGGCAAAAATGGATAACAGAAGATGGGCATGCTATTACTGCGCTAGGTGTTGAACAATTTAAAAATATAGGTATTGAGTTACATACAAAACATGCACGCAATATTTGCTGTCCATGTTTAGATTGGAGTGAACGCCGTTTTCATTTAGGAGGACAAATTGGTGCCACTTTTCTTAATTATGCAGAAGCACAGGCATGGTTAATACGACATCAAGGATATAGAGAAGTCACGATCAGCAAGAAAGGTTATAAAGCGTTGACTCAATATTTTAATGTAAAAAGAAAAGAAGAAAAATAGGCGGGGTAAAACCAATTTTCAGAAATAACAAAAACAGGTAGGACATATAATACGTTACCTATTCAATTTAACATAATATACATTATGCGAACTTTGGTATCTAAATACTGATAGACACTGAAATCTCTGTTTTAGGCTGATCGATTATGTTGATTCATTCTTAACTTAAGGCTTATTCGCCAATGCTTTTTCTTCATTCACAAAGAGTTTTAATAATATCTTTTTAGATATCACAACTTCAGCAAAGTTGATTTGAGTGACTTAATTATAAGACATATCGCTGATATGACATTTTGGCTGTTACTTTGTTGCTGGCCGAAGTTCATCATACGAAATAGCGACATGCTCACGATATGCAGGTCTCTTAAGAATTCGTTTATAATAAGCTTCAATGTGTGGTAGTGATTTTCTCTTTATATCAATATCATAATAACGATATAAAACATGTCCAAATTGGATATCTGCAAGTGAAAAATGTTCACACGCCAAATAATCTCTAATAGCGAGTATCTCTTCAGCAATCATTAAGTTATTTTCAAATTGGTCAATAGCTAATCTAATTGCTTCTGCATCCTGCAATTCATTTGGCGTACGAGCAACACGCCAAAAGATAGGCGCTGTAAATGCCAGAGCGATATTTAACTTTGACCATTCCATCCATCGGTCAACTTCTGTTCTCGCCAGTAGATTATTAGGCCAAAAATGCCCTGTTCCATATTGATTAGCCAGATATCGCAATATTGTCCCTGTTTCCCATAATGGAGGATTACAACCATCTTGTAACACAGGAACAGTACGGTTTGGATTCAAACGATAAAATTCGTCAGTGTCAGTTCCACCATAACGATGCCCAATATCATATCTCTGATAAGGCAATCCTAACTCTCCAATACACCACATGAGAGCTTGTACGTTAGATGATGTTTTACGACCCCAAACCGTTAGCAATTGAGTTTCTCCAGAAGATAATTCGATATATCTACAATAATACAGGTATAAATAAGAACATTTCAACTTTGCTGAAAGGCAGGATCCTTATAATGTGCTCTATACTAAAATAGAGAGGAATATATAACTAAAAAAGTTAATTTATACCAACTTATCACCTTTATCATTAACAACTTGTTGCCCATCTTCTTTTGAAAAAGCCCCTTTTTGCTTTTCGGGTAAAATATCTAATACTATTTCAGAAGGTCGACATAGGCGAGTTCCTAATGGAGTGACAACAATAGGTCTATTGATCAGTATGGGATATTGCAACATATAATCAATAAGCTGTTCATCCGTCACCTTAATATCGCCAAGGCCGAGCTTTTCATAGGGTTCAACATTTTTTCTTAATAATGATTGAACTGTTATCCCCATATCCTTAATGAGTTTCTTTAGGATCTGTTTCGATGGTGGCGTATCGAGATAATAGATAATTGTTGGTTCTGCACCACTATTTCTTATCATTTCAAGTGTGTTTCGCGAAGTGCCACAATGGGGATTGTGATAGATTGTAATATTATTCATATTGTCACCACTAATTCATTAATGTAAGCCTAAGAGCTAATGCAACTAATGTCACTGTTAGCACAGGAATGGTCATAATAATGCCGGTCTTAAAGTAATAGCCCCATGTAATGGTCATATTTTTTTGTGATAGAACATGTAGCCACAATAATGTTGCCAAACTTCCTATTGGGGTAATTTTGGGGCCGAGATCTGCACCAATAACATTGGCATAAATCATCGCTTCTTTAATTAAACCGGTTGCATTACTGCCTTCTATTGATAAGGCACCAACAAGAACGGTTGGCATATTGTTCATAATTGAAGATAAAAATGCGGTGATAAATCCCGTACCTAGTGTCGCTTCCCATATTCCTTTTTCTGCCAACACATTGAGTATTTCTGATAGATAATGAGTCAAACCAGCATTGCGCAAACCATAAACGACTAGGTACATACCCAGAGAGAAAATCACGATTTGCCAAGGTGCTCCTCGTAAAACTTTTTGAGTATTAATCGTTTTTCCTTGTGCCGCGATAAGCCACAATATGACTGCACCTGTTGCTGCAATAGCGCTAATTGGTATACCTAGAGGTTCTAGTATGAAAAAACCAAGTAATAAAAGAAGCAATACCAACCAGCCTGCTTTAAATGTTTTCACATCTTTAATTACTGTCGCAGGCATCGCTAATTTTGATGTGTCATATTGCTGAGGAATATCTTTGCGGAAAAACCAATGCAACATAATTAACGTTGCAATAATAGCCGCTATATCAACAGGGATCATTACAGAAGCATATTCTGTAAATCCGATATCAAAAAAATCAGCTGAGACAATATTGACTAAATTAGAAACAATTAAAGGCAAACTTGCTGTATCTGCAATAAACCCTGCTGCCATAACAAAGGCTAATGTTGTACCTTTACTAAATCCAAGCGCTAACAACATCGCAATGACTATAGGTGTTAAAATCAGTGCTGCACCATCATTGGCAAAAAGTGCTGCAACAGATGCTCCGAGCAGGATGATATAGCTAAATAAAAGCCGTCCTTTACCACCGCCCCATTTTGCAACATGAAGTGCAGCCCATTCAAAGAAACCACTTTCATCAAGAATAAGGCTAATGATGATAACAGCAACAAATGTTGCGGTTGCATTCCAGACGATATTCCAAACCACAGGAATATCTTGGAGATTAATGACACCTAATAATAGTGCGATTAACGCACCCATTGTGGCACTCCAACCAATCCCCAATCCTTTGGGTTGCCAAATAACAAAAGTGATTGTCAAAATAAATATTAATAAGGCGATAAACATAAAAACCTCAATCAGAAAGCAAATTTAAAGCGCCTTCTGCTAGAAATAAAATTAATCCGCGAGTCTGCTTAATGCTGAAACACCCACCGGTTCTTGTTCCTGTAGTGGAACAATGGCCACTCGTTTAGCAAGCGAGTTAACCACTTTTTCAATCTGTGGTATTTCCTGTTCAGCTCTAGAAAGTAATAATGGTGACGTTGTTTTTGTCGTAGATAGACTGTTATTAATCACCCATGCCCACGGATAAATACCTGCTCGTATCAAATCATTTTGCAAGTTTTCGGCTTCAAGAACGGGAGTTGTTTCAGCTAACGTCGTGATAATCACTTTCGTTCGTGTTGGATCCTGCAATTGCATCATAGGGGTAAGAAAATGGCCTTTTTCCCCCATTTTTTTTGCAATTTCTTTATGGTAAGCACCGGTGGCATCTAGTAAGAGCAATGTGTGGCCAGTCGGAGCCGTATCCATAATCACAAATCGATGACTAGCTTCACGGATTATCCGAGAAAAGGCCTGAAAAACAGCTATTTCTTCAGTACATGGAGAGCGAAGATCTTCCTCTAATAATGCTCGCCCTTCAGCATCGAGATCTTTACCTTTTGTTTCGAGGACATGATGACGATAACGTTCTGTTTCCGCTATCGGATCGATTCGACTGACCTGTAAATTCGGTAAACTCCCCTTTAATGTGTTTTCGAGATGAGCTGCGGGATCGGACGTTGTAAGATGAACATCAGCCCCCTGTTCTGCGAGTTTGACTGCTATTGAGGCTGCTATTGTCGTTTTTCCTACGCCGCCTTTTCCCATTAACATGATCAAGCCATGCTTCTGTTCTGCAATTTCTTTAACTAGAGAGGATAATTTCGGCAACATCAAATCTGCATTAGATTTTTTAACCAAGGGTAATTCTGATCCTTGATTAGACAAAAGTTGAGCTAACGCTTCAATTCCCACCATATTTTGTACACGTAACATAAGTGTATCTGTTGGTAACGATTGAAGGATTTCGGGCATATTCTGTATTGCAACTTGCTCTCTAAGATAAAGTGCTTTTGACAATTCATCATCAACAGAAACGGCTGATTCAGGAAAAACACCATTAATCACTAATTGCTGATTTTTAACACTAAGAGAAGATAGTTCAGTATACGTTCGTGCAACTTCACGAAGTGCAGCAGATTGTGGTCGTGCAACAAGTATTAATCGTGTTAGCTGTTTATCACTCAGAGCATCAACTGCCAGACTGTATTGCGCACGCTGTTTTTCTAATCCAGACATAGGCCCAAGGCAAGATGCCCCATCGGGATTATCACGAATAAAATCACGCCAGGCGCCAGGTAGTTGTAATAATCTTATTGTATGACCCGTTGGGGCGGTATCAAAAATAATATGATCGAATTTACCCGTGATTTCTTTATTAGTTAGTAGCCCTGTAAATTCATCAAATGCGGCTATTTCCGTAGTACAGGCGCCTGATAATTGCTCTGTAATACTTTGAATAACGGCGTCAGGTAAACTGCCTTTAATGGGAGCAATAATTTTATTTCGGTACTCTTTGGCCGCAACTTGCGGGTCTATTTCTATGGCTGAAAGATTGGGTACAAGTGAAATTTGCTTAATACTATTGCCAATAGTTTGTGAAAATACTTGCCCAACATTAGAAGCAGGATCTGTGCTGACCAATAAAACTTTTTTTCCTCCCCTTGCTAGCTTAATCGCTGTTGCACATGAAATAGATGTCTTACCTACACCACCTTTTCCCGTAAAAAAAAGATAATTTGGTGCATTTTCTATAAATTTCACAATATTTCTCCTTTAACAACAACCACTATTGTTTCCACAACAACTACTTTTCACATCGGGTTTATTGTCATTTGTATAATTAATACCAAACCATCTTGCTAATTCACTGCGTTTGGGATAGCGACCCGTTAAAACAACTTCATCATTAAGTAAAATAAGCGGTAAGGCTTCTGTACCCGCGGTTTCAAGAAATGCTTTTGCTTTTAAATTATTAACAAATGCCATGGGCTCTTGCCCTAGATTGAAACGTCGAATATTCGCCCCTTGCTTTTTTAACCAATCAACATCAGTAGCAAAATTAACTAATGCTTGATCAACATCGGTGCCACAAACACCTGTGCTACAACATAATGCGGGATCAAAGACTTCTAGTTTTTTCATATCGATACCTCATATCTGATTTTTCATATATGTTAAATTAAAAAATTTTATTCAGAACAGCAGCTCACGGCTCCTTTCTTTTCAATCGTTCGAAGCAAATCTGATACCCGATTTTTCTCTGCCTCATAGGTGATTTCAATCATATTTTTTACCCACGATAGTAATGTAGGAGACAAACGATAATGAACCCATTTTCCGTGTTTAGAATCAAGTAACAGTCCACTTTCTCGCAACATAGCTAGGTGGCGAGACGTTTTAGGTTGAGATAAATTTAAGGCTGTATAAATGTCACAAACACACAACTCGCCGGATGCTTTAAGTAGCAACACAATATCTAGTCTTGTTTGATCACTTAATATCTTAAATAATTGCAACGGTTCCATATTTGCTCCTTTCTTTAATAGGCTCTAACGTACACCTGCAAAATACATCTGTCAAAACATATATGTTTTGGCGGATGTGTTTTTACTTAATCATGCTCTATTAAAGGAGCATATCCTGTTGACTTATATCAAATGAAGCAAAGTTAAATGAATCGTTTCATCTTATTGATGAGCTACCTCTCTTGACTTAATAACCTACGGGGTGAGAATGCACTAATACTTTAATTTTTCTAAATAATGTTCTGATATTGGAAGGTTTATTATGAGCTATCGTATGTTTGATTACTTGGTACCAAATGTTAACTTTTTTGGCCCAGGTGCTATCTCTGTTGTTGGCGAACGTTGCAAATTATTGGGCGGTAAAAAAGCCCTATTAGTAACGGATAAAGGCCTGAGAGCTATCAAAGAAGGTGCCGTAGATAAAACTATTGGTTATTTAAAAGAAGCGGGCATTGATGTTGCCGTATTTGACGGTACTGAACCTAACCCAAAAGACACTAACGTACTTGACGGTCTTGCAATGTTCCGCAAAGAACAATGCGATATGATAATTACCGTCGGGGGCGGTAGCCCACATGACTGCGGTAAAGGTATTGGTATTGCAGCAACGCATGAAGGTGACCTTTATAATTATGCTGGAATTGAAACGCTAACAAATCCACTTCCCCCTATTATTGCCGTGAATACAACCGCAGGTACCGCCAGTGAAGTGACTCGCCATTGTGTTCTGACCAATACAAAAACAAAAGTCAAATTTGTTATCGTTAGCTGGCGTAACCTCCCTGCTGTTTCAATTAACGATCCCCTATTAATGATTGGCAAACCTGCTGGACTGACTGCTGCAACGGGTATGGATGCTTTAACTCATGCAGTTGAAGCTTATATTTCGAAAGATGCTAACCCTGTCACTGATGCTTCAGCGATCCAAGCAATCCGTTTAATTTCTCGCAACTTACGTCAAGCCGTGGCGTTGGGTACAAATCTGAAAGCCCGTGAAAATATGGCTTATGCTTCACTTTTAGCAGGTATGGCATTTAATAACGCTAACCTCGGCTATGTTCATGCCATGGCTCACCAGTTGGGTGGATTATATGATATGCCACATGGTGTGGCTAATGCTGTATTACTCCCACATGTATTACGTTATAACCTAATTGCTAATCCAGAAAAATTTGCAGATATTGCTGAATTTATGGGCGAAAACGTGACAGGATTATCCGTAATGGATGCTGCTGAACGAGCTATTGCGTCTATCGCCCGCCTTTCTTCGGATATTGGCATTCCACAACATTTAAGTGAATTGGGTGTGAAAGAGTCTGATTTCCCATATATGGCGGAAATGGCACTTAAAGACGGTAATGCATTCTCTAACCCACGTAAAGGTAATGAAAAAGAGATTATTGAAATTTTCCGCCAAGCATTCTAATTTTTCTGAAAAATATCCGTCAGCTATGTTTTCTGTTGGCGGTTTTTTTAATGAGGCTTTATTACAAGAAAAAGTATTTTTAACCAGATTAGATAAAGGCCTTTTAGAATTAACATCACCTGATAATACTGTCGCTATTTTAGGCAAAAAGCCTATTAGAATTTAATTCATGATAATCTTAGCTTTCTAACTTATTTTTTATTATTTCCGGCATTAAACAAAAAGAGCCTAATTTTTCACTTAGGCTCTCCTCTTTTTTATGTGGTACTCATACCACTTTAGAAGGACTGTATAACTGTTTCAATCCTTTAAAAAACCATAATAATGAATGCCAAATAAGTAATAAAATAACAGCATTAGCAAAAATAAATAGCGCCGTTGATAATAACTGCATAAAGTCACTAGTAGATGTCATACTCATATTTAATGAGGCTTTTGCTAATGCAGAAACACCAAAAGAGAAACTCCAAAATGGCAATGAAAACGGTTGTTTCACAAACCAAGGAATTAGTCTCAGCATAAATAAAAGTTGTAATAACCCATAACCTAATAACATTTTTGCGAAGAAGTCGATATGATTATCATTAATTGCTAAGTAAGCGCTACAAGCCACTAAAGCGGGCGCGAGTTGAATGCCAAATGAAAGACGTGATTTCTCATCCATTAATCCATCACTGCGTATTCTTTTTAAAATAGTAGGCTCTAAACTTAGCCATGAAAAAACGCCAGCCCCAAAAAATAAAATACCCAAATCATTAAAACCAAATGCACCACATGCCATGGCGCAAATGAAGTTATTGGCAACCGTTGGTAAATATAAAACAGGTGTGGTGGCTATTTTAGGGTATTCCCCTTTCCACTGAGAACCAATTAACCAACTGGAGTAAGCTAATTGAGCTACAGCTCCAAGACTAAACAGTATGAGTGAAAAGAAAGGTAAATAAGGATTTAGTCCTATCGAAACTAAAACGGTCGTTGCTGGAAATAAGCTAGTAAACCCACTTGCAACGGGATGTTTAATTTCATCGAGAATACTTTGTCGATGAAATAGCCCTTTGCTTAGTAAAAATAGCGTAAGTGTTAGCCAAACCAAACACCCCACACCGATAAATATTTCACCAATATAAGCCGGATACTGATGCTCTTTAGCAGCATAGCGCCATGCCATTCCCGTACCTATCATTCCTAATACTACACCAAAATAGCCTGATGTGAATTGTGATGAGATTTTTTTTAGTTTATTTATCAATATCATACTTTTATTTTAACTCATGTAAATGACATAATGCATTGATGTTTTGTTCTGAGCATCAACGAATACTAGAAATAATAGATTTTATTTTTATAAAATGCATTTAAAATAAATGTTACCAGTAATGACTCACTTTAAGAGTTTTCCCCCTCCTGTTCCCGAATATTCTGATGCTGGTATAAATACGATAACGATATCTTTATATTGTCCTTTATTTTGGAGTTTATAAAAATGAATATCACGTTAAAAAAGATTGGAACACTGTGTGTCGCTTCTGTTCTGCTTTTTTCACTTGCGGGTTGTTCTAGCATGACAAAACGCGACCGTAATACAGCGATTGGAGCCGGTGCTGGTGCCATCGGTGGTGCTATTTTGACTGACGGTAGTGCATTAGGCACTATTGGCGGTGGTGTCTTAGGTGGCGTTATTGGCCATCAAGTAGGTAAAAAATAGCTGAGCTTGTCTTATTGCACTAGACTGAGCTTATATTCTATTGGCTCAGTCTAGTTACGTGCTATGCTAAAATATTCTGCATTTAATTAGTTGTTGAATGGTAAAATCACTTATCTTTCCACTTAAAAAATCTCTGATCCTCAATGAGATTAACCTTCCTTTTTTTGTCCATCACTTCTATTTTTATTTAAAAACAATTCAATAGTCGGATTTTATTCTGTGAGCTAAAAGCAAAAATACCGATTATTATCAAAGATAAAAATCTTTCGCATCAGAAAAGAACCTTGTTTTTAGACTGATTTATCACAAACCTTACTTTTAAACTTGACTCTTTTTAGTGATAGCCTTTTACTTTCAATTATTATAACTATCGAGGGTAATTAAATGATTATATTTATTACGGGAGCTTCTGCTGGTTTTGGTGAAGCTATAGCTCGTCATTTTATCAGCCATGGACACAGTGTTATTGGTACTGCTCGCCGTTTGGAAAAACTGACTAATTTACATAAAGAGCTGGGAGATCAATTTTACCCCCTACAATTAGATGTTACCGATAAAAAAGCCGTGAGTGAGATTTATACTCAATTACCTGAAAAATGGCGCACCATTGATGTATTAGTAAATAACGCAGGTTTAGCATTAGGACTAAATACCGCCGATAAAGCGAGTCTTGATGACTGGGATACGATGATTGAGACAAATAATAAAGGTCTTGTTCATGTGACTCGCGCCATTCTTCCTTTTATGGTAGAAAGAAATAAAGGTCATATCATTAATATTAGTTCAACCGCCGCATCTTGGCCTTATTTGGGTGGCAATGTTTATGGTGCAACTAAAGCCTTTGTTAAACAATTTAGCTTAGGGTTACGCGCTGATCTTCAAGGTAAAAAGGTACGTGTCACCGATATTGAACCAGGCCTTGTTGGTGGTACAGAATTTTCATTAGTTCGTTTTAAAGGTGATAGTGATAAAGTTGAACAAACATATGCAAACGCAAATGCATTAACTCCAGAAGATGTTGCAGAGGCAGTATATTGGACAGCAACATTACCAGCTCATGTCAATATTAATACCTTAGAAATGATGCCCGTTAGCCAATCATTTGCCGGGTTAAGTGTTCATCGGCAAAATTAAATGCACTGAAAACTCATTTTTTATTAAGGCATCAGCTATAATTATTAAGATATAATAGCCATTGACTGTAATAGCGACATAACATTAGAGGATAGCAACTATGATCAATACTCTAACTAAGAAACCAATGGCAAGAACGATATTGTTCTCCTTATTTCTTAGTTTATCTGTGTCTTCTTTTTCTTCTATTGCCGCCTCTACCAATGTAACCATTAATGGTAATGGCTATGACAATGTCTTAGATAAAGAACAAGCTCGACAACTGAAAGAAGACTGGGATCAAAAGCGTGAGCTTCGTACCCAAGTCAATCAGCGAGAAAAAATTGAATTTAATAAAGTAGATAAAGCCATTGATGAGCGAGATGCTTGTCTGAAAAGTGCAAATGTCTACGCTTATTGGGAGCCAGAAACACGTCGCTGTTTAGACAGTAATACTGGGCGCCCTGTTAATCCGTAAGAAAATCGTGAAACAGTGATGTTTTACTTTGTAAAACAAGGAGAGAGTAATATGAAAAAATATATCTTTGCAGTAATGGCAACCCTTATGGCATTTGCCCCGTTAGCAGCAAATGCAGGTTGTGATGAAGTTGTTGAGTCTATTCAACAAAAAATTGTCAATAATGGTGTCCCCGCAGCTAACTTTACTTTGACTGTCGTTGAAAACGACCAAGTTGCACAAACAGAAGGTAAAGTGGTAGGCACTTGCGAGAATGACAGTAAAAAGATCATCTATACTCGTCATTAATGTTTTATTGATAAAAATGTGTAATTAAAAAAGGGCGCATTATTAGCGCCCTTTTCCTTTTTTACTTAAAAAATTGAGTATCTAACTGATTTAAACTACTTTACTTAATTTTTTTCCGTTTTTTCTTTAATCTTGCATGTTCTTTTTATCATTATTCCGATTTTAAGCAAGATTTAGAAAAAACAAAAATACCCAATGAATTTACTCATCAGGCATTTAAAAGTAACAAGTTTGGTTCCGTTAAAAAACGGGGAACTCAATCCACTTCGTTACTTATTTATATTCTCTCTTAAGCAGGTACCGCGATATCCAACTGGCTTAAATCAAGGTAACAAGAGAGATCACGTTCTTCAGGACGTAATAAATACGGGATTTCACCAATCAGCGGCGCAGGAATATGCTGAGACAGCCTTTCCACAATTTTCGCGTAATAAGGTAATCCTGGATTTATTCTGTTAGCAACCCAACCGACTAATTTCAAACCATCGTTGATAATAGATTGTGCTGTTAATATTGAGTGATTAACACAGCCTGGTTGAATACCGACAACCAAAACAACTGGAATTTGTTCTTTTACCACCCAATCAGAATAAAAAGTATTATCATCAAGCAGATAACGCCAACCGCCATTACCTTCGATAACAACACACTCTGCTTTTTTACTTAAATTATCGAGCTCATTTGAAATCTTATTAAAATCAATTTCATTTTCGCTAACATAGCAATTATCAAGCAAAATAGGATTAATTTCGTCGTAGCGAACTTCAACTGGCGATGAATTATGAATAATCATCGCATCATGATTACGTTCACCATCAGCCGTTTCATGTAATTCTGTTGCAATAGGCTTAAAACCCACTGCCGTTGACCCGTCACGATTTAATGACTGAAGAAGTGCTCGGGTCACAACAGTTTTACCCACGTTGGTATCTGTCCCCGTAACAAAAAAGCGTGTTAACATATAATTTACTTCCGTTATGACAGATAAATCAGGTTCATAAAAAATGACAGAGATTAGAGTTTAGGGTAACACTGTTTCTGGTGGCTTGAGGTAGCTCAATTTTTTAGTTAATTGGTCTAAAATAGAGAATTCGTTAATGATCAATTGAGGTATTTACGCTTGCAAAACACTTCCGTTACGATTTTTTTCACTTAATTTAGCCTTGCATCAACTCAATTAACAAAGAACCGTTGTACAGAGCCTCTTTAACCAATGAGGCAGCAGGCAATGTTCCTTTATTTCTTAACTCTGTTTCTTCAATAATTAACGATTGTGTATAACGAGGCATGGCATGATGTTGAACATGGTTCAAGATCAAAGGAAAAAGAATAGACTTTGCTCGACAAAGAGGTGAACCAATTAATATTTTTTGCGGATTAAAGATATTAATCATCACGGCAAGAATAAACCCCAATCGCTGAGCGACTAAACTCACTATCTTAAGAGCTTGTTTATCTCCAACTAATATTGCATCACACAATGTCTCAATGGTAATAGGATATTTGTTTAACAATGAGGAAGGATCCTCTTGAGCTAATAGCTGGGCTTTTTTAATTAATTGAGGAATTGCAATTTCTGTCTCTAAACACCCTTTCGCACCGCAATAACAGTTATTGTCAGAGTCAGTAACTTTAGTATGCCCAATTTCAACCGCACTGTGGCTATGAGAATGTAATGTTCGTCCATTACTAATGATACCGGCACCCACGATGTCATCAATGACGATTTGCAGAACATCTGAATTATTTTTTGCGGCACCATATAAAGACTCGGCCATTGTCCATGCGGTCACACTATGCTGTAAGAAAACGGAAACTCCCGTTTTTTCATGAATTTTATCAGCAAGGGGAATATCTTTAACATCATAATAAGGGGAGCTATGAATAACACCACTAATGGGATCAACAATCGCATTCATTGTGATACTAATTGCCGTCAATCTCTCAACATGAGATTGATAACGTTCGAAAAATTTATCAATAGCAAGTAAAAAGTGATTAAGGAAGTCATTACTATTTTCTTTAGGAAAATCAAACGTATCTTCAGTAACAAGTTTACTGTCTAATTCTCTTAAACTAAAAAGTAAATTACCTTTATTGACGCGGATACAGAGAAATTGCCACCCTTGGCTTTCGAGTTTTAACCCTACAGCAGGTCTCCCACGAAATCCCACATCTGGAAACTCAGTTTCGTGAATAAGATGAGTTTCAACTAATTCTCGCGTAATTTTGGTAATACTCGCGGGAGCCAGCTCTGCTTTTTTTGACAGTGAAATACGAGAAATAGGACCATGTTCATCAATCAAACGAAAGACTGTGCCAAGATTAAACTGTTTTACGTGATCGATGTGGCTAGGTTGATTCCCCATTGAATGTCATCCTTAATAAGGAGCCATCATTAATTCGAGGCTCTAAATAATTCATTACCGATTATGTCGTTAATTTGTGATAATTGTACAATACTTACATAAAAAGCGTGATCAAAAACACAGATAAATCAAGATTTTTGGTGTTCTAAGATATTTTTTAATAACAATTGCGTTAATCGATTAGCCGCTGCGGGTATTGTGCGTTTTTTATGAGAAACCAACCAAACTTCAGAAAAAGCCTGTGAATTAGCAAAATGCAGGTAATGCACGCCATCGACTTTCATTCGAGTGAAAGATTTAGTCACAATCGATATACCTAACCCTGCGGCAACTAACCCTAAAATCGTCATGGCTTCGCCCGCTTCTTGTGCAATAGTAGGGGTAATTCCTGATAAACTCAGTAGCTGAATAATCTCATCATAAAGCGCTGTGCCTACATCTCTTTCAAAGAAAACAAAAGGATATTGTCCAATATCTTGAATATTAACCCCCGTTTCTTTGTAAGCAAGTAAGGGATGTCCCTCATACACAGCTAAAATAAAAGGCTCTCGAAACAACAGCTGGTGGTGTAAATTTTCGGGTAATGTGGTATTTCGCATAATACCGAGATCAATACGCCCTGTAAGCAATGGTGAAATTTGTTGCTTTGTATTCATTTGATGCATATGAATGCCGACTTCAGGATAATTTTCTCTAAATTGCCGTAAACTCAAGGTTACCAAATGCATAAAAGGAGTTGTTGATGTAAAACCTATCGATATTTCACCTAACTCGCCTTTTTCCATTCTAGCTGCACGTGTTGCAGCTGCGTTGACCTGCGCCATAATTTGATAAGACTCTTTTAAAAACATTTGCCCTGCAGGGGTTAGTGCAACAGAACGGTTAGTTCGTTCTAAAAGCCTGGCTCCTATTTCGCTTTCAAGTGCTTGTATTTGTTGGCTCAAAGGGGGTTGAGAAATATTCAATCTTTCCGCTGCTTTACCAAAATGAAGTTCTTCAGCCACAGCAATAAAATAACGTAAATGCCTCAATTCAATGTTCATATTTACCTACATGACTATTGATACTTTAAAAGTCTTATTTCAAATAATTAATATATTAGACAAAAAAATCAAATATTTCTAACATTGACATAAATCAAATTTAAGTAATGGAAGTTTAATCAATATGGATAATCACGAAATAGACAGTAAAAGTATGAGCTTAGGCACTGATATTTCAGACAATACATCGTGTATAAAAAAGCCTGCTCATCGGCAATCTCCTCCTAAACACTATATTCAGCGAGATGATGCTCTGTATATAAAAGTGACGGTGTCATTTTTCATGGTTGGATTAGCGACTTTTGCCTTACTCTATTTTGTACAACCCATATTGCCAGTGTTATCCGACGAGTTTTCAGTGAGTCCTGCAACCAGTAGCCTAGCGCTTTCCCTTTCTACGGCTTTAATGGCGTGTGGATTATTAATCACAGGCCCACTTTCCGATGCATTTGGTCGTAAAAATGTCATGGTTATCGCATTATTTTGTGCTGCCTTTTTCACATTATTAAGCGCGATGATGAATAGCTGGACAGGTATTTTAATTACTCGCGCCTTAGTGGGACTTTCATTAAGTGGTGTTGCAGCTGTGGCAATGACCTATTTAAGTGAAGAGATCCACCCTGCTTATTTAGCATTATCGATGGGGTTATATATTAGTGGCAACTCTATTGGGGGTATGAGTGGGCGTGTTATTACTGGGGTATTAAGTGATTATTACTCTTGGCGTTTATCTGTGGTTATTCTTGGTATTTTTGCACTGTTTGCTGCTGTGACTTTCTGGAAAATATTACCTGCGTCTCAGCACTTTAGACCGACTGCATTAAAACCGCGAAATCTTCTTATTACCACAAAGCTACATTTTAGAGATAAAGGATTACCTCTGTTATTTATTGAAGGTGGTTTATTAATGGGAGGATTTGTCACTTTATTTAACTATATTGGGTATCGCTTATTAGATGCGCCTTATTCATTAAGTCAGACAACCGTGGGGTTGATTTCTATCGTGTATTTAAGTGGTACTTATAGTGCATCAAAAGCGGGATTATTAACCACTAAATATGGCTTAGGAAAAGTGTTTATTGCAGGTATCTCTATGATGTTAATTGGCATATTGATTACCTTAATTGAATCATTACCAATTATCTTTGTTGGTATGCTTATCTTAACAACAGGTTTTTTTGCAGCTCATGCCGTAGCAAGTAGCTGGGTTGGTCGTCGCGCTAAACGAGGACGAGCTCAAGCCTCTTCACTTTATCTTTTTACTTATTATGCTGGTTCAAGTCTTGCAGGTACACTCGGTGGCCTATTTTGGGTAAGCTTTGGTTGGTTGGGCGTTGGGATGTTTATTGCTGTTTTAATGTTAATTGCCTTACTCATAGCGTTGCACTTAAACAACGTTGCTCAATAATAAAATACGATCATGACAAAGTGCGAAATTGGATTAACACTATTTAATGTTGTCGATTTTGCACTCTCTTCTTAAGGTATAGGCCTATACTTTAGATAAGGATTAGCCATTATGCCACCAATAAAATATCCTATTGCCCTGCTATTTCTCTTTCTTACCTCCATTGCAAGTGCATTCACAGAAAACTGCCCTCCGATAAAACCAGACTGCGATGCGTTTCAAGAGCCAATAACGAGGGTGAGTGAAAAATAGGCTCATATTGCATTAAAAACCATCAATTAAATGAGCTTTAAGAAAAAGATCATAAAAAAATGCCCTTTTTACGGTATACTGTATAAATAAACAGTATACCGTGTTTTTGGCATTTTCTCCCTGTTAAGCAATGTACTTTTCACTGAAGTTAATGTATTGTTTTAAATAGTAGCTTATTGTATGTTGTAACTAAATAAGGATGTGAAGATGAGTAAGTATGATTTTATAGAACAATTTAATCTCTGTTTTAAACAATTAGAAACAGAGATTAATGCACTAATTGAAAAGCTGAAAAAACTGACATTATTACCTTCAGCTGTTTTTGAATTACCCGATATCACGAAAGAAGAAGAACATGATGACGTTACACGAGTGACAGTGTCACCTAGTTATAATGAAGACGCACGTGAATTGACATTAAAACTAATGGCCAATTTGTTTATTTATGACAATGCGCCGCATATCAGCAGTAAACGTGCTATTCGTTTACCTGGCGTACTTTGCTTTGGTACTAATAACATTGAATTTAAGTCAGTAAAAGGCGATATCGAGCGTATTAATTCATTAAAAAAACAGCTTTCAGATATCGTGACTAAAGAGTCTGGGATTTCTAAAGAAGAACGTTTTGATTTTGTACATAATCAGTTAAAAGGTTTAATCACACTAAATGCTTATCGCACCCTCACCCTAGTGGCTGATCCTGATACTGTACGTTTTGGTTGGGCAAATAAAAATATTATTAAAAATTTAACGCGCAATGAGGTTCTGTCTCAATTGGAAAAAAGTCGAGAAGCCAATCGTGCTGTATCGCCGTATACCCGTGAACAGTGGGCAGAGCGTATTGATAAAGAGATAACCACCCTTTCCCAATTACCTGAAAATGCAAAATTAAAAATAAAACGCCCCGTAAAAGTACAACCTATTGCTCGTGTTTGGTATTCGGAGCTTCAAAAACAAGTGCAATATGCGTGTCCCTTGCCTTTATTAGCTTTCTACATTGATAAAGAGAGCGATTTTAAACCGATTATTGGCGAACTCCCTGATTATGATGCCGATAACATTCAAATTCGCCATCGCCCTAAAGCTAAGAAGTTACAACTGATTATTCCAAGAATGCATTTATATCTTGAAGTTAATTAATAAGCTTAATCGAACTTCCTTGAAGGATTTGTATAATGTTATCATTAAGATGAATAAATTGGTTATCTTCAATTTTCAAATTAATGGAGATCACTACATTATTTTTTAATACAAAAATCATTTTTTCTCGCGTTAACGTAATACGCTCAAGGCTATTAATAGCTTCAATATCAGATAAATGTGTCATTAAACCGATAGAATTATCAATACCTTCATCTTCATCATCAAATCTTGAAAGAATAATGAAATGATCAGGAGAAACAGCATCATCCCCTATTCCTATAATGGTGACATCATCTTCGACATAACAATTAATTTCTGTCGCAGTAAACGTAATTTCTTCAGTCATTATTTTTCCTATCAGATCTAAAAATCCCGCCATTATAGCGGGATTTAATTTCTGCATTAAATAAGTGTTAAATACACTTATTTTTTCATACTACCAACCATATCTTCAGGGCGAACCCAGCTATCGAATTCTTCCGATGTAAGATAGTTCAGTTTCAGCGCAGACTCTTTCAATGTTAAGCCTTCTTTGTGCGCTTTCTTCGCAATTTCAGCGGCTTTATCGTAACCGATATGAGTATTTAACGCAGTAACTAGCATTAATGATTCATGCAGTAGTTTATTGATACGCTCACGGTTTGGTTCAATACCAATTGCACAGTGCTCATTGAAACTACGCATACCATCAGCCAGTAAACGAACTGATTGTAAGAAATTATCAATGATCATTGGGCGATAAACGTTCAATTCAAAGTTACCTGATGCACCACCAATGTTAATGGCGACATCATTTCCCATAACTTGAGCACATAACATTGTTAGTGCTTCACACTGTGTTGGGTTAACTTTACCTGGCATGATCGAACTCCCTGGCTCATTTTCTGGAATAGCGATTTCGCCAATACCACAACGAGGACCAGACGCTAACCAGCGCACGTCATTAGCAATCTTCATTAATGAAGAAGCCAAACCTTTTAATGCACCATGTGAATGAACTAATGCATCACAGGTTGCCAACGCTTCAAATTTATTAGGCGCCGTTACAAATGGCTGACCCGATAATTCAGCAATACGTTTAGCCACACGAACTGCGTATTCTGGATGCGTGTTTAATCCTGTTCCTACAGCAGTACCACCCAATGCTAACTCGCAAACATGAGGAACAGAATCATCTATATGTTTGATGCTGTGCTCAAGCATAGCAGCCCAACCAGAGATCTCTTGCCCTAATGTCAGAGGTGTCGCATCTTGCAGGTGAGTACGACCAATTTTAACGATGTCATGGAAAGCTTCTGCTTTCTCTTTAAAGACTTTCAGCAGTGATTTTAATTCTGGCAATAAATCCTGACGTAATGCAATAACAGCAGCGACATGCATGGCAGTTGGGAACACATCATTTGAACTTTGACTTTTGTTAACATCATCATTCGGATGGATTTTGCGTTCCATGCCACGGATACCACCAAGGATCTCACTACCACGGTTAGCTAACACTTCATTCATATTCATATTTGATTGAGTGCCAGAACCTGTCTGCCAGATTGCTAATGGGAATTCAGTTGGATGTTTGCCGGCTAATACCTCATCTGCTGCAGCAATAATTGCATCAGCACGTTCTTTAGGTAATAAACCTAAATCCATGTTTACACCCGCGGCTGCTTTTTTAGTAAGAGCAAGCGCATGGATAAGTGCAACAGGCATTTTTTCAACTGAAATACGGAAGTGTTCAAGAGAACGCTGCGTTTGAGCTCCCCATAACTGGTCAGCGGGTACTTCGATTTGTCCCATTGAGTCTTTTTCAATGCGAGTGGCTGCCATTTCAATCTCCTTAAGTACACAGAATAATTGATTAATTCCGAATCACTTTTTAGTAAATAACTCGGATATCACTATCATGCCATAAACAGAATAATAAATATGAGAGCTAAAGCGAGCTTATGAAATTTATAACAGAATGAAATCTGTTGATTTTTCTGGAAAAATACGGTTAGTCATCTTTATTTTGTGACTACAGTTAATTATTTAAGCTTTCATATTTATATCCATATTTATTATGAGCCTTTATTATTCATCATAAATAGAATCTCATCACAATTAAATATTGTCTAAATCGAAAAAAGAGTAAAAACAGACGTTTTTAATGCTTATTTAATTTATCTTATAAATCATATCCATTTTGCTTTAAACTCATTATGTTAGCGAGTAACTAAGTAAGTTCTGATTGCGATTTTATTCCACTAAATCTATATTTACAGTTAATATAGGTGGCGATATATATATGTGGATTATCTATATTTAAATTTAGTAAAAATTATCACCAATTTATCGGGTTGTTTAAAGGTTACAAAACAGCCTTTATAACGTACATCGCCGGATGTACACAGAGGATGGACTAGAATTATGAAGAAATCGCTTGTCGCTGTTGGTGTTATCGTCGCACTAGGTGTTGTATGGACCGGTGCTTCGTGGTACATGGGCAGCAAAATTGAAAGTCGCTTACAGGAAGAAACGAAACTCGCTAATGTCCAGTTAGCGCAACTTGCTAAAAATGCACAATTTGGCGCTGATATTAAACTTGAAATTCGTGACTATAAAAAAGGGGTATTCACCTCTAATGCAGACTTTGCTGTCGTGATTTCAAAAGATGCTAGTGAGGTCGTTGAAGGCCAAGATAAAAAAGTAGAAGAAGTCATCTTCACTACTGACATCGATCACGGTCCATTCCCTCTTTCTGATCTAGCTAAATTTAATTTAGCACCAAAATTAGCCGCAATGAATAATACGTTGGTCAACAATGATACAACTAAAGAATTATTCAAACTAACTAAAGAGAAATCTCTTTTTGATATCCATACTTCTTTGGCTTTTGATGGAGCAGTATCAGGTGAAGCTAAACTGAACCCTATCGATTTCACTGAAGACGGAGGTACGGTTAAAACAACACCTTTAACAGTTGAATTCTCATCGGATAAAACCGCATCCAACTTCACTACCTCCGTAAAAGGGGATCAAGTTGTTGTGACTAAAGATGGGGAAGAAACTTTTACACTTAAAAATATTGCGGGTTCTGTCGTCGGAACTAAAGTTAATAACGATCAATATTTATTTAATGAACAGTTATTAAGCTTTGCTGAAATTACACATACCAGCAAAGATAAAGCGTCAGATTTCTCACTGAACGATTTTTCTCTGACAACAAAAAGCGATATCAAAGATAAGTTCTTTAACTTATCTCAAACTTACTATTTTAAATCATTGAATGTTGGCGGATTAGAGTTTGGCTCGGGTAAGTTTGGCTACTCGATTGATAAAGCTGACACCGATGCAATGTTGCTGTTAACCAAAGTTTATAACAACTCGTTATTACCTTGGAACAAATACCATTATGGCAACGATGATATGGTAGAAAAAGCGGTTCGTGATGTACTGGAAAAAGGTTTAGTTTTCCGTATTGATGAAGCGTCTTTAACCAATAAAAGCGGTGCGAGTAAACTAAGCTTTAATTTAGACTTAAATGCATTTAACGTTAAAGTATTAGAAAGCCAACAAAAATCACCGGCAGAATTATTTAACTACCTGTTTAAAAACATCGATTTCAACGTTGATTTATCTCTTCCAATGTTAGCTGAATTCCGTAACTCCACTCAATACCTTGATGCGGCTCGTTACCAAGAAACCGCATTAACAGATGCTGAGAAAAAAGAAATCGAAACAACCACAGCGGCCGATATTGAACAGTTAAAAACTGAGTTACAACAAAATATCAATCAAATTTCTCAAGATGAAAAAGAAGCATTACCGCTGATGTTACTTGCACAAGATGGTAAAGCATTAAGCCTGAAACTGAACTATGCGGCAGATAAGTTCACTATGAATGGCAAAACGTATTCGTTTGATGAGTTTATGGAAGTGACTCAAGCACCTCAAATGTTAGGTTTAGCGGCAATGTTATTCGGTATGGGTGCATCATCATATGATTACGATGACTCTGATTATTCAGAAGAAAGTTATCAAGAAGAGATGACTGAAGATCCAGCGATTATCGAAGAACAAGAAATCTTAATTCCTGAGCAACCAGCACAAGCTCAATAATTAATTTCTGTTAAAATATAATCGATTCGAACTAATAAATAAAAACACCCCATTCATGAATAATACAATGGGGTGTTTTTTTAAGCTCGTATTTTAATTAACAATCACAATCTTTAGCCGGAGGGTGGTGATTGCCCCATTCATCTTTACAGCAAGAATCAATGGTTTTATTAATTATTCCTGCAAGTGTATTTACTGTTGAAATAATAGAAGTTAATTGTTCACAAACATGGCTACAGTTAGATTTTTTATCATTCGGTTTAGGAATGTTTGGTAGCGTTAAACTATCACAGAGGATCTCTTGTAATACTAAAGAGAAATTCGCAATACCTGTAGTATAAATATAAGAGCGCCCACCTGTTTGCTCCGCTAAACGTACATACTCTTTTGTTACACGATCTCTATCAGCTACACTTGGAAAACGATCGAGGTTCGTTGCACTATCGTCTGGCGTTCCTTGGTAGGTATATACTTTGACTTTCTCTTGTTGGGCAACGGCAATTGCTTCGTCATTTTTTATCTTTGCCGCGTTGGTCAATACACCTCCGCCACCTTCCATACCTTCATCACCCAAAACAAATACTGCTCGACGAGCACCATCACGCCAATCAAAATATTTACTTAAATCAATCACGGCACGGCATAAATCTTCTTTATTACCCGCATGATCACGCCCATCAGCCTCTTTAAAAGGTTTTCTTGCCTGTAAGCGACTTTCAGGTACTCCCAGTGCTTTTAAATAATCACTGGCTGATTGATCAAATTTAGTGCCATCCCATGTACCTTCAATACCCAAAAAGGTCACCCGAAGTTTGGATGGGCAATTTTCCAGCGCTTTTTGTATTGCAATATCAATATCTTTACTTAAATCAGATGATTCATCAGACATTGAACCACTAGTGTCAATTACAACAACTAAATCTAATGCAATTGCACCATCACCAGTAACAACTTGTGATCCATAAGTAAGATTATTTGCTGATGAAGGCGGTAATATTTTAGAAATTGACTGGTGTTGTATTATATTATCATTTTTTTCAAGATTTAAATTAGTGTGCTCATTCATATTTATACACCTTTAATTTTAAATAATTAGGATTTAAATTAAAAATAATTATTATGGGAATAATTATATGCTGTTAAATATATCTATTTAATCGCAATATATTATGACGTTAATACCTTATTCCTCATCCCTTATTTAATAAAAGAGATATTATGTTTTTTGTTTCTATTTTATTCTGTTATTTATTATAAAAAGTGCTTTCTATTCTTTACTCAAAAGTATTAAAAAATAAAACAAGTAATTTATTGAATAAGATAATAATATTTAAGCTATTTTTTACTTGATTTTCTCTTGTAAACCTATCAAAAAAATTGATAAGACATTTCATTTATAATGATAATTTTATTTTAAACTGAAAATCTAACATATCAATTTTCTTGATAATACACGTCAATTACATTGAATGTTGTAGCTAATAAATAAACATCCCTCTTTTCTATTTTTTATTTTTTAACTTAAATTTGAGAAAAAAATGCATTTTTAGTTTTAAAAGTAACCAATTTAAGTTTATTTGTTAGTGAATAAAATAAAAATCAGTCATAATAATCTGCAACTTATTTATATTTACCCAATTAAAAGAAAATCACTATAAACGATAGATTTTCATTATTTCTATTAAAAGGAAAATAACACGTGATTGACACACAGTTGCCTTTAACCGATTTACATCGCCATTTAGATGGTAATATCCGCCCTCAAACTATTTTAGATTTAGCAAAACAACACAATATTGCGCTTCCCGCTTATGAGTTAGAAGCTTTGCGCCCTCATGTACAAATTACAAAAAATGAGCCAAGTCTTGTGAGCTTTTTACAAAAATTAGATTGGGGTGTGGCGGTTTTAGCAGACTTAGATGCGTGTCATCGTGTTGCTTATGAAAATGTGGTGGATGTGGTTAATGCGGGGATTGATTACGCTGAACTGCGATTCTCACCTTATTATATGGCAATGAAACACCAGTTACCGGTTGAAGGTGTCGTGGAAGCCATTGTTGATGGTGTGCAAAGCGCACTGCAATCACACGATGTAGATATTCGTTTAATCGGCATTTTAAGCCGTACTTTTGGTGAAGATGCTTGCCAACAAGAATTAAATGGATTACTGAAACATCAGGATAAAATTATCGCACTTGATTTAGCGGGTGATGAATTAGGCTTTCCGGGCCACTTATTCCAACCTCATTTTAATCGTGCTCGTGAAACAGGCTGGAATATTACCGTTCATGCTGGTGAAGCTGCTGATGCTGAAAGTATCTGGCATGCAATTAAAGAATTAGGTGCAGATCGTATCGGTCATGGTGTTAAGGCTATTGAAGATCCTCGTTTAATGGACTACCTCGCCGAGCATCAAATTGGTATTGAATCTTGCTTAACCTCGAATATTCAAACCAGCACTATTAATTCATTAGCAGAACACCCTCTAAAAACCTTCTTAGAGCACGGTATTATTGCATCACTTAACACAGACGATCCCGCTGTTGAAGGTATTGAATTAAAACACGAATATAACATTGCAGCACCAGCCGCGGGATTAACACCAGAGCAAATTCGCCAAACTCAAATCAACGGATTAAAAATGGCGTTTATTAATCAAATTGAACGTGATGCATTAATTAAAAAAGTCAGCTTACGTTAATATTTATTTTATTAAAACCATCTGTTATCAGGTGGTTTTTTATATTTGTTAGAAATAGATGGAATTATTAATGACTCTTAGATTAAAATTGGTTTTCAAGAAAAATTCATCATTAAGATAAAGCAATGTGGAACATTCACCCAACAAGAGGCCATTATAAATTATTAACTCAATATTTATCACCGATTGATGCTTCAATTGAAGCGGGGCTTCTTCAATCTGAAGGTATCGATATCATTCTTTTAGATGAAAATATTGTTTGGAATAATCAGGTCTATGCTCAAGCAAATGGTGGAGTAAAACTGCTTGTTAACGATAAAGAATTTGAACAAGCTCAAGCCATACTTCATGAACTCTACCAAGGCAAATATAATATTAACGAACAACGAGAACCCATCGATGGTGAATTAAAAACAACGGTAAGAAATAATAAAACAGATTATTTGAATATGGGGTTTATTTTCTTAATTTACTTTGTATTAGGTTTACCTCTTCCATTAAAGTCACAACCTTCCTCATTATTAGATAAAAAAGAAAATAATAAAGATCATAGTGAATAAGAAAAGCATCGATAATAATTAAATCGATGCTTTTCTTATAGTTACCTAATAATAAAGATTTAACTAATGCTATTGATTACCCATCCAGCCTAAATATGTTATTTCTTTTCAGCTTCTCTAGCTTGATTTGCATAACGCTGTGCTAATACAGCACAAACCATTAATTGGATCTGATGGAATATCATTAATGGCAATAACATGACCCCTACTGTTGCAGCAGGAAATAACACGTTCGCCATAGGTACACCATTCGCTAAGCTCTTTTTAGAGCCACAAAAAACAATGGTAACTTCATCCGCTTTATTAAAACCAAGCAACCTTGCACTGTATACATTCACAAAAATAACAATTGTTAACAAGATACAACTCACTATCGCAATCGTTAACAGTGACCAACCGTCGATTTTATGCCAAATTCCTTCAACCACCGCTTCACTAAATGCCACATAGACCACCAGCAAAATAGACGAACGATCCGTACTATTAACTAATTTTTTATGATTATCAACCCAACGACCAATTAAAGGGCGAGATAAGTGACCTATAATAAACGGCACCATTAATTGAAGTAAAATCGACTGGATCGCCCCTACAGTATCAAAATCATCTACTGAGCCTTGCGTTTGCATTAAAAAACCCACCAGCACAGGTGAAAGAAAAACCCCTAAAATACTGGATGCAGATGCACTACAAATAGCGGCGGCTACATTTCCTCCGGCTACCGAAGTAAATGCAATGGCTGATTGAACCGTTGCAGGAAGAGCACAAAGGTACAAAAATCCCATATAGACCGTCGGCGACATCCATTCAGGCACAATCACTTGTAATCCTAGCCCTAAAATAGGGAAAAGAATAAAAGTACTGGCAAATACAGTAAGATGTAAACGCCAATGCCCAATCCCTGCTAGTATCGCTTCTCTAGAAAGTTTCGCACCATGCAAGAAAAACAGTAGTGCGATGGCGCCAGTTGTCAGATATTGAAACAGAGTTTTAATATCGCCTCGTGCGGGTAATAGCGTTGCTAATGTCACCACACAAATCATTATCATGAGAAAAGGGTCAAGTTTTAATTTTTGCCACCAAGACATTAGATTGAGCGCTCCCTTTAGCTTATAGCGTAATAGTTTGTTTTAAACGATTTGAAATTTCGCCCGCTTCAATTAAACGCATAATAGTTGTTGCTTGTATTGGCGTAACAGGGTTTTCTTCACCCAAGGTAATTGCACGATAAACTTGTTGATAATAAGCCGGATAATCACCAGAAAGTGTAGTCAGTGTGGTTGTCTCTAACTCGCCAGACGCTGACAGTATTGTTAATTCACCATCATGACTGTCCATTCCCCAATTATAAGTTTGATTAGGGAGATAACCGGCTTTTAGGGCGTCTTCTTGAGTATCTAAACCATATTTAACATAACTTCCTTTTGTTCCATGAATAGCAAAAATAGGTGTTGGAGATGCAACTAGCATAGACGCATGAAGAACAACTCTAAGATTGTCATACTCTAATAATGCATGAAAATAATCGGCATTTTTTGCATTAGGACGTAATTGAGCGATATCTGCTGTCATTGCTTTAGGTTCACCAAAAAGACAAACAGCTTGATCAAGAAGATGAGGCGCTAAATCATACCAAAGCCCGCCACCAATTCCCGCATCTTCTCGCCAACGTTGACGCACGGTTGGACGAAAACGATCAAAATGCGCTTCATAGGCACTAATCTCACCGAGTGTTTTATCCGCTAACAGTTTTTTAACTGTTAAAAAACCAGAATCCCAACGACGGTTATGAAAAACAGAAAGTAGCTTGCCTGCATCTGTTGCTTGTTGAGTCAACTTTTCAGCTTCTTCCAGTGTTAGTGTAAACGGTTTATCAACAACAACATGTTTACCTTCAGCCAGAGCCTGTGAAGCTAACGAATAGTGAGTATTATTCGGCGTTGGAATAATAATTAAGTCTATTGAGGGATCATTAATAAGTGCTTGAGGGTCTGCATAAACCGTGATGTGAGGAAAATCTTGTTTGACTTTATTTTCATCAGAACTTGAAATTGCACTGAGATTTAAGCCTTCGGTTGTTGTAATTAAGGGAGCATGAAAGGTTTTACTTGCATAACCATACCCGATAATCCCAACATTGAGTTTATTTGCCATAACCCTATCCTATTTTTATCTGCTTTTTTATTAACAAAAATCACTTTCACTTTTGTAGCTAAATAAATAATAACAAAGTTTGTGATAATATCCTGTTTAGTTCTATACACATGAGTAGGAATAATTTATTAATGAAATTTGATCTCAAAGCAAACGCGCAAAATAATCCCTCAGGAAAAGCGCCTATTACAGGGTGGCTACTCGCGCCATTGGCTTATATGATCTTATCAATTGTTGGCTCAGGCTTGATGTCAGTTCTCTACGTTCTTAAATATTTTGCGGATTTTTCGATCCTCCACCAGCTTCCTTTCCATTTAATATCAAGTTGGTATCTTTCTGCGCTCACCACTTGGGTGATGTTCGGTTTTACAGTATATCTACTACGTCAATTCTTTTATCGCGCAAAAAATTTTCCACGTCTATTTATTTTATGGTTACTTATCAACTTACTATTAGCGATAAAAAGCTTCGGCTTTGCGCCTGTAGATGATCAAACAGCGTTAAAATCGCTTCTATGGTCTGTTTTCTCGACGGTCTGTTTTGTGCCTTATATCAAGTATGCAAAGCGTGTTCGTGAAACTTTCACACAAGTTCGATAACTTCGCACCTTTACCCTTGATATTATATACGCTTGTTTAGCCTCTTTATTTCAGGAGGCTTTTTGTTTCTCTGTTTAACAATTTTGGCATAACAATGACTGATTACTTGCTTCTATTCGTCGGCACCGTATTGGTGAATAACTTTGTACTCGTCAAATTCCTGGGTTTATGCCCTTTTATGGGTGTATCAAAAAAATTAGAAACCGCAATCGGTATGGGATTTGCGACAACCTTTGTTATGACTCTTGCCTCGATTAGTTCGTGGTTGATGGATAATTTTATTTTAGTTCCTTTGGACTTACTTTATTTACGCACACTAAGCTTTATTTTAGTTATTGCAGTCGTTGTACAATTCACTGAAATGGTCGTAAGAAAAACAAGCCCAACACTCTATCGTTTATTAGGGATCTTCTTACCTTTAATTACCACGAACTGTGCTGTATTAGGTGTGGCATTATTAAATATCAATCAATCACACACGTTTATGCAATCTGCTGTTTATGGTTTTGGTGCTGCCGTCGGCTTCTCTCTTGTAATGGTATTATTTGCCGCCATTAGAGAAAGATTAGCAGTGGCCAATGTCCCTGCGCCATTTAAAGGTGCATCAATTGGTTTAATTACCGCAGGTTTAATGTCTCTCGCCTTTATGGGTTTTAGTGGTTTGGTGAAACTGTAATGAATTCTTTATGGATAGCAATTGGCGTGCTAGGTGCGCTAGGTCTTATCTTTGGGCTAATTTTGGGCTATTCTGCACGCCGTTTTAAAGTGGAAGAAGATCCTATTGTTGAAAAAATAGATGCTATTTTGCCACAGAGTCAATGTGGGCAATGTGGCCATCCTGGTTGTCGCCCTTATGCCGACGCGGTTGCAAACAATGGTGAAATGATTAACCGTTGTGCGCCGGGTGGCGAACAAGTAATGTTAAAAATCGCAGAATTAATGGGGGTTGAACCTCAGCCACTTGATGGTGACGAAGAAGCATTAAATCCCGTTAGAAAAGTCGCTTTAATTGATGAAGATAACTGCATTGGATGTACTAAGTGTATTCAAGCCTGTCCTGTTGATGCCATTGTTGGTGCAACACGCGCAATGCATACGGTGATTGAAGACTTATGTACAGGGTGTGATTTATGTGTCCCACCTTGCCCAACAGATTGTATTACCTTAGTACCCGTCAAAGTGACAACCTCAAATTGGAAATGGGATTTAAATACTATCCCTGTTAAGAACATTCCAGCAGAGCCTGAAGAAACACCTGAAGATGAACCGTCATTAAAGACGGAGGATAACGCTCATGTTTAATCTCTTTTCGTTATTTAAAAAAGATAAAATCTGGGATTTTAAAGGCGGTATTCATCCTCCTGAAATGAAATTACAGTCAAGTCGTACACCAATGCGTATAGCACAATTGCCTGATGAAGTGATTATTCCTATTCATCAGCACTTAGGTGTACCGGGGCAACTTTGTGTCAGCGTAGGTGAGCATGTTTTAAAAGGACAACCTTTGACCAAAGGTGTTGGCAGAACATTACCTGTTCATGCATCTATCTCGGGCACTGTCGTTGCTATAGAACCCTTTCCAAGTGCTCACCCATCAGGGTTACCTGAAATAGCCGTAAGAATTCAATCTGATGGTAAAGATGAATGGCGAGAGAAATCACCTATCATCAATTACCAATTAGAAAATAGAGATACGTTACTTAACCGTATCCATGAAGCAGGTATTGCAGGATTAGGGGGCGCAGGATTCCCAACTGCATCAAAATTAAAAGGTGGTGGCGACCTCGTTAAAACACTCATCATTAATGCAGCAGAGTGTGAACCTTATATCACAGCAGACGATCGCTTAATGCAAGAACATGCTGATGAAGTGATTGCTGGATGTCAGGTCTTAATTCACCTACTCTGTCCTGATGAAGTGTTAATTGGTATTGAAGATAACAAACCTGAAGCTATTGAAGCATTGAAACAGGCATTAAATGCCGTACCTGATGAGAAACGAATTTTTATTCGAGTCATTCCCACAAAATATCCCTCTGGCGGTGCTAAACAACTGACCAAGATCTTAACGGGTAAAGAAGTACCATCAGGGGGACGTTCATCTGATATTGGTGTATTAATGCAAAACGTAGGTACGGTAGTCGCCATCAAACGCGCCATTATTGATGATGAGCCTTTAATTGAACGTGTTGTCACAGTCACGGGTAATGGTGCTAAAACACCGGGTAATTTTTGGGTACGTTTAGGTACCCCTATTTACTCATTGCTAAAACAAGCCGGTTTTGTTGCAGGCTCTGAGCAAATGGTGATTATGGGGGGGCCTTTGATGGGTTTTACCTTACCAGACTTAAATGCTCCTGTTGTTAAGATAACCAACTGCCTACTTATCCCTTCAGTTGAAGAGATGGATACAGATAGTCTTGAAGAAGCCTGTATCCGTTGTGGTCATTGTGTCGATGCTTGTCCAAGTGGTTTACTGCCTCAACAACTTTACTGGTTTAGTAAAGGTAAAGAGCATGAGAAAGCACAACAACACAATTTATTTGATTGTATTGAATGTGGTGCTTGTGCGTTTGTTTGCCCAAGTAATATCCCGCTGGTTCAATACTATCGTCAAGAAAAAGCTGAAATACGTGAAATTGATGCGGAAGCCAAACGCGCAGCTGAAGCGAAAGCGCGTTTTGAAGCCAAAAAATTACGTATGGAACGTGAGAAACTTGAGCGTGAAGCAAGACATCAACGTGCCGCAGTTAAACTTGATGATAATGAACATAATGAAGTTCAATCTGCGCTCTCTCGTGTAAAAGAAAAACAGAGTATCGGTAAAATTATTTCTGTGAAAGCAGGTGAAGAGCCAGATAACACAGCTGCTATCGCCGCACGTAGAAAGCGTAAAGAGGAAGTCAGAGCAAAACAAGCAGCCAAATTAGCACAGCAAAAAGCATTAGAAGCCTCAAATGATAATACAGTAAGTGACAACGAAGATGCTGATCCGCGCAAAGCAGCTGTTGCTGCAGCATTGGCGCGTGTGAAAGCCAAAAAAGCACAGCAAGCTTCTCAAGCAACGCCAACTGTTGAAGCCCCTGCTGAAAGCGCTGAAACCGAAGAAGTCGATCCGCGCAAAGCGGCTGTTGCTGCAGCATTGGCGCGTGTGAAAGCCAAAAAAGCACAGCAAGCTTCTCAAGCAACGCCAACTGTTGAAGCCCCTGCTGAAAGCGCTGAAACCGAAGAAGTCGATCCGCGCAAAGCGGCTGTTGCTGCAGCATTGGCGCGTGTGAAAGCCAAAAAAGCACAGCAAACTTCTCAAGCAACGCCAACTGTTGAAGCCCCTGCTGAAAGCGCTGAAACCGAAGAAGTCGATCCGCGCAAAGCGGCTGTTGTTGCAGCTATTGCCAGAGTAAAAGCGAAAAAAGAAGCCGAACAGCGTCGTGCTAAAGAAGAAGTTACCTTGGATTAATCACAGATGAAATTTAGACCGATACAAAATAACAACAGTAAATTAAAAATTGCGAGTTCACCTTTTACGCATAATCAGCAATCCACTAGCCAAGTTATGCTATGGGTTATTTTAGCCACATTGCCGGGGATCATCAGTCAGATCTACTTCTTTGGTTTAGGCACTATTTACCAAATTATATTAGCCATAATCGTCGCACTTGTGGCTGAAACTGTCTGCGTAAAACTCAAAAAAGAAGATCCTTTACGTTACCTCAAAGATAACTCCGCACTGCTTACTGGTGTATTACTCGCCATTAGTATTCCACCTTTAGCACCATGGTGGATAATTGTCTTAGGCACCTTTATTGCTGTTGTTATCGCAAAACACATTTATGGCGGTTTAGGGCAAAACCCATTTAACCCGGCAATGGTAGGTTATGTGGTCTTATTGATCTCATTCCCAGTACAGATGACATCGTGGATGCCTCCTGTTGAATTACAAGCTGTCTCTTACAATTTCATGGACAGTTTAAATATCTTCTTTACAGGTCATACATCATCAGGCTTAACACTTGAAGATTTAAGACGCTCCATTGATGGCATTACGCAAGCTACACCTCTTGATAGCTTTAAAACAGGCTTATTAACCCACTCTATTGATGAAGTGTTAGCGACACCTATTTTACAAGGGAAATTTGCCGGCATTGGCTGGCAATGGGTGAATGTCGCTTATTTAATTGGTGGATTAGTTCTACTTTATAAACGCATTATTAGCTGGCATATCCCTGTTGCAATGATCTCAATGTTAGCCTTATGTTCTGTTATTAGTTGGGGTATCGATCCTACTCGTTACTCCCAACCTCTATTACAAATTTTCTCAGGTGCAACGATGTTAGGTGCTTTCTTTATTGCGACAGATCCTGTGAGTGCCTCAACAACCCCTAAAGGTCGTTTAATTTATGCGGGTATGATTGGTTTGTTAGTTTGGATTATACGCGTTTATGGCGGATATCCCGATGCAGTTGCTTTCTCTGTATTACTTGCCAATATCGCTGTACCTTTAATTGATAGCTATACACGCCCTCGTGTTTATGGGCATTAATGTGCCAAGGAGAAAATGATGATCGAGATCTTAAAACGTCATGGGCTAACATTAGCTGTCTTTGCGGCTTGTACAACAGGTTTAACCGCGGTGGTATACCACTTAACCGCAGATACCATTGCAGAGCAAGTGGCTATAGAAAAACAAAAATTATTGGATCAAGTGATCCCTCAAACAATGTATAACAATGAACTTTCTAAAGATTGTTATCTACTTACGGCACCTGAATTGGGAAATTCAAACCCTCATAAACTTTATGTAGCGCGTTTAGAAGGAAAACCTGTTGCAGTGGCCTTAGAATCTACCGCGCCAGATGGCTATTCAGGTGCAATCGAACTTCTTGTTGGTGCTGACTTTAAAGGTAACGTTCTAGGTGTTCGTGTAACCGCACATAACGAAACTCCCGGTCTAGGTGATAAAATTGAAACACGCATTTCTGATTGGATCACAACACTGAGCCATAAATTCATTTTCAGTGAAAACGATCCACATTGGGCAGTAAAAAAAGATGGTGGCGATTTTGATCAATTTACAGGTGCGACGATCACCCCCCGCGCTGTTATTAACTCATCAAAACGTACAGCATGGCTAATACAATCATTACCAGAGAAGCTAGAAACACTCTCTGTCTGTGAGGCGAATTAATATGAACTCCATTAAAACGCTCTTTGCTCAAGGGTTATGGACAAACAACTCAGCCCTAGTGCAATTACTTGGCTTATGTCCTTTACTCGCCGTTTCTTCAACAGCAACTAACGCATTGGGTTTAGGGCTTGCGACAACATTAGTATTATTTTGCACCAATGTGGCAGTTTCAAGTTTACGTCGCTGGGTTCCTTCTGAAATTCGTATCCCAATTTATGTTATGATAATCGCGTCTGTCGTCAGTGCTGTGCAATTACTGATCAACGCATACGCTTATGGTTTATACCAATCGTTGGGGATCTTTATTCCATTAATAGTCACCAACTGTATTGTTATTGGCCGTGCTGAAGCCTTCGCCGCTAAAAATGAAGTCTTTCCTTCTGCCATTGATGGTTTAGCTATGGGATTAGGGGCAACAGCCGCACTCTTTGTATTAGGCGCGATCCGTGAAATTTTAGGTAACGGAACATTATTTGACGGTGCAGATTTACTGTTAGGTGAATGGGCTCAAGTATTAAGAATCGAAATAGTTCATTTAGATTCACCCTTCTTACTTGCCATTTTACCGCCAGGTGCTTTTATCGGTTTAGGCTTTATGTTAGCGGGAAAATACCTTATCGATGAAAGACAGAAAAAGCGCAGCGCTTCGACAATGAAAACTTACGAAAAAGAACAAGGCTGTGGTAGTCATATCGTTAAAAATTAATTTGTGAGCATAATGAATCAAGCAAAACGTATTGAAATTCTAACTCGGTTGCGTGATAACAATCCGCAACCTACGACAGAGCTAAAATTTGACTCTCCGTTTGAACTATTGATCTCCGTGTTACTCTCTGCACAAGCCACCGATGTGAGTGTCAATAAGGCAACCGCTAAGCTTTATCCTGTTGCCAATACACCACAAGCAATCCTAGATTTAGGGGTGGATGGGCTTAAGAAATACATTAAAACCATTGGCCTATATAATACTAAAGCTGAAAATGTGATTAAGACCTGTCAGATCTTAGTGGATAAACATCACAGTGAAGTCCCTGAAAACAGAGAAGCCCTTGAAGCTTTACCTGGTGTTGGTCGCAAAACTGCAAATGTTGTTTTAAATACCGCATTTGGTTGGCCAACTATTGCTGTCGATACACATATCTTTAGAGTGAGTAATCGCACAGGCTTTGCCCCTGGTAAGAATGTCAATGAAGTTGAGCAAAAACTCTTAAAGGTTGTTCCGGCAGAATTTAAAGTTGATTGCCATCATTGGCTTATTCTTCATGGCCGTTATACCTGTATTGCACGAAAACCACGGTGTGGCTCTTGTATTATTGAAGATCTGTGTGAATTTAAAGAAAAAACAGATCCTGAATAAAAATTTGCCGATTTGTCTGTTTTTCTGATGCGATATTACTTGCGTCGCTACACACAATCGAATAAAACTATTGCCCACTTTTATTATTAAAACTGCCGACTTTCCGGAAAAATATGTTTCAAGACAATCCGCTGCTTGCACAGCTAAAACAGCAACTCCATGCCCAAACACCGCGCGTGGAAGGCCTTGTAAAGGGAACAGATAAAGGCTTTGGCTTCCTTGAAGTTGATGGTCAGAAAAGCTATTTTATTCCCCCTCCGCAAATGAAAAAAGTGATGCACGGTGACCGCGTTATTGCTACCGTTCATACAAACGGCGATAAAGAGTCGGTTGAGCCTGAAGAGTTAGTAGAACCTTTCTTAACCCGATTTGTCGGTCGTATTCAGAAAAAAGAGGGAGATAACCGTCTGTGGATAATACCAGATCACCCTCTCCTAAAAGACGCAATCCCTTGTCGCCCAGCTCAAAACTTAACACATAGTTTTGTCAATCAAGATTGGGCTGTTGCCGTAATGCGTCGTCACCCACTGAATAAAGGTGATAAAGGCTTTCAAGCCGAAATAACAGACTACATCACAGATAAAGATGATCACTTTGCACCTTGGTGGGTGACTTT
This sequence comes from Proteus sp. G2626, assembly GCF_009915985.1. Classification (NCBI taxonomy): domain Bacteria; kingdom Pseudomonadati; phylum Pseudomonadota; class Gammaproteobacteria; order Enterobacterales; family Morganellaceae; genus Proteus; species Proteus sp. G2626. The sequence continues at coordinate 197,616 of NZ_JAABNH010000027.1, read as the reverse complement.
AATGCGTCATCAGCTTGAACGTGATGCACCTGAAATGGGTAATGAAACGCTTACATTACATGATATTTTACCTCGTGAAGATCTGACTTCTCTCTATTTTGTCACTATTGATAGTGCATCAACAGAAGATATGGATGATGCACTCTTTATTCGTAAAGAAGAGAACGGTCAATTAACGCTATTTATTGCCATTGCCGATCCTACGGCTTATATTCTGCCAAATAGTGAATTAGATAAAATTGCAGCACAACGTGCACTGACTAACTATCTGCCCGGCTTTAATATCCCAATGTTGCCTCGCGAACTGTCAGATAACATCTGTTCATTACGTCCTAATGAAAAACGCCCTGCTTTAGTCTGCCAAGTCAGTATCACTGAAGATGGCTCTCTGCTTGAAGATATTCACTTCTATTCTGCGTGGGTAGAATCCAAAGCTAAACTGGTTTACGACCATATTTCAGATTGGTTAGAAAGCGGTAACAGCGATTGGAAACCTGAAAATGACATCGTACATGAGCAAGTAATGTTATTAAAAGAGATGTGTGAAAAACGTCATGAATGGCGCGAAAAACATGCTCTAGTCTTTAAAGAACGTCCTGATTATCGTTTTATTCTTGATGAAGGTGGTAATGTTTTAGATATCGTTGCGGAAAAACGCCGTATCGCCAACCGCATTGTTGAAGAAGCGATGATCACGGCCAATATCTGTGCAGCTAAAGTGCTAGCAAAAAATTTAGGCTTTGGTGTTTATAACGTTCACACTGGTTTTGATCCACTTTATATCGATCAAGTTGTACAAACTCTAAAGGATAATGGTATTGAAACCACTTCTGAAAGTTTGTTAACCCTTGAAGGTTTCTGCCAATTACGTCGTGAGCTCGATAACCAACCAAATCAATTCCTTGATAGCCGTATTCGTCGTTATCAAAACTTTGCTGAAATCAAATCAGAGCCGGGTCCTCACTTTGGTTTAGGGTTGGAAGCTTACGCAACATGGACTTCACCAATTCGTAAATACAGTGATATTTTAAATCACCGTTTGCTAAAAGCGATTATCAGCAAAGAACATGCTGAAAAACCACAAGAAGAAGATGGTATTCGTATTGCAGAACGCCGTCGTGCTAATCGTATGGCCGAGAGAGATGTGGGAGATTGGTTATATGCCCGTTTCTTAAAACCTTTTGCAGGTACTGAAACGCCATTTAACGCTGAAATTATCGATATTACACGTGGTGGTATTCGTGTTCGTTTAGTTGAAAATGGAGCTGTCGCCTTTATTCCTGCGCCATTCTTACATGCTGTACGTGATGAAATTCAATGCAGTCAAGAAACGGGGACGGTTATTGTAAAAGGCGAAAGCGCTTATAAACTCAATGATATTATTCCCGTTCGTATCGAAGATGTAAAACTAGAAACGCGCAATGTCGTTGCTCGCCCTATCTAATTAACCTACAATCGATATACAATAAAACTGATAGTTCATTTTGAGCTATCAGTTTTTTTATGCCTCTTATCTTTGTTAGACATAACACTAGAAATTTAAAGAGTATGAAAAGGAGATTTTTTATGGGATTGGGAAAATAACATGCCCGTCTCATAAATTTAATAAATAACAAATGGATTGAATTATGAAAGATAAAGTGCAAATTAGCCGTTTCTTAAGCTATATATTACGACACGCCCCTGAAAGTATTGGCTTATCACTTGATGCTCAAGGATGGGGTGAAATATCACAATTGATCTTGTTAACGCAGAAGAAAGGCACGCCACTAACCCTTGAACTTATCAACGATGTGGTCAAAACGAATGATAAAAAGCGTTTCGCTATTTCAGAAGATGGGCTTTTTATTCGTGCCGTTCAAGGACACTCGCTTAAGACTACGGTTGCTTACCAAGCTATTACTCCTCCCAAAATACTTTATCATGGCACAGCGACTCGCTTTATCGACAGTATTTTTAATCAAGGTTTAATACCTAACGGTCGCCAATATGTTCATCTATCACAAGATTATAAAACAGCAGTGAATGTCGGCAATCGTCATGGAAAAGCAGTTGTTTTAATTGTCGATAGTGAAAAAATGTTTAGTGAAGGTTTTGAGTTTTATCAGTCTGATAATGGTGTATGGTTAACACTTTTCGTACCGGTGAATTATCTAAAAATCGAAGAGAAAGAATAAAATGAAATATAAACAAGTAGGTGACATTGTCACCTACAATCTTACTTACGGACTTCACTACTTAGTTAATCCTTAATCGGGATGGCCTGTGATCGTGATTTTTGTACCTTTTTGATCTTCTTCTAATAAAATTTCGCTAAAACCACCTGCAAACTGCTGTTCTATCATTAATTTTTTCGGATTTTCCCATTTATAATCAACAAAAACACCGTCTTTTGTATACTCTTTCTGGATGTTATTGTTCACCTTAATGATTTTTTCAAGGTATTCTTCATCATGCTCATTGACATATTTTTTATATGCATCTGCAATTGAAAGCCCTGTATAAATACAATGTGTTAGCGACCCATTCTCAAAGACTTCATCCAACGTTTGCTCTGGTGAAGAACAATATTGATCATGGACAATCACTTTATCCATTTTGCTTTCTGCCAAAAGCGCAGAAGAATACAACAACGTTACAATCATCAAATACGCTTTCATAAAATACCTTTAAAATACATCTATTAATGACAATAAAAAATGCGCCAATTTCAATAGAAAATTAGCGCACTATTATTCATTTTGTTGCTATCTAGCTAGCTAAATAAATTAGCCACCAGCAAGTTTCACTTTCATTCCTTTGGCTTCTAATAGCGATTTAATTAAATCACGTTTGTCACCTTGGATCTCAATTAAACCGTCTTTTACACTACCACCACAGCCACATTTTTTCTTTAGTTCGGCGGCAAGTTTGACCAGCTCAGCATCATCCAGATCGATACCTGAAACAACGCAAACCCCTTTTCCTTTACGTCCACTAGTTTGACGTTGAATACGAACAATACCATCACCGGCTGGGCGCGCTGGCTTTTGCTCTTCTTCTTTAATGCGACCCGCATCTGTGGAGTAAACCAAACGAGAGTTATTATCCATATTAATTACATACCTTGTATAGAGCGATTAATTTGTTGTAATGTTTCAAGAGGATTATCACTACGTGTAATTGGACGCCCAATCACCATATAATCAACGCCCGCTAAAACGGCTTGTTCTGGTGTCATTACGCGACGCTGATCACCAATATCACTCCCTGTTGGGCGAATACCCGGTGTCACTAATAAGAAATCATCACCACAAACTTGTTTAAAACGTGTTGCTTCATGCGCAGAACAAACAACACCATCAAGACCACAAGATTTTGTCAATAACGCTAAACGTTCTGCTTGTTCTGCGGGTGTCAATGTTATGCCCAACTCAATCAAATCAGAGTGATCCATACTGGTTAACACAGTTACTGCCGTTAAAAGTGGCGCGTCTTTGCCATAAGAGGCAAGACTCTCTTTAGCGGCGCGCATCATACGACTTCCACCACTTGCATGTACGTTCACCATCCACACACCTAAATCAGCGGCAGCTGCAACCGCTCTTGCAACGGTATTGGGAATATCATGAAATTTCAGATCCAAGAAAATATCAAAGCCACCTTTTTGTAGCTGTGTGACAAACTGAGGCCCAAAACGGGTAAACATCTCTTTACCAATTTTTAAACGGCAAGATGAGGGATCGATACGTTGTGCAAAATCTAACGCACTTTTTTGATCTTCATAGTCTAATGCCACAATAACGGGCGCGCAGGTGAACTCGGGCGATTTTTTATCACAATGAAATGACATTTTAGGGCCTTTATTTATAAAGAGACTATTAAAAAAGTGACATCGTCACTGACCATCTAAACCGCGAATAGGTTTAACGGTATCCCATGAACGACAGGATGGACAATGCCAATATAATGCATGAGAGGTAAAACCACATTTATGGCAACGATAATCCGGTTTGGTGCGAATTTGTTCACCGACCATGTAACGCAATAAGATAAGGCTCTCTTTGGCTCGACCTTCTTCTGCTTCTGCTAAATGGTAACGCATTAACCGATAGAAAAGTCTCATCGTAGGATGGCGTTCTAATTGGCGATTAATATAAAGCTGAGCTGCTTCAATACCTTCTTTGGCTTCAATAATATCTGCCAAGTAAAGCTCGGCAATTGCACCACAATTACTATCGACACATTGGCGTAAATACGCCTCCCAACGAGAGGTATCTTCCTGTGCTTGAAAACATTCAAAAAGCATAGGTAATGTTTCACTGACCATCTCTTTATCTTGCTCAATAACGTTCATCAGCACGTCAATGGCTTTTTGTTTTTCATCACGAGCAATATAAATACGACCATACATAATTGAAACACGGGCACAGAAGGGATCTGCTTGCCCTGCTTTTTGTAGAAAATTAAGTGCACTATCAAGATTATCACTACTCATTTCTTGAAGTGCCAATTCACAGTAAAAATGTGAAATTTGTTCTTTTAACTCATGCTGACCTAATTTCACCAATTTTTCAGCCATGTCAATGGCTTTGCTCCAATCGCTGGTTAACTGGTAAATAGCCAGCAAGGATTGTAAAGCACTTTGGCGAAACTCTTGCTCATCAATAAGTTGCTGAAACATATTTTCAGCACGATCGTAAACTCCTGCGGCGACATAGTCACGACCGAGTTGTTGAACAGCAAGAAGGCGTTGTTCAAAAGAAAGTGCAGCACTTTCCATTAAGGATTGGTGAATACGTATTGCGCGTTCAACTTCGCCACGAGAGCGGAAAAGATTGCCTAATGTAAGATGAGCTTCAAACGCAGAGCTATCTTCTTTAAGCATTTCAAGGAAGAGATCTACTGCTTTATCTTGTTGATCAGAAAGTAAAAAGTTAACACCCGCCACGTATTCTCGTGACAGGCGATCGGCATTCTGCTGTTTATCCTGTTGGGCACCACGACGCCCCATATACCAGCCGTAAGCCGCCGCGACAGGTAATAACAGAAACAGCAATTCTAGCATCAGCTATCGTCCTTATTTCGTAGCAGAAGCAACCATTGGGCGACTTTCTTGGTTTTCTTGTTTTGTTTGAGCGCTTTCAAGCCGTTTGATTTTACGTTTTGCTCGGCCTAAAGATAAGCGTACACGTAAATAAAAAATACCACTCACAATCCAACCAAGAACAAAACCTACACCAAACAGTGTGGCTAACAAGGTAGAAATACGATATTCACCTTGAGCAATAAGGTAATTGAATGTGACTACCTGATCGTTATTTGAGCCCAAAGTCATGGCAATAACCACGATGGCAAAAATAAGAATAACTAAAATAAAAAGTAGGACTTTTTTCACATTATTTCCTTTTTTATTCTCTTTTCTTTAATGGACAGATAAAGGTAGCATTTTCACTGCGCACAAAGAAAGTCATTTCTTAGAATCAACTGATTTTCGTATATTTTTTCACATAAATATCGAAAAAGACATTCTGTATCTCAAAAATAAGGGCTATTGTCAGGATTTGAGTAATATACGTCGCTCAATCACCTTAAATGCACACCAAACCAGCGCTGTACTGATAAGAATACCGATAATCACATCAGATGCCCAGTGCATTCCTAATACAATACGCCCTACCGTGACATCGATTCCCCATAATAACCCGAGTGATGCTAAAAAATAATGACGACGCAACATAAAAAGGACAAAAACAAACAAGGCGAGTGTTGCTGAAAATAAACTATGACCGGATGGAAAAGCATAACCCGTTTCAGCTTTCCAATGTTTAAGTTGCCATTCTGGGATCATCGGTGAGTTAGCAAATCCATTTTGGAGCAATTGTTCTCGCTCAGGTCTTGATACTTGATAAAAAGCCTCTGGAGTAATATGCAAATTCTCACTCACCCAAACAACATAAGGACGAGGCTCTTTTACTGTATTTTTAACTGCAACCTTAATTAATTGCCCAATAGATAAGGTCGCAATAATTATCACGGCCAGTTGCATGAAATGGTAACGTTTTAATTTTAAAACCACAAAAAGCAACGCTAACAAAACAATAATCGTCACGGCCCCCCAAGGTTTTGCTGCACTGTTTGCTATCCACAATGTACTGATACCCCCTAAAGGGTGATCGGTAGGTTGCCATTGCCATCCCACGATCAACACTGCACTAGGCACGATTAAGAGCAATATACTGCCTAATAAAATTAATTGAGTGAAATGCTTATTCAATATATTAGCCTCTTTTCAAATATAAATATTGTCTTTCATTCGTACTTAAAGACAATCAGTATAAACGATGCTCGTTTAGCAATAAATCATTATGCAATAAGGTCCAAAATCTGATAATTTATTGTGGTGTGATTTTATAAGTGTGTGTTACCTATTTCCCTTGCCAATTAGACATGGAAATATTTCAGTGTTTTATTTCTCTTTGTTCTCGTTATAAAGTGTATAATCTTGAACGAGAGTTTCACCTGAAATTATGAGTCAAAAATAATGAAATTAAGACGAATCGCAGAAGCAAAGCTACCAACGCCTTTTGGCGAGTTTTTAATGGTCGGTTTTGAAGAAATCGCAACAGGTAAAGATCATGTCGCTCTTGTTTATGGCGATATATCGGGCACAGAGCCCGTATTATCTCGTATTCATTCGGAATGCCTAACGGGTGACGCTTTATTTAGCCTACGTTGTGATTGTGGTTTCCAACTTGAAGCCGCGCTTTCACAAATAAGTAAAACAGGTCGTGGCGTATTACTTTATCACCGCCAAGAAGGTCGTAATATTGGCTTACTAAATAAAATAAGAGCTTATGCATTACAAGATAAAGGATTAGATACCGTTGAAGCGAACCTTGAATTAGGTTTTAAAGCTGATGAACGTGATTTTACCCTTTGTGCTGATATGTATAATTTGTTAGGCGTTCATGAAGTACGATTATTAACCAATAATCCGAAGAAAATTGAAATCATGAAAGCAGCGGGTATTAATGTGATAGAACGAGTGCCTTTAATTGTGGGTCGTAATCCAAGTAATGCGCATTATCTAGATACCAAAGCCGATAAAATGGGCCATCTTTTATTTAAGAAAGCGCAATAATAAAGCAACAACATAGCATTAATTATTTTCAAATCCGAGTTTCATCACTCGGATTTTTTATTTGATGACTTTTACCTATTATCTTGTTTATTCACTTCTTTATCTCTCTGTTCATTTTCTTACATCTTGCTTTTTTACTTATTTTTATCTTTAAAGTATATCATGTGAAAAATTGTCATATTCGATTTCATTGACTATCCATCTGATTCTAAGTTATTTATTACTAAATAAATTTTGATAGGAAGATATTATGCCATTACATTTTTCAGGTAGGATTTTGGGTGCACTTTTATTAGTAGGAACGTTATTAACGGGCTGTGATAATAGCGATAAAAACCGCTATTCAATCAAAGTTGGCGTAATAAATGGTGCTGAACAAGATGTGGCTGAAATAGCGAAAAAAGTCGCAAAAGAAAAATATGGTTTAGACGTTGAGTTAGTGGGGTTTAGTGGCTCTTTATTACCGAACGATCCCACCGCAAATAAAGAGTTAGATGCGAATGTTTTTCAACATCGTCCTTTTCTTGCTCAAGATAATAAATCTCGTGGTTATAATTTAGTGGCTGTGGGCAATACTTTTGTTTTTCCTATGGCGGGCTATTCAACAAAAATTAAACACCCTTCTGAATTAAAATCTGGCGATACCATTGCAGTTCCTAACGATCCAACCAACTTGGGCCGAGCCTTACTGTTATTAGATAAAGAAAAACTTATCACATTAAAACCCAATAGTGGCTTATTACCTACTGCTATTGATATTATTGATAATCCTCTTAAATTAAAAATTATGGCGCTAGAAGGTGCGCAATTACCACGAGTATTAAACGATCCTAAAGTCACGGTTGCGATTATTAGCACCACGTATATTCAACAAATCAATTTATCCCCGACAAAAGACAGCATTTTTATTGAAGATAAAAACTCCCCTTATACCAATATCATAGTGGCAAGGGAAGACAATAAAGACGCTAATAATGTACAGGATTTTATAAAAGCTTACCAATCCCCCGAAGTCGCAACAGCGGCCGAAACTATTTTTAACGGTGGCGCTATACAAGGCTGGTAATTATTATTACAAATACATAAAAACGCCCCATTATTATAAAAATAATGAGGCGTTTCTTATTTCTATAACGATAAGACTAATTACAGCATATTACGAATAACATAATGCAATATGCCACCATGTTGGAAATAAGCAAGTTCAGTTTGAGTATCAATACGACAACGCGCCATAATCGTTTCTGTGCGATTATCTGCGAAAGTAAGATTAACCGCGACATCTTGACCTGGTGTTAATGTATTAAGCCCAGTGATCTCAATTTTCTCATCACCTTTTAAGCCTAATGTTTGACGTGTAACGCCTTCTGGGAATTCTAACGGTAAAACGCCCATACCAATCAAGTTAGAACGATGAATACGCTCAAAAGAGCCCGCAATCACGACACGAACACCTAATAAACGAGTTCCTTTCGCCGCCCAGTCACGACTAGAGCCAGAACCATACTCATTCCCTGCAATTATCGCCAATGGCGTATTTTCTTGCTGATAACGCATAGCAGCATCATAAATTGCTAACGTTTCACCGGTTGGAATATGCTTGGTAAAACCGCCTTCAACTCCTGGTACCATTTCATTACGAATACGAATATTAGCAAAAGTTCCTCGCATCATCACTTCATGATTACCACGTCTAGAACCGTATGAGTTAAAATCTTTAGGCTCTACGCCATGTTCACGTAAATAGCGCCCTGCGGGGCTATCCGCTTTAATATTTCCAGCGGGAGATATGTGGTCAGTTGTTACTGAATCACCTAATATTGCCAAGATACTGGCTTGGTGAATATCGTTAATCGGTGCAGGCGTTTTTGTCATTCCTTTAAAGAAAGGAGGGTGACGAATATAGGTAGAATCAGGTTGCCAAGTATAAACGGGTGTGTTTTGTGTTTTCAGTGATTTCCACGTTTCATCCCCTTCAAATACAGCAGAGTACTCTTTGTGGAACATCTCCGTTTTCACTTTTTCGACGGCATCCGCAATCGCCTTACTATCAGGCCAAATATCTTTTAAATAAACAGGGTTACCTTGTTTATCTTTACCTAAAGGTTCTTTAGTAAGATCAATATTCATATTTCCTGACAATGCATAAGCAACCACCAATGGTGGCGAAGCAAGCCAGTTGGTTTTCACTAACGGATGAATTCGACCTTCAAAGTTACGGTTACCTGATAATACTGCAGCAATGGTTAAATCATTGTCTTTAATTGCACTTTCAATTGGTGCTAATAAAGGCCCTGAATTACCAATACACGTTGTACAACCATATCCCACAAGATTAAAACCTAACTCGTCAAGATAAGGGGTTAACCCCGCTAAATTAAGATAGTCTGTGACGACTTTAGAGCCAGGTGCTAAAGAGGATTTAACCCAAGGCTTACGCTGCAATCCTTTTTCTACCGCATTTTTAGCCAGCAATCCCGCAGCCATTAAGACATTCGGGTTTGAAGTATTTGTACAAGATGTGATCGCCGCAATCACAACAGCGCCATCAGTGAGTTTAAATTCAGGATAACCATCAATTTTTACTTCAGGAAAGTGTGAAAGTGGTTTCTTGTTTGCTTCAAGCTCTACTGCCGCTTTAAATGCATTAGGAACACTTGATAAACTCACTCTATCTTGAGGACGTTTAGGCCCGGCTAGGCTTGCTTCAACAGTTCCCATATCAAGAGATAATGTAGAGGTGAAGATAGGCTCATCACCTGTATGACGCCATAAACCTTGCTCTTTACTATAAGCTTCAACCAGAGCAATTTCTTGTTCTTCGCGTCCTGTTAAACGCAAGTAATCAAGAGTGATTTCATCTATTGGGAAGAATCCACAGGTCGCACCATACTCTGGAGACATATTCGCTATCGTTGCCCGATCAGCTAAAGGTAATGAGGCTAAACCATCTCCGTAGAACTCAACAAATTTTCCTACTACACCGTGGGCTCGTAACATTTGAGTGACAGTGAGGACAAGATCTGTTGCTGTAATACCTTCTCGCAGTTTTCCTGTCAGTTTAAAACCGACAACATCAGGAATAAGCATTGAAATAGGCTGCCCTAACATCGCAGCTTCCGCTTCAATACCCCCAACCCCCCAACCTAAAACACCAAGGCCATTAATCATCGTGGTGTGAGAATCTGTTCCTACTAAGGTATCAGGATAAGCCACATAACGGCCATTTTGCTCTTCAGACCAGATGGCTTTACCTAAATACTCAAGGTTGACCTGATGGCAAATTCCTGTTCCTGGTGGCACAACACGAAAACGTTCAAAGGATTGCTGTCCCCAACGTAAGAAAAGGTAACGTTCATAATTACGCTCCATTTCTATTTCAACGTTTTCAGCAAACGCATTTTTACTGGCGTATTCATCAACCATAACAGAGTGGTCAATCACTAAATCAACGGGCGATAGTGGATTCACTTTCTCCACTTGTCCTCCCAAAGATTTTACGGCTTCGCGCATGGCAGCTAAATCGACAACAGCTGGTACCCCCGTAAAATCTTGCATAAGAACTCTTGCTGGTCGATAGGCAATTTCACGTGATACATGAGCTGTTTTTTGCCAATCAACTAATGCCTTAATATCCTCTTCAACAACAGTATCGTTATCAAGATAACGGACTAAATTTTCTAGTAACACCTTCAGAGACTTAGGAAGACGGGTAATATCGCCTAATTGACGAGCAACTTCTGAAAGACGGTAGTACTCATATTCTTGAGATCCGACTAAGAGCGTGGAATGACTCTTTGTTTTCAAGCGTAACGACATAGCTCCTCCTTCTTATTTTTATACTGACAGCATGTTTAATAAACTATCAAAATAGGTAAGGTTATCTATTAAACATATCATATAACGCAAAATTTCGCTTAAAGACCACACAATTTGTTAACGTAATGTTATTGATGTCATAGAGTTAATAAAATTTAGTCTCAGGATTTTTGTCTAATTAAGATTTAATAACGGAGGTATCACTATGAAAGGATAATATTTATGAATAATAAACAATCTGAGTTACTCAACAATATAATGAGCGCCGATCGTTACTTTGCTGAACCTATTACCCCTCCTTTTCCACAAACCTTGTCGATAAATTCATTACATTCTCAAAATCTAAAAGATACAGAAGGTCTTGTACAATTTATCATCGCATCACCAAAGTCTTTTGAAGAATTTGAAATAGAAAGGATGTCTCAACTTAAAAATATTCAAATTGGCCTTATTTCTATTATGGCAAACCATCTTGCTGCATTAAAAAAAGAGGATAACGAGGCTTATTATCGCCCTGAACATTGGTTAGATACACTTAATCATCTTCCTCTTTTAGGACACAATAAAATTGAAACAAAAAAACTCCATAAACAAACATTTAATTTATCGGTGGCTCAAGCTTTTATTCAATTATTACTTGGTGTAGCGATTAATACCACCTCTCCTGCATTAGGAGAGTTTATTGATTTTTTACGCACTCAAGGCCAAAAGATAGAAATTGGATTACGTCAATCATTAGATAGTTACCAAACAATAACCATTGCGGGAGTAACCGAGATCCTCAATCATAATAACCATCTTATTTTTGTGCCTAAATTAAAAATCTTAAGCTTACGTTTTTCCTATCAATCAGCCAAAATGTTACTCGCCAGTTGCATTGGACGTAAATTCACGATTTCTTTAGAGTACAGCACTATCACGTCTATCTTTGATGCTAACGCACTTGATGATCCGCAAATTAATCAACAATTTTATAATTTTTTAAACAAGTATCGTCAACTCAGCATTACAAAGTCAGACGCTTTTTTTAGTGGGGATTTTTATCTGAAATAAGTTATATAGGATTAAGATTTATGAACACGCTTGAAGGCGGGAATTACCCGCCTTTCAGTATTACACTAATGGTAATTCTATCTCTTTAAATAGCTCTTCAATTTCTTCATGAGTTCGCAATGCGACAGCTTGTTCAATTAAATTTCGAGTAAGATGTGGTGCAAAACGCCACATAAAATCATACATATAACCACGTAAGAAACCACTACGGCGGAAGGCAATTTTAGTAGTGCTATAGCTAAATTTATCACGCATATCAATCGCCACTAAATCACTGTCCAGCACAGGATCAAACGCCATACTGGCAATCACACCAATACCTAAATGCAATCTTACATACGTTTTAATGACATCGGCATCCGTTGCAGTGAAAACAATTTTAGGTTTTAAACCGACTTTACCAAAGGCATCATCAAGATCAGAACGCCCGGTAAAACCTTGGGTATAGGTCACGATATCGTAACCAGCAAGCTCTTTTAATGTCACTTCTCGTTTTTGAGCCAAAGGATGATCTTTAGAAACCACCACAATACGATTCCAACGATAACAAGGCAACATGACTAAATCGTTATAAAGATGCAGTGATTCTGTCGCAATCGCAAAATCACTTTTACCTCTGCAAACATCTTCGGCGATTTGTGTTGGTGAACCTTGATTCATATGCAATGAAACATCTGGATAACGCTCAATAAAACCTTTTATCACTGGTGGCAATACATAACGCGCTTGTGTATGCGTTGTTGCAATAGACAGTGAACCTCTATCTGGATAAGTGTGTTCACCCGCAGCTGCCCGAATGGCTTCTGTTTTTGACAAAATTTCTCTAGACAGCCTAACAATCTCTTCACCTGCAGGCGTCACATGCGTTAAGTGTTTACCACTACGAGAAAATATTTGTATACCTAACTCATCTTCCAACATGCGGATCTGCTTACTTATCCCTGGTTGAGATGTATACAAACGCTCTGCCGTGGTTGATACATTTAAATCGTTATTCACCACTTCAACGATATAACGCAACTGTTGTAATTTCATAGAGAGGCTATCCCTTCAACAAAAGACTTATTATTCCGCTATTCTATTTATATTCATATAACTAAAAAGAATAATAAAGATGTAATATATAACCACTATATCACTTATTTCATTTCGGTCTAACGTAATTAATAGGGTTATTTAGGTTTTGTTATATCGAATGGTTATAAGCTATAAGTAAGCATAAAAAAAGCTGACTTGATGTCAGCTTTGATTTCAACACAATAAAGGCATTCAATTAGTTAATCACACCGCACGCCATTCTTGCACCACCACCGCCAAGCGCTTCTGGGTTATCAGAATAGTTATCGCCACCGACGTGCACCATTATGGCTTTATCTTTCACTTGCTCAAGTTTAGTTAGTTTGGGTGCTAATACTGCGTAATCAGCAACACCTTTATCATTAACAACCAATCCAGGTAAATCACCTAAATGCCCTTCTTTATTATAAGGCCCTAAGTGAACACCCGTTTTTTCAGGATCTAAATGGCCACCAGCTTTTAAAGCAGGAACAGGTTTCCCCTCTTTCATATCTGGCTCACAAGAACCATTAGCATGAATGTGAAAACCATGTACACCGGGTGTTAATCCGGTCAACTTTGGCGTAAATAACAGTCCATAATCAGTTTCAGTGATGGTAACAACACCAATATCGTTACCTGCACCTGTAGGAAGTGCTTCTTTTAATGTGATATCTAATGTGGCAGCACTTGCCACTGACGTGAAAAGTAAACCAGAGAGTAACAAAGGCATCAGTTTCATAGTATCTCCGTCTTATTATTAGCAAAGTAAAATATCAGACAAATAGAAATTAACTATTTTATACTATTTCAATATACTTTAATTAGCCTATCTTCTTCATGCAAAAAAAGCGACTAACTCTCATTAGTCGCTTTTAAATTTATCGCGTGATGTCAATGTTATTTGGTTTTCTCAACCCATTTACCATCAACATAAAATGCAGACCAACCCGTAGCTTTGCCATCTTTCTCTGAAGAAACATATTGTTGTTTAGTTTTACGACTAAACCGCACAATTGTTGGGTTTCCGTCAGGATCAGCCACTGGTGCTTCGGCTAAATAACGCATTTTCTCTGCTAGTCTGTCTTTAAAGCGAACAAGTTCTTCCACTTTAGGTGCACGTGTTTCCCTTGATTTAGGGAAGGTATTTGCAGCTAAGAATACACCAGCCGCGCCATCACGTAAGACAAAATAGGCGTCAGATTTTTCACACAGCAATTCAGGAAGTGGAACTGGATCTTCCTTTGGTGGCGCAATTTCACCACTTTTTAAGATCTTACGCGTATTTTTACATTCATCATTGGTGCAACCCATGTATTTACCAAAACGCCCCATTTTCAGATGCATTTCAGAGCCACATTTATCACACTCTATGACAGGACCTTCGTAACCTTTTAAACGGAATTCACCCTCTTCGACCTCATAACCATCACATGCCGGATTATTACCACAAACATGTAATTTACGATGCGTGTCAATCAGGTAACTGTCCATTGCAGTACCACATTTCGGGCAACGGCGACGTGCACGTAACGCGTTAGTTTCTGCATCTTCCCCTTCCAGAATATTCAATAACTCATCTTCAGGAATAAGATTAATAGTCTGTTTACAACGTTCTTTAGGGGGTAATGCATAACCAGAACATCCTAAGAATACCCCTGTTGTGGCTGTTCTAATTCCCATATGACGAGAACATGTTGGGCATTCTATGGAGGTTATTACCATTGGATTTGGTCGCATACCGCCTTCTTCCGGATCTTTTTCAGCGATTTCTAATTGCTGACTAAAATCAGTAAAGAATGCATCTAATACAGCTTTCCAATTCTCTTCGTTGTTTGCGACATGGTCGAGGTGGTCTTCCATTTGTGCTGTAAAATCATAATTCATTAAATCGCTAAAATTTTCTTCTAAGCGATCAGTGACAATTTCACCCATTTTTTCAGCATAAAAACGACGGTTTTCAACTTTCACGTAACCACGATCTTGAATAGTGGATATGATTGAAGCATAAGTTGAAGGGCGACCAATACCCCGTTTTTCCAATTCTTTAACTAATGTCGCTTCACTAAAACGTGCTGGTGGCTTAGTAAAGTGTTGCGTAGGTTCTAGCTCAGTTAAAGCTAGTTTTGCGCCTACATCAACAGCTGGTAATGTTTTATCCTCATCTTTATTACGCATCGCTGGCATCACTTTCGTCCAACCAGCAAAACGTAAAGTACGGCCTTTAGCGCGTAGTTTATAATCTCCTGATTCGACGGTTAATGTCGTTGAATCATATTTTGCCGGTGTCATTTGACACGCAACAAATTGATTCCAAATCAGTTGATATAATCGTTTGGCATCGTTATCCATATCTTTCAAAGATTCTGCAATAACGTTGACATCTGAAGGACGAATAGCTTCATGCGCTTCTTGCGAATTTTCTTTGCTCGAATAAACGTTTGGCTCTTTCGGCAAATATTTAGCTCCAAATTGCTCGCTAATATAATCACGCGCCATTTGAATTGCATCCTGACTTAAGTTAGTCGAGTCAGTACGCATATAGGTAATATAACCAGCCTCATAAAGGCGTTGAGCTAACATCATTGTTTTTTTCACACCAAAACTTAAACGCGTACTAGCCGCTTGCTGTAAGGTTGATGTGATAAGTGGTGCACTTGGTTTACTTGATGTTGGTCTATCTTCACGATCTTTTACTGTGAAAGTTGCATTCTTTAATGCGTTAACCGCAACCTGTGTTTCATCAGATGAAACTGGGTTGAAGGCCTTATCATTATAGTGCGTAACTTCCATACGCAATGGTTGTTCATCAGGCGTTAATAATGATGCGTGCAACTGCCAATATTCTTCAGGAACAAAGGCTTTAATTTCACGCTCACGTTCAACCAATAGGCGTACAGCAACAGATTGTACTCGGCCCGCAGATAATCCACGAGCGACTTTTTTCCAAAGTAAAGGTGAAACCATATAACCCACAACACGATCCATAAAGCGACGTGCTTGTTGCGCATTAACGCGGTCTATATTTAATTCACCTGGAGTTTGGAAAGCTTGTGTAATAGCATTTTTCGTGATTTCGTTAAAAACTACTCGACTAAATCGTTCATCATCACCGCCGATAACTTCGCGTAAATGCCACGCGATAGCTTCTCCTTCGCGGTCAAGGTCCGTTGCGAGATAGACATGATCAGCTTTATCAGCCAATGCTTTTAGTTCAGCCACCACTTTTTCTTTGCCAGGTAGAATTTGATAGTTCGCATTCCATCCATTATAAGGATCGACTCCCATACGGCTGACTAAGGCTGACTTCTCATCCTTTTTAACTTTTTTCACGCCTTTCGTGGCGGATGAGTTTTCGCTCTTCTGGCTGCCAGAACCACTCTTGGGCAAATCACGAATGTGACCCACGCTAGATTTAACTACGTAGTCATTGCCAAGATATTTATTGATCGTTTTGGCTTTTGCCGGGGACTCCACGATTACAAGAGCTTTACCCATAATTACCTTTACCTAATTAAACTTTGTTATGACGGTATTGTTTAATACCCTCAACTAAAAAAATGTTTAAAATCTCTTTTTTATATTGCGTTAGTTTTGCAATATATCAACCTGTTTTTATTCAAAGCTTTTGTTTGAGCTCAAAACTCATTACTTTTTTTGAGGTATTTTAATCACCTCACTGCTTTGATCGAGCAACAGGTAAATGATATTTGCTACATATAGAGTAGCTAAGCTTTTAAAAATGCCACACTCTACCTGATAAAAAGTGAGGCGCAACAAATTATTTTTCTAAGGAGCACTGATTATGTCAACACAAACTACACCTATAACAACAGAGATGCTACTTGAAAAAGCGAATAAAATCATATGTGAACACGAAGATTATTTACAAGGTATGCATGCGGATTCTGTTGAACAAAAAGGTAATGTCCTCGTATTTAAAGGCGAATTTTTTTTAGATGAACAGGGTTTACCAACGACAAAAAGCACTGCGGCTTTTAATATGTTTAAACATTTAGCACATGTGTTATCTGATAAATATCATCTAGAATAAATCGCCTTTAGGACTATTTCACCCTTAATCTCATCATCGAGAAAGAGGTGTGACTTGCTAGATGTTGTTTTTTCTCAACAATATCTTGCATAAAAAATCGGAATTAAAGAATACAAATGCAATGAAAGGTGAGGTGAATAGCTATTGTCTGATGTTTATGATTACACAACCTATCAATACAATCAGTAATATCAATTATTGTTATTCTGTTTTTAACGCTATATTGACACTTCCTAGAAAGAGGAAATATTTACTCTGTTGTTGTTAAGCAACATCAATTATTTCTTTAATTGCCAGTGAATTTTTCACTGGCTTTTTTTATCTTATTGAAAAACAATTTTTCCAATAAAGCATCAATATCTCTGTTTGAAAAACTCAAAAAGTGTCAATTGGCAGGAAGGAAAATAACAGCGATACCAAGTTTGACCTTCTTGGTATCGCTAATAGTGCTTATATCGCTGTATTCATTTTCACTTATAGCAATGGTTTTTTACTTCTTTGCACCCAACGCATCATCAGTTTATCAACGCTTTCCATCGCACCGCCAGTAACACGCTCAACCATTTTCTTTTTAAGAACATATTGAACAGAAAAAACTTCGTAGTCGTTAATGTGATTAATTAACCAATCATCACTCACACCAACTTCATCAATTAAGCCTTTATTTAGGGCTTCTGTGCCGTACCAATATTCACCTGTTGCAACACTATCAATATCAAGTTGAGGGCGGTATTTATGTACAAAAGATTTAAATAACAGATGTGTTTCATTGAGATCTTGCTTAAATTTCTCACGACCTTCTTCTGTGTTCTCACCCAACAAAGTTAATGTCCGCTTATATTCACCAGCAGTGTGTAATTCCACATCAATATCGTTTTTCTTGAGCAAACGGTGAATATTGGGAATTTGAGCAACAACACCAATTGAGCCAATAATCGCGAAAGGTGCGGCGACGATTTTATCTGCCACACAGGCCATCATATATCCCCCACTTGCGGCCACTTTATCAACAACGGCAGTGAGTTTAATCCCCTTTTCTTTTAAACGTGTCAATTGCGCTGCTGCTAGTCCATATCCGTGGACCATGCCACCAGGGCTTTCTAAACGTAGTAAAACTTCATCACCAGTTTGGGCAACAGAAAGAATGGCGCTGATCTCTTCGCGTAATGCACCCACTTCATGTGCATCCATACTACCTTTGAAATCAAGAACATATAAGCAAGGTTTTACGACACCTTTTTTACCTTCCTTTGCATTGTGCTTACTTTGTTTACTTTCTTTTTTCTGCTGTTTTTTAAACGCTTTGTACCAGACCTTTAATTCAGCATCATCCATTCTCGCTTGTTGCATCACTCGCTGTTTTTCTTCATAAGCTTCAGCAAGATCTGTCACTTTTAACGTTCCTTTTCGACTTTGCTTTTTATTTCCAATGACGATAAAAAACAACACAATAGCGATAATAGCCACGACAACAGTGGCAATCTCTGCTAAAAACAGTCCATATTGTAAAATATACTCCACAAAGACCTCTTTTTAAGGTTAATAACACTGACTAAAACCAATATGCCTAGTTTAACGAAATTCTGCTTTAGCGCTAGTCACAAAGGCATAATTATGGGCAATACCATAAAGAAAATAGTCAGCAATTGTAAACAAAGAAACAGACTAAACTGGTCGCTAGAGCAATAAGACGTTACACTTTATTTACTTTTTACTAGACAGGATATCAATATGTTGCAATATCAACCGGATCATAGCGTGCTAAAAGATAAAATTATTCTAGTAACAGGTGCTGGTGATGGCATAGGAAAAGAAGCCGCGCTAACTTATGCGCAATATGGCGCAACACTTATCTTATTAGGTCGCACTTTATCAAAACTTGAAGATGTTCAAGAAGAAATCATCACATCAGGTGGCCAACAACCTATGTTATATCCACTTGATTTACTCACCGCGACAGAAAATGACTTTCAGCAATTTGCGGATACCCTCGTTAAACGCTTCCCTCATCTTGATGGCGTATTACAAAATGCAGGTTTATTGGGCGTTGTTGAGCCTATTATTAACCAACCAAGCAACCTTTGGCATGATGTTATGCAAGTCAATGTCAATGCAACATTTATGCTGACAAAAGCACTATTACCGCTAATGCTCAAAGCACCTCATGCAAGCCTTATTCTCACGACATCCAGTGTAGGTCGCCAAGGTCGTTATGGTTGGGGGGCTTATTCTGTCTCTAAATTCGCAACAGAAGGCCTTATGCAGGTACTTAATGAAGAATATAACGACAGTACCTTACGTATTAACTGCATTAATCCTGGTGGTACCCGTACCGCAATGAGAGCGAGTGCATTCCCAGATGAAAATGCACAAAAACTAAAAACGCCCAAAGATTTAATGCCGTTATACCTCTACCTAATGAGTGATGACAGCATTGATGTGAAAGGACAATCTTTAGATGCTCAACCTGGTCGCAAAGCCGGCCCAGCTGAATAATGTAAATTCGAGGTAAAAAATGAATGATGCACAACACCAAAAACGCCAACAACGTTTAAAAGAAAAAGTCGATACCCGAATTGAGCAAGCTCAACGAGAGCAAGGTATTTTGATGATCTTTACAGGTAATGGTAAAGGGAAAACGACGGCGGCGATGGGGACAGCAACTCGTGCTGTTGGCCATCAAAAAAAGGTCGGTGTTGTGCAATTTATTAAAGGGACTTGGGAAAACGGTGAGCGTAATCTATTAGAACAGTTTGGTGTACCTTTCTATGTGATGGAAACAGGGTTTACTTGGGAAACTCAAGATAAAAGCGCCGACACTGCCGCCTGTTTGAATACTTGGCAATATGCACTCAAACTACTAAATGATCCAGAATACAATCTCGTTATCCTTGATGAAATCACCTATATGATTAGCTTCAACTATTTAC
Organism: Proteus sp. G2626; assembly: GCF_009915985.1. Lineage (NCBI taxonomy): Bacteria > Pseudomonadati > Pseudomonadota > Gammaproteobacteria > Enterobacterales > Morganellaceae > Proteus > Proteus sp. G2626. The sequence goes on along the minus strand of NZ_JAABNH010000027.1, from coordinate 177,581 downwards.
CATTAGATGAAGTTATTTCAGCGATTAGTTCTCGCCCCTCTCAGCAAAACGTAATTATTACAGGGAGAGGCTGCCATAGAAAATTAATTGAACTAGCTGATACCGTAACCGAAATGCGCCCTATCAAACATGCTTTTGACAGTGGAATAAAAGCGCAAAAAGGCATAGATTGGTAGCCACTATTATAGAAAATATTAAATGAGAATGGGCTCACCTAAAATACCTGCGCCAAATAGGCGCCCATTCGTTTTCATGAACTCTAAATAAGCTTCTCTATCAACAAAAATATTATTCTGTAGTTGTTGATTATAAATAATCGCCATTTTGATTACATGTTTATGATATTCATCATAAAATACTTGCTTTTCTTCCGGATCCCTTGATGCTAAATATTGCTCCATTATTTTATAAATACTCTTTGCTTCCCCTGTTAATTTTTCATTACAAAATTTAAAATTATATTCTAACGGGAGCAAACTATCCGTTCTGGTATTATTTTCGTCTATCCAACTAAAATTATCTTTTGTTGAATATTGAGTTAATAAATCACGCTCAGAATAAAAATTAATACCATAAGGATATTTAGCTATATATTGATGAAAATCATCTTTTGAAAAACATTTAGTCAATACATTTACCTTTTCGTTTCCTTCCCAATCAGGCAAGTAAGTAGGTATTGATTCATCTATTGGGATATCACAATTGAATATATTGTTATCAATAAAAAGAGAGTCAGAACTAGCAATCGCACCTCTTACAAGCATACCGTTAACCCATATTGCACGCTCTTCTATACGAATACTTTCCAATAATCGACTCTCTTGCTTAAATACCGTTGTAAAACTATAGTATATGTCTCTGTCAGGGTTAATAATCCCACCTCGGTTCCCTGGATAGATCATAAAGACACTTTTCTTTCCCTGACTATCAACCAACACATGCATTCCATCATTAAGCTTAATTTTTTTAACTTCACCTTTTTCCATTACAAAATGAGTATTATCAATTGTGAATTTTAAAAGTTCTAATTGATTATTGTTGATGTAGAAAACACCATTTTGTTTTTCTCTTATTGCAGGATTATCACACCCGGTTACTAAAGAGATTGTATATAGCACAGTTATCAAATAAAAATAACGATACATATTATTTTGAATACCTTATCGTTAAATATAAAATTATTAACAAATACGTTCTAATAGAATAATTATCATAAATAGATTTATAATAAAAAGAAAGTAGTCAAAAAAAAAGCGCCCTACTTTAATAGGGCACTTCTTTTTTAAAATGATATTTTAATTTAAAATAATAAATAATTATTCGAAACTTATTTATTATTTCCTGCCGATTGACGACGACTAGACGCTCTTTTTGCAGGTGACGTAGACGTACGTGCCGATATTTTAGTATGACGCTTAACCGCACGACGAATTTGATTTGCTTTAATTCGGCGTTGATCTTTTTCTACAGCAACTTTTGTCACTGTTTCGTCATTTAATTCGACAAGTTGACGCAAGTAATTAATTTGCTCTAATCCAAGTTCAACCCAACCACCACGTGGCAAACCTTTAGGTAAATCAATATCACCATAACGAACACGAATAAGACGGCTTACTTGAACACCAACGGCTTCCCACATACGACGAACTTCACGGTTACGACCTTCTGTCAGTGAAACGTTGTACCATTGGTTAATTCCTTCACCGCCACGATAAGAAACAGAGCGAAATGATGCAGGACCATCTTCCAATTGTACGCCACGAGTTAACTGACGAATTTTAGCATCATCAATTTCACCAAAAACACGTACCGCATATTCACGCTCAACTTCACGACTTGGGTGCATTAAGCGGTTAGCTAATTCACCATCTGTCGTAAATAGCAATAATCCGCTGGTATTCACATCAAGACGTCCTACAGCGATCCAGCGAGCACTATTAAGACGAGGAAGGCGTTGGAAAACGGTAGGACGGCCTTGTGGATCACTACGAGTACACAGTTCACCTTCAGGTTTATAATACGCCAACACTCGACAAACATCTTTTTGGGCTTCGCGAATATTTAAAATACGGCCATCTAAGCGGATTTTTGCTGTTGTGGTGACATCAATACGATCACCTAATTTTGCTTTTGTACCATCAATGCTAATACGTCCTTCTTGAAGGTAACCTTCAATCTCACGACGAGAGCCGTGACCAGAACGAGCAAGGATTTTTTGTAATTTTTCAGTGCGTTGCGATTTATCGCTCATGAAACAACCTCATGTGTCGCCTTCACAGGCGTCATAAAAATAGAATTAATTTTTAAAAATCAATTAAGTAAAAAATAACCCATGTTTATTAAATTCACTAATAAACACAGGTTTATTGATTCAATAACGAACAATGTTGATGATTGTTCACCTCAACATTGTGATAAATAGTCTCGACAAAATAGTAATAACGGTTTTACTGCTTTTTCTCGTTATGTAATATTAACGCCTCAATGAGAACGCTTATTGACATGACTGATTAAAAAACAAACACCGTGATTTTTATCGCAATGTATAAATTTAACACAAGCGATAAATCCCTTCACCTGTTATCTCTTTAGCTCACAATAAATTTCTTCACTATATGTCTATCGAATCGATATTAAGTTTAATCGGCCAAATCATTTACTGAAATGGAGTAATATCTCCAGTGCCTTCTCGCACTATCACCGGGCTATCATCCGTTAAGTCAATCACCGTTGTGGGTTTTTGCCCTAAATAGCCACCATGGATCACTAAATCGACCTGTTTGCTTAATAAATCATTTATCTCTTCAGGATCAGACTCTGCGAAATCATTACCTGGTAAAATCAGGCTTGTTGACATCAATGGCTCACCAATATTTTCTAACAATGCTAATGCAATAGGGTTAGAAGGAACACGTAGGCCAATCGTTTTGCGTTTATCATTCATCAAACGCTTTGGTACATCTTTAGTCGCTTTTAAGATAAACGTGTAATTACCAGGAGTGTTATTTTTAATTAAACGAAATACCACATTATCAACATAAGCGTAATTAGCGATTTCAGACAAATCACGACACATTAGTGTGAAATTATGGTTTTTATCTAATTGGCGAATACGACAAATTCGCGTCATTGCATCTTTATTTTCTAAACAACAGCCTATAGCATAGCCAGAATCTGTTGGATAAATCACCACGCCGCCTTTGCGTAAAATATCAGCACTTTGTTCAATTAAACGAGCCTGCGGATTATCTGGGTGAATATAAAAAAGTTGGCTCATACATCCCTCAACGAATTTCTGATGTTACTCCTGCCATAGCGACCAAACTGGTTCAACGCCACCGGGTAACCATAAATTACGTCCCAACTCTATCCACGAGCAAGGACGATGAAAATCAGAACCTAACGAAGCCTTTAACTCATAACATTGGGCTAATGCTGCGTGTTGTTCCCGTTCTTGTGGTGGTTGTTGGCATTGTGCCACTTCGATTGCATCACCACCTTGTTGTTTAAAATAAAGTGTTAATCGTTTTAACCATTTAGAGGATAGACCATATCGACCTGGATGGGCTAATACTGCAACACCACCAGCGGCATGAATTGCTGTGACAGCGTCACCTATTGAGCACCACTGTGGAGGTACATAGCCTGTTTTTCCTTTCGCTAAATAGCGTTTAAAAACTTTATTAACTGAAGCAACATGCCCATCATTCACTAAAAAGCGGGCAAAATGCCCTCTAGTTACTTGCCCACCATGCGCTAGCGCTTTAGCGCCTTCAAAAGCATTGGCGATACCTGCTTTTTCTAATCGCTCACCTATCATTATCGCACGTGTTTCACGACATTGACTTTGTGATGAAAGGAGCAACTTCATCGCGTTATGGTCGATATCTATATTTAATCCAACGATGTGGATTTCTATATTCTCCCACAAAGTCGATATTTCGACACCTGATATCAGAGTAAGTGGCAGATTTTTTTCTGCTATATATTGATTAGCAGGCGCAATCGCCGCTGTTGTATCGTGATCGGTAATGGCTAAAACATTAATTTGACGCTCTATCGCTCTATCAATCAATTCTTCTGGTGAAAGCTCGCCATCTGACGCGGTAGTGTGGCTGTGTAAATCATAAATCACTCTTAAATCAGATAGCCCTTCAGTCATCGCTTCTCCCATTTCATCTTAACAAGATAATAATTTTTAAAGAGTATGCCATAAAGTACTTGACGAACCTAACTCAATCCAGTTTACTAGTACGCAACACGAGCTAGTTCACTTTCTATTTATCTGTCGTTAGCTGTAAGGAGATCTTATGAATATCAATCAACATCTTATCGCTCTTTGGTGGCGTAATACTCTTTTATGGGCGGTTTGATCTCCGGCTTAACGTCAGTGATATCTAAAACCCGCCTACGCGGGTTTTTTTATGCTTTAAAAACAGTCAATAAAGAAAATAATATAGAGCGATAACAATGAATACATCACTTGCATTCTCATTTAATACCAAGGCAACGCCACTGCCTTATCACAGCGAACCCGCTTTGCTTTTCAATACATTATGTGAAAATCAACATTACACATTATTATTAGAATCCGCACAAATCGACACTAAAACAAACTTAAAAAGTTTGTTGATTGTTGATAGTGCATTACGTATTAGTGCAATAAAAAATCAAGTTACTATTGATGCATTAAGCGTCAATGGGCAAGCGTTATTACCTGCATTAAAAATCGCATTAAAAGAAAAAGCTGATTTAACATTAGAAAGCGATAAACAGTGTGTTTTTACTTTTGCGTCACCTTCACAAGAAATAGATGAAGAAAGCAAATTAAAATCAGCCAACATATTTGATGCATTACGCTTTTTTCTGGGCGATAAAGAGACGAAAGATGCAAACTTTATCTTTGTAGGTGGCTTATTTGCATATGACTTAGTCTGTGGATTTGAATCTATTCCTGAATTAGAAAGTGATTTTTCTTGCCCTGATTATTGCTTTTATTTAGCCGAACAATTAATTGTGATCGACCATCAAAACAAAGATAGCCAATTAGTTTCCATTTCATTTACTGATAATAAAACCGAGTGTCAACGTCTTGCTTCACGACAATCACAACTGGTAGCGCTAGCTAAACAGCCGTTAAAACACCCTATTCGCCACGCTTTAACAGCAGAAAGATCAACAATACACACCAATATGGACGATAAAGGCTATGGTGATATCGTTGAAGCAATGAAAACCTATATTCGTCGTGGTGATATTTTTCAAGTCGTGCCATCACGTCGCTTTCAAGTTACTTGCCCTTCACCACTTGCCGCATATCAAGTGTTGAAACAGAAAAACCCAAGCCCGTATCTGTTTTATATGCAAGATGCGTTATTTACCGTTTTTGGTGCATCACCAGAAAGCGCACTGAAATATCAAACCAGTGATCGCCAAATTGAAATTTACCCTATTGCGGGAACTCGTCCTAGAGGGCGCAATGCCGATGGTTCAATTAATGCGGATTTAGACAGTCGTATAGAGCTAGAAATGCGTACTGACACCAAAGAACTTTCAGAGCATTTAATGTTAGTTGATTTGGCGCGTAATGATTTAGCGCGTATTTGCCAAGCTGGTAGCCGCTATGTTGCAGAGCTAACAAAAGTTGATCGTTATGCTTTTGTGATGCATTTAGTATCTAGAGTGGTTGGAAAATTACGTGATGATTTAGATATTTTCCATGCTTACCAAGCATGTATGAATATGGGAACACTATCTGGCGCCCCTAAAGTCAGTGCTATGCAATTAATTGCTCGTTACGAAAAAACGAAACGTGGTAGCTATGGTGGAGCCATTGGTTATTTTACGGGTGCCGGTGATTTTGATACTTGCATAGTTATTCGCTCTGCCTATGTTGAAAATAATATTGCAACTATTCAAGTTGGTGCTGGAATTGTGCTCGATTCAGATCCAAAAATGGAAGCGGAAGAGACGCGCAATAAATCACAAGCCGTTATCAATGCCATTTTACAAGCTCACACAGAAATACCCACCCAGGAGGCTTGCTAATGGCAACTATCTTACTTCTCGATAATATCGACTCTTTTACATACAACCTTGTCGATCAACTGCGTAGCCTTGGTAATACAGTCGTCATATATCGCAATAATGTAACGGCCGATTTTATTGAACAAAAATTACATGAACTAAATAACCCTATTTTACTGTTATCGCCAGGGCCAGGAGCACCTTCACAAGCGGGCTGTATGCCTGAACTGTTGAAGCGTGTACTAGGTACATTACCTGTTGTTGGCATCTGTTTAGGCCATCAAGCCATCATTGAAGCTTATGGTGGCAAAGTTTCTTCATGTGGAGAGATCTTACACGGTAAAGCGACATTAGCTTTACATGATAACAGTGAGATGTTTATTAATTTACCCAATCCTTTACCTGTTGCTCGTTATCATTCGCTTTCAGGAGAACACGTTCCAGAACAACTTATTATCAATGCGTGGTGCGATAACACTGTTATGGCGGTACGCCACCGTCAACATAAAACCTGTGGTTTTCAATTTCACCCAGAATCAATTTTAACCACAAAAGGCGCACAACTTTTAGAACAAACAATCGCATGGGCATTAACTCCTAAAGGAGACGCATAAAATGGAAACTATCTTCAACAAATTATTTAGTGCGCAACAGTTAACATTAGAAGAAAGTCAAACACTGTTTAACGCTATTATTCGCGGTGAGTTAACGGAATCACAATTAGCCGCTGTATTAATTAGTATGAAAATGCGTGGTGAACACCCACAAGAAATCGCCGGTGCCGTACGTGCATTACTTGAAAATGCACTGCCATTTCCTCGCCCTGATTACACTTTTTGCGATATTGTTGGTACAGGAGGTGACGGCGCGAACAGCATCAACATCTCAACCGCTAGTGCATTCGTGGCAGCAGAAATAGGTATTAAAGTTGCCAAACACGGTAATCGTAGCGTATCTAGTCGCTCAGGCTCATCCGACTTACTCGCTGCTTTTGGCATTCCATTAGATAGAAGTGCAGATGATGCGCGTCAATTATTAGATGAAGTGGGACTTTGCTTTTTATTTGCACCGCAGTATCACAGTGGTTTTCGTTTTGCAGCCCCTGTGCGCCAACAACTAAAAACACGCACCTTATTTAACGTATTAGGTCCCTTGATTAATCCAGCTCGCCCACCATTAGCATTAATTGGTGTTTATAGCCCTGAATTATTAATGCCTATTGCAGACACGCTAAAAGTATTGGGTTATGAACGCGCCGCCGTGGTACATAGTGGCGGTATGGATGAAGTGTCGTTACATGCACCGACTCAAGTCGCTGAATTACGTCATGGTGAAATTACACGTTATGAACTCACACCAAGTGATTTTGGTCTTCGTCCTTGTTCAATGAACGATTTGGAAGGTGGTACACCTGAAGTTAACCGCCAATTATTGGCAAATTTACTGCAAGGTGAAGGAAAAAGAGCACATACCGAATCTGTCGCAGCTAATGTCGCTTTATTAATGCGTTTACATGGGCAAGAAGATTTAAAAATGAACACTGAAGTTGCTATGCAAACCATTTATAGCGGTAAAGCAATAAACCGCGTAACTGCATTAGCAACAAGAGGATAAAAACATGACTGTATTAAACGCCATTGTAAAAGATAAAGCAGAATATCTGATTGCACGTAAAGCAAGCCAACCATTATCAGAATTTGTGCATCAAATAGTGCCATCAACACGCTCGTTTTATCAGGCATTAACTCAGCCTAATACTGTTTTTATTTTAGAGTGTAAAAAAGCATCGCCCTCAAAAGGATTAATTCGTGCTGATTTTGATCCCGCTACAATTGCAAAAATTTATCAGCCTTATGCTGCGGCAATTTCGGTATTAACGGATGAAAAGTATTTTCAAGGGAACTTTGATTATTTACGTCAAGTCAGCCAAGCCGTGCATCAGCCCGTTTTGTGCAAAGATTTTATTATTGATGAATACCAAATCTATTTAGCACGTTTTTATCAAGCAGATGCCATCTTATTAATGCTGTCTGTCTTAGATGATGAACAATATCGTGCGCTATCAGCGGTTGCTCATCAATTAAATATGGGTGTATTGACCGAAGTCAGCACAGAAGAAGAGCGTCAACGAGCAATTAAGCTTAATGCCAAAGTTATTGGTATTAATAATCGCGACTTGCGTGATCTCTCTATTGATTTAGCGCGTACTCCGCAATTAAGCCAAGGATTACCTGAAGATGCAATCGTGATCAGCGAGTCTGGTATTCATACCCACCAGCAAGTCCAAGAGTTAAGCCAATATGCTAATGGTTTTCTGGTAGGCAGTGCCTTAATGTCACAAGAGAATATTGACCAAGCGGTAAGAGCACTTGTTTTGGGAAAGCATAAAGTGTGCGGGTTAACTCGTACACAAGATGTAAAAGCAGCTTATCAAGCCGGTGCTTATTATGCAGGACTGATTTTCGCAGAAAAATCCCCACGCAAAGTGACACTGTCACAAGCTCAAGAGTTGATAACACAAGCCCCCTTAGCATTTGTAGGTGTTTTTCAAAACCAGCCCATTGCACTTATTTGTGACTATGCTGAAAAACTCAAGTTATCTGCCATTCAATTACATGGGCAAGAAGATACTCAGTTTATTGAGCAACTTAGACAAAAAATTCAACCTAGCTGTGAGATTTGGCAAGCAATAAACATGGCAATCCACAGTGATATCCCTCCTGTTTTACACGTTAATAAATATGTACTTGATAACGGCACAGGCGGTACAGGAACAACGTTTAATTGGCAAAAAATTCCAAACACAATACGTGAAAAAGCATTACTTGCAGGCGGTCTTAATAGTGAAAACTGTTTGGATGCCGTTAAAACAGGCTGTATCGGGCTTGATTTTAACTCTGGAGTAGAATCAGCTCCTGGCATAAAAGATGCACAACGTCTGAAACAAGTATTTGCACAATTACAGCTAAACTAAATTTCATAAAGATAAAATTTTAAACAGGATGACATCACAATGAGAAAACTTAACCCCTACTTTGGCGAATTTGGTGGCCAATATGTACCTGAAATCTTAATTCCTGCCTTGGATCAACTCGAACAAGCGTTTATTGATGCACAAAACGATCCGTCATTTCAGCAAGAATTCCAAGATTTATTAAAAAATTATGCAGGTAGGCCAACAGCATTAACCCTTTGCCGTAATTTAACAGAAGGCACGCGAACTCGTTTATATCTAAAACGTGAAGATTTACTGCATGGTGGCGCTCATAAAACTAACCAAGTATTAGGTCAAGCACTACTGGCAAAACGTATGGGAAAAACCGAAATAATTGCAGAAACGGGTGCTGGTCAACATGGTGTTGCAACTGCTTTGGCCTGCGCACTACTTAATATGAAATGTCGTATCTATATGGGTGCAAAAGACGTTGAACGTCAATCACCTAACGTCTTTCGTATGCGTTTAATGGGGGCTGAAGTTATTCCCGTTCATAGTGGTTCATCTACCCTAAAAGATGCCTGTAATGAAGCATTACGCGACTGGTCTGGTTGTTACGATCGCGCTCACTATTTACTAGGAACAGCCGCAGGCCCACATCCTTATCCAACAATTGTACGTGAATTCCAACGTATGATTGGTGATGAAGCTAAAGCGCAGATCCTAGAGCGTGAAGGCCGTCTACCCGATGCAGCTATTGCCTGTATTGGTGGTGGTTCAAATGCTATCGGATTATTTGCTTCATTTATTCCTGAAACGTCAGTACAGCTAATTGGTGTTGAACCTGCAGGTAAAGGCATTGAAACGGGTGAACATGGTGCACCACTGAAACATGGTAAATTAGGGATCTATTTTGGGATGAAATCCCCTATTATGCAGACTGATGAAGGACAAATCGAAGAGTCATATTCAATTTCAGCAGGCCTTGATTTCCCATCTGTCGGGCCACAGCACGCACATTTAAATAGCATTGGTCGTGCTGATTATGTTTCTGTTACCGATGATGAAGCCATTGAAGCCTTTAAAGCACTTTCTCGCCGAGAAGGGATTATTCCAGCATTAGAATCTTCTCATGCTCTAGCTTACGCACTTAAATTAATTGCACAAAATCCTGATAAAGAGCAATTACTGATTGTGAACTTATCAGGCCGTGGCGATAAAGACATTTTTACTGTAAACGATATTTTAGCAGCAAGAGGAGAAATCTAATGAGCCGTTATCAAAACTGCTTTGATGCATTAGCACAAAAACAACAAGGTGCATTTGTTCCCTTTGTCACATTAGGTGATCCTTCTCCTGAGCTGTCACTACAAATTATTGATGCGTTAATTGAAGGTGGTGCAGATGCTTTAGAGATTGGTATTCCTTTTTCCGATCCTCTTGCTGATGGCCCTACTATTCAAGGTGCTAATTTGCGTGCCCTCAATGTTGGTGTAACACCCACCGATTGCTTTGCTCTATTAACCAATGTACGTAAAAAACACCCTAATATTCCTATTGGTCTATTAGTTTATGCCAACCTTGTTTTTAGTAATGGTATTGATAACTTTTATAGTAAATGCCAACAAGCTGGTGTCGATTCTGTCTTAATTGGTGATGTGCCCTTACGTGAATCAAAAGAGTTCCGAGAAGCAGCGCAACGAGCGAATATCGATCCTATCTTTATTTGCCCGCCTAATGCTGATGATGAGCTTTTACAAGAATTAGCCATCTCAGGTAAAGGCTATACCTATTTACTCTCAAGAGCTGGCGTGACAGGGACAGATAAACGTGCTGAACAATCGCTAACACACCTTACAGATAAATTAAAAACCTATAATGCACCACCTGCATTGCAAGGATTTGGTATTTCAGAGCCAAAACAAGTCAAAGAAGCTATTGCAAATGGTGCCACGGGTGCTATTTCAGGATCTGCCGTAGTACAAATTATTGAGAAAAACCTTCATCAACCTGAAATAATGCTTAAAGCGCTCACTCAATTTGCCAAAGAAATGAAAGTGGCAACAATCGTCTAATGTTCTTATTGGATCCGCTTTAGAAGAATAGTTTGCTATTTTTCTAAGCGGATTTCTCTTAATTCATCATTTATTGACTCACGCTTTTGAAAGCCTACTTTGGGGCTTAGTCCGCATGAAATGGCACAATTTCTTTTTTTTTCACAAAAAATAACATAATCAATATCTACAAAAATTTGGCAATATTTTATTTTTTGCACATACTTTATAAAGCGCTTTATGTTTTCTTTTCAAAAATACTCAATCAATTATGCAATGTATAAGGAGTTTGATAATGAAACTATGGGCAAAAATCTCCGCTGTCATGGCGGCATTACTGATGGCATTTACGTTGTCTGCATGTTCTCCAACTGCAACATCAGAAGGTACTGGGGGTTATTTTGATGACTCCGTGATCACCACCAAAGTTAAAACAGCACTAATCGGTGAAAAAAACCTTAATTCAACACAAATTAGCGTTGAGACATTTAAAGGTAAAGTTCAACTAAGTGGTTTCGTCTCTTCTCAAGCGGATGCTAATCGTGCCATTGAAACAACACGCAAAGTTACAGGTGTAAAAGGCGTTATCAACTCAATGGTTGTTCGCTGATCCTCTTTTTATTCTAGTCTTCCTTTAGCTTTACTTTTTAGACCACTTCGGTGGTCTTTTTTCGTTTATGAATTTATGTTTATTTGTCTGGGCTATCATAATGCAGATCAAATTTTGTAAAAAACTCAAATCAATTAAAAATAGCCTGTTTTTATCTCATGCTAAAAATAGCTCACAAAAAGAGCAAAACAAAAGAATTACTAATCATTTCGCGTTCAAAAAATAATCATCCAGTTATTATCAGTGCGGTATCTTATTCGCCCCTTTTATTTCTCTATTCATTTTATCTATTCATTGATAGATAAAGTACTTTTACTAAAATCAAATATAAAGATGCATTTTAAATATACCTATTAAATGCTCCTTTTTATCAATTAAAATGAGTATTTATTAATAATAAATAAAAATAAATAATTTTCATTTTATTCATAGCTAAACATTAAGATGCATATTAAATGCATCTTAAAAGATATTTAAATATTAAATGTTCCTTTTTAAATACATCTTTCTCTATTTAACACTATTTAAAAATGACTCTTATTTTGAGTATTAATAATAAAATGATATCTTTTGGTAATCTAAAAATGAGCCTTGTCTTATGAATTTAAAACATAAAAAAAGCGAAGATAATCTTCGCTTTTCATTATGAGACATTCTTTTAAAGAAAGAATAATTAGAAACGATAACCCACACCAAACATAAATACAAATGGGTCTAAACGTGTTTTAACATCAAAGTCTTTATTACCAACTTCACTGTTGAATCTTGCTTTTGTTTCGATATTCATCCACCAAACAGACGCATTCAGCATCCAGTTTTTATCGAGGTTATAATCTAAACCTGCCTGTGCTGCAAAGCCCCATGAATCCTTAAGATCAAGTCCATTTAAACCTAAACCATCAACAGCTGGGTTGTTATTGAATTTCTCATCAAAGAACGTAGTAAAGTTAAGGCCTGCGCCTAAATAAGGACGTAGTTTATCTTCACCATTACCAAAGTAATATTGTGCCATTAATGTCGGTGGTAAATGTTTAACTTTTGCAATTTCACCCACACCAGTTAATGAAATTTTATGCTCAAAAGGAGTAGCTGCTAATAATTCAACACCAATATTATCAGTGATCATATACCCAAAGGTTAAACCTAATTGAGTATTATTATTTACTTCAAAATGGTCGCCACCTAATATTGCATCAGAACCTGCATTAGGACGAACAGTTGCAGTACCTGCACGGAATAAGAAATCACCCGCTTGGTGAGCGAAAGAAATAGAAGGCGCAAGAGTTGCAGCCGCTAAAATAAGCGCAGAAAGTTTTTTCATTATTTAACCCATTCCTGTAATAAGTAAAATCTCCGCTAAAAATATAACCATTTATTGGTAATTATGATCTAATACCGATCACAACTTTGGAATTATTTTTGCAGAAAGTGTTATTTCTCTTTTTATTATTTATCAATATAATTATTTATAATTGATCCACATCAAATTACACATTAATACCATTTTTTCTTATAATTATATTTATAGTTACTGCTATTTTTTGAATAAAAAATATCTTTAAAAGGCATATTTAAAAATAAGGTTATTCATATGTTAAAATAATGTTTTATTTAATTTAAATAATGAGAGCACAATGATAATGAGTATCAAGAAATAAGCTTAATAAGCGGTTTGATAGAAAATATCCCTTTTTGCTGTTGTAAAAGGTACAATAGCGCTCATTGACTTAGTCTATTTTCACAGGAGCAGTTTCATGCCTACCACGGCACGCACAATCTACCGAGACAGTCTGAATTTTTATAAGAATGAACGACGTAGTATTGTTACTATTAGCGCTATTCTTGCTATTGTTTTAGCGATCATTCATGCATTAATTGGTCCTAATCCTCAAGAGTACCAATTGATGATCGAATTTGTCGCTAATTTTAAAAATACACAGCTCTCATCTACTTCTCCTGCAGAACTAGAAGCCATGTCGAGCAGTGTCGTCGGCATTGCCAAAAAAGTGTTATTGCTCTACGTCTTTGAAACGCTACAACAAAGCCTCTTAGTGCTCACCTTACTGATGTTCGCTATGGCAATTTCAACAGGACATAATGTCACATTAGGTCAGACATTGAATGCAAGCCTACCTCGTTTACCAAAAATGTTTTTATTGATAGTTCTGTGCTCTATTTTGATTAGTGCAGGCTTTATGGTGATGATTATTCCAGGCATTATTTTGTTAATCGGATTTGCGCTAGCACCGGTTGTTTTAGTACGCCAACAAAATATAGGAAGTGCTATACGCTTAGGTTGGAAAATTGGCTTTAATGAATCTGCGGCACTTATCCCTGCTTTAGGCATTTGGATCTTACTGCAGTTTGGTATTGGTTTTGTGGGTAACCTCACCGTTCAATTACCTAATATTGTCCATAACTTCTTATTCTATCTTTTGAAAAATATGGCTTCAGCGTGGATCATAATTTACCTGTTTCGCTTATTTATGTTAGTCGAAAATAAATACACAAAACAGCAAAGTTAATCTTACTGCTAACATAAAATGAAGTGATAAAAATCCCGTATATAAGCTAGCAACTTATCACGGGATTTTTAGTGTCAGTGAGAAAAATCAATCTTAATCAGCACACTTTAGGAGTATCGCGATTACTGGTTATTTGCAAATTTGAGCTATCCTCATCACTGCTTGCTATCTCTTTCTTTAGAGCCTCTTTTCTTGCTTCCTTTTGCTTCTCTTTAATTTGCTGTCGGCTTTGATACAGCCGGATCACAAAATAGAGATCGGGGGCAATAATCAAATCATCTTCATTGAGCGAAATCTTATTACGTTCAATCCAACGATTTAATTCTGTTCTACGGCCTGCTAAAACCAATTTCACACCTTTTATTCGCAACTCTCGTATTAGCTCATCAATAGCAGCAAACACGCTAACATCGTCATAGGTAAAGCTTACAGCTGCATCTACTGCTAACCATGCTGGGCGTTGAGGTGCGTTATCAACGAGCTGAAGTACCCGTTTTTTAAAATAACCCACATTAAAATAAGTCAGCGGTGAATTAAACCGGTACATCATTAAGCCATCAATAGGCTCAATACCATTATCTTTATTCATTGAGTGAACCATACCCTGTTCATCAACACCCAATAACTGATCGCTTGGACGAAAAACAATACGTAAAAATTGTAACAATCCTAATAAAACGGCAAAGCCGATACCGTTAATTAGCCCTGCCAATAACACAGCTAGTAAGGTAAAAGATGCCAATGTAAATGCTTGTTTATTACGCTTACGATAAGACCAAATGTGGCGGATACTCAGCAAAGACCATGAAGAAACAATCAATACGATGCCTAGTGAAGATAATGGAATATAGGCGAGAAAATCGGTCAAAAATAACAGCACAAGCAAAATCACCAACGCTGCAATAATAGAAACTAACTGCGTTTTACCACCGACAGAATCATTGACTGCGGTACGACTGCTTGCAGCACTCACCGCAAATCCTTGAGACAAAGCCGATGCAATATTAGCAATACCTAACGCTTTTAACTCTTGGTCTGCATCGACATCATAACCGTTCTTACTGGCAAAACTGCGAGCTGTCATCATAAAACTAACGAAGCTAATGACCGCCAAGTTTATCGATGGAACTAACAATTCTCTCAAGACACCTGGATGAAATCCTGTCATGGATACAACCGGTAAAAACAGATCAACATTTCCCGCATCTTTATCTACGATAGCAATACCAAAGCTTGCCAAATCAAATTGCCAACTTAAATACGTCATCACGACCATAGCAATTAAGGGGGCTGGCCATCGGCTACGAAAATAGCGAATGCCTAATAATAGAGCTAATGTTATCGCAGACATTAATACGGTGGGTAAATGCGCATCCATTAATCGAAACGGCACTTCAATTAATTTTTCAATTAGGTGATCGGGAGAGGTATCAAAACCAAATACTTTACTGATTTGCCCAACCATAATGGTGATCGCGACACCATTTAAAAGCCCTTGTAAAATAGGTCGAGACAGAAAATCAGTAAAAGCCCCTAACCGAAAATGGCTGGCTAAAATACACCAAAATCCCGTCATTGCCGTCATAATAATCGCAAGTTGCCATCTCGCATTCTCATCACCCGCTGATAATGGAATAACAACAGCGGCAATAACAGCGCAGGTTGCGGCATCAGGCCCTGTAATTAACTGACGCGATGTCCCAAACAACGCATAAATAATCATCGGAAAAATACAGGCATATAATCCAACAATCGCGTTAATCCCTAATAACTCGGTATAAGCAATTGCAACAGGCAATGCAACAGCAGCAACAGAAAGCCCTGCTTTTAAGTCATAGCCAAAATAATCACGCTTATAATTAAACAATAAGCCTAATCCTGGCATCCATTTTATTATTCTTTTTCCGTTCATTGATTTCCTCTTACCAGAAATACTTTTTTATTTATGCATTCATCAAGAAGTGGCAGGTAATGTTGATGAGTTACTGAATAATATACTAGAGTGATGTTTAAATCCTCTTTCATAACTCAAGCTTTAATTTTAATCCCCTCTAAAGATAATTACGTTGATTTTTCATTGAGTTATTTCAGGGGAAAACTATGATCTTTATATAAATCAGCACTTCATCATTAAAGATATGCAATTGTTTACCCATTTTCTGTCGCTTTGCATTAGAATAGCCTAGTTTATGAATTTAATTACCATAGGTTCCTATTTGTTATGAAAAATGGCTGGCTTAAGCAATTACTTGATTTTGCTCCACTATTAGTGTTTTTTATCTTCTATAAATGGCAAGATATTTTCTATGCTTCAGGCGCATTAATTGTCGCGACGTGGATTTCAGTCGGCTTGACGTGGCTTATTTTCCATAAAGTTGAAAAAGCACCTCTCATTACGGCGATTGTTGTCACTATTTTTGGTTCATTAACCATCTTCTTCCATTCTGCTGATTTCATTAAATGGAAAGTCACCGCTATATATGCCATTTTTGCCGTTGTATTAATTGCTATGCAGTTATTTACACCTAAAACATTAATGGAAAGAATGCTAGGTAAAGAACTTGCCATGCCACCAGCTAACTGGAAAAAAGTTAATATAGCCTGGGTGATTTTCTTTTTTGCGTGTGCCTTAGGTAATATCTACGTGGCATTCTCTTTACCAGAAGAGACTTGGGTTAATTTTAAAGTCTTCGGCTTAACCATTTTGACCTTTATTTTTACTATCGCCAGTGTGGTGTATATTTGGAATAACCGTTTACCCGAGGAACAGAGCGAAGGCGAAGTCACACAAAGTGATGAGCAAAGCCTGTCAGATAATATGACAAACCAAGTTTCTAAATCGACATCACATGATGCTCATTCAAAATCTGAATAATCATTTTTATTTTATTGGGAGATATGTGCTCTAAATAATTTAAGTTGTAGCTATTAGAGTATAGCCTGTAGATACTCTAAATAATTTAAAATGTAGCTAGGCGGCAAGCGAATGAGTCACTAGGAGCATACATAAGTATGTGACTAGTGTGAATGAGTGTAGCCAACAAGGCTACAGCTTGAAGTATGACGAGTAAATATCTCCTTGGTTTCAACATTAACAGATACATTATTCCCCATGACTGAACAACAATCTTTGCCTAATGGTGAACTCGTTTTACGCACCCTTGCCATGCCTGCTGATACTAATGCCAATGGTGATATTTTCGGTGGCTGGTTAATGTCTCAAATGGACATTGGTGGTGCAATTTTAGCAAAAGAAATTGCGTTAGGTCGTGTCGTTACTGTAAGCGTAACGGGCATTACCTTTCTTAAACCTGTTGCTGTTGGCGATGTCGTCTGTTGCTACGCACGTTGCTTAAAAACAGGCAACTCTTCAATTACTGTTAATATTGAAGTCTGGGTTAAAAAAGTTGCCACAGAGCCTGTCGGTCAACGTTATCGCGCAACAGAAGCAGTATTTACCTATGTTGCCGTTGATGAGAACAATTCGGCTCGTCGCTTACCTGAAGGTAAAGCTCACTTCACACTAACAAGTACAATGGAATAACTGCGTATTTCGTTACTACGAATAGCGTAAAAACATTAAAATTTGAAATACTAAAAAAGGCACTTAATAAAGTGCCTTTTGTTTACACGGTATCAAATGCGGATATCGCTTTATTTACCCATTGAATTTTATAAAAATTAGCTTGTTGATATCCCTGTCATTTTGAACTCAATCACAATCACTTTTCCTTTATAAGGAATTTTTTCATAACGCCATTGGCGCATCGCTCTTTTTACATCGCGCTCAAACACGTTTTTAGGATCCGCAGAAATAATTTCTACATTATCGACTCTTCCATCAGCATCAACATCAAAACGAACTTTAATGGAACCTTCCATTCCCACTGCTCGTGCTCGTGGTGGATACTCAGGTAAACCTTGGCGTATTGCATTAGGTACTTTACCTTCACCGTTACTTGCCACTGCAACTGGTTTTTCATCACCTTTATCACTTGGCTTTGCCGTCGGGTTAAGATTTTTGAGATCATTACCTTTATTAACAATTAAAGGTTGTGGTCGCTCAACAGGCGGTTTCGGTTTATCCACAGGTTTTGGCTTAGGTTTCGGTTTTGGTTCCGGTTTTTTCTCTATTGGTTTTTCGATAACAGGTTTCACATCTGGAATAGGCTCAGGCTCTGGTTCGGGCTCGATAACCGGCTCAGGCTCTGGAGGTGTAACTTCTTCAACCACAGGTTCTGGTTCGCCAACAGGCTCATCTGCAGCAAATGCCAACATCTGTATAGAGATAGGCTCAGGTGTAACTGGCTTATCTTCTACAACATATAACATCGCTGCCGCAACAAGTGAGGCATGCAGACAGAGTGATATGAATACCCAAAGCTTCCAACGCATAACTGATCTTATTTCACCTAAAGAAAAAATAATGCCCCTAGTTTAAATGCAAATAGCAATCATATTCAATAACGTTTAGTAAAATGATTGATATAAACTGTTAAAAAATGAAATTATGAGTTCCATTCTATGTGTTGTACAAATAAAAGTGCTCTATGTTTTCTAGAAGTATCCAGCTTACGCAGTTTATAAATTCGGAAATTACGACGAGATTGCCCTTCTAACCATCGACGACGTCTACGTATAGCTTGTCTCATCATTCGCCAACGAGCTACTTCAGTCCTACTGTGTCTCATGTTATCAGCACCTATTTTTTCGAAATAAGTGGACTATTATAAGACGTTCATTTTGTGATCCAAGGGGGGATTTATGGTTTGCTTAGATTTCATCCATTCTTTTAGCTTTTCTCACAAAGAAAAAATAAATAAAGAGTTGTATCTTATTGCTTATCTTTTAATAAAGAGATTTGACAGAGATAATAATCCTGATTTAATAACAACATTCGGCAAATAACAAAAATAATGAACTATTTTTAGTAAATTGCCATTAGCTTATCCATGCTATTCATTTTCAACGGAAAATAGCTCTACTATGACAACATTTTATACTGTATTAAGTTGGCTAACCTTTTTCTTCTATTGGTTATTAATTGCGGGTGTCACATTTCGTGTCCTTATGCACCGACGCCCCGTTACTTCAACCATGACATGGCTACTAATCATCTATATTCTACCGTTAGTTGGGGTCATTGCGTATTTTGCTTTTGGCGAATTACACTTAGGTAAACGACGAGTTGAACATGCAAAGCAAATGTGGCCTTCTGTCGTCGCATGGCTTGAGGACTTAAAAAAGTGTAAGCATATTTTTGCCACAAGTACGAGCGATGTTGCTACACCTCTTTTTCAATTAACCGCTAAGCGCCAAGGTATTAAAGGGGTTAAAGGTAACAAAATTGAGCTTTTAACAACCTGTGAAGATTCACTTAATTCGATTACGCGTGATATTAACAATGCACGCGATAACATAGAAATGGTCTTTTATATTTGGCAATCCGGGGGCTTAGTTGATGAAGTCACTGATGCATTAATCAAAGCCGCTAAGCGTGGCGTAAAATGTAGGATTATGGTTGATTCCGCAGGCAGTTGGAATTTCTTTCGAACTAAAGGCCCTGATGTCATGAGAGCAGCAGGTATTGAGTTTGTCGAATCATTGCATGTTAATTTATTCCGTTTTTTCTTACGTCGCATGGATTTGCGTCAACATCGAAAAATCGTATTAATCGACAACTATATTTCTTACACTGGAAGTATGAATATGGTTGATCCTCGTTATTTCAAGCAAGATTCTGGCGTCGGTCAATGGATTGATATTATGGTAAGAATGGAAGGCCCAGTATCAACCACTTTAGGTATGATTTATGCCTTTGATTGGGAAATGGAAACCGGAGAACGCCACTTACCACCACCGCCTGATGACAACATTATGCCTTGTGAACAAGAAAGTGGTCACACAACACAAGTTATCGCATCAGGCCCAGGATTTCCTGATGAACTTATTCAACAATCCTTAATTACAGCGATTTATTCAGCAAGAAATGAATTAGTGCTTACAACACCTTATTTTGTGCCTAGCGACGATCTTGCACATGCAATCTCAACCGCAGCAATGCGTGGTGTTGAGGTAAGTATTATTGTACCTCGTAGTAATGACTCTTTTCTTGTACGTTGGGCAAGTCGTGCATTTTTTACAGAAATGCTCGAAGCCGGTGTGAAAGTCTTCCAGTTTGAAGATGGCTTATTACATACCAAAAGCGTCATGGTTGATGGGCAACTTAGTATGGTCGGTTCAGTAAATCTTGATATGCGCAGTTTGTGGTTAAATTTTGAAATTACCGTTGTTATTGATGATGAAGGGTTTGGAAGTGATTTAAGCATTGTTCAATATGATTATATTGCTCGCTCTACAGAATTAACATTAGACGAATGGGAGAAACGTCCATTCTTAAATCGAGTGTTAGAGCGCATCTGCTATTTCTTTAGCCCTCTGTTATAATCAAAAGGGTAACAATATAATTTGCTAAATAAGCAAAAATATCATACAAACAACGCGATAATATTGAAATAATACAGGCATTACCATGAATGAACCAACCTTAATTAGTGAAGATGAAGCACTAGAACAAGCTTACGATTTATTTTTAGCTCAAGCAGCCGATAATTTGGATGTTGCAGATCAATTACTGTTTAACTTGCAATTTGAAGAAAGAGGCGCTGCTGAAGTGGTTCCATTAGGTAATGATTGGCAGTTTATTGTCGGCCTTCCTGTTACACCAGCTCGCTTTAGTGAAGTAATTATTGGCCTTGCACCTGATGATGATGCTGATATTGATGATATTTTTGGTCGTGTCCTAATTAGTCGCGATCCATTACAGCCTATGTTCCATATTATTTGGAAATCTTGACATCCGCCCTGTTCTAAAGAACGCGGTTTTACTACGCACCTGATAATTGCTTTTATCTTCACCCGCTTATATTTTAGTGGGTGATTTTTTATGTCAGAGAGAAATAAAATGAGTGAGAGTCAATTTATTATTGATACTATTTTTTCCTTAGCTTTCTTTGGGACATTTTATTGGTATATCTGCGTAGCAGTTATTATCGTCATGCTCTATGCTGCAATGAAAACACAAAAAATATTATTTCGTCTATTGTTTATACTCATTGCTTTAGTTTTTGCTTATTTACCCTTTATGCAATATCTTTGGTAATAATGATATAGAAAATGAAAAGCACGATATAAGTAATTAGCACTTTTCTCCCTACTTTTATCTTTGATATAGGTAATTTACTCAAAGCATTTAGATGAATGAGCAATAGTTAAAAACATTGTACCTTCTCTTGTCAGCGTACTATCTTGTATTATTGGTGGTGATTGGACCATTCTATCAATATCTGTTGAAGAAAATTTATCACGTGCTTCATTATAAAAACACAGACACTGCTCGTTTGTTACTGTACTATAAATATTCAATGTATCCATGCAATACGCAATAACCCTATTTTCTTGTGATTCAGAGCAAGCCGATAGGAAAAATAAAGATAGAATGACCACTAAATTTTTTTTCATAATAATTCCGCTATTATATTTTTTATTAAGTTATGAAAAATTATTCCATTAAATCATGAGTTTTATTACGATATAAATCAAATTTGAGTGGATAATTATTATTTACATAAGATAAATAGAGAGGTTTTTTACTATCTCATCTATTTTATATCTTTAATATTTTCTTTCTTAGTGTTTATACTTATTTTTATTTAATCTTAAATGCAATAATGGAAAAGAATTTCCTTGTCCATCTACCTCAGAGCGCCCTATTTGCTCAAATCCAACATAAAGATAAAAGCCAATTGCTTGGGGATTTTGCTCGTTTACATCTAACTCATCAATATGCAATATATTTATCGCGAAAGTTATAAGCAATTTGCCACAACCATGCCCTCTAGAATTTGCATCAACAAATAACATTTCTAACTTATTTTCTGCTGTACCCAAGATCCCATGAATAACATTATTATTGTCTATCGCAATATAAGTATTAAGCATAGGAAAATATTGTTCTACAATATCTTTTTTAAGCGATGAAATGATATCTTCAGATAGAAATGTATGCGTAGCTCTAACCGATGACTCCCAAACAACTATCATTTCATCGTAGTGTGAAGGTTCTGCTTTTATTATAGTTAACATATACTTTCCTAATAAAAATTATTTTTAAATATGATTTATTATATCCGAATAAAAATAATTAAAAAATTATAATTTTTTTGTATGTTAAGTTATAGAGATGGACTTATATTTTTTAAATAAAGGTTGATAAACATATTACCAACCCTTTCTATCAAAAAGAAAATTTATCTGTCTTTTTATAAGTAACCGCAATAAAATTAGAATCGATAGCCAAGCCCGACCACCCATGTACCGAATTCGATGTTATTTAGCTTTGAGTATTCGTAAGATGCATCAATAGCAAGCTTTGCAATCGGGTTATATTGTAAGCCTGAACTATAACTATTTGATATCTTATTGAAATGAATATTACTAGAATTATTTTCACTGTTTAATTTCATGTTAATTGAGCTAATACCAATCAAACCATATAAATTTATACATTCATTAAAATGATAACTTGGGTCTATAGAGAATAAGTAATAATTATAATTTATATTCCCTTTACTATCGTTAATAGCAAAAGAATATTTTTCTTTATTATATGTAAATGAGCTAAACAAGCCCCAATCATTCATTAATTTATAATTATATTTTACATTAATACCTTTAGGCGTATCAGTGACATTATTACTATCCATTTTTAATTGGCTTTGTACATAACCTAAAGACAATATATTTTTTAATGTAGCAGATGCATTACATGTCGTTATTGATAAGAAAATTGCTGTAATTGGTAATAATAATTTATTTTTCATTATATATCTCAATATTATCTTTCGTTAATAAAATGAGAAACAGCAAGAAAAATAGTTTAAATTACAATTAATTCAATACGATAAATCGCCACTTCCACTTAAAATAATAAATAAAAGTAAAAATTTATATAAATAATTTAATTTTAACAGGAAGGTAATAAATAGAACCATTCTAACAAAGGTAAATAAATAAAATATTTATTTGAAAATAGAAGATCAATAAATTTTAAAATCAAATGAAATGGTTTATTTAAATATTATTTAATTTCTATTTTATAAAAATAAAAAGGCCACATAACATGACCTTTTAAAAATATTATTTATCAGCTTAATATTAGAAACGGTAACCAACACCTAATACCCAAGTACCAAATTTTGCATTATCAATTTTTGAATATTCATAAGATGCATCAATTGCTACGTTTGGGATTGGATTAATTTGCAAACCTAATCCATAAGCCAGGGACGTTTTGCTGTATGTATCATTAACATAATAATATTTATCTTCTTGGCTAGCGTGACCAAAACCAATTAAACCATATGCACTAAAATAGTCATTAAAACGATAACTAGGGCCAGCCGTTAATGAAACATAATCAATTTCAGTTGAACCAATTTTTCCCCAACGACTATAATAATTATAGGTTAATTTTGTATACGTCAGTGATCCAATAACTCCCCAATCATTATCAAACTCATGGTTATACTTAAAGTTAATTCCTTTAGGATTATCATCTATTTTATCATCATTTAATTTAATTGAACTTTGAGCATAACCTACTGATAAAGTATTATCTAACGTGGCTTGTGCATTAAATGAAAGTGTAGAAATAGCTAACAACGAAGTAGATAGAAATAAATTACGATTCATTTTTATTCTCTATATAAAAGCAAAAGATAGAAAAAAGAACTAAACTAGAATTTAGCTCTCTTATTAAATTAAGTTTAATACTCAATAAATTTTATTTATAAATAATACGTTATTAGTTAATTTTTATAAAGAAATTCTTATGGTTAAATTGATAATTAAAAGACTATTTATCTCAAAAATAAATTCACCTTATTTTTATCTATTATTAATGGAATATTAAGACTATAAAATTGTGAGAAAACTGATTTTAAATTTTTATTAGATTTGTTTACTTTCTATCTATTATTAATTAAATGTAAAAAACTTAATCACTAACTAAAGTAAATATATTTTATTTTTGAAACAAAATATTTTTTTATTTTAAGTAATTTAAATGTTTATACTGTATAGTAATCTCACATTAAATATTACTTAATTCTCTATGGTGATTAATCAATCAATTTAATATCAAGATATTTAAGTAAATCGAGTGCTTCTATTTTAGAAAAAATTGCTTTCGTCATTTTATTTTGACGAATATCAATATCAAAAGAATGCGAATGAGTAAAATCAACCCCTTCTAAATTTGTTTGCATAAACAAACTATTAGAAAAATCAGAACCAATCATAAGTGATCTTTGAAGCTCCGCATTTCTAAAATCCACATCATGTAATCTACACTCTTCAAAAATAGATTCGCTCAGTTTTAATCCAAAAAAGTTACATCCGCTTAAAATGCTATTTTTAAAACTGAGTTGAGAATAAAGATCAAATTTTGGCCAATGTGCTTTTGTCCAGTCAATACCAACAAGTTTACATCCAACAAATTCAGTATTAGAAAATCGAGTATTAGGAAAATTAGCTAAACTTAAATTACATTTTTCAAATAAGCAATGTACAAACTTGCAATGCAATAGCTCAGCAGATAAAAAATTACACTGGTGAAATTCACATTCCTCAAAAATAACATTGCTAAGTGCCAATTCATTAATATCAAGTTTAGTGAAATTTCTATCTAAATATTCTTGATTGTTTTTTAAATTTTCCATATATGTACTCAATAGAAATGTATATTAATCTAGAGATAAAAAAGGCCGCGAGTAAAGTTTATTTTATGTTTATATATTATTAGCAAGTTGCATTTTTAACCAAAAACTTTGCTGGCATAAATTAAAAAATTCTTTTCGACAAGGAGAGATAATTTTGTTATTCGATTCTACAATTTCCCAAGTGATCCAATGTTCAGGACATTGAGCGTCATTATCATAGAACTCTGTTTCTATCTCTTCTATGCATTTCAAGATGACACCATCAGGAAATAACCAACTATGAGTTACTCTGGTTATTTCTGCTAAGTTATCCCAAAATTTCTGAGTACTTAAAATTTGATAATTATCTTCTTGGTTTACAATTTGAGATATATACTTCGCTAACATCATCATCTCTCTTGTTTTATTTCTTAATATTTAGTGTATTCACTATAATTGAGACAAGTTTTATTACTTTTAATTTTCATCAAAAGCATCTGCCATAAGCAAAAATTTAGGCTCAACTTTTTTATATGCATTGATCATCGGAACTAGTCGCTGAAAATGTTCACTAGCACAATGTGTATCAAGCGCAGCATGATCTGGCCATTGTTCAACAAAGACAAAGTGACCTGGATCTTTTTCATCAACATATAAATTATAGCTAATACAAAGAGGCTCTTTCTTAGTCGCTTCAACAAGCTCACGATAAAGAGGTAAAACAATTTCTATCGCTTCTGTTTTAATAAAATCTTCAGCAATCACTTTTAACATCACATTTTCCTTACCGTAATTGAACAACACAAGATACTGTATAAAAATACAGATAAATATAGTCTAGTTAACTTAAGAGATCTAGATTTTTTACATAAGAAAAATGCTTCTTTAAAAGAATAAAAACCGCCTTATTTTCTCAGGTTATCCTCTTTATCTTTCTTTAAACACTCAACTTCTAACCAATGAGTAAATATCTTTGCTTTTTGTATAAACACATTTATATCATCGATTGGCTTTATGCTTTCAGATAAAAGATAATTAATACTTTTTTGTTGATCTGGATAATTTGCTTCTACTATTTTTACGAAGTCTTCTAGTGTTTCAGGCCAATACTCATCTTTTTCATTACGTAAAATATTTGTTGAGCGAATAAGTTTACGCGCTATTGCCCTTTGTAAGTGATGTTTTTCAATAGCCCCAACTGTATAAATTGTTAGATGCCAATACCTCGCTTAAAATACCAATATCGAAATCAATTTTGCTGACAATAGAGTGTTGTTTTTCTAATGTTGCTCTTGCATTATCTAACAGGTGAATTTCGCTTTCGTTTATTTCATGATTTAAAATTAAGCAAATATCTAAGTCTGATATTCCCTCTGTTGCACATCCATTAGCTACACTGCCATAAACATATATGCTATGTAATCTTTCTTTTAACAATTGAGAAAGTTGCTCAGTGACATCAGTAATGACAGATTGAAATGATGATTGAAAATACTTTGTGGTAGGTAACTTTATTTTAATTTTACCTACTTAAGAAATTGTCATAGCTTACCTTTATGGAAAATCTATATATATAATTAAACCCTAACTTTTTTTAGCGAGACACAATTCATAAAAAAGCAATATGATGCAGTAATCCGTTTGAAATGATAAAAAAGCCTGTTTTTCACACAGTGAGCAGTAAACATCAAACATTTATTCTCAATATTGATAAAAATATGCGTTTAAATAACTTTGATTCTCTTTATATAATGGCTATTCATGAAGTAATACAGAGAAAGTAAGATTTGGGGGTTAACGTGTGGCTTGAACAATTTGGTGTACTTAATATCTGGACATACCTTGCAGGCATGTTTTTTATTATCCTCGTTCCTGGCCCTAATACACTCTATGTGCTAAAAACAAGCGCATCAGGTGGCGTCAGTGATGGTTATCGTGCTGCATTTGGTGTCTTTTTAGGTGATGCCATTTTGATCTTTCTCGCCTTTATTGGTGTCGCATCTGTTATAAAAGCCTCGCCTGTACTCTTTACTATTGTCCGTTTTTTAGGTGCTTTTTATCTCCTTTATTTAGGAATAAAAATTATCCATGCAACTTTTTTCTCCAAAAAGGCACACACGGAACAGACAACAACGATACAAAAACATGTTTTCAGAAAAGCACTAACATTAAGCTTAACCAATCCTAAAGCCATTTTATTTTATATTTCATTTTTCGTTCAGTTTATTGATTTTAATTACGCGCACACTGGATTATCTTATTTAATTTTAGCATCTATGCTTGAGGCTTTTAGCTTTATCTATCTCTCTTTTCTTATTTTTGGTGGTGTCGCCCTTGCTCGTTTCTTCGGTTCACGCAAAAATATCGCTAAATTAGGTAATGGTGTTATTGGGCTTTTCTTTATGGGGTTTGCAACTAAGTTAGCCACATTATCATCATAATTATTAATAATAAATTTTACGAAGGACAAGACTTGGGTTATGTTGGTTTTGTCCTCAAAATATCTTATCAAACCTACAATTATCCAAACAGATAAGATTATTATTTCCTATTTTTATCGCGCTAAAATCGCTTAACTGTAGTTATCTATATCGAAACCACCCAACCATCTGCTATCATTAGCAACTTATCCATTTTCTTGCCATAAATAACTTTGTTTTACAAAACGCTGTCACTTGAGTTGTAAGACATTTTATTGATTTATATGACTTTTAAATCATTCAGCATTCGTGATAAAAAACAAAGCCTTGGTAGCAAGTTACAGAATAATCAGCAACGATATAGAACCGTAAAAATGAGCATCCCAAAAGAACAGTATAATTTCAACAAACTACAAAAACGCTTACGCCGTGATGTTGGGCAAGCTATCGCTGACTTTAATATGATTGAAGATGGCGACAAAATCATGGTCTGTCTTTCTGGTGGTAAAGATAGTTACACGCTACTGTCTATCTTAATGAATCTGCAAAAAAGTGCCCCCATCAACTTTTCACTTATTGCTGTGAATTTAGACCAAAAACAACCTGGATTTCCTGAACATATTTTACCTGAATATTTAAATGAACTCGGTGTGGAATATAAAATTGTTGAAGAGAATACCTATGGAATTGTCAAAGATATTATTCCAGAAGGAAAGACAACCTGTTCTTTATGCTCTCGTTTACGCCGGGGTATTTTATATCGTACAGCGACAGAGTTAGGGGCGACAAAAATTGCATTAGGTCATCATCGTGATGATATTTTAGAAACATTATTCTTAAATATGTTTTATGGTGGAAAACTTAAAGGTATGCCACCTAAATTAATGAGTGATGATGGTAAACAAATCGTCATTCGCCCTCTTGCTTACGCTCGTGAAAAAGATATTGAACGTTTTGCCCAAGCAAAACAATTTCCAATTATCCCGTGTAATCTTTGTGGCTCACAGCCTAATCTTCAACGTCAAGTTATTAAAGAGATGCTAAGAGACTGGGACAAGCGTTACCCTGGTCGCATTGAAACAATGTTTAGAGCAACACAAAATATT
The DNA here is from genome assembly GCF_009915985.1 of Proteus sp. G2626. Taxonomy (NCBI): domain Bacteria; kingdom Pseudomonadati; phylum Pseudomonadota; class Gammaproteobacteria; order Enterobacterales; family Morganellaceae; genus Proteus; species Proteus sp. G2626. Next base: position 149,144 of record NZ_JAABNH010000027.1, on the reverse strand, counting down.
GTTCCATCACACTTATGTGATACTCAATTATTTGATTTTGCTAACATCAAACATGGCGATGAAGTCATCAATGGTGGCGATTTAGCTTTCGATAAAGATGATATTCCATCTGTCCCCGTGATGTTCCAAGAAGAAGATGATGAACGTCCTGACTTTAGCCAAAATAAGCTCGATATTGTTGAAGTGAAATAAAGCGCTTTTTCCTAAGTCTTGTTTTGAGACTTAGGATTTTGTGATGAAATAACAACCAACAATAAATTTAAGCAAAAAAAACCGATGTTAATAAACATCGGTGTAATAATGGTCAATTATTCTGTATTAAGAACTCAATATGAGAAAAACTACAATTATGGAGCACAACGTTCATCGCTCAACGTTGTATTCACCTGCGAGAGTTATAATGCCAGATGTTCTATTTCAAAAAATTGATATATCTCAAACAGGACTAGAGAATTCTTTTTTAAATCCATTTAGTTACGATTAATTTGCTGAAATTTTACAACCACCTACTACGTTTTAACCACCAAGTAACAATCACAATTAAAATAAATAACGATAAGCAAAAGATAGTAAAACCATAAGGAAATTCATTTCCTGGTATTCCGCCTAAATTAACACCAAATAACCCTGTTAGAAATGTGGTGGGTAAAAACAGCATCGCCATTAATGACATTGTATAAGTACGTCTATTCATCGCGTCAGCCATCATTGATGTTATTTCATCGGCTATCACTGCTGTACGAGAAATACTGCTGTCTAAGTCTTCTAAACGTCGAGAAAGTCTTTCTGATATTTCAAGCATTGTGACTCTATCACTATCGCTCATCCATGGTAATTTTTCGATAGAAAGCCTAGAAAATACATCTCGTTGCGGAGCCATATAACGACGTAAAACAATTAACTGTTTTCTTAATAATGCAAGTTCCCCTCTCGCAGGTATTTGCTGATCGAGGATCATATCTTCGAGTTCGATTAATTGGTCATGCAAAGTTTCAACAAATTCACCGATTTCATCAGTAACCGCATCTGCCATAGTAATAAGCCAATCACCACTATTTTCTGGCCCATTGCCTAACTCTAAGGTATGAATAACGGAATCTACCGAATTAACTCGGCGATGACGACTTGAAACAATTGTTTGGCTGTTAATATAAATTCTGAATGCAACAAGTTCATCAGGTCTATCATTAGGATTATTATTGATTGTTTGCAAATTGATGACGATACCTTCGCCAATACGTTGCGCCTTTGGCCTGATGTTTTCTGCTAACAATACATCTTTAGCAATAGGTGGAAGTAATTCTGTCTCTTGTATCCATTTAGCGCTTTGTGGCTTACGATAGTCTAAATGTATCCAATAAGGATTATCATTTGTAGCAATCGTATCTGCTGTTATTTCTATTACGCCACCATGACCATCGAGTTGTGTGGTGTAAATTGCATCTGAATCTTGCAAAATAGAGTCATTAATTGTTTTCACTTAGTTTCCTCCATAATCTTGCTTTAGTCGCAATAGATAAATTCAATGTTCGACCACCAAATAATGATTTGCATATCGTCTCTTTATCTCATTCTTTTTCAATACGTTATTTTATACTTTTTTTCTAGTTTACTGTATATCAACACTATTTTTGTACAATTTACCTACAATTGATGTTTATATTTTCTACTTTAGGACTATTACACTAAAATTTATTTAGATAGTTACGTTAGTATATTAATACTAGAAATATCTATAGATAACTTACTTTATTTATTGAAAAAAATTTATCTGTTGTAATTTATAATAATTTGTTGCCTGGTGTATACTAAACATTATTTTATACATTTATTGCACCCTAAAAAATAAGGCCATCAATATGAAAAAATTTCTCGCTATTCCTTTATTTTTGCTTTTAGCTGGATGCAATGATGTTACATCGACTGAAAGCACAAATACTGCCTCTAGTACTGATACAACAAAAACACTCCTAGTTGATTCACAACTTTATGATTGTGTCGGTGTTGCACCAATGAAATGCATGAAGGTGAAAGAACTACCTTCAGGCGAATGGTCCCTTTTCTATCAGAATATTGAGGGTTTTGAATATAAAGCAGGTACTGAATACACATTAAAAGTAAATGTTACTGATATTCCTAATCCTCCAGCTGACGCACCAAGTGTAAAATATACGCTGGTAGAAATTGTCGATAAAAAATAACTCTCTTACTTAATTCAAACTCACAATAGGCAACTTTAGCTATTGTGAGGATTATTCTATTAACATTATTCTTCTGACATCCTCTTCATAAACTAATTTTTAATAATAAGCTATTTATGTAATCTCATTTTTATTAAACCTTAAAGATAAGTCTGCTAATTTTTTTTAAGAGTAATTTCAATCAATTAACATTGAAATCATACTTGTTTTTACTAAAAATAGAGCTCTTTACATCAACATAGAACCTCTATAATGAATAAATTCATACTTATTTTAAGTAGCTTAGTTTTACCTTTCTCTTCTACATTACATGCTTACAATGAATCACATACTATCTATAGTGGTTATATTTATGGAAAAATAAAAGGAGATACCGCAAAAGGACCTATAGTCAGTTATCGTTATGAAGCAGAAAATGCTTGGGGTCTATTAGTTTCTCTACTCTATTTAAATTCAAATCATAAAGAACCCTTTAAAGATGCTCGCTTTATCACACCATCGATAAAACAATATAAAACTAAAACCACAGCTCTATTAATCGGCCCTACTTATAGAATAACACCTAATTTTTCTATTTATGCCCAAATGGGGCCTAATAAATTAAAATACCAAGAAGATAAACTTCACCCTAAAATCAATACAACAGACATACATCGTGTTGATACAACGAGTGTTATTGGTCAAATAGGCATCGATTATACCCCGATAAAAGAGATTGCTTTTAATTTTGGCTATCTTTATTCCGATACTACAGCAAACAAACGTCATATTGAATTAAATAGCATACAATTATCTTTAGGTTATCGTTTTTAATCACTTTGATAATCTATAGTTTTTTTAACAATAAAAGAAAAATAAATAGATATCTTTTTCTATAAAATGCTTTAAAAGCACAATAAATTTATTAATTTTCATTGTTGTCAAGGATTTATACCTACGCATAAAGTGAAATATAATATTTAACATCAAGTGTATTGCACAATTAGTCAAAACAAAGTAGTAAAAATGTATTAACATCTTTTCTGCAATGTTTATTCCTTTTGAGTCTCCTTCTGTTTTTATAACAGAGGGACTTTTTTTATACATATTTTATTAATCACTGTAACAGCTCGATACAATAAAAAGCGTGCAAAGAGAACATTTAAAATATAATTTATATTCAGACAATAAATTAATCTGCTTTATTTTGCTACCCCCTTTTTAAAGGAGTTCTTTTTTATTTATATTGTCACTCATACCTAATTTCTTCATAATCTTAATACTAAAAATAATAATTTTTTATTCTCTTATTTATTTTTAGAGAAAAAACACCTCAAAGCAAGGAGTTAACTTTGAGGCATTATTTATTCTCTCTTACTCTTTTACACAGCCAGAATTCACTGATGACTATTTCAAGTAATTTATTTCATTGCTATATTAATGCTTTAATATATAAAGGGTATGGCTATAAGCCACATCCTCAGGATTACCAATGGGATACCCTTTTAACCAAGGTTTTATCAAGCGTCCATTCGTATATTGATAAATAGGTGCTATTGGTGCATCCTCAGCAATTATTTGTTCTGCTCGGTTATATAGATTATTTCTCTCATTTGCATCAATCGTCATACTTGACAATGCCAAAATTTCATCATATTGCTTGTTTCGGTATTTAGGTATATTACCCGCATGTTTAGAGCCTAATAAACTTAAGAAAGTAGAAGGTTCATTATAATCACCAATCCATGATGCTCTTATTACATCAAAATCACCTGAGTTTCGGCTGTCTATATACGTTTTCCATTCTTGATTACGTAACTCAACTTTAACCCCTAGCTTTTTCTTCCACATAGAAGCCACCGCAATGGCAATTTTCTGATGATTTTCCGAATTATTGTATAATAAAGATAATTTTAATGGGTTATGAGGACCATATCCTGCAGCAGCTAACAGTATCTTAGCTTGGCTATCTAATTCATCTTGATTATATTCATCATAAATTGTCAATTCTGGCGTAAAATTAGCCGTAACATCCGGAGTAAAACGATTTGCTGGTTTTTCACCTGTACCTAATACTTTATCAGTAATGATTTTTCTGTCTATTGCCATCGCCAACGCTTTACGTACACGAATATCTTTTGTCGGCCCTGATTGAGTATTAAAAGCATAATAATATGTTCCTAATTGATCGGGTATATATACCTCATTAGGAATATCTTTCATTAATTTATGGTATAAATTTTTAGGGAATGACTCTGTTATATCTATATCACCCGCTAAATAGCGTTTAGTCGCATGTGACTCATGGTTTATCGGTACAAAAGTCACTTTTGTTAATACTGTATTTTTATGATCCCAATAATAAGGGTTAGGCGTTAATACAATTTTTTCATTAATAACTCTGTCTTTTAAAACAAAAGCACCATTCCCAACTAAATTACCAACGTTGATCCAATCAGCACCATATTTTTCAATATAATGGCGAGGCACTGGGTATAACGAAAAATTAGTCGTCAAACTAGGAAAATAAGATATGGGTCTCTCTAATGTCACTTTTAATGTTTTTTCATCTATCGCTTCCACACCTAATGATGCTGGTTTTAATTTTCCATCAATGATTTTTTGGGCATTTTCAATAGAGGCAAGCGAAGCATACCATGCAAAAGGCGAAAGATTTTGAGGATCAACTAATCGTTGCCAACTGTAAACAAAATCAGCTGCAGTGACTTTCTCTCCATTAGACCATTTCGCATTATCACGCAACGTGAAGATCCACACCCGATTATCTTCTGTGCGCCAACTTTGAGCAACGCCAGGGATAGCAAGTCCATGCTCATCTTCTATCGTCAACCCTTCAAATAAATCACGTTGCACCTGAGCTTCAGTTAAACCAACGGCATTAATAGGATCAAGCGACGCTGGTTCATCTTTTAAATGTCGAACCACTTCTTGTTTTTTATCGAGTATCGTTCCTGCGGGTACTACCGCTGCATTTACCTGCAATAGGAGTAATCCTTGAACGACAAGTGCACATGAGATGACGAATATTTTGCGCATGTCTGTTTCGTCCTGTAATCTGTATGAGAATGAACTGCATAATTATAAGAGCCTGATAAAAAGGCACAATCACTGTTTACAAATATTTTATAAATTTTTATGTTTTTCGTAGTTACTATGTCAATAGTGACAAATTTTAATAATGGTTAAGCATTAACAAGATTTTTCGTTAATAATTTAGTATTAATAACAATTAGTCTGACAACTAATAAAGGAGAACAACAATGGCACATCAAGTTACTTTACAAGGAAATGCAGTGACTCTAGCGGGTAAATTCCCAACAGTAGGTCAAAAAGCAGCTGATTTCTCTCTCGTTGGTAAAGATCTTAATGATGTTTCTTTAGCGAATTTTACAGGTAAACGTAAAGTTCTAAACATTTTCCCAAGCGTAGACACCGGTGTTTGTGCTGCGAGTGTTCGCCAATTTAATAAAGTTGCAAATGAATTAAATAACACGGTTGTTTTATGTATTTCAGCTGACTTGCCTTTTGCCCAAGCACGTTTTTGTGGCGCTGAGGGGTTAGATAATGTTGTCACATTATCTACAATGCGCGGTGCTGAATTCAAAGAAAACTATGGTGTTGCAATTACATCAGGTCCATTAGCAGGCTTAACTAGTCGTGCAGTGGTTGTTTTAGATGAAAATAACACCGTTATCTATACCCAATTAGTTGATGAAATAACAACTGAACCAAATTATGATAATGCATTAAATGCATTGAAATAATATTGAGCATAAAAAAATAGACGAGCATTACGCTCGTCTATTTTTTATGCGGCAAATTTGATGACCAAATTAATCATCCGGCTTTTCATTCTTTCTATTCGTGAGATTATATTCTCTTAGTTTATTAGCAATCGCTGTATGTGAAATTCCTAAACGTTTTGCGAGTTTACGTGTGCTTGGATAATCACGATATAAACGCGTCAAAATTGAAGCTTCAAAACGTTTCGTCATTTCATCTAATGAACCTTCTAATAGATTTTCATCAAATAGTGTTTCATCTGTATGCTCAGGTAGCGTAATATCTTGAATTCGTAGTGTATTTCCTACTAATTGCGCCATAGCTTGATAAACTGTATTTCTTAATTGCCGAACATTACCAGGCCATCCATATTGAGTTAAATAAACGGACAATTCAGGTGATATTATTGGCTTGGTTGTTTGTTGTTCAATACAATATTGATTAATAAAATGCATCGCCAACGGCATAATATCAGCTTTTCTTTCACGTAATGGCGGTAATGTCAGTGTTAATACATTCAGCCGATAATAAAGATCTTCTCTAAATAATCCTTTTTGAACGAGTTCCCATAAATTCTTTTGTGTCGCACAAATAATACGAACATCAACATTAACTTCACGCTCTTCACCCACTCGACGAAACGTGCCATCATTTAAAAACCGTAAGAGTTTTATTTGCATTTGTGGAGACATTTCACCAATTTCATCAAGTAAAACGGTTCCTCTATTAGCCTGCTCGAAAAAGCCTTTTTTTCCTTCGATTGCATTAGGATAAGCGCCAGCAGCATAGCCAAATAATTCACTTTCGACTACATCATCAGGCATTGAAGCACAATTTAACCCTAAAAAAGGGTTTCTAGCACGAGAACTAAGGAAATGACAAGCTTTAGCAAATAAATCTTTCCCTGTACCTGTATCACCTACTAATAACAATGGTGCATCCATTTTTGCCATTTTTTTTGCACGTTCAACTAACTGCTTCATTTGAGAACTAACAGCAATAATTTTCTCAAATTCATGATTATCACTGACAATTAATTTTGAATGGTCATGAACAACATCACGATATTTCAATAAAATAAGCGCACCAACACAATGATTTGACTGATTATCATCAGCAAGTTTTATTGGCACTATTTCCATATCAAAATTTTGTTTTTTTAAATTAATGGGAATAATTTCAGCAATAGGATCTTTTTGTTCTAACCAACGATGAATATTGAAATTAGGAATAAGTTGATTGAATGATTTTTCACTATTATCGTTATCATCTAATTCAAATAAATGACGAGTTGCCGGATTTTGTAACTTTATTTGGCCTTTAATATTAATAGAAAAAACAGGTACTGGCACAGATTCCAGCAGTGTCCACATTGCTTTATGCTCTTGCTCTGATGGCATAAACGCAACAGTACGTACATCAATAACACCATGTATTCGACGTATTTCAGCCATTAATGGCTGAAAGATATCAAAATCAATCTGTGAAAAATTCAGGTAAATAAGACCTATTGGGAATATCTCAATTCCACGTAAATCAATATTTTTTAATACTAGCAGATCTAATAATTCACGGGTTAACCCGATGCGATCTTCACAAGTGATCTCTAAACGCATTATAAACCTTCTTAATACTGAGTGACCCTGAACTAATTCTAGATATTATACATAAATATCAACGAAATAAAGGGTCTTGTCAGCAAAGGTTGACAGTATTAACATTTATTTTTACACAGATGAATTAATTTCCTGAACGATAACTAAAATTATTTATGCTTTAAAAAAGTCCAATAACGAAAATGAAGAGGTTTTTATTATTTTTTTCAATTCAAAATCGATAAGATATTCGATGTCTTTTATCAAAGGACTTAATTCTTGGCTAATCATTTTTTTGATGGTTTTACACCCGTTATCAAAACAAAAAAGTAGATATTCTAATGCGTTTATTGCCTTTTCTTTCTTGTCTAACTCAGTGAGATACTCAAAAAATTGTGATACCTCCTTTATTTGAAATCGCTTAGGCTGTTTTTGATGTTGCCTCTTTTTAATCTCATCTATCGTTTCACTAAGTATAGGAATTAAAATACTTATTTGGTTATCAATATTTGAGACACTAAATGCAGAATTCAGATAGAGTTTACGTCTTTGTTTAGAAAGTTTCTTTATTACTGACATTTGTATTTCTTTCATTTTTTAACCTTTTTAGAAGAATTATTTATTACCTATTTTTCTATTTTTTATAAATAAAAAATCGTCTCTATTTATTAAATAACGAATAACTTACAAATTAGATATTTGAAAAGTATTGATAGAATAGATCTGAGATACTCTTTATACAGTGACATTTAACGCTATTTATCATAATAAACTCAATACTATTTTCTTTCAAAAAAGAAATATTATCATTAAAATTACAAATATATCACTGGAAATGCAGCAATTAACCTTTAAATACAATTAGTTACAAATCATCTTTTTTTCCATAAGAACTTACTCTTTTTAAAATTTTTTATCACAATAGTTTCTTATTAAAACAATCACCTCATTACCAATAAAATAATAAAAACACTTTATATTATTTTATGCCTTATTTTAAAATAATATCTTATTACTTCCTTCATTATGGTTATTTTATATAAACAATACTTTTGCCAATTTTTTATACAAAAAAACCGCAGAAAAGCTTCTACGGTTTTTATTTAAAATTGCTAAAAGGTAAGAATAATAATTTATTCCTTTTTCTTACCACCAATTGTAGTTTTTAATTTTCCTATTAGCTCTTTTCTAAAGTCGCCTAGCTTAGGTTTATTATCATCAATCCATGGTAAAGGGCGACATAATTCCATTGCCTTTATTCCTAAGCGTGCCGTTAATAATCCCGCCCCAATACCTTGAGCTGCTCTTGTTGATAATCGTGCTGCAAGATCTTGAGAAAGCCAATCCATTCCTACTTCTCTGACTAATTCAGTTGCCCCTGCAAATGCAATATTGACTAAAACAAGACGAAAGAGTTTTAGACGGCTATAGTAACCCAACTCTATACCATAAATTTCAGCAATACGATTAATTAAACGAATATTACGCCAACCAATAAAAGCCATATCAACCATCGCTAGCGGGCTAACAGCGATCATTAAAGTTGATTCAGCAGCAGAACGGCTAATTTCAGCTCTTGCTTGTTTATCTAAAATAGGTTGAACAAGTTGGCTATAAAGTTCTAATACTTCTTTATCATTGTGCGTATCATGTAATGCACTTTGCCAACGAATTAATGCTGGATGCTGTGGGCTAATACCGGCTTGTTTCGCGAGTTTTTCGCAAAATGGTCGGCCATTTCCCATCGCATGGCTATAAAGTAATTCTTTAGCTTTATCTCGTTCATCTGCACGTTGACGTAAACGATAAATACGACGCCACTCTGTTATAACTGATCCTATTCCAGCAACAACAATTAAGCCACCTGCACTGGCTGCACCCAACGCAATCCAGTCAGAATTTATCCATGAGTCATAAATCCATTGTCCAGTTTGGGCAATAACACTAATCCCTAAAATAGTACTCGCAATCGTTAATAAACGTTTCCAGACACTTTTTTTAGGTTTTAAAATTGATTGAACATCGCCTTCTAATTGCCCTTCATTTTCTTCATCTAATCGAGGATCAATAGGTAGAAATTGTTCACTCTCTTGAAAATCAATCCCTTTTTTTAAGTTAACTTCATCTTGAACTATGGGTTCTTGAAAATCAATTCGTGATTTTAATGGTTCATTCATTTTAATTTATCCCCTAACAAGAACTCCATGGCACTATCCATGCGAATATGAGGTACTGCACTATCTCTTGATATTTGTTGTGGTCTAAAAGACTCAAAACTAAATCCTTGTTTTTCCCAAAATTCTTTTTCAGGTAAGCGCTTAGGCACTTCACCTGGGAAATACACCAAAGGCTTATTATCACTTAAACGAAAACCTTTTAATGCTGGAATTTTTTCACCATGATGATCAACAATGCCACTTTCCGTTGCTGCAATAGAGGCAAGGCCCATGCAATCAATACTGATCCCTTCAAAAATAGCATTTTGTTTAGCATCTTGAATAAGCTGTTGAAGCAATGAAACTAAATTTTCGTGTTGATCAACTGTAATATGATCAGCTTTAGTGGCCGCAAATAACAACTTATCAATACAAGGTGAAAATAAACGTCTGAGTAATGTTCTTTTACCATAATGAAAACTGCGCATTAATTGTGTTAAAGCCTGTCGCATATCATTAAAAACATCTGCACCTTGATTAAGGGGTTGCAAACAATCCACTAAAACAATTTGTCTATCAAAGCCTTGGAAATGATCCCGATAAAACCCTTTTACCACATGCTGACCATAATATTCATAACGTTGCTTTAACATGCCAATATTTGTACGTTTATCGGCATTCTTTAGTTTAGCGATATCGTGCTGTTGTAAATCAGGCCATGGAAAAAATTGCAAAACAGGCGCACCGGCTAATTCACCAGGCAAAACAAAACGACCCGGTTGAATAAAATGCAGTCCTTCTTTTTTACATGCTAATAAATATTCTGTATAAGCAGAGGCTATATCCGCTAATAATGTTTCATCAGCCGGAGCAAAAGGATCGCATTTTTTAAATTGTGTTTGCCAATGTTGTTCTGGCAATATTCTTTGTCGATTTACCTTATTCATTTGCTCTGACCATTCAAAATAGTCTTGCTCAAGCATAGGTAAATCCAATAACCATTCACCAGGGTAATCCACAATTTCTAAATACAGAGACGATGTTTCTTTGATAAAACGTGTTAATGACTCATTTGAGCGATAACGCAGTTGTAAACGAATTTCACTTACCCCTTTAGTCGGAACAGGCCAACTTGGGGGAGTATGATAAAGTGACTCCATTCCTTCATCATAAGTAAAACGGGGGATATTTAAATTATGTTGAGGAATGCGTTTTACACCCAATAATTGTTTATTTCGTGCAGCTGAAAATAACGGTAAACGCGCCCCTGTATGCACATTAATAAGTTGATTAACTAAAGAGGTAATAAATGCCGTTTTACCACTTCGACTTAATCCAGTGACCGCTAAGCGAAGATGCCTATCAACACCACGATTAATAAAAGCTGTAAGTTCATTTTGTAGGCGTTTCATGTTTCTCCCAAGACATTTGACGCGATAGCTTATTTAAGCCTGCCTTGATAACAGGCTCCGCTATCAATAGAACCAACCAACGTAACGGTTTACTGCTTACACGTTTTAATATACCGCCAGTGATTGCGGCTGGCCCAAATAAAGTCAATAACATTAACCCAAATGTTAACCCTTTTTTGGCAAATTGGGTGAGTTTATTTGTTTTTAAAGAAACGAATACTTGATTGGAATTCACAATACACTCCTCAATCAGTAATTGAACTTTTTCACTATACTGGCGTTGAAAAAGATAAAGATGCTTAACGAAAGACGCTCCTAAATCGGAGCGTCTTATCGGACTAAATGGCGAAAATATTACAAATCGCGAAAACGTTTATTTAACTGATAACTAGAAGAGGTAATATAACGTTCCATTTGTTGTAAACGTTTTTCACCTTGCATTAATTGATTATCAACACCGCTTAAAATTTCTTTTAAACTTTCTTGTTGCTTGTCACCTTGTTGGTAATTAGCAGGCGCGGGTTCCATAAAGAAACTTAAAACAAGATAAGCAACAATCGTTAAGCCAAAAAATCCCGCAAAGAGTGCAATCACCGCAATAACCCTGACAAGTAAAACAGGAATATTAAAATAATGGGCAAGGCCTGCACATACGCCACGGATCACGCCCTCTTGTGGCAAGCGATACAATTGTTTGCTTTGCACCGTCATTATGATTGCCTCCAGTTAGGATGTTCTGCATCAAGTATTTGTTCTAGCGTCTTAATGCGCTCCTGCATTTGCTGAGCTTTATCCACCAGCACGCTCAGTCGCTGCATTTCTTGTTGGGTTAACTGAACATTCCCACCACCTTTCTGATTGCTGTAATGCAACCACAGCCAGATAGGGAGAACAAATAAAATAAAAATGGTCAGTGGTATTCCCAGAAATATATAGCCCATTACATATCCTTTATAAGATGGTTATTACGCTTGCTGTTACTCTTTATTGATATTGATTTTAGCTTTTAATGCAGCTAATTGCGCGCTAATTTCATCATCCGCTTTCAATTCAGCAAACTGTTGGTCTAATGATTTCTCTTTACCTAACCCGTAGCTTTGCGCTTCACCTTCCATATGATCAATACGGCGTTCAAATTGTTCAAAGCGTGCCATTGCTGCATCCATTTTACCGCTGTCTAATTGGCGACGAACTTGACGAGATGAATTTGCCGCTTGATGACGAACAACTAAAGATTGTTGTTTAGCGCGAGTTTCTGTCAATTTATTTTCTAATTCAGTGATTTCACCTTTCAAACGAGTCAAGGTTTCATCAATGATGATCAACTCATGTTTTAACGTATCATTGACTGAAGCAACACGTTGTTTTTCAATTAATGCCGCACGCGCTAAATCTTCTTTGTCTTTAATCAGCGCTAACTCAGCTTTATCTTGCCAATCTTTAATCTGTTTTTCCGCTTGTTCGATACGACGCTCCAATCCTTTCTTTTCCGCTAAAGTGCGTGCAGACGTTGTACGGATCTCAACTAACATATCTTCCATTTCTTGGATCATTAAACGGATCATTTTTTCAGGATCTTCCGCTTTATCTAATAAAGAAGCAATGTTGGCATTAATAATGTCAGCAAAACGTGAAAATATACCCATGATGTTATCCTTAATAGCTATGCTAATTAGTAACGTTAAATATTAATGGCGTCATCAGTCATAACGCCTGGCTTACTTTAGTTAATACAACTTTTGTGCCAACTTTGATTGTTTACATAACTTATTAATAATAAACATTTTTATTTTATTCACTCATTTTTCGCCCATCTGATAAAATGGTAAAAAATACCTCAATATGGTGAATTTGACCAATGAATGAGAATTTAGAAACAATAATTGGTGTTGATAATCAATTTATTGATGTCTTAGAACAAACTTCAGCACTTGCCCAATTAAAAAAACCCGTGCTAATTATTGGCGAGCGAGGGACTGGGAAAGAGCTTATTGCGCATCGATTACATTACCTTGCACCTTGGTGGCAAGGCCCTTTTATTTCCATCAACTGCTCCGCGCTTAATGATAACCTACTTGATTCTGAACTTTTTGGTCATGAAGCGGGAGCTTTTACAGGTGCTAAAAATCGTCATCAAGGGCGTTTTGAACGAGCGGATGGAGGCTCTCTTTTTCTTGATGAGCTGGCAACAGCACCAATGCTTGTACAAGAAAAATTACTGCGTGTTATTGAGTATGGTCATTTAGAACGTGTTGGTGGCAGTCAATCCCTGCATGTTGATGTCAGACTTATCTGTGCTACAAACGCAGATTTGCCTGCAATGGCTGAAGAAGGTAAATTTCGTGCTGATTTGCTAGATAGATTAGCTTTTGATGTCATTAGATTGCCCCCATTAAGAGAACGTCGTGCAGATATTATGTTACTTGCTGAGAACTTTGCGATTTCGATGTGCCAAGAATTAGGACTGCCTTTTTTCCCCGGATTTAGTGATAATGCACGCCAAATTCTTTTAAGCTATTCATGGCCGGGTAATATCCGTGAGCTAAAAAATGTTGTAGAACGTTCAGTCTATCGCCACGGGACTAGCGATAGTTCGTTAGATAATATTATTATTAATCCTTTTGCGGGCCTGCAAACATCAATATCAAAAAAATCATCTCTAGAAAAAAAGATTTCTTCTTTTTCACCACCCGATTTACCTCTCGATTTACGACAATGGCAAAATGAAATAGAAAAAATATTAGTCAATAATGCATTAAAAGAGAGTTTGTATAATCAAAAAGAGGCTGCTGAAAAACTGAAGTTAAGTTACGATCAATTTAGAGGACTAATTAAAAAACATCAGATTACAACATAACTTTATGATGATGAATAATTTTTGAGTTATCGAGTGATGGCTTTGGAGAAGAAATAAAAAAAAAGCCAGCACCCGAGCTGGCTAGTAAAAAATACTGGAAGCAATGTGAGCAATGTCGTGCCCTCTGCGGAAAACCTCTTACCGCTGAAGGACAATACGGATGATAATCTTTATCATTAGCATTTGTAAAGCTTTTTATTGAGAATTTTTCTCACTTTGCTTTTTGACTATTTGGGGATAGAAAGTTTTTTAAGTTACAATAGCAAAATCGTTTCTCTAAAAGACATTATTATGCGCCTTATTTTACTTATTAGTACTTTGCTACTGAGCTTAACAAGTGTAACTTGTATCGCAAATGTAGCGCCACAAACACAAGCGCTATCTAAAATACTTGAGCCAACTCCAATTAATCAAAATGGCTTTGTTTATTGTGTTGATGGCAGTGTAAATACTTTTAATCCGCAATTATCAAGCAGTGGATTAATTATCGATCCCCTTGCTGCACAACTTTATGATCGTCTTTTAGATGTTGATCCTTACACTTATCGGCTTATCCCAGAAATAGCTGCACGATGGGAATCGCTAGATAATGGTGCAACATATCGCTTTTATTTACGTAAAAATGTCTCTTTCCAGCAAACATCTTGGTTTACACCTACGCGAAAACTTACAGCAGATGATGTGATTTTTAGTTTTGAACGGATGATCAACCCGAAAAATCCTTACAATCAAATTAATGGAGGGAAATATCCTTATTTTGATAGCTTAAGTTTTGCTGACAATATCCAATCAATTAAAAAACTGGGCCAATATACGGTAGAATTTAGCTTAAAAGAGCCTGACGCCTCTTTTCTATGGCATTTAGCAACACATTACGCCCCTGTTCTTTCCGCTGAATATGCACAAAACTTAGAGAAATCAGGTAATCAGACACAGCTTGATTGGAAACCTGTAGGCACAGGGCCTTTCTACCTTGATGAATATCAACCAGGCCAATTTGTTCGCTTATTTAGAAATGAAAATTATTGGAAAGGCCAGCCTAAAATGCAACAAGTTGTTATTGATATGGGTGCCGGAGGTACGGGCCGTATATCTAAATTATTAACGGGTGAATGTGATGTTTTGGCCTACCCTGCAGCGAGCCAATTAAAAGTTTTACGTGATGACCCTCGGCTAAGACTAACGCTTCGTTCAGGTATGAATATCGCTTATTTAGCCTTTAATACGAGCAAACCTCCCTTAAATGACCTTAAAGTGCGCCAAGCCATCGCGTATGCCATAAACAATGAACGTTTGATGGAATCGATTTATTACGGTACTGCTGAAACAGCGGCGTCAGTACTTCCTCGCGCATCTTGGGCCTATGATAATCGTGCAAAAATTACAGAATACAATCCTGAAAAATCAAAACAAATTCTAAAAGAGCTTGGACTTGATGGCCTTAATTTAAATCTTTGGGTCCCTAGCGCATCGCAATCTTACAACCCTAGCCCATTGAAAATGGCCGAGCTCATTCAAGCAGACTTAGCCCAAGTGGGTATTCAAATGAACATTCGTCCAATTGAGGGGCGATACCAAGAAAAAAGTCTGATGGATCGGACTCATGATATGACACTATCAGGCTGGTCAACAGACAGTAATGATCCTGATAGTTTTTTCCGTCCACTCTTTAGTTGTGCGGCAATCGGCTCTCAAACTAACTTGAGCCATTGGTGCTTACCTAACTTTGATGAAATATTGAAAAAGGCGCTTTATAGTCAACAGCTTGCTTCAAGAATGGACTATTATCATGAAGCACAAAATATTCTTGCTCAAGAATTACCCGTACTGCCTCTAGCTAACTCTTTACGTATGCAAGCATATCGCTATGATATTAAAGGGCTAGTATTAAGTACCTTCGGTAATGCGTCTTTTGCTGGTGTTTATCGAGAAACAGAAGTGGAAGAACACAATCACAAGAAAGAGGCTATCAAATAATCTATGATTATTTATTCAATACGTCGATTACTTTTATTACTTGTGACACTGTTCTTTTTGTCACTAGTGAGTTTTAGCTTGAGCTATTACACACCAAATGGCCCATTAAGTGGGGCATCACTAACCGATGCCTACTTTTTTTATGCCCACAATATGATCCATTTCGATTTTGGCATTTCCTCTATTAATGGAGAACCTATTAAAACGCAATTAATCGAAGCTCTGCCGGCCACAATGGAACTTTGCACATTAGCTTTTCTTTTCGCTCTAATAGTGGGCATTCCCGCGGGGATTATTGCGGGTGTTTGGCGTAATAAATCCGCTGATATTATTATCAGCAACTTTGCTCTATTAGGCTTTTCTGTGCCAGTGTTTGGACTTGCGTTATTATTAACACTTTTCTTCTCGTTAAAATTAGGTTGGCTTCCTGTTTCAGGTCGTATTGATTTACTTTATAACTTGCAGCCTATTACGGGTATTGCATTAGTTGATGCTTGGCTATCTGATTCACCTTATCGCCAACAAATGATAATGAATGTATTACACCATCTGATTTTACCTGTAACAACACTTGCTATTGCCCCCACAACCGAAGTTATTCGATTAATGCGCAATAGTACGGAAGAAATTATGTCAGAAAACTACGTAAAGGCAGCCGCAACTCGAGGCCTCTCACGTTTTACAATTATTCGTCGTCATATTCTTCATAATGCTTTACCCCCCATCATCCCTAAATTAGGCTTACAATTCTCCACCATGCTTACACTGACCATGGTGACAGAAATCGTATTTAACTGGCCGGGACTCGGTCGCTGGTTAGTCACTGCAATCCGCCAACAAGACTACTCTGCTATTTCTGCAGGTGTAATGTTAGTGGGTTCAATTGTTATTATTGTCAACGTCTTATCAGATATTGTAGGCGCAATGAGTAACCCAATGAAACACAAGGTGGGATATGCCTTTAGATAGCCAATTTTATAAAGAGAAAAAAACACCGACACCCGCGGCTGTGATTTGGCAGTGTTTTTCTAAAGATGTTATCTCAATGGTAGGGTTTTATGGTGTTCTTTTTCTCTTAATATTAAGTATCGTAGGCCCTTATATTGCGCCTTATGCTCTTGACCAACAGTTTTTTGGTCATCAATTAACACCACCATCTTGGTATCAAAATGGGAACGTTTCTTATTTTTTTGGTACAGACGACTTAGGCCGAGATGTTTTTAGTCGAATTTTAATTGGGACAAGTATGACCTTTGGCGGTGCATTTATTGTCACCTTTGCTGCAACGTTAATGGGATTAATCATCGGCTGTTTTGCGGGAATGACCCATGGTTTAAAATCAGCCATTCTCAATCATATATTAGATACATTATTATCGATTCCATCACTACTTCTGGCTATTATTGTTGTCGCTTTTGTGGGAACAAGCCTTGGTCATGCCATGATAGCAATTTGGTTAGCATTGTTGCCGCGCTTAGTTAGAATGATTTATTCTGCGGTTAATGATGAATTAAATAAAGAATATGTCATTGCATCTCGCCTTGATGGTGCATCAAATATTTCAATTTTATGGTATACCGTACTACCTAATATTACGCCTGTATTGGTTTCTGAATTAACACGTGCTTTCTCGATTGCTATTCTTGATATTACCGCATTAGGCTTCCTCAATTTAGGTGCTCAGCTCCCTTCTCCTGAATGGGGCGCAATGTTAGGTGATTCATTAGAGTTAATTTATGTCGCGCCTTGGACAGTCTTAATTCCAGGCGCCACTATTATGATAAGCGTTTTACTGGTGAACCTTTTAGGTGATGGTTTACAGCGTGCAATAAATGAGGGAGTTGAATAATGCCTTTATTAGATATACGCAATTTAACCATTGAATTTATGACGCCTGATGGCCCAGTAAAAGCCGTAGACCGTGTTTCTATTACCTTAAATGAAAGTGAAGTCAGAGGGCTTGTTGGCGAGTCTGGATCGGGTAAAAGCTTAATTGCGAAAGCTATTTGCGGTGTTACGAAGGATAATATCAGTGTAACAGCAGACCGCTTCCGCTTTGATGATATTGATTTACTTAAATTATCGCCAAGAGCTCGACGCCGTGTCATCGGTCATAATATTTCAATGATTTTCCAAGAGCCACAATCCTGTCTTGATCCGGCGACGAAGATTGAACAACAACTAATACAAGCCATTCCTGGTTGGACATTTAAGGGGCATTGGTGGCAACGCTTTCATTGGCGAAAACGTCGTGCAATTGAACTATTGCATCGTGTGGGTATTAAAGATCACAAAGATATTATGCGCAGTTACCCTTATGAATTGACAGAAGGTGAATGCCAAAAAGTAATGATTGCTATTGCCATTGCAAATCAGCCTCGATTGCTGATTGCCGATGAACCCACTAACGCAATGGAACCCGCAACACAAACACAAATCTTTCGTTTACTCACTCGACTCAATCAAAATAATAATATGACTATTCTTTTGATTAGTCATGATTTGCAATGGATGAGTAAATTAGCGAACAAAATTACAGTTATGTATTGTGGTCAAACTGTTGAAACAGCCTCTCCTGATGAGCTATTAGTGACACCTTATCACCCTTATACTCAAGCATTGATACGCTCTATTCCCGATTTTACCAATTCATTGGCACATAAGAGCCGTTTAAATACATTACCTGGAGCAATACCTTCGCTTGAACATCTGCCTGTAGGTTGTCGTTTAGGCCCTCGTTGCCCATATGCACAGCGCCAATGCATTGAAGCACCTCGGTTACGTTTATTTAAAAACCATGCCGTGGCTTGTCATTTCCCGTTAAATGTGGAGCCAACAGATGTTCGATAAACTACTTGAGGTAAAAAATCTTTCAAAAACATTTCGCTATCGCACGGGATTGTTTCGACGACAGCAATTAGAAGCCGTAAAACCTGTTAGTTTTACACTTGAACCCAAACAAACTTTAGCCATTATTGGTGCGAATGGTTCAGGAAAATCTACATTAGCAAGAATGTTGTCGGGTGTGACAGAACCTACAGGCGGGGATATTTTTATTAATGGCCATCAACTGCATTTTGGTGATTATCCTTATCGTAGTCAACGAATTAGAATGATATTTCAAGATCCCACTAATTCATTAAATCCTCGGCAACGTATAGGTCAAACATTAGATATCCCTTTACGACTGAATACCAACTTAAGTGCAATTGAACGTGAAAAACGCATTTATCAAACATTACGACAAGTGGGGCTTTTACCTGAACATGCAAACTATTATCCCCATATGTTTGCATCCGGTCAGCGTCAACGAATTGCGCTTGCAAGAGCATTAATTTTACAACCTCAAGTGATTATTGCAGATGAAGCAATAGCATCACTAGATATGTCTTTGCGCTCACAAATTATAAACTTAATGTTAGAACTGCAAGAGACACATGATATTGCCTATATTTATGTAACACAAAATTTAGGTATGACTAAACATATTAGCGATAAAGTTATTGTGATGGATAATGGTGAAGTCGTTGAACGTGGTAACACAGCAGAAGTCCTCGCATCACCTTTGCATGAAGTCACGCGAAGATTGGTTGCAAGTCATTTTGGTGAAGCCTTAACAGCCGAAGCTTGGCGTCAAGATTTGACTTAAGTATAAACAATATAATCCTAATATTAATTGAACATTATTTCGCCCTTTCCCTTAACTCCTCGGAGGTGCTAGGGAAATTAAACAAATTTACAAATGTCGTGGTAGAATCAGCCACGTTTATTAACAATAAGCGTGATAACCTAACAGATAAATAAAACTGTGAATGATGTTATTATCGCGATTTACGAAAAAACAAGGATACAGCTATGGGCTTTATGACCGGCAAACGCATTCTTATTACTGGTGTTGCTAGTAAATTATCAATTGCTTATGGTATTGCCAAAGCTATGCGTGACCAAGGTGCAGAACTTGCATTTACTTACCAAAATGAAAAACTGAAACCACGCGTTGAAGAATTTGCAGCATCATTAGACTCCAATATTGTATTAGAGTGTGATGTGTCAAAAGACGAAAGCATCGATACCATGTATGCAGAACTTGCAAAAGTTTGGCCGAAATACGATGGTTTTGTTCACTCTATCGGTTTTGCTCCTGCTGACCAATTAGATGGCGACTATGTTAATGCTGTAACTCGTGAAGGTTTTAAAATTGCTCACGATATTAGTGCATATAGCTTTGTTGCGATGGCAAAAGCAAGCCGTGAAATGCTAAATCCAAACTCTGCACTGTTAACTCTGACTTATTTAGGCGCTGAACGTGCAATTCCTAACTATAACGTTATGGGTCTGGCGAAAGCGTCTTTAGAAGCTAACGTACGTTACATGGCAAACGCCATGGGGCCTGAAGGTATTCGTGTTAACGGTATCTCTGCTGGTCCAATCCGTACATTAGCGGCATCTGGTATCAAAGACTTCCGTAAAATGTTAAGCCATTGCGAATCAGTAACCCCTCTGCGTCGCACTGTAACAACCGAAGATGTAGGTAATACTGCAGCATTCTTATGCTCTGACTTATCAGGCGGTATTACGGGTGAAATCGTCCACGTTGATGGTGGCTTTAGCATCGCAGCAATGAATGAATTAGAACTAAAATAATTCTATCGTTTAAATAATAAAAGCCAGCCTAAAATCATTAAGGCTGGCTTTTTTATGAGAATAACATTCCTGCGTATATTCATTTCATCCTCCTTGTTAGATCTTTTTTAAGCTTTTTCTATATTTAATTATTTTGCTCTTTTATTGATGAATACCCACATTTCATCTTGTTTTCACTCTTTTTGAATTTTATATTTAGATCAATTACTTTTTAGATAAATTTAACTTTTGTTTTTTAGTTAATTCCTATAATCTTCTTTCTCATTACAGATACAATAATCACATATTAATAAAAGGATTTAATGTATGAAGAAATTTAAATTCCTATTTTATCTTTTTGCCATTATTGGCGTGGTTATTTTTGTCGTCGCTTTATTTGTTATTAAATCAGAATTACATTTAGTAAGAAATGGGATAGAAACAACGGGCGTTGTTATTGAGCTAAGTATTAATAAATCTTCCAATGATAGAAGCATTTATCATCCTATTATTCAATTTACTACTAAGGATAATAGAGAAATCATCTTTCGTTCACTAGAAGGAAGTAATCCATCACGTTTTCATCTTGGTGAAAACATTAGTATTATTTATCTTCCTGATGATCCTCAAAAGGCAACAATTAACAACTTTTTAGGCTTATATGGTGCAGGCACTATATTAGGTGTTTTTGGACTGATATTTGCCACAATAGGTCTTATCCCTTTGTATTTTATGCGAAGAAGAGCCAATAGAGATCAACGATTGATACGTGATGGTATGCCCATTAATGTGAAAATATCTGAGATTATTATTAATAATAATATTCGTATTAATCACCGATCTCCTTATCAAATCATTGCAGATTACCATGATACATTAAACAATCGTTTAATTCGTTATAAAAGTGGCTATCTCTTTTTTGATCCCACGCCTTATATTAATAAAGAGCTGATTACAGTCTATGTAGACAAAAGAAACCCCAAGATTTATTACCTTGATATTTCTTTTCTACCATCATTTGAAGAATGATAATTAAATAAGCTTATATAGACTTAATATAAAGAAAAATTATTTTCTGATAATTTCATCAATTATCAGCCTTGTTCACAGATTTACAAAAGCCTTTTCCATTCGCATCATTTGAGTTTGCTAATTTCTTAGAACACCTTATTATCTTATTTTAATGAAGATATTTATTGATATCCGTAAGTCATTATCACCACTCATTGATAGGGAGCTATTCAATATGAAATTGTACTACGCGCCGGGTAGTTGCTCACTTTCCCCTCATATCGTTTTACGTGAAACGGGCCTAGATTTCTCTATTGAGCGCATCGATTTACGTGCAAAAAAAACAGAGTCAGGTAAAGATTTTCTAACCATCAACCCTAAAGGACAGGTCCCTGTTCTTCAGTTAGATAATGGTGATATTCTGACTGAAGGTGTTGCTATTGTTCAATACCTTGCAGATTTAAAGCCAGATAGAAATTTAATTGCAGCGCCAAAAACGTTAGAACGTTATCACCAAATAGAATGGTTAAACTTTCTTGCAAGTGAAGTTCATAAAGGCTATAGCCCACTATTTTCACCTGATACACCTGAAAACTACGTGCCCGTGGTTAAAACCAAATTAAAAAGTAAATTTGCTTATATTAATGATGTATTGAGCAAACAGAAATGTGCATGTGGTGAGTATTTTACTGTTGTTGATGCCTATTTATTTACATTAAGCCAATGGGCACCGCATGTCGGCTTAGATTTAACTGATTTAACACATCTGCAAGATTACCTAAAGCGTATTGCACAACGCCCTAATGTTCATAGCGCACTCGTCACTGAAGGTTTAATTAAAGAGTAATCCTTGATCCTTTTAAATTAAAATAGCTCAAGTAAAATCAATTTGCCTGAGCTATTTTCTTTTAAACACACAGAAAATAAATGTGGTTATCTAAAGTAATACACTTTCATATCTGTATCTAAAAAGTACTCAAGGAAATTACGTTACTGAATAATGGGATATTGCATGCTTCAAGTTTCAACTTACTTAAAAATAAAAGATAATTTTATTAATATCAATGAATATAATGGTTTATTAAAAGATAGTTTTTATATTGAAGGTGCCATAGAATTATCTATTTATAATACCAAAGTAATCGATATAGGCATGTGGGATTATGTTGACCAATTATGGAGCTATCTAATCGAAGGTTTAGTTAAAATAAATGAAAACAAAGAATTTAAAGCAAATTTTCCTGACCAACCTATTGAAATAAAATTTCAGCCTATCAATGACAATGTGCTGATTACTATCACCGCTAACGAACCCCAAAAAGCTTTTATTAAAAAAGAGCTGTTTATAAAGACAATGGCATTACATGCACAAGACTTCTTTAATAAGTTGGTAACCTTTAAAGGTATTGTGCTTAATGATTATGCTATTGATTTTCAAAATATAAAAAACTTACTAAAAAACGGAAACTATTAAGCCTCCGTTCTTATTCTAATCAAATGTGTTTTATTGCAATTAATCTATCTGTGTTGCGCAGAATCGATGTGTTGGATGTACCATTTGATCTTGAGCAGCAACGAGTTGCAGTTCGTACTCATTCATTTCTTTTGTTTTTAGCATCACTTCATAAACCGCTGCTGCAACATGCTCTAATGCGGTTTGTAACTCAACACCTTTAAGTAAATCCACCAACATTAAACCACTTGTTAAATCACCGACACCGACAGGCTGACGCTCACCAAAATCGACTAACGGACGACTAACATGCCAGCTATGTTCTGCAGTGACTAACAGCATTTCAAAGCGATCATGTCGATAACCCGCTCGTGATAAATGTTTTACTAATACAATTTTAGGACCTTGATTACATAAACCACGAGCCGCATTTACACACTCATCAACGCTATTAAGTGTTTTACCACCACTCAAGGTTTCAAGCTCTAATAAATTAGGTGCAATGATATCACTAATAGGCAATGCTTCTTCACACAGTACACCGGAAACGGCAGGCGGTACAATACAACCTTTTTCAGGATGCCCCATTACAGGATCACAAAAATACCATGCGTCAGGATTAGCTTGTTTTACTTTTTTAACAATATCAACAATGCGTAAGCCTTGTTCGGCTGAACCTAAATAACCACTTAATACCGCATCACATTGTGAGAGTTTACCGATTGCAGCAATACCATCAACGATTTCAGTAATATGTTCTGCTGACATCACACAACCCGTCCATTTTTCTGGATATTGTGTGTGGTTTGAAAATTGCACAGTATTTAAAGGCCAAACGTTCACACCCATCCGACGCATTGGAAACTCAGAAGCACTGTTACCAGCATGACCGAATACAACATGTGATTGAATAGAGAGTATATTTTTCATGACATAAACCGATTATTGTGAATACACACAACACCCAAGCTTTATCATCATAGGCGAGGTATATACGTTATTTATTGTTATTAAGAAAAAGGGCAACTCACTGGCTGCCCTTTTTTACTGTCAATTATTTCCAGATAACAAGGCAGTAGTGTTTTTTACCGCGACGTAAAATAGAATAATGACCAAATAAGAAATCTTTTTCTTCAAAGACGTATTCAGGATTGTCTTGTTTTTCGCCGTTAATCGAAACAGCGTTAGAGCCAATCATTGTACGAGCCTGACCACGAGAAGGAACTAATTCTGCGTTAACCAGCGCTTGTTGCAAATCACTGCCTTTTTCTAACTCAATTGTTGGCATACCGTCTTGTGCTAATTGTTCAAGATCAGCTTGTGTTAAGTCAGCAATTGCACCAGAGAATAAGCTTTCTGTAATACGTTTAGCAGCAATTAAACCCTCTTCACCATGAACTAAGCGGGTTACTTGTTCTGCTAATACACGTTGCGCACGAGGTGCTTGACCGCTACTCTTATCTTCTTCTTCAAGCGCATTAATCTCTTCAATGCTCATGAATGTAAAGAATTTTAAGAAACGATAAACGTCAGCATCTGCGGTATTGATCCAGAACTGATAGAATTTGTATGGACTTGTTTTCTTAGGATCTAACCAAACCGCACCACCTTCTGTTTTACCAAATTTAGTTCCGTCAGACTTAGTAATTAAAGGTACGGTCATACCAAATACTTGTTTCTGATTGAAACGACGGGTTAAATCGATACCTGAAGTGATGTTACCCCATTGATCAGAACCACCGATCTGTAATTCAACACCTAAATGCGTATTTAATGACGCAAAGTCATAAGCTTGTAATAGGTTATAGGCGAATTCAGTAAAAGAGATACCCACATCGTCACGGTTTAAACGCTGTTTAACCGCTTCTTTGTTGATCATTTGGTTCACAGAGAAGTGTTTACCGATATCACGCAGGAATGTCAGCACATCCATTTGACCAAACCAGTCATAGTTGTTTGCTAATTCCGCACTGTTTTCACCACTGTCGAAATCTAAGAAAGGTGACACTTGTTTACGAATTTTTTCTACCCATTCGTGAACAGTATCTTGGGTATTCAGTTTGCGCTCGGTGGCTTTAAAACTAGGATCACCAATCAGACCCGTTGCACCACCCACCAACGCCACAGGCTTATGCCCGGCTAGTTGGAATCGTTTTAAACACAGCAAAGGAACCAAATGCCCCAAATGCAGGCTATCAGCGGTAGGATCGAAGCCACAATAGAGAGCGATAGGACCTTGCTCCAAACGCTCTACTAAAGCTGCCTCATCCGTGACCTGAGCGATTAGCCCACGCTCCTGCAATTGTGTGATTAGGTTCTTGCTAGACATCAATGACTCCATCGGTTTATTGTTTTTTGTCTATTTAAAATATAAGTTAAACATAAGTGGTATAGCATAAAGCGCCACTACATTAAGTACCAGTAGAAAAAGACTTTTTAGTGCAAAATTATCAGCGCATCATTAAGGCGCTAATCGCTCAATGTCCCATCCTTGTGGTGATTTTTGGTAGATAAAACGATCGTGTAGACGGTTTTCCCGTCCTTGCCAAAATTCAACAGACTCAAAGGTCACACGGTATCCCCCCCAGAAACTCGGTAATGGAACTTCCCCATTTTGAAATTTCTGCTTTAATTCCATAAATTTGCTTTCTAACACACCTCTTGCAGAGATGCGAGAAGACTGTTGAGAAGCCCAAGCCGCAATTTGACTGTCTTTAGGGCGACTATGGAAGTATTTCAGAACTTCAATAGGCGAAAGTTTTTCCGCTTTCCCTAAAAAACAGACTTGTCTTTCTAAGGGATACCAAGGGAATAACAAACTAACTCGTTGATTATGTTCTAAATGCGTTGCCTTACGACTGCCTAAGTTAGTGTAAAAGACTAATCCATGCTCATCAAAGTGTTTTAATAACACAATACGTTGATAAGGTTGTCCATTTTCATCGACAGTTGCAACACACATCGCTGTAGGATCACTTAAACGTGCTTCACAAGCCTGTTTTAGCCATTTTTCAAACAATACCAATGGCTGTTCTGTTAATTCATGACGTCGTAATCCACCTTTCATATATTCACGACGTAAATCAGCAACATCAATAAAATCAAGATCTGTCATTTTTCACTCTCTCTTTTGAGAAACTACGTTCAGCATATCACGCTTAACAAGGATTTGTAGGGTAAATCGCCCCTAAAACAGTTTCTCTTGATGCCCCTGTAACAGAAGGTAAATTTCCAGATTCATTTGCAATAGTTCTCGCAGCGAGCCAAGCAAAAGCAAGGGCTTCCATATCATCACCACTTAAACCATATTTATCTGTCGGTGCCACTTCTGTTCCCGGTAGTAATGACGCTAAACGATGCATAATTTGCCCGTTTCTAGCCCCACCACCACAAACTAAAAGACGTTCGCATCCCCCATTTAATTGTATCTGTTGCACAATACTTATCGCGGTTAATTCAACTAAAGTGGCTTGTACATCTTCGGGAAAAACATTAGGTACTCTTGCTAAATGATAGTTTAGCCATTGTGTATTGAAATATTCCCGCCCTGTACTTTTAGGCGCTGAACGAGAAAAATAAGGATCAGACAGCATATCTTTTAATAATGCAGTATTCACTTTTCCTGTTGCTGCCCATTGTCCATTATCATCATAAGGCGTTTGATTATGTATCCAGTTCCAGCTATCTAACAACATATTGCCGGGACCTGTATCATAGCCTTTTACTGCAACACCCGGTAATAACAATGAAATATTGGCAATTCCACCAATATTTAAAATAATACGCTTCTCAATAGAATGTCCTAATACCGCAAGGTGAAAAGCAGGGACTAAAGGTGCACCTTGTCCACCATATGCAATATCTCGGCGACGGAAATCACCGACAGTGGTAATTCCTGTTAATGTAGCCACACGGTTGTTGTCGCCAATTTGCATAGTAAATGGCATATCACTTTCAGGTTCATGCCAGACCGTTTGTCCATGGCACCCTATTGCTGTAATGTCGCTTGCACTGAGTTTTACTTTTGCAAGTAATTCTCTAATTGCTTGAGCATAGAGTTCTCCTAGTTGTGCATCTAATAAGCCGAGTTCATGTAAAGTAGTCGGTTGTCCTTGGCAAACAGCTAGAATGCGTTGACGTAGAAGTTGTGGATAAGGCAGAAAATGAGTTTCTTGTTGTGCAACAAATTTATTGTTGATTGCAGCTAATACAACATCAACACCATCTAAGCTTGTGCCAGACATCACGCCAATGTACCGCCCTGCTCTCATGTTCTTTTCCTTATAATCAAGATGATGCAAATTTTTAACATATAATGTTATATTCTTTTTTTCAGAAAGCTCTTCTGTTTCTACTACCAGCCTTTACTATATAGTAAGCTATATATTATTAAAATCAGTGTCGACATAAGCAAAAAATAGTCTATAACTGATATTAGACAACATTGGTATAACCTGAACAATTTACCTCAGGTTTTCTTTAGGAGTAACTATGTTTAAGCATTTACTTATTGGTCTTTTTACAATGACTGTTCTTACTGGTTGTGTGAACACAAGCTCATTATCAGGTGACACTTACACTGCAAATCAAGCAAAACAAGCTCAAAATATTACATATGGTACGATTGTTTCAGTTCGTTCAGTTAATATTCAAGCAGGTAGCGATGAGAATATCTTAGGTGCCATTGGTGGTGCTGTTCTTGGTGGTATGTTAGGTAACACAATCGGGGGTGGTACAGGTCGTAACCTAGCAACAGCGGCTGGCGCAATCGCGGGAGGAATGGCTGGACAACAAGCACAAGGCGCATTAAACACAACGAAAGGTGTCCAAATCGAAGTTCGTTTAGATAGCGGTAAAACCGTCGCTATCGTTCAAAAAGCAGATAATACTGTTTATAGCCAAGGTCAACGTGTTGCTGTCATTGGTAATGGAAATAATTTAACTGTATCTCCTCGTTAATTGAGGATAAAAAACAGGCAACATTAGGTTGCCTGTTTTATTTCATGATCTAATAATAATGAATTTAAAGAGAGATTAAATATATAACCTACCTATTTATTATCACCATATGATAATTCATATAATAATTATTATACAATAGTAATTAATCTTTATTTAAATAGATTATATATTAAATTTTAAATTATTAGTCATTTAATCTATTTATGTTTTTTTCCAACTTATGGATAGTGCCAATCAATGTTTCAATTTCATCTCGTCGAATATCACCCAATATTTCTCGTCTCGTTTGCTCTATAACAGCATAAACTTCACTAATAAAAGGTTCAGATTCTTTTGTTAATTTTATACGTTTTGCCCTACGATCATTTGCACATGTATGTCGACATATCAGTTTTTTTTCTTCCAGTTGATCTAATGTTCTCACTAACGAAGGTTGCTCTATTCCTATCGCCTTAGCCAATTGAATTTGTGACTGCTCTGGCGGTAATTGACTAATGTTATACAAGGTGACCCAATGAGTTTGGGTTAATTTTAATGGTTTGAGACGATGATCAATTAAAGCACGCCATAATCGAACTAAACGCGCTAAATCAGCTCCTAATGTTGATTCCACTTATCTCTCCTTAATTAGCATTTTCAGTCAACTCATTGCAAAGTTTAGATATTCATTTTTAATACAATATTTGCCTACTCTTTTTAATTGAAATATTTACCTTTAATAACTAATGTAGTTATATTCCTATTTATTAGATAAGTAATTATTTTCAAGACTTGATTAATCTATTTTCTTTCTGACAACGAAAGCCTATAAAGAATAACCTTGTTATAAAAACTAATCTATATTTTTTTACATAATAATTATTATTATTTCACAACGAATATCTCAAAAAGAAAAAATATTATTATTTTCATATAATTACAGGGAAATAATCATCAGATATCTTTTTAATCAATATAATTACATTAATAAAGAAAAAATAATAAACCAACTAACTATAATAAATAACAAAAATGAATAAAAATAATATTTAATTATTACTTTAATATTAAAAAATAAGTTGAATATTTAAAATAAATTAAGCTGTTCATTCTCTTTTTCTATTGTCAGTTTTGCCTTTTTTAACGTTCTTAAATAACGTTGTTGACAAAGGCGTAATATATTTCTTTTATCTTGTGCGCCCATTGTTGACCAATTAAATCGTTCTTGTCGATTACGATAACACCCTATGCAATAGCCTTGTGCATTCATTTCGCAACGTCCAATACAAGGGCTAGGAATATCAAAAAATTCTAATTGATCTTGCATTTGATTTTCCCCCCCTATTGTTTGTTACTATAGAGTATAGTTAATAGAGATATTATCTGCACAATACACCGATTGAACTGTTAACAGCGTAGTAAAATTGAACTTTAGGTCTCTAACGCGCTATAGTACTGCGCCATCAGTTTATCTGTGGGGTTTAATCATTAAAAAACACGAGAGGTTTATATGCGAGTACTTCATACCATGATTCGTGTAGGCGATTTACAGCGTTCTATCGATTTTTATACCAAAGTTTTAGGTATGCAACTTCTACGCACTAGCGAGAATGAGGAATATAAATACTCGTTAGCTTTTGTTGGTTATGGTGATGAGAGCACGGGTGCGGTTATTGAATTAACCTATAACTGGGGCGTAAATAGCTATGAAATGGGAACAGCTTTTGGGCACGTTGCACTTGGTGTTGATGATGTTGCTGCAACTTGTGAAGCTATTCGTCAAGCGGGCGGTAATGTTACCCGCGATGCAGGCCCAGTAAAAGGAGGTTCAACTATTATTGCCTTTGTTGAAGATCCTGATGGGTATAAAATCGAACTCATCGAAAATAAAAGTGCAAGTCACGCACTAGGTAACTAATTTTTATTTAAACCAGAGAGATAACTCATTTATCTTTCTGGTCCTTGCTTATTATTAATTTCCGATATTTTCTTTTTATCGGATAAGTACAATTTGATGCCTGAAATAAATAATCCCAATAAGCTTTGTAACCGTTTTCGAGGTTACTACCCTGTTGTTATTGATGTTGAGACAGGTGGATTTAATGCAAAAACAGATGGTTTACTTGAAATTGCCGCTATTACATTAAAAATGGATGAACAAGGTTGGTTAAAACCTGATAACACGCTACATTTTCATGTCGCTCCTTTTGATGGTGCTAATCTAGAACCTGCCGCCTTAGAATTTACAGGCATTGATCCAACAAATCCACTTCGTGGTGCAGTCAGTGAATATGAAGCCTTGCATGCAATTTTTAAGATGGTACGCAAAGGAATGAAAGATGCTGATTGCAACCGTGCTATTATTGTGGCGCATAATGCAAATTTTGATCACAGCTTTGTAATGGCCGCAGCAGAACGTGCAAAGTTGAAACGAAACCCTTTTCACCCTTTTGCCACTTTTGATACAGCAGCATTAAGTGGATTAGTATTAGGGCAAACTATTTTAGCTAAAGCATGCATCACCGCAGGAATACCTTTTGATAGCAAACTAGCACATGGTGCGCTGTATGATACTAATCGTACATCATTACTTTTTTGTGAATTAGTTAATCGCTGGAAAAAACTCGGTGGATGGCCACTTCCAACACCTTGAAACTTTCACAAATACCATATGAAGAACAGAAAAAAGCCAGTTCATTACTGAACTGGCTTTTCTTATTAAAACCTTAATAATTTTATACGTTCCACTAGGAAACAATAAAAATCAATTATTGTGCTTCTTCTTCACCACGGTATTTATCAGCAGTCTCTTTTAATAATTTTTGTAATTCACCACGCTGATACATTTCTAAAATGATGTCACATCCGCCGACTAATTCACCATCTACCCATAATTGTGGGAAGGTAGGCCAATGTGCATATTTAGGCAATTCTGCACGAATATCGGGATTTTGTAGGATATCAACATACGCAAAACGCTCACCACAAGCAGAGATAGCTTGAACTGCCTGAGCAGAAAAACCACAACTTGGTAATTTTGGTGAACCTTTCATGTATAAAATAATTGGGTTTTCATTGATCTGGCGTTCAATTTTTTCAATAGTCGTCATTCGTAAGTCCTTACAACCTTTTAAATTCGATATGCTTTATATGGGGAAAACATGGAAGAAGAATACCACTTTATATCGGAAAGCTCTATATAAGTTTAGTTATCAATATAAAACAATAGGTTGCTGTTAAATCACGATCCTGTTGATAAGAAAACATAAAATAAAACATAAAAAGCAAATTAATACGTTAAAGATATTTATGAATGTGTCTATCGCATAATTAATTCGATCATGCATAACAAAAATAAAAAGCTTCAGTGAAAAGGCTTTTTATTTCGATTGAGAAAATACTCAGTACTCGAATCGATGGTTTAATTACATGAATTGCTACCCTCCAAAAAGGATCTAATGTATATAAATGGGTTTGTTATAAATCCTAGTGAGTATTAATTATGGACATGATTTTGCTGTTTCTTTTAGTGGGTTGTATCACTGGCTTTTTTGCTGGACTACTTGGCATTGGAGGCGGTGCAATCATTGTTCCGGTGGTGATGTATGTGGTCAGTCAACAAGCTATCCCAACAGAGATGGTAATGAAAATTGCCTTATCTACCTCATTTTCTGTCATCATATTTTCCACAGCATCTTCTGCGTATTCTCATAACAAACACAAAGCTATTTTGTGGGAGCAATTTCCCTTATTATCTCTCGGCACGATCATAGGTATGCTTGCAGGCACTTTTCTGGTACAAAAAATGTCAAACACGCTCTTACAGATCGTGTTCTGTATTTTCATGATATATACCATTTATGGGTTATTAACTAAGAAGAAAGAATCTGAACGTATTGAAAATGTAAAAGATCCCATAGTTTCAAAACCAACCTTAACCCGTGGCGGCTCTTTA
This sequence comes from Proteus sp. G2626, assembly GCF_009915985.1. Classification (NCBI taxonomy): domain Bacteria; kingdom Pseudomonadati; phylum Pseudomonadota; class Gammaproteobacteria; order Enterobacterales; family Morganellaceae; genus Proteus; species Proteus sp. G2626. Next base: position 117,180 of record NZ_JAABNH010000027.1, on the reverse strand, counting down.
ATTGGCTTTATATCCAGTTTTATTGGTATTGCTGGTGGCACGATTACCATTCCTCTTTTAAGCCATTGGGGATTTAATACACGTAAATGCATTGCAACTTCTTCTATGATTGGTGTCATTATTGCTTCAATAGGCACAACGATGGGGATTGTCTATGGCTGGAATAAAACAAATATTGATGATTATTACTTGGGTTTTATCTATTTACCTGCCTTTATCGGAATAAGCATTACTAGCGTACTCTTCGCACCAGTCGGTGTTAAAGTTGCTTATCGACTTCCCATACTAAGAGTTCGCCAAATATTTGCATTATTTCTATTTTTAGTCGTGGTGAAAATGATGTATACGCTTATTATAGAATAAGCAATTCAAAGAAATATTTTGAAAAAAGCAAAATTATTTTCTTTTATTACTGTCAATTTTTACTACTTTACGAGTCACCTCGCGGGATATACTCTTATGAGTATTACTAATCTATATGGCTTATAATTATAGATAAAAGATATTTAGCTGTTATTTCAGCAGATTTTTGTTAAAATAATTAGCAAAATAGTAACAACTTAGTAATTCATTTGCCTCATTTTATCAATTCAGATGATTATGATGAAATGATTTCAGGCACAAAACCCGAAATAGATAGTATAAAGGAGTACGCAATGTCTTTCGAATTACCAAAATTACCTTATGCGTTAGATGCTCTTGAGCCACACATCTCTAAAGAAACATTAGAATACCACTATGGTAAACATCACCAAACCTATGTAACCAACTTAAACAACTTGGTTAAAGGCACTGATTTAGAAAACAAATCTTTAGAAGAAATTATCAAATCTACAGATGGCGGGATCTTCAATAACGCAGCCCAAGTATGGAATCACACTTTCTATTGGAACTGTTTAGCACCAAATGCAGGTGGCGCACCAACAGGTAAAATTGCTGATGCTATCAACAAAGCATTTGGCTCTTTCGAAGAGTTCAAAAAGCAATTTAACGATGCAGCGGCGAAAAACTTCGGTTCTGGTTGGACTTGGTTAGTTAAAAAAGCTGACGGCTCTGTCGCTATTGTTAACACATCTAATGCAGCAACCCCCGTTTCAGGTGCAGATAAACCACTGTTAACTGTAGACGTATGGGAACATGCTTACTACATCGACTACCGCAATGCGCGTGTTAAATACTTAGAAGAGTTCTGGGCTCTGGTTAACTGGTCATTTGTTGAAGCTAACCTAGCTTAATTGAGCTTGATTATCAAAGGTGAGTGATTGCAATTCATTTTTGGTGACAAAATAACAAAGGGCCTTGGGCCCTTTGTTATATTCAGATATTCGATAATCTATTATTTAAATTGATCGGATATTTTATAAAACAGTGATTAGAACAACATAGTTGAAAATAAAACGATCATAACAAGCGCTGCGACTGCTGTGCTCAAACCAAATTTCAGATCCGTATCCATCTATATCTCCCTCAATATGATTATAATACACGTTATTAACCATAACCTTACCATGGTTAAATATTATCACATATCAAAATTTGCTAAAATAGCGACCAGTGCACAATTTATAACATTGATTAATACTTTCACTTTTGAGCTAGATCATACAAAATTCATAGCTAATCGCTAAATTATTGCCAGTGTTTGCCCTATGTATGACTATACTGGCAGTTAAACCACAAAATTAGATAAAAGAGACCAATGAAGGTCAGGAGTTTTCCACACCATGGCAACAATAAAAGACGTGGCAAAACGCGCAGGCGTATCAACCACGACTGTTTCTCATGTGATCAACAAAACACGTTTTGTTGCTGAGAACACACGGGCAGCAGTTTGGGCCGCTATAAAAGAATTAAATTATTCGCCTAGTGCCGTTGCGCGTAGTTTGAAAGTTAATCACACCAAATCCATTGGCCTGTTAGCCACGTCCAGTGAAGCTCCTTACTTTGCTGAGGTGATTGAAGCAGTTGAAAACAGTTGTTATAGCAAAGGCTATACACTGATTTTATGTAATTCACATAATAATCTTGATAAACAAAAAGCCTATTTAGCGATGTTGGCACAAAAACGCGTTGATGGATTATTAGTGATGTGTTCTGAATATCCCGATCACCTTCTGACTCTTTTAGAAGGCTATCGTAATATTCCCATGGTTGTCATGGATTGGGGTAAAGCTCGTGGCGACTTTACAGACACCATTATCGATAACGCTTTTCATGGTGGTTATATCGCAGGCCGTTACCTTATCGAACGAGGTCATCGTGATATTGGTATTATTCCTGGGCCATTAGAACGCAATACTGGTGGTGGTCGTCTACAAGGCTTTTTAAAAGCGATGGAAGAAGCCAAGATCACAGTAAAAGATGAATGGATTGTACAAGGTGACTTTGAGCCTGAGTCAGGTTATAAAGCGATGTATCAAATGTTAAATCAAAAACAACGCCCTACTGCTGTTTTTTGTGGCGGTGATGTTATGGCAATGGGCGCAATCTGTGCGGCTGATGAGCTAGGTTTACGTGTTCCTTTCGATATTTCAATTGTGGGTTACGATAATATTCGTAATGCACGTTATTTTACCCCAGCATTAACCACAGTCCACCAGCCCAAAGAACGCTTAGGTCAGATGGCCTTATCAATGTTACTTGATCGCATTGTTAACAAACGCGAAGACGCTCAAACAATCGAAGTACACCCTCGATTAGTCGAGCGCCGTTCAGTTGCTGATGGTCCTTTTATCGACTATCGTCGCTAAGACTTATTCAGAACGCCGATTTCTAGCGAAGCCATTCCTCATTTAAGGTTTGGCTATCTCCAAGATAATCTAACAGCCACGTTAAAGCGGGCGATTCACTCTTATCGACCCACGTCAGACAGCATGGGCTGTCTGGCAATGGCTGTGCGAGGGTTAAAGTAACTAGCTTACCCTGGGCTATCAATGGTTCAGCACGATGCCAAGGCACCATCCCTACACATAATCCCGCTAATAAACATTCAAGCCCCATATCCCAGGTTGGTACAACCATTCTACGTTGATTATTTAATGCCCAAGTATCCCGCTTGGGTAAACTGCGTGATGTATCCTCTAAACATAAACTAGGATAAGGTCGCATTTCGTCATCCGTTAATGGATGTTGTGCTTTAGCTAAAGGGTGATCAACGTGGCAAACACAGCGCCAAGGCATAAATCCCATATCCCTAAAACTATAACGTTCACCAATCGGTGAAGCTCTTGTCGCACCAATAGCTAAATCAACACGACCATTCACTAAAGAGTCCCACACTCCATTAAATACTTCTGGGTAGACATACAACTCAATATCAGGAAAATGGCGATAGAAATCGAGAATAAGTTGTTGTGTTCTTTCAGGTTTAACAATGCCATCAACTGCTATACTAAATTGACCGCGCCACCCATTAGAAACTTGTTGACAAAGATGTCGAGTGTCATTCATTTTTTTGATAACAGATCGCGCTTCTTTGATAAAAATTTTACCTGCATCGGTTAATTCCACATCACGGTGACGACGCTCAAACAAAGGAACAGCAAGCCATTCCTCTAATTGTCGAACAGTGTAACTAACAGCGGAGGGCACTCTGTGCAATTCTTGAGCAGCGGAGCTAAAACTTCCCGTTCTGGCGACTGCATCAACAACTTCTAAAGAGTATTCTGACCACATAGCATTTATTCCTTTGAAAATTTTTCACAGCATTAACCAAATATTCCCGTTTCACAAGTAAAATAAGTCTTCGTTACAATACCTAAAATGTTCTACATCACATAGCATAGAAAACAAAATGAATTCTAAAACATCCACACAATCAAAAACACCTATGAGCTTTATGGTGTACCTAGCAGGTTTGAGTATGTTAGGTTACTTAGCTATTGATATGTATTTACCTGCATTTGGTATGATGCAACGTGAACTCTCTATCAGTGAAGGTGCTATTAGTAATAGCTTAAGTATCTTCTTATTTGGTTTTGCTGTTGCTCAATTACTTTGGGGACCACTTTCTGACAAAGTGGGTCGTAAACCTATTCTTCTTATCGGTTTAGGTCTTTTCGCTTTAGGCTGTCTTGGCATGCTGTGGGTTGAAAGTGCAACCGGCTTGCTTGCTATGCGCTTCCTACAAGCTTTCGGTGTCTGTTCTGCTGCTGTTATTTGGCAAGCACTTGTTATTGACCGTTTTGATGAATCTCGCGCTCAGCACGTTTTTGCTCTAATAATGCCACTCGTTGCATTATCACCAGCATTGGCGCCTTTAATCGGTGCATCGTTGTTAAATCATGGTGGCTGGCGCATGATTTTTATGCTGTTAATGGCGGTGACGCTGGTATTAATGCTACCTACATTAATGTTAAAAAACATTAAACAAAAATCAGTCACAGAAGCAAATCAATCTTCTGCTTCATTTATAACTTTACTAAAATCTCCGCTCTACACAGGTAACGTATTAGTTTACGCTTCTTGTAGTGCTGGTTTCTTTGCTTGGTTAGCTGGCTCACCAATCATTCTTGAGAAGATGGGTTATTCACCACAGGATATCGGTTTAAGCTATATTCCACAAACTATTGCATTTATGGTCGGCGGTTATGGTTGTCGTATTTTACTGTCAAAAATAACGGGTAAGACATTATTACCGCTTCTGTTAATAGGTTATGCCGTTAGCATGACTGCGTTATATCTTGTTGCTAAATTTACTGAGCCAACACTAACCACGATCTTAATTCCATTCTGTATTATGGCTGCAATGAATGGTGCATCTTATCCGATTGCCGTCTCTAATGCTTTATCGGCTTATCCTGAAATCAGTGGTAAAGCTGCCGCATTACAAAATGCGCTTCAACTGGGTCTTTGTAGCTTAGCAAGTTTTATCGTGTCTGCATTTATCAGCCAGCAACCTCTGATTAACACCACCGCAATTATGGCGTTAACGGCACTCCCAATGGCAGTTGGTTACTTTATTCAGCGTAATAAATCCGTTACCAAACACACAGTTCAAACAGTAGAATAATTACCTCCTCTATTTTAAGAATTATCTTAAAAGGGCCTTTTTATAAAAAATGGCCCTTTTATTTTCTAGAGAAAAACAATTCACATCTCTATACTTACCTGTACGTTGTAATAGCGTTTTATTTATTTTTCTTTCGGATTTTGAGGCATTAAACAGATTATTAGCTGATTATGTCAGATTAGTCGTCTTATTAATTCTATTCGTTCAATCACTATTGAACACAATATCATTTTAATACTGTCAATCTGTGCACATCCTTTCTTAACTTTATGCCTCAAAACCCGCTTAGTTTACGCCGGAGAGTATATGAGTACATCTTGTGTAGAAGAAGGCCGAAAGACCTCCAATGATCCTTACGAAAGGATCGCTATAGAACTATTAACTCACGCAGATATTCGAGTCAATGGCTCAGAACCTTATGATATTCAGGTTCACAATCAAAATTTTTATAAAAGAGTATTGCAACAAGGCTCATTAGGTCTCGGTGAAAGCTATATGGACGGCTGGTGGGATTGTGAACGACTTGATATATTCTTTCATAAAGTATTACGTGCAGGTCTTGAAAATAAACTTCCGCAAAACCTGCGTGATATCTTAAAAATTGCAACAGCCCGCCTTTTTAATTTACAAACACAAAAACGTGCATGGATGGTTGGTAAAGAACATTACGATCTCGGTAATGATTTATTTACAGCTATGCTTGATCCAAATATGCAATATTCCTGTGGTTACTGGAAAGATGCAGATAACTTAGCGCAAGCTCAAGAACATAAATTAGATCTTATTTGCCGAAAATTAGATTTAAAACCTGGTATGACTTTACTCGATATCGGTTGTGGTTGGGGTGGACTTGCTGCTTACGCAGCAAAACATTTTGGTGTTTCTGTTACTGGTGTCACTATCTCTGTTGAACAACAGAAATTAGCGCAAGCACGATGTGAAGGACTTGATGTTAATATCATTTTAGAAGACTACCGCGATTTACATGAACAATTTGATCGCATCGTTTCTGTCGGCATGTTTGAACACGTTGGCCCCAAAAATTATGCAACTTACTTTGATGTCGTTCGTCGGAATTTAAAAGAAGATGGTCTGTTTTTACTCCATACCATTGGATCTAATCGCGATAAAGTGAATGTAGATAGTTGGATAAGTAAATATATCTTTCCTAATGGTTGCTTGCCGTCAATTCAAAAAATTGCACATGCCATGGAAAGTAAGTTTGTGATGGAAGATTGGCACAATTTTGGTGCGGATTATGATAAAACGTTAATGGCATGGTATCAGCGTTTTTTAGCCTGTTGGCCAGATATTGAATCAAATTACACACCGCGTTTTAAACGTATGTTTAGTTATTATCTGAATGCCTGTGCGGGTGCATTTCGAGCCAGAGATATTCAATTATGGCAAATCATGTTAAGCCCTAAAGGGCAAATTGGTGGTTTACAGATCCCTCGTTGATTTTTCTTAAAGACAAAAAAAGCCAGTTTAATAAATCAACTGGCTTTTTCTTTAATCTGAGTTAATGCAAATAATACTAATAATTAATAATGTGATTATTGCTCTTCATTTTCACTTTGCTGTGCTGCTAATAAAGCTTGTTGCTCTGCTTGTTGTGCCATAACACGCTCTACGGTATCCACAATCGCTTGAGTTTGAGGATCAAGTTCAATATTCACTTTATCGCCAAGACGTTTACGACCCAGTGTCGTTCTATCGCGAGTTTCTGGAATGAGGTGAACACAGAATCGATTATTAACAACATCACCAATAGTCAAACTAATGCCATCAATACCGATAAAGCCTTTATGCAAAATGTATTTCATCAACGATTTATCAAAGATACGAAACCAAATCTGTAAGTTATTTTCTGATGTAATAATTTTGGCAACTTCAGCGGTTGTGACGATATGACCAGACATCACATGTCCACCGATTTCATCACCGTACTTAGCTGCGCGTTCAATATTAACTTCAGAACCTACGTTTAATTCACCAAGGTTAGTAAGACGCAATGTCTCTTTCACTAAATCAAAGCTAATGTGCGTACCTTCAATTTTAGTGACCGTTAAACAGCAACCATTATTCGCAACAGAGGCACCTGTTTCTAAGTTACCGACTAACTCTTTCGGTAATTCAATGATATGGGTACGAAAATCGCCTTTATCTTCTATAGCAATAACTCGCCCTTTTCCCTGAACAATACCTGTAAACATCTTACATCTCCTTGGGTAGATAAACTGGTAAACTCAATTTAGGCTTATGCTAATTAGAATAACATAGCTCTTATTAATACAAAGGAACAATTATCGTGTTTATTCCTTGTTGATTATCGCCATTAAATATAACGTAAAAACACCTAATAAATTATCAAAATCCTGTGTTTAAAAAGCGAAGCTTCTTTCGTTGCTAATTAAACTTTTATCATTAGAATATGCGTTCTTGAGGATCTCTTTACGTCATTTAAACAATACGGCGTTTGTTCTCTTCCTTTCCTTCCTTTTTCTTATAATAAATAAAGGTGTATGCGTGCAGAAGTACATAAAAGAAGCGCGTAGCTTACTTGCTTTAGGTATCCCCGTGATCATCGCGCAATTTTCCCAAACGGCAATGGGTGTGGTTGATACTGTTATGGCGGGTGCGGTAAATGCGACAGAAATGTCCGCAGTAGCAGTAGGCACGTCTATTTGGTTACCAACGATTTTATTAGGTCAAGGAATATTAATGGCATTGACGCCAATCGTTGCACAATTAAATGGCTCTGGACAGCGAAAACATATTGCTAATCGTACTCAGCAAGGTTTTTGGCTCGCGACGTTCTTATCAATTATGGTTATAGCCATACTTTATAACAGTCGATTTATTATTGAAGCACAGCATGATATTGAACCAGAATTGGCGGAAAAAGCCATTGGCTTTATCCACGCCATTATGTGGGGTGCTCCAGGCTGTCTTTATTATCAAGTTTTACGAAGTCAATGTGAGGGATTATCCAAAACAAAACCGGGTATGATCATTGGTTTTATTGGCTTATTAATTAATATTCCTGTTAATTACGCCTTTATTTACGGTAAATTTGGGGCACCGCAATTAGGTGGTATTGGTTGTGGTGTTGCAACTGCCTCTGTTTTCTGGGCTATGTTCTTGATGATGCGTTATTACGTGCGCAGAGCACCAACACAGCGAGATGTAATGCCAGTAAAACGTATCGTGCTTCCAGAGTTTCATACGATAAAACGGATTACCTTTTTAGGTCTACCTGTTGGTTTGGCATTATTCTTTGAGGTAACACTATTCGCCGTTGTTGCATTATTAGTATCACCTTTAGGCGTTACTGCCGTTGCAAGTCATCAAATTGCACTAAACTTTAGTTCCTTGATGTTTATGTTCCCTCTCTCATTGGGAATTGCGGCAACTATCCGTGTCGGTTATAACTTAGGACAGCGCTCTACTGAACAGGCTCGTATTTCGGCGATTACTGCTCTTACGGTTGGTTTAATGCTGGCAAGTTGTACCGCCGTTTTCTCTATTATCTTTAGAGAAAAAATAGCCTTAATGTATAACGATAATATTGAAGTGGTAACATTGGCCTCTCACCTTATGTTATTTGCTGCGCTTTATCAGCTATCAGATTCAGTGCAAGTTATTGGTTCAGGTATATTACGAGGTTATAAAGACACTCGCTCTATCTTCTTTATTACCTTTATTGCCTACTGGGTCATTGGCCTACCCTCGGGTTATATATTGGGTCGTACGGATTACTTTGTTGAAGCAATGGGACCTGCTGGTTTTTGGATTGGCTTTATTCTTGGCTTAACTGCATCTGCAATTATGATGGGTTCTCGCATTTGGTGGATCCAACGCCAATCTGATGAAGTGGTGTTATTACGCTCAGAGCGTTAAACAAAACGGTTAATTTGGCAAGAGAATGACACAAATATCAACAAATAGCTTTAAATACGAGCAGTTGAATATAAATTTGTGTTTTTCCTCTTGCCAGAATGGAATCATCTCGTTAATATTCGTCCCCGTTGTTACCCAGAATAGATATTGCGTCCATAGCTCAGTTGGTTAGAGCACCACCTTGACATGGTGGGGGTCGGTGGTTCGAGTCCACTTGGACGCACCATTTATTTTCAACAACATCTCAATACAGTGCGTCCATAGCTCAGTTGGTTAGAGCACCACCTTGACATGGTGGGGGTCGGTGGTTCGAGTCCACTTGGACGCACCATTTCTCTATATTCCCTATTTTTTACTCATTTTACCTACCCTACAAAATAATTAATTCAACTTGCAAAAATTTATTGCGCAACAAAACGTTTAAAAAACAAGCAGTCAGTGCTGTATTTTGATCACATCACTTAAATTTACCTTTTTTCGATTTTCTTCATAGAAATTAACCTCTATAATACGCAACATAATTTTGTTGAAAGGTTTCAGCGTATTGATTTACGGGCATCTTTAGAAAACAGAACAAATGAATTGTGATAGACTATAATGTAAGATGTCTACCAACCTTTGATACAAAATAGTGACAAGATTTTTATGATGTTGCTGAACTATTAACATGTTGCGCAACTTATCTATTCGCGATGAGTTGGTATATTCCGTTTTGTGCCATTGATACTGTTATAGGAAACAGCGACATTTATCCTTATTCATCCATTACAAGACAACCATTAAATAGACTGCCATGAAAAAGACAAAAATTGTTTGCACCATCGGGCCAAAAACCGAATCTGAAGAAAAACTGAATCAATTACTGGACGCAGGCATGAATGTTATGCGTCTAAACTTCTCTCACGGTGACTATGAAGAGCATGGCAACCGTATCAAAAATCTGCGTAATGTTTGTGCCAAAACAGGCAAAAAAGCGGCTATCTTATTAGATACTAAAGGTCCTGAAATCCGTACCATCAAATTAGAAGGTGGCAACGATGTTTCTTTAGTTGCAGGTCAAACTTTTACTTTTACTACAGACAAAACTGTTGTAGGTAACAAAGATCGCGTAGCTGTAACTTATGAAGGTTTCGCAAAAGACTTAACCGTAGGTAACACCGTCTTAGTTGATGATGGTCTTATCGGTATGAAAGTCACTAAAGTGACTGATACTGAAGTTGTTTGTGAAGTCTTAAACAACGGTGACTTAGGTGAAAATAAAGGTGTTAACTTACCAGGCGTTTCTATCGGTTTACCTGCATTAGCAGAAAAAGATAAACAAGATCTTATCTTTGGTTGCGAACAAGGTGTTGACTTTGTTGCGGCCTCATTTATTCGTAAACGTTCTGATGTTGAAGAGATGCGTGCGCACTTAAATGCACACGGTGGCAAAAACATCATGATCATCTCAAAAATTGAGAACCAAGAAGGCTTAAATAATTTCGATGAGATTTTAGAAGCCTCTGACGGTATTATGGTTGCTCGTGGTGACTTAGGGGTTGAAATCCCGGTTGAAGAAGTTATCTTTGCACAAAAAATGATGATCGAAAAATGTAACGCTGCGCGTAAAGTGGTTATCACTGCAACGCAAATGTTAGACTCAATGATCAAAAACCCACGCCCGACTCGTGCTGAAGCAGGTGACGTTGCGAATGCTATCTTAGATGGTACTGATGCTGTTATGTTGTCAGGTGAAAGTGCGAAAGGTAAATATCCTGTAGAAGCAGTATCTATCATGGCAACAATCTGTGATCGTACAGATCGTATCATGCAATCTCGTCTTGATTACAAACAAACTGGCGCTAAATTACGCGTAACAGAAGCTGTTTGTCGTGGCGCTGTTGAAATGGCTGAAAATTTAGATGCGCCTCTGATTGTTGTTGCTACTTTCGGTGGTAAATCGGCCCGTTCTATCCGTAAATATTTCCCAACAGCACCAATCTTAGCACTAACAAACAACGAAGAAACTGCACGTCAGTTGCTGTTAGTTAAAGGTGTTACCACTCAGTTAGTTAATGAAATCGCGTCTACTGATGACTTCTACCGTATTGGTAAAGAAGCTGCATTAGCAAGTGGTTTAGCTCACGCTGGCGAGCGCGTTGTTATGGTAACCGGTGCTCTAGTTGATAGTGGTACAACAAACACTTCATCTGTTCACGTTCTGTAATTAATCGCTTTACAACTGAAAACACCACTTCACTATTTGAAGTGGTGTTTTTTTAATGCATTATTGATTAATGGCAATTCCCTTTGCCTATTATTTTTTGGTTACACGTTATTCTTATCTGTCTCTTCCCTATTTTTTAATAATAAATAATGTGTTGCACGAGCACGAGGATGAATAAAAAAATGCCCTGCTGGTGCATTGTGACTTTTGATATGAACTAAAGATATATTGTTAGCTGGTTTACCTTGTTTAGAACGACACGCATAAACAATAAATGGTAAAGCAAAGATAATAAGAAAGCCGACTATCAGCAACGTAACGTAAGTTTCATCACTTTTTGAGTTCGGTAAAGAGCTTGGTGGGAAAAAAGAAACCACAAACGCAATAATAGAGAGCAATAAACCCGCCATTGCAACAAGAAGTTTAACGTTTTTACCACCAGGAATACGAAACGCTCGCTTTTTATCGGCTTGTTTACAAGTAAGTTGCATATAACCTAAGAAAAGCATGAAATAACTACACAGATAAATAACGACCGTTAAGGCTAAAGCAATTAAGAACGACATATTACCGCCACCACCGGTATTAGTCAGAATAATGATCGCAATACTTGTTATCAATAATTGAGAAATCACTAAAGCAACAGGTACCCCATTTTTATTCACCTTCGCTAACGACTTCGGTAAAATACCTTTTTCAGCAGCAACATACATACCTCGAGAAGGTCCTACAATCCAAGACGCTATCTCTGCTAATACCCCTAACAATAATAAAGCAGCAATAATCCTAACGGCCCAATCAAGTGTATTACTGAAGTGAGAGACTAAAACACTGAACGTTTGTACGACACCTGCTGATAAGTTAATTTCATTATTAGGTATCACCGCAGCAACAGATAATCCCCCAATAGAACTTAAACAAATCGCCACTATCATTAGTAAGAACATGGCAATTGGATAATCTCGTCCCGGGTTTTTCATCTCGTTAACATGGGTTGCTGAAGCTTCTACGCCCATATAGCTTAAAATGAACGCAACAAAAACAACTAATGTCCCTATTTGGGTAAAATCAGGGAAAAAAGTTTTTGTGCTTATTTCAATCGCTAATGGCGCTCCGCTCATCAAATAACTGACAGCTAAAATAATTAAAATTAAAGCAGGTAATAAAATGCCAGCAAAAAAACCAAGTTTGGCAATAGATGCCGTGTATTTGGTGCCGCCAAATTGGGTAAATGCTAATACCCAAAGAATGATTAAAGCTGCAACGGTTTTAATTACTGGATCGGTATTTAATTCAGGCCAATTAAGAATATAAGAAAGTGCACCTAATACGAAGTAAAGCATCGGAATAAACCCAATAGCAATTTGCAGATAACCAAAAGAAATAGCTGCAAATCCCCAACGCTCACCTAATGTATTTGATACCCAAGCGAATACCCCTCCTTCTTGCCAACCTTCTACTGTCGCCATTTCAGCTGCACATAATGCAACAGGAATAAACCATAATAATCCACCTAAAAGTAAGAAGAAAACAAGACTAAAACCAGATGTTGCAAAAGTTGGATATTCATATACCGCCATTACCATCGAAGCGGTAATAGCAAAAAAACCGACTAATGTAAGTTGTTTGGGTGCTGAGTTTGTTGATGATGTAACCATACAATCCTCCTGAAATTTATTCAGAAAAATAATTACACTGTAATTATTATCTAGAAGGAGGTTGAGAATGGATAACGATCCTCAACCTCAAAATGAACAGAATTAACTATGGTTAAAACCACTACCATCTTCTGCTGATAAAGGATTGCTTACCGGGTGTTTATCAAAGTATTCTAGCGTACGTTTGAAATCATCAATTAATAATGAGGCAAGATCTAGGCTGACACCATGACGAACTAAAATACGTTGGATCACTAAATCTTCACGATTGGCAGGCATGGAATAAGCAGGAACTTGCCAACCGCGACTACGTAATTTATCTGCAATATCGTATAAAGAATAAGTGACTTTAGCGTCTTTTTTTAGTTTCCATGCTAATGCTGGGATACCTTCTTTACAATCACCACTAAATATCATTTCAAAAGGACCTAACTTTTCAATTTCCCTTGCTAAATATTGTGCTGTTGAGTAGCAAGCGTTATGAATTTTTGTATAACCTTCTCGGCCTAAACGTAAGAAGTTATAGTATTGAGCAATAATTTGCCCGCCAGGGCGTGAGAAATTCAGCGCAAAAGTAGGCATGTTACCGCCTAAGTAGTTCACATTAAAGATAAGCTCTTCAGGCAGATCTTTTGCTTCACGCCAAACAACCCAACCTGCACCTAATGGCGCCAAACCAAATTTATGCCCTGAAGCATTAATAGATTTTACTCGTGGTAAACGGAAATCCCATTCAATATCGGGTGCACAAAAAGGAGCCAAAAAGCCACCACTTGCGCCATCAACGTGAATTGGTATATCTAAACCTGTTTCTTTTTGCAGTTTATCTAATGCGTCATGAACCGCTTTAACAGGCTCATAGGTACAGGTAAAAGTAACTCCTAAAGTTGGTACAACCCCAATAGTATTTTCATCCACACGTTTAATGACCTCTTCTGGACTCATCATTAAACGATCTCCCTCTAAAGGGATCTCTCTTAATTCCACATCAAAATAACGAGCGAATTTATGCCAACAAATTTGAACAGGACCACAAATCAAGTTCGGTTTATCTGTTGGTTTTCCTTGTGCAATACGTTTTTTACGCCATTGCCATTTTAATGCTAGACCACCTAACATTGCAGCTTCTGATGAACCAATAGTAGAACAACCTAGCGTATTTAATGCATCAGGCGAAGACCACAAATCAGCTAACATATGAACACAACGATTTTCAATTTCAGCTGTTTGCGGATATTCATCTTTATCTATCATATTTTTATCAATAGAAAGATCCATTAAATCGCGTATTTCATCGTCAACCCAAGTTTGGCAAAATGTCGCTAAATTTTGTCTTGAGTTGCCATCTAACATTAATTCATCACGGACAGCATTAAAAACGTTACGTGGATTATTTTCTTTCTGCGGGATTTTTGTTTTAGGTAAGGATTGAGAAAGGTTGAGAGATGCATATATATCATCTAGTTCATTATAATTTGATGATTTGTTTTTCATATTAATACCCTACTAAAATAAATATAATAAGAAATGAATAGGTGTAACGCTTATTTATTAAAGATAGTCAACAATATAAAAAGTGAGAAATGAAATTCAAATTTAATTTTAGATCTGATAATTCACATGATACTTTGTTTCAATTTAAATCATTTTTTGGTACAATATGTTACCATAATGAAAATTATTGATATTAAAAATCAACACAAAAACACTTCATTATCATAAAAAAAACATTTACATAATAAAAAAACTCACCTTACTGAGCCAAAAAGATTCATTTTGTATTTACCTATTTTTCCTAAGATATTGATGTTTGGTTAAATATAAAAGTGACAATATATTAAAAAAATATTTTATGGAAATGGCTGTAATCAATAATCTGTATTATAACTGTATTTATACATGGATCTCATTTGTATCATACATACTGAATTAATTTATTAGGAATAAACTATGCCAGAAAATAACATTGATAATCGAGTATTCGCTTGTACCACGCTCGCGATTAAAGATAAGAAAAATCGCATTTATCACGGTAGAACAATGGAGTTTTCAGCAGATAAACCTGCTTCAATATTTGCATATTATCCTAAAGCTCACACATTCCAACAAAATGCTCCTGATGGTACACCAGGATTAAAATATGCCGTCAAATACCCTTTTATCGCCATTACAGCACCAATTAATTTAGAAGGAACAAAAGACGTGCTTGAGGGAGTCAATACACAAGGGCTCTCTTTTAGCTTGAATATGCTTCCTGATTCAAAGCTAGATGATATTCCTCCGCAAGATTACGCAACGTCCGTACCTATTGCGGCAATCGGTGAATGGGCTTTAGCACAATATGCAACCGTTGAAGAGTTAAGACAAGCCATTCCGAAAACAGCTTTTTGGTCACAAAAACTATTACTTTTACGCAATTTGCCCAGCCCTTTCCATTACGCTTTTTATGATAAAACGGGAGCGTGCATTGTTGTTGAGATTTCAGAAGGCACATTGCATATTTATGATAATCCAACTTATTGCATGACCAATGGTCCAATATTTCCATGGCATCTTACTAACTTAAATAATTATACTCACCTTTCTAATGTTAATATTTCCACCAACACATTGGGAAATATAAAGGTCAAACAACCAGATAGTGGGATTGCTTTAGCTTCCTTACCAAGCTCTGATACTTCTGTCGATAGATTTATTCGTGCGGTTTACTATACAACATATTATCACCAAGTTGCTGATCCAGACACACAACTTGTTGAATTAGCTCATATCATGAACCGTTTCGATCGCCCTAAAAATTCCACAATCGATCCATTACTAGGCCATGACACGTTGAAAGCGCTTCATACCAGTGAATTTTCAGTGTGGACAACGCTCACCGATTTAGAACGAGGAATACTCTTTTTTAGAGGGTATAACAATCTCAACTTCCGAAAATTTACGCTTGAAGCATTTAAAAATGAAGCAGAGCCCGTTTTCATAAAAGTAAATTTAGAAGGTGATTTATAGCTATAAACATGAGCAAGAATAAAACAGTACAGATAAAATGTTTTTCTATCAGACTTTTATGAATAAAAATCTTTTGTGAAATAACACGCATTTTTTGTACTGAATATTTGCCTTTTAGGTGTTATTTTTTCTATTGTTCAGTTAATGAGTAAGTAGAGTATGGTAAATAAATCCAGCATTTTCTTATATCTGTGCCATACTTATTAATGGCTTCATATAAATGCTACTTGTTCCTTTACACAAATTAATAATAGAGGTTGTAACTATGAAAGCGAAACTTGTACTAGGTGCAGTAATTCTGGCTTCAGGCTTATTAGCAGGTTGTTCTTCTAGTAATAATGCACAGTTAGATCAAATCTCTTCTGATGTAAGTAGCCTGAATTCTCAAGTTCAACAACTAAGTAGCGATGTACAATCTGCTCGTGCTGAAGCGAAATCAGCTTACGACGAAGCAGCTCGTGCAAATCAGCGTTTAGATAACCAAGTTACTACTTATAAAAAGTAAGTTGACTCACCACCAGCCTATAAGCTAAAACGCTTTAGGTCAGCATTAATAGCAAAGCCCTAACATTATGTTAGGGCTTTGGTTTTTATAAGGTTATTGCTTATTGGTAAATTTATCGGTATTAAGGGCTTTTATATGAGCAATTAAATTATAATTCGTTGCTAGGCTTGAGCCAACTTTGATATTTTTATTAGCTTGAATAAATAATTCCTTAAATGTATCTATAATTTTATTAACATATTTTTTTTGAGCTAATGTCAGCACAGTATAATCCATACCACTTATTTTTTTGAGTTCATTTTCTAGGATATTAAACAGCTCTGTCACTGATTTTGAAGATTTTGTGTAGGATATTCTAGAACTAGCCATATCCGGCAAAGCCTCTATTTCAATTAACTCATATTCCCTAGTTCCCTCTTTGGGAATGAATCGTTGAAGGATCTCATCGCACATTGATTGAATATTTTTACTTTTTAGCTTTTCATCTCCAATTAAAAACGCTTTACAGCTATTTTTCACCTGAGATAAATTATTAAATAGTCCACTTAAACCATCTCCCATGCTAGGAGTGATATTACGATTTTCTTTTATTATGTGTTCATTATTAACTGAAACTTTCATTAAACTCCCTTATTATCAATAGAAAACATTTTGATGGTAAGGTATTTTTAGCACTATTGATTTTATAAAGAAGTCTTTTTTTATTTTTTTGAAACCTAAAACAAAACAGCCGCCTAAAGCACCTGTTTTGTTTTTAATAGTATCATCCTCACTGACTAGTAAGCAGTAACCTCTACCGGAATACCCGAGCGTCGAATAAGCTCTGCATCAGCTTTATCTTTATTAACCTTGCCACTCTCATACCAAGCATTAAATTGCTTTGTGAATGTAAGAGGCATGGTTTGCGGATCGTCATCTTCATTACGTGATAGTGGCTGATGAACTTCAATAAACTGTCTACCGTCTGCGGTTTCAGTAAATTTAATCGGTTTATTGATAACCTGGACTCGACTCCCTTTAGGTACCACGTTAAATAAGGTCTCAATATCATTTGGGCGTAAACGGATACAGCCTGAGCTCACTCTTAAACCAATACCAAAATCAGCGTTAGTTCCATGAATAAGGTATTCGCCTCGACTATGCGCCAACCTTAATGCATAAGCCCCCATAGGGTTTTCAGGACCAGCAGGAACAACAGCAGGCAATGTTATCCCTTTTGCCGCATAATTTTTACGAATATTAGCCGTTGGTGTCCAAGTGGGATCTTTAATTAATTGAGAAATCGATGTCACCATCTCAGGTGTTTCTCGCCCTAATTGGCCAATTCCAATCGGGTAAACATCAACGGTTCCACCCTCTTTTGGATAATAATAAAGGCGCAGTTCAGCAAGATTGATAACAATGCCTTTATGTATGGTATCAGGCAAAATCATCTGCAATGGGATTGTTAAGGTTTTACCTGCATCAGGCAAAAGAGGATCAATACCAGGATTCGCTTCCATCATATTGAGCAATCCCACTTGGTATTCGGACGCAATAGCCTCTAATGAGCGTTTATCATCGGGAACTATATATGAAAAATTTTCACCAATAATACGCTGGCCATCAGCAGGTAGTAGATATTCTGTCGCATAAGATAAGTGACTACTCATCCCTAGTAGCGATGCACCCAAGAAAGTTAACCATTTTTTCATCGTTTATCCCGTGTGTTATAAATAAAATAAACTGACTATTATGATGATAACATTATCATTGTTCTGTTATTCATATATCAGTCAGTTTAGATCATTAATCAGGATCCAGGTAATATTTACGCGACAGCGTATTCTGAAAAACGCTTAATCAACGTTGTTACCATCGCATGTAAACCTTGTGTTCGAGAAGGCGTTAAGTGACTATCCAGTGCTAAGGATGAGAAATAATGTTTTACATCTGTTGCTAACGCTTGCTCGATTGTTTTACCTTGAAATAGGATAATAACCAAAGCAACTAACCCTTTAACAATGCCAGCATCGCTATCACCAGCAAGAATAAGTTGCTTATTCTCATTAAGAGAAACTGCAATCCAAACTTGGCTTTGACAACCTTCAATAAAATTAGCTGAAATACGTTGTTCATCTGTTAAAGGAGGAAGGCGCTCACCTAGCTCCATCATATAAAGATAACGTTGTTCCCAATCCTGACAACGAGAGAAATTACGTAATAATTTTGCTTCATCTGGCAAATTAGCAACTGCCATGAATAACCTCTTTGTTTTAATCTTTAATCTAATAGCATTTCGACACGCAATAGCGCATTAATCAGTGCATCTATATCATTTTTATTGGTATATAACCCTAGAGATGCGCGACACATTGCAGGAACCTGATAATAATCCATAATTGGCATAGCACAATGATGCCCAGTACGGATAGCAATACCATAATTATCAAGAAAAGCCCCCACATCATAAGCGTGATGTTTCCCTAAATTAAAGGCTATTACACCTTGGCGAGAATCATTGCCATATAGCGTTAAGGACTTCACTTTTTGTAGCTGCTCTTGTGCATACTCCATTATACTATTTTCATATTCCGCAATATTTTTCATGCCCAAATTTGAAAGATAATCTAATGCTGCACCTAAGCCAATCATCCCCATAATGTTAGGCGTACCTGCTTCAAAACGCCAAGGCGCATCCGCATAGGTAATATCACCATTGATATGGACATGTTTTATCATTGCACCACCACCTTCCCAAGGTGGTAATTCATCGAGTACGGCTTTTTTACCGTATAACAAGCCAATTCCTGTGGGCCCATAAAGTTTATGTCCACTACAAACAAAGAAGTCACAATCAAGTTGTGAAACATTGATGGATTGATGCATTGCACTTTGCGCACCATCAAGCAATATATGTAATTCACCACCTTGCTCAATTGCATATTGACGAGCATCACGAATAATTTGAGCGACTGGATTCACTGTGCCCAATACATTTGATTGATGAGTTAGGCTGAGTAATTTGGTTCGCTCATCAATTAAGTGAGGCAATTGAGCAAAATCGAGCGTGCCGTCTTGCAACAACGGTAACACACGAACATTAAAGCCATACTGTTTTGCTAACATATACCACGGAACAATATTTGCGTGATGTTCCATTTCTGTGATGATGATATTATCACCATCATTCAAAAATCGTTGACTATAAACGTTCGCAATTAGGTTGATCCCTTCCGTTGTGCCTTTAACAAAGACTATCTCTTCTTCACTATTGGCACCTAAAAAATCACAGGCTTTTTTACGGACATTTTCAACTAACGTTGTCGCATTTGCACTTAATGTGTGAATGCCACGGTGAACCGCGGCATATTGTGTTAAGGCAAATTGTTTTTCATGTTCAATGACGCAAGCCGGTTTCTGAGCACTTGCGGCACTATCGAGATAAACCAAAGGTTTTCCTTTCACTTGTTGTGAAAGAATTGGAAAATCATCTCGCGCTTTTTCAATGGAATGCGTCATAATGCCTTATTTTACACCTCTAATAAGCGCTGATTAATCCTGTCTAATACAAGGGATTTAATCACGCTATTTTCTAGTGATTCAGTTAATTCGGCCGCAAACGCATGAATGATCATTTTACGGGCATCACTTAAAGAAATGCCACGCGAGCGCAGATAGAACAACTGTTCATCATCAATTCGACCTACAGTAGCACCATGGCTACATTTCACATCATCAGCATAAATTTCAAGTTGAGGTTTAGTATCGATTTGTGCTTTTTCGCCCAGCAACAGATTGTTATTAGTCATTTGACCATCTGTTTTTAATGCTTGAGGTGTTACCGTGATCATCCCGTTAAATACGGCTTTTCCTGCATCCATTGCAATGCTTTTATGCAGTTGGCGACTTTGGCAATTTTTCTCACCATGAACCAACCATGTACGGGTATCAGCAATTTCATCGGCTTTAGGTAATACAACACTATTCATCGACAGCGCTGTATTTTCACCTTTTAGCGCAGAGCTAGTATGATGACGACTAAGTTTAGCCCCCAATAAGAAAGCATAACTATTAACTCGAGCATCACGACCTATTGTGAGATCGTTGTGTGCAAAGTGCTGACTTTCTGCATTTTCAAAACTTAATTTGATATGGTTAAAAGAGGCATTATCGCCGATCGTTGCCGTTAATCTTGCTCCTGTAAAATGACGGTTTTCACTCTCACTGCTAATATAGTGCTCTACCACTTGCATCTGGGTATTTGCACCAACATCAAGATGAAAACGATAATTTGCACTATTTACCTCAGCACTTTGATCCCCCTGAGTAATATTGAGGATATAAAGCGGTTTATCCGCAATAACACCGTTTTTCAGGGTAATAAGCAAAGGATGTGGCGCTAAACTTTCAACTAAATGCAGGAAGATTTCACTATTTACCGCTTTAGGTAATTCACTTTGGTTATCAAGTAAAGTGACTTGATAAGGACCAAAATCTTTACTGCTTTCTATTGGTGAAAATGTACCATTCACCATAACAATACGGTAGCAATCAAAAGATAATGCGTGTTTAGCTATTAAACTTTGCACCTCAAAAGGTGGCAACTGTTGATAGCGTTGGCTTAGCGTTTCTTCTAAAGGCGTATAATGCCAATCTTCATGGCGATAAGCAGGGAAACCTATTTTCTCAACTTGCAACCAATGATTACGAGCGTTGAGATTATCGTCACCTTTACGTTGATGATATAAAGACGAAAATACTTTTAATGCTTGTTGATTACGCTGTTCAACTTGACGCTGTTTTTCACGCTTTTCATTGAGGGTCAATAAGCCAGCCATAACCTTGTTCCTCCAATTTTTGCGCCAATGAAAAATCACCTGATTTAATGATTTTTCCCTGATAAAGCACATGCACAAAATCAGGTTTAATATAATCAAGAATACGTTGGTAGTGTGTTACAACGATAAATGCACGTTTACCATCACGCAGGCTGTTAACACCTTGAGACACGATTTTTAATGCGTCGATATCAAGGCCTGAGTCGGTTTCATCTAAAATACATAGTTCAGGCTCTAACGCAGCCATTTGCAAAATATCGTTACGTTTTTTCTCACCACCAGAAAATCCCACATTGACTGAGCGTGTTAATAAATCTTGTGGCATATCCAGCAACTTGATTTTATCTTCAATAAAATCTTCAAAATCAAAGCGATCTAATGGTTCTTGCCCACGATATTCTCTTACCGCATTCACTGAAGATTGCAAGAAAAACTGATTGCTAACACCGGGAATTTCAACAGGGTATTGAAACGCCATAAAAATACCTTCACCCGCACGATCTTCAGGTTCTAACTCTAATAAATCTTTATTTTTAAAAGTGATAGAACCTTCATCGACTTCATATTCTTCACGGCCAGCAAGTGTTGCTGATAAGGTGCTTTTACCTGAACCATTGGGTCCCATAATCGCATGAACCTCACCTGCACGCACTTGCAAATCTAGTCCTTTGAGGATTTCATTGCCTTCAACACTGACATGTAAATTTTTAATATCTAACATAATATATGCCTTCGGTATCTTTATACCCAGAATTTGGTTAATGCTTAACCAACGCTATGTTCTAAGCTGATTGCTAATAATTTTTGTGCTTCTACAGCAAATTCCAGCGGTAATTCTGAGAATACATCTTTACAAAATCCGTTTACAATCATTGAGATTGCATCATCTTCACTTAATCCACGCTGACGACAATAAAACAGTTGATCTTCACCAATGCGTGACGTTGTCGCTTCGTGTTCAAGCTGGGCAGAGTTATTCATTACCTCAACATATGGGAAGGTATGTGCACCACACTGCGTACCAATTAACATGGAATCACATTGTGTGAAGTTACGGGCATTTTTAGCACCAGGGAGCACTTTTACAAGTCCACGGTAACTATTTTGACTTTTACCCGCTGAGATACCTTTAGAGATAATGGTTGATTTGGTATTTTTACCAATATGGATCATTTTAGTGCCGGTATCTGCTTGTTGATTACCGTTAGTTAAGGCAACCGAGAAAAATTCAGCAGTAGAATTATCCCCTTTTAAAATTACACTTGGGTATTTCCATGTGATTGCAGAACCTGTTTCTGATTGCGTCCATGACATTTTGGCGTTTTCACCTTCGCAGATAGCACGCTTAGTCACAAAGTTAAGGATCCCCCCTTCACTATCGCCACCAGAGAACCAGTTTTGTACCGTAGAATATTTTACTTCGGCATCTTTATGGATAATGACTTCAACTACAGCGGCGTGAAGTTGATAACTGTCGCGAACGGGAGCTGAACAACCTTCGATATAACTGACATAACTGCCTTCATCAGCGACCAGAATAGTTCGTTCAAATTGACCTGTTTGTGCCGCATTGATACGGAAATAAGTCGATAACTCCATAGGGCAACGTACCCCTTTGGGAATATAGACAAAAGTACCATCAGACGCGACCGCGGCATTCAGTGCGGCAAAATAGTTATCATGACTTGAAACAACAGTCCCTAAATATTGGCGCACTAAATCAGGATATTCTTGAATAGCTTCACTAAATGAGCAGAAAATAATGCCATGTTCAGCAAGTTCTTCACGATATGTCGTTGAAACAGAAACCGAGTCAAAAATCGCATCAACAGCAACCGCTTGCCCTTCTCTTACAGGCACGCCTAGTTGATTGAAGGCATCTTCGACTTCTTTGGTTAAATAATCTTGTGCAACTTGTTTATCATCCGCCACCGCTTCATTTGTATCACTAGCACAACTACCATTAGCACAACATGAACTACAAGATGGTGCTGAATAATAACTATAATCCTGATAATTAAGTGCTGGATAATCCGCTTTTAACCAATGCGGTTCTTCCATTTCTAACCAATGGCGATAAGCATCTAAACGAAATTCCAGCATCCATTCTGGTTCATTTCTTTTTGCCGATATTGCACGCACAACCGCTTCATTTAACCCTTTTTCTAAGGCATCGGTTGAGATATCGGTATAAAAACCTTCTTTATAGTGATGATCACTTAGCCATCCCTGAACTTCATCACCAATTTCAACATTGCTCTGAGACATAATCTAACTTCACTATGTTATACCCCAAAGCTCTCACCACATCCGCAGACGTTTTGAGCTTTAGGATTATTAAATTTAAACATTTGATTAAGTCCTTCACGAACATAATCAACAACAAGCCCATCGATGAATGGCATTGCTTTCAATGAAACAAACAATTTTGCGCCATTATGTTCATAAACAATGTCGTCTTCACTGGGACCTGTAGCGAGTTCAATAACATAACCATACCCAGTACAACCAGAGGGTTTGATATTTAAGGAAAGCCCCTGTTTTTCAGGATTTTTCTCAACTAAATGACAAATATGTTTTGCTGCGTTATCTGTTAGTACAATACCTTGCCAAGCAGTCTCATTAAGAGAAAATGTTTCAACGTTGTTTGTCATTACTAACCTCATTTCGAAAGGAGATTGATATCTTTCCTGACACTAATGGTAATGATAACCCTTATCACTTCAACCATGTCTTTTGAAAGGATATTCTGTAAATGTGTATTTTTTGTTCTATTTTTGCACTTATTTTGTTAACAACACATGTTAACGCAATGTAATATAACACTTTTATATTTTTTTATTCTAAAAAATAAAACTTTTAATTTTTCTTATATTTCGCACAATACGCATATAAGTTGCAAAATAAATACACTTTATATGTTATCACTGAAATTTAGAGAAAAAAGCATAAAAGTGTGTTTTTACAACTAGCTTATTGAGCTTACTCACATTCATTTTTATGCTTTGATGAGGGATAAGATAGCACCACTTATGTGATGACCTCTTATTGGTTTGTGTGCTCTTCGATGTTATTTATTAATAGTGATGGTTTGAATATATTTGTCTGTACATTCAAGAGTTTGACTGTTTTTTTGTTTGTTCGATTGGCTATTGAAATTACTAATTAATTGCAGTTGCCATACTCGATTCGTTTTAAGATCTGCCGCTAAAATACCTTCATAGCTCACATTCTCTTTTGCATATTTTCCTTCAAAAAGGACATGTCGACTTTCAACATTTGAAATCGTTAATGGTTTTATTGATGTTAAAATTTCATTCATGCCATCTATTGCCGCAATATTATCAATGATGCCTTGTGCGCCAGCATCAACATCATAGGTCATTGCATCGATCATTTTAAAATAAACCAGACGAACCTCTGATAGATCACAAATAGGTTGTGATTTATAAACTATCATTTCTGTTGTAACGTCCTGCACATTATCAGGCAACATCTTAAAATAGTTTTCAGTATCTTCTCTGCTCATTGAAAATACTGTGGGATACGTCATATTAAAACCAGAAACAGTTTGTACAGGAATATTACTTATATTATTAGTTTCAGAGGCAGAATTATTATCACATCCGGTGAGTACTAAACCTGCGATTAATAATATTGTGGTGTTGAATTTTGAAATAGTTAACATTGTGAACATCTTTTCTTTTATTATGAAGATAATGATTATCATTAAAAATAAAATTTAAATAAAGAATAATTTTTATTTTCGTTCTCTATTTTTGTTCTTTTTTTCACATTACCTATAAATACAAAAAACGCACAAAGCGAGTATTTCACTTTGTGCGTTTGACTTTTTACTTTCTTAAGAAATAACCGATGTGGTTAATCTTGAAATACATACTTGACGATTTTCATCATCAAATATTTCTATTGACCAAACTTGATGAGAACGACCTAAATGAATAGGTTTACATACTCCTCTCACCTTGCCTTCTCTGGCTGAACGAATATGGTTAGCATTAATTTCTAAACCCACAATTTTCTGTTCGCCTTCAGTACAAAGATACCCAGCAACTGATCCCAGTGTTTCAGCTAAAACAACAGAAGCACCACCATGTAAAAGCCCTAAAGGTTGTTTTGTACGATGATCAACTGGCATGGTACCTTCAAGATAATCATCACCAAGACATGTTAATTCAATACCTAAATAGCTCATCATATTGTTTTGCCCAATATGATTAAGATGCTCGATAGTCGTTTCACGTTTCCATATCATGGCATGATCTCCAAAAGTGCTTGTAATGGGTGTTTTAGCTCAATATTATCAATACGTTTTACCTGGCTACGACATGAATACCCGGTGCTTAAACAACGCATTGTTGGCAATGTTTTTAATGCATTACCCCATGAGAGTTGGTAAATACCCAACGAGTTTTCATAATTGTTCAGTTCATGTCCATAAGTACCCGCCATTCCACAACATCCCGTACTCACAAATTCGAGTTGTTGCCCATAACGTTGAAAAATAGCCTGCCACTGTTTCATGCTTTGTGGTAGAGCTGTCACTTCTGTACAGTGTCCGAAAAGATACCATTTTTCAGCATCATCACGAACTGATATTGGCTCAGAAACTAATTTACTTAACCATTCATGAACAAGTTGAACATTAAAATCACCACGCTTATCACCCAGTATTTCTCGATATTCATCGCGATAGCAAAGTACTAATGCGGGATCAACGCCCACCATTGGAATGCCTAGTTTTGCAATCCGATTAAGCATAGTTGACGTTTTTTGCGCTGTTTTACTAAATTTCTGTAAAAAACCTTTAATATGTTGTGCCTTACCATTAGGGGAAAATGGCAGTAAAACAGGTTTAAATCCAATCTTTTCAATTAGTTTAATAAAATCTGCAACCACTTTTGCATCGTAATAACTGGTAAAGGGATCTTGCACCACCAACACATAATGACTCCGTTGCTTATCCGATAAGCATTCTAAATCTTCTAACGTCATATCTAGAGCATGATGCCCAGCTAATAGCTGTTTTAATGTTGGCGATGACAGCAACGGTAAATCAATCATGCCTATCGTATGTTTACTCAATGACTGTACCAATGGTTGCTTCATAAAAAAGTTAAAGACCCCCGGCGCTTTAGCCATAATGGGTGTTGTTAGCTCAACATTCGCAACAATATGATCTTTTAATGGCCTTAAATAGCGCTGGTGATAAAGTTCAGTAAACTTAGAACGAAACGAGGGTACATCAATTTTAATCGGGCACTGAGTCGAACACGCTTTACAAGCCAAACAACCGTTCATTGCTGCTTTCACTTCATGTGAAAAATCATATTCCCCGCGTTTTGCTTTCCATGTATTACGTGTTTTCTCTATCAAACTTCTTAAACTAGATTTATTGTTCTCAAAACTAGATTCAAGTTGTTTTGGGCTAACACCTTGCTCGGTTAATAATCGTAACCATTCTCGTACAAGTGTGGCTCGCCCTTTAGGTGAATGAATGCGTTGTCCGCTAATTTTCATTGAAGGACACATAGGGCTCTTCGCATCAAAATTAAAACAAAGCCCATTGCCATTACAGTCTAAAGCTCCTTTAAAATCTTGACGGACAGATAAAGGGATAGTGCGATCAAACGTGCCTCGTTTAACAGTATCGACTTGTTTCATTGGTTCATCGACCTCTAACGGAGGGCAGATTTTTCCAGGATTAAGCCTATTTCGAGGATCGAACACCGTTTTTATTTGACGAAGTTCGTGATAGAGCGTTTCACCAAAAAATTCGGGGCTGTATTGCGCTCTAAAGCCTTTCCCGTGTTCACCCCAAAGCAAACCGCCATATTTAGCGGTTAACGTGACAATGTCATCTGAGATAGATTTCATCAATAATTCTTGTTGTGGATCGCACATATCAAGTGCAGGTCTTACGTGCAATACACCTGCATCAACGTGGCCAAACATGCCATAATGAAGCTGGTGCCTATCGAGCAATGCCCTAAACTCTGTAATATAATCAGCCAGATGTTCTGGTGGTACACAGGTATCTTCCACAAAAGGAATAGGTTTGGCTTGTCCTTTGGCATTACCTAATAAACCCACAGCCTTTTTACGCATGGCATAAATACGGTTAATATCCGCTAACTCATGACACACTTGATAACCAATAACCCCCCCTTGCCCTTCTTTCATTAATGAGTCTAATCGTTGGCATAATGATGTGACTTGAGAATGAATCAATACTTCATCGTCACCCGCAAATTCAACAATATTAAGCCCTTGCATATCTTTATTAGGTATATCGGTGATCAATTCTTTGACGGAGTGCCACACAATATCTTCACGAGCAAGATTTAATACTTTAGAATCAACAGTTTCAACAGAAAGTGCGTTGGCTTTAACTAAAAAAGGGGCATTACGCAATGCAGAATCAAAAGAGTCATATTTTACATTGACTAAACTACGCTGTTTAGGGATAGGTGTAATATCTAAAGTTGCTTCTGTAATAAACGCCAGTGTACCTTCTGACCCCGTTAAGATCCGTGTTAAATCAAAACGTTTCATGTCATCACTAAAAACATGGCGCAGATCGTAACCCGTTAAAAACCGATTCAATTTAGGGAACTTTTCAAGAATAAGTTTCCGTTGCGCTTTGCAACGGGATAAAACCGTTCGATAAACTTTACCGATAGCAGAGCTTTCTTGTGCAATGTTCTCGGCTAATGCAGTATCCATGGCTCGTGTTTCAAGGAGTTCTCCTCCTAGCAATACAGCTCTAACGCCAAGAACGTGGTCAGAGGTTTTACCGTAAACCATAGAACCTTGCCCTGACGCATCCGTATTAATCATCCCACCTAATGTGGCACGGTTACTAGTAGAAAGTTCTGGTGCAAAAAAGAAACCATAGGGTTTTAAAAAAAGGTTTAGTTCATCTTTTATTACACCTGCTTCAACTTTAACCCAGCGTTCTTCTGGGTTTATCTCGATAATTCGTTTCATATAACGAGATAAATCGACCACGATACCATCAGTCAATGCCTGCCCATTGGTTCCGGTACCTCCACCTCTCGGTGTCAAAGAAAGCGAGTGAAATTTGGATTCATCAACCAGGCGAGCAACAATAGTGACGTCAGCCGTTGAGCGAGGAAAAACCACCGCCTGTGGCAATAACTGGTAAATACTATTATCTGTTGCCATAGTGAGTCTGTCAGCATAACTGCTGGAGATATCACCGGTGAAGCCATTTTTTCGAAGAGTATCAAGAAATTCTGTTGTGAGTTCACTAACTTGCGGTGCTTGCGATATACGTGGGATCATTTGTTATAGCTCTTTAATCTAATAGTCCACATTGCTTAATTTTTGATGTTGAAAGGGATACTGAAAGGTACTTTTCCTCATTTTGTACTTTCAGACCGATACCTGTTCACCTTATCATACAATTCTGGCAAATTGCGTAGTGATATAAACAACGTGATATTTGCAATGTTTATTCATCTGCTTCTAGCATTTTTATTCGTGTAGGGATTTAAAACCATGGAAAAACCGCAGATCCATACAGATATACCCAAAGTTTTATTCACTGTTCTTTTTATTTCTTTTTTTATTATCGCCAGTTTTTGGATACTTACCCCTTTTATTGTAGGTTTTATTTGGGCTGGAATGATTGTTGTTGCTACATGGCCTTTACTATTGATTATTGAAAAACGGGTAAAATATCGTTGGCTATCTACCATGATAATGATGATCTTGATATTACTAATCTTTGTTATCCCTATTATTTTATTAATTAGTAGTGTTATTGATAATAGTGCGCCATTGATTGAGTTAGCTAAATCACCTTCGAATATTCAACCACCTCAATTATTATGGCTTAATGATATCCCGATGATTGGGAGCAAACTTTATGATACATGGCACTCTATTCTCGTTTCTGGCGGTAATGCGTTAATCACAAAAATCCAACCTTATGTTGGACAAGCCGCAAATTGGTTTTTTGCTCAAGCCTTAAATATTGGTCGATTTGCCCTGCATTTGGGTGTGATGTTGCTATTTTCAGGCTTGCTATTTTTACAAGGTGAAAATGTAGTATCTTGGTTGCGCCACTTTGCTATTCGTTTGGCAGGCCAACGAGGTGATGCTGCTATTTTACTGGCATCAATGTCTATTCGCGCAGTAGCGCTAGGTGTAGTTTTAACTGCCTTAATTCAAGCTATTGTCGGTGGTATTGGTCTTGCTGTATCTGGAGTCCCTTATGCTACAGTATTAACCGTTATTATGTTTATTTGTTGCCTTGCTCAAATAGGCCCTTTATTAGTACTCGTCCCCTCCGTTTTATGGTTATTTTGGACGGGTGATACGACTTGGGGCATTGTTATGGTGATTTGGGGCGGTGCGGTTGCAACCATGGATGGCGTATTACGACCTTATTTAATCAAAATGGGGGCCGATTTACCGATGGTATTAATTCTAACGGGAGTTATTGGTGGCATTTTGACATTAGGAATGATTGGATTATTTATTGGCCCGGTTGTTCTTGCTGTTGCACATAGTTTATTAAACGCATGGATTAATGAAGTACCAAAACCTAATCCTGATCTCACTGAAACAGTAGAATTTATGAATAAAAATTTTATTGAGAAAGAATAAATAATAATGGAGCATGTAAGTGTAGCTACTTACATGCTCTAAAAATAATAGACTAAAGTTTAATAAAGATTATCAATTTAGGAATGAATTATTATATTTTTATATTCAAACTTACAATTTGAAACAAATTACATTTTTTTAAACCCTTTTGTTACCAGCAAGTTATATTCACTTTGAAATAGGCCAATATTATTTTTATTGAGATAATTCTTAGAGCATAATTAACGCATTTCTCTTAATATAAATATCAACGAAACAAATGTTTCAACGAATTAATGATTTCGCCTTTCATATTTATAGATTAATTGGCGGAATTAAAGAATATAAAATATTGCTGTGTGTAGTCTTTGCCTGTCAGCCCATGATAGGCTTTTTTTTTACCTATTATTTAATAATTGTATAAAAAAAGCTCACATTATTTTGTGAGCTTTTTATTTATAATGATATTAATTTTATTGTGCTAATTTTACCCACGTTTTAATTACGGTATCTGGATTTAAAGATAAACTATCAATTCCCTCTTCCATTAACCACTGTGCAAAGTCTTCATGATCAGAAGGCCCTTGACCACAAATACCCACATATTTACCATTACGTTTAGCCGCTTGAATTGCCATTGATAATAATGCTTTCACTGCATCATTACGCTCATCAAACAGTGAAGATACCACCCCCGAATCTCGATCAAGACCTAATGTTAATTGGGTCATGTCGTTAGAGCCGATAGAGAAACCGTCAAAATGTTCTAAGAATTTATCCGCTAGTAAAGCATTTGATGGAATTTCACACATCATAATCACTTTTAAGCCATTCTCACCACGTTTCAAACCGTTAGTCGCTAATTCTTCAATAACTTCTTCAGCTTGGCGTACAGTACGAACAAATGGGATCATCACCTCAACATTATCTAAGCCCATATCATTACGAACACGTTTTACTGCTTCACACTCAAGCGCGAAACAGCGACGGAAATCGTCAGATACATAACGACCAGCGCCACGGAATCCTAACATTGGGTTCTCTTCATCTGGCTCATAACGATCGCCACCGACTAAGTTAGCATATTCGTTAGATTTAAAGTCAGACAAACGAACAATCACACGCTTAGGCCAGAATGCAGCGGCCAATGTCGCAATCCCTTCTGTTAATTTACTGATATAATATTCAACAGGAGATTCATAGCCCGCCATCATCTCATTAATTTCAGCTTTTAACGCTTCACTTTGGTCGTCATATTCTAATAACGCACGAGGGTGGACACCAATCATACGGTTGATAATAAATTCTAAACGTGCAAGACCAACACCGTCATTAGGCAAGCCTGCAAAATCAAATGCACGATCAGGATTACCGACGTTCATCATGATTTTCAGATCAAGTTCAGGCATGTTATCGATTGCGGAGCTCTGAATAGAAAAATCCAGTTTACCATCATAGACAAACCCCGTATCACCTTCAGCACAAGAAACCGTAACGACTTGCCCTTCTGTAATACATTCTGTTGCATCACCACACCCCACAACAGCAGGAATGCCTAATTCGCGTGCAATAATTGCGGCATGACACGTTCTACCACCACGGTTGGTCACAATCGCAGAGGCTTTTTTCATGATAGGTTCCCAATCTGGGTCTGTCATGTCAGTAACCAGTACATCACCAGTTTCTATTCTATCCATCTCATTTAAGTTATGAATAACTTTGACTGTACCTGTACCAATGCGATGACCAATAGCACGACCTTCAATAATGACTGAACCACTTTCATTTAGCTGATAGCGTTCCATCACTTGTTGATTAGAGCGAACTGTTTCAGGGCGAGCTTGTACAATGTATAAACGACCATTATGCCCATCTTTAGCCCACTCAATATCCATAGGGCGTCCATAATGACGTTCAATCAATACGGCTTGTTTTGCTAACTCTTGAACTTCATTATCAGTCAAAGAGAAACGATTGCGCAGTGATTCTGGGGTATCTTCAATACGAACCTGTTTACCATGCTCAACACTGTCTGCGTAAACCATTTGGATCTTTTTAGAACCAAGGTTACGACGAACAATGGCAGGTAGACCTTTTGCTAAAGTTGGTTTATGTACATAAAATTCATCAGGGTTTACCGCCCCCTGTACCACCATTTCACCTAAACCATACGCTGATGTAATAAAGACAACCTGATCAAAACCAGATTCTGTATCAATGGTAAACATCACACCTGAAGAAGCAAGATCTGAACGTACCATACGTTGAACACCCGCAGATAAGGCAACACCACGGTGATCATAACCTTGGTGAACACGATAAGAAATTGCACGATCGTTAAATAACGAAGCAAATACGTGTTTGATTGCGACAAGTATGGCATCAATACCTTGAACGTTTAAAAACGTCTCTTGTTGACCTGCAAAAGAAGCATCAGGCATATCTTCTGCAGTTGCCGATGAACGAACAGCAAAAGAAGCTTCTGATTCGCCTTCACTTAATGTGAGATAAGCATCGCGAATATCTTTTTCAAACTGAGGCGTAAAAGGCGTATCAATTACCCATTGGCGAATTTGATTACCTGCCTGAGCTAGTTGATGAACATCATCAACATCAACTCTATCAAGTAATTCATAAATACGCTGATTGATACCGCTCTGTTCCAGAAAATCATTAAACGCTTGCGCTGTGGTAGCAAACCCATTAGGAACAGAAACACCCAGTTCCGCGAGGTTTGTGATCATTTCACCGAGGGAAGCATTTTTCCCACCAACACGATCAACGTCATTCATACCTAATTGGTTATACCAAAGTACATTGCACGGGGTGAGGCTATTGCTGGACATTGAGAACAATCCTTTTTTAAACAATTATGAGAGAGAGAAAAAAAGAAAAACCCGCTGTCAAAATGACAACGTAAATAAGCGTATCACAATGTGATGCTGAATATAGAAAGGTGAATCGATCAACCAGAAAACTTTATTTTTTTATCCTTTATAATCACTAAAAATGCTATAGATAATATTGTTTGATTTGATAATTCAGCTAAAAAAAGGTGAGTGTTATGATATTAAGCTTGAATTCTATTAATTGTGATAATAATGAACCTATTGATAGAACAGTCTTTTTTATCTCTGATGGTACAGCTATTACGGCAGAAGTATTAGGTCATGCCGTACTTTCTCAATTTCCATTAAAAATGAAAAGTTATACATTACCTTTTGTTTCTACAGTGGAAAGAGCAGAAGAAATAAAACAGAAAATCGCTGAAATTTATAAAAAGAGTGGCGCAAAACCCCTTGTTTTTTATTCTATAATTAGTCCTGAAGTTAAACAGATAATAAATAGTAGTGAAGGTTTTTGTCAGGACATTGTGCAATCCCTCGTATTACCCCTTGAAAAAGAAATAGGTATTCAAGCATCACCAAAATTAAACAAAACCCACGGCTTAACAGAAAAAAACCTCAGTAAATACGATGCTCGTATTGCAGCGATTGAATACACGCTTTCTCATGATGATGGAATATCGTTACGTAACCTCGATCAAGCACAAGTGATTTTAATTGGCGTTTCTCGTTGCGGGAAAACCCCCACCAGCCTCTATTTAGCCATGCAATTTGGTATCCAAGCAGCCAATTATCCATTTACGGCAGATGATATGGATTTCTTAAAACTCCCTGTTGAATTAAAAGAGTATCAACATAAATTATTTGGCTTGACCATTGCGCCAGAACGTCTCGCTGCCATTAGAAGCGAGCGCCGCGAAAATAGCCGTTACGCCTCGATTCGCCAATGTAGAATCGAATTAGCGGAAGTCGAAGCACTTTTTAGAAAAAACAATATTCCTTATCTCAATACCACTAATTATTCTGTAGAAGAAATTTCAACCAAAGTCATTGATTCGATGGGATTAGCAAGAAGAATGTTCTAAACCCTAACCATATTTTTTTATTGATTTTTCTCTAATAACGCTGTTGAAATTAGCTGAATTTCGTTTATTGTGATCTTAATCACTGGGTAGACTTACCCTGTATATTTATTGAGATAAATTATGTTAAAGACAGACGAACTACGGACTAAGGCTTTAGACAGTCTGGTAACACCAGAAACCTTAGCAAAAGAGTTCCCCATTTCTGATGAGATAACTCAAAATATCACATCAGCACGTAAACGAATTGAAGCAATCCTTACCGGCGAAGATAAGCGACTTTTAGTGATCGTAGGACCTTGCTCTATCCATGATCCTAAAGCTGCTAAAGAGTACGCTATTAAGCTTAATCAGCAAAAAGTGCGTTATCATGACCGCTTAGAAATTGTCATGAGAACCTACTTTGAAAAACCACGTACAGTGATTGGTTGGAAAGGTTTAATTTCAGATCCTTACCTTGATAATTCATGCAATGTTAATGAAGGTATCCGCCTTGCAAGAAAATTATTAATTGAGATAAACACGCTGGGTTTACCAACAGCAACCGAATTCCTTGATATGGTTACGGGACAATATATTGCAGATTTAATTAGTTGGGGCGCTATTGGCGCAAGAACAACAGAAAGTCAAGTTCATCGTGAAATGGCATCTGCACTTTCTTGCCCTGTAGGCTTTAAAAATGGCACTGATGGTAATACCCGTATTGCTATTGATGCTATTCGAGCCTCTCGTGTTGGTCACACATTCTTGTCACCTGACAAAAATGGCCAAATGACGATTTACCAAACCAGTGGTAATCCTTATGGCCATATTATTATGCGTGGCGGTAAGAAACCTAATTACCATGCAAGTGATATTGCAGATGCGGTTGATGCACTAAAACAAGTAGATTTACCTGAACATCTTATTATCGACTTTAGTCATGGTAATTGTGAAAAAATTCATCGTCGCCAATTAGAAGTAGCGCGCAATGTCAGTCAACAAATCAAAGATGGCTCACAAGCCATTGTTGGTGTTATGGCTGAAAGCTTTTTACAAGAAGGCTCACAAAAAGTCGTACCAGAAAAACCACTGGTTTATGGACAATCGATCACCGATCCTTGCTTAAGTTGGAATGATACTGAGCAATTGCTTCAATTATTAGCACAAGCGGTTGAGAGTCGATTTCAATAAACGCAATATTGAAATACAGTAAAAAGGAGAGCCTTAGCTCTCCTTTTATTTCCATTATCAGAAAGAAATTATCATATTAACGCAATAATTCACCTTGAGATTGGATAATGCTTTGATACCAATAAAAGCTTTTCTTACGTTTTCTTTCTAATGAGCCTTTTCCTTGGTCGTCTCTATCCACATAAATAAAGCCATAACGTTTAGACATCTCAGCTTTTGACGCACTCACCAAATCAATCGGTCCCCAACTGGTATACCCCATTACATCAATACCATCTTCAATCGCATCACCGATTTGTACCAGATGATCGTTAATATACTGAATACGATAATCATCATTGATTTCGCCTTCCGAAGTGATTTTATCAATCGCGCCAAGTCCATTCTCTACAACAAATAAAGGTTTTTGATAACGATCCCACAATAGATTAAGCACAATACGAATACCTTTAGGATCGATTTGCCATCCCCATTCAGAACTTTCTAAGTAAGGATTTGGCACCATACTGAGAATATTTCCTCGCTTCATCTCATATTCTTCTTTATCTGCGGTAATACAACCGGTCATATAATAACTAAATGATACAAAATCGACCGTTTGTTTGAGATCTTGTCGGTCTT
Organism: Proteus sp. G2626; assembly: GCF_009915985.1. Taxonomy (NCBI): domain Bacteria; kingdom Pseudomonadati; phylum Pseudomonadota; class Gammaproteobacteria; order Enterobacterales; family Morganellaceae; genus Proteus; species Proteus sp. G2626. The sequence continues at coordinate 81,709 of NZ_JAABNH010000027.1, read as the reverse complement.
CATCCGTTATCACAACATCAATATGATTATCTCTAAAATAACGCAACATATAAGCAGGATATTGACCACGGCATTGTACATCACCAAAAAATAGCCATTTACGATTTTCGTTCATAGCTTCCCAAACGTCGTCTGGCTTGCATGTTAATGGGTAAACCAATCCACCTAATAACATATTGCCGATCTTTGCATCCGGAATAATACAATGACACGCTTTAACAGCTCTGGCACTGGCAACTAACTGATGATGTATGGCTTGATAAATCTCTGATTGTGTTCTTTCACCCGCTAAACCAACCCCCGTCATTGGTGCATGTAATGACATATTGATTTCATTAAAGGTAAGCCAAAGTTTAACTTTATTTTTATAACGTTGAAAAACGCTGCAAGCATAACGCTCAAAAAATGCAATAGTCTTACGATTTCCCCAACCACCATATTGCGTCACTAAGTGATAAGGCATTTCATAATGAGATAAGGTAATAATCGGCTGAATATTATATTTAGCCATTTCATCAAATACGCGATCATAAAATGCCAGCCCTTCTTCATTAGGTGTAGATTCATCACCTAATGGAAAGATACGGCTCCATGCAATAGAGGTTCTTAAGCAGGTAAAACCCATTTCAGCAAAGAGTGCAATATCTTTTGCATATTGATGATAAAAATCGATAGCAATATCTTTAATACAAAAATCATTTTTTGCTCTTTCAACCACAGGCCCAAAAATACCTTGTGGTTGAACATCTGAAGTACTTAACCCTTTACCTGCAGTTAAATAAGCGCCTTCAACTTGATTAGCAGCAATAGCGCCTCCCCATAAAAATGTATTAGGAAATTTCTTCATTGTTAACTCCTTATTGATGATTAACGCTGATAAGCGCTGAACCCGAATTCACCGGTTTATTTAACTCCAGGCTAGTAATTGCACTGTAATTATCGGTATTGCTCACAATAACGGGGGTTGTTAAATCATAACCAGCCTCAAGAATTTTTTTACGATCAAAAGTAAGTAATAAATCACCTGTTTTAAATGTATCCCCTACTTTAACTTTGGGTGAGAAATACATCCCATTTAACTTAACGGTATCAATTCCAATATGAATAAATAACTCAATACCCTTTTCGCTTAATAAGCCCAAGGCATGGCCTGTTTTAAAAAACGAAGCAACTTCACCATCAAAAGGCGCATAAACCTCGCCAGCACTTGGAATAACAGCGACACCTTCACCTAATAAACCACTCGCAAAGGTTTCATCTGGTGTATTTTTTAATGAAATCACTATGCCTGATAACGGTGAATATACTATTTCCTGTTCTGAGTTTTGCTCAGCACTGCTCAGAGGGTTTGCTGGTGAGTGAATAGTCGGTTCGGACTCTGCGTTATTTTCTTTTTTCAGCCCGAATAAGCGCGTTGCAACGCATGCGAAAACAAATGAAATTGATGAACCAATAATGGCCCCCCATACAGTACTATCAATTCCTGTTGTAGGTATAATTTGTGTGAAAGTAAAAATATTTACTAAACCAAATGAAAAGGTAAGTGTATTGCTATAACCAACTATCGCGCCACCAATGCTGCCACCAATACAGGCAAAAATAAAAGGCTTACGCAACGGTAAAGTGACTCCATATACCGCAGGCTCTGTAATACCAAAAATACCCGCAGTGACTGATGAGCCCGCCATAATACGTAATTTAGTCTCTCGAGTTGCCCATAAAACGCCAAGTGTTGCGCCAACTTGCCCTGCGATTGCTGGTAATAGTAAAGGCACTAGCGCATCTTGACCTAATACACTCAGATTATTAATACTGATGGGGATAATGCCCCAATGTAGACCAAAAATAACGCAAACTTGCCAAATCCCTCCCATAATCGCACCTGCGATAACTGGCGTTACGTTATAAGCGGACTGAAAACCATCAGCAATCAATAAACTTATCCAAGTTGCTAAAGGCCCTATGACTAAAAAAGTCAGCGGTACAATAATTAATAAACACAGTAACGGAGCAATGAAGTTTTTCATGGATGAAGGCAACATGGTATTTAATTTTTTTTCTAATAAACAACTCACCCAAGCAGCAAAAATAATAGGAATAACCGATGCACTGTAATTAATAAATGTAACAGGAATACCTAAAAAATATTCAGTAGTTTCTTGTTGAAATGCTGCAAGCATTAATGGATGAACTAATGCACCGCCAATTGCCATGGTTAAGAATGGATTCCCGCCAAATTTATTTCCTGCGGTATAACCTAAAACAAGAGGAAAAAAGTAAAATAACGAATCGCTTGTAGCAAATAGAATTTGATAACTTCCACTTGAAGCGGACAACCAATTTAAAGTGATTGCTAATGATAATAGTCCTTTTAAAATACCTGACGCTGCCATGATCCCCAAAATTGGAGTAAAAATACTAGATACAATATCTATAAAGTGGCTAAAAATATTGTCCTTACGCTTTTTCTTTTTGTTATTACAAGTATTTTCACTTTGAAAATTTCTATTTTTTACCTCACCAATAAGAGCAACAATCGCCTTATACACCTCACTGACATGATTACCAATAACAACCTGGAATTGCCCACCACTTTCAACAACAGTAATAACCTCCGTATTTTGCTTTAACACTTCGACATTGGCTTTAGTACTATCTTCCAGTTTAAAACGCAAACGAGTTGCACAATGTATCACACTGAGGATATTGTCTTTCCCACCTACATTATTAATGATTTGTTCTGCTAATGTTCGGTATTCCATACTCAATTCCTTTATGACTTAAATAATGAAATGCTTAATCAACAATGAATATGTAAAAAAAAACCTGACTACTCTCATTAACAAATGGGAGTAAATCAGGTTTTGCCTACCGAATATCGGCAGTAACAATCCATCACATTTTAATTTGATATTTTTATATCAACTACACGCTTGATTAATTAATCATGTCGTTTCTTTCTTAATCGCTCAATATGAATAACTAAAAACATACGTTCTTCATCCGTTAACTCACGCTGATATTTATTCAGCAAAAACTGACTGATTTTTTCTGCGCAGCACCAAGAAAGTGGGTAATTTTCTTTGATAACAATATGCATAGAAACATCATCATTAGGCACTGTTTTTCGACTCATCATTCTGTGGGTAAAAAATTTCAAATGTGTGACGAATCGCTGATAGTCTAAAGTATCTTCTTGATATTCAATATTAAAATGATACTTAACGATATTCATGACCTCATGCATGATAGTCATGGTTTCCATCACAATTGGCATATCACCCGTTAATTGTGCATTAACAAAGTGAAGAGCGATAAACCCAGCTTCATCAACAGGTAATGCCACCTGTAATTCTTGTTCAATCCGCTTTAATCCTTCTAGCCCAAGTTGATACTCTTTAGGGTATAAACGCTGAATTTCCCACATCATAGTATTTGAAATAGCCAACCCTTTTTTCTGCCTTTCAATGGCATAATTGCAGTGATCTGTTAACGCAATATAAATATTTTCATTAAGCTCGCCTAATTGATTACGAGCAACAGAAATCATGCTATCGCAGACCTTCATGACAGAAATTGGAATGTGACTCAATAACTCACTTAAACGAGAAATAAGTTCATTACTGCGTAACTCGAATATTTTCTCAATTTTATCTCGTTCAATGTCTTCATTAACTTTCTTTTGAAACGCTAATCCCCTTCCCATAACAACGAGCTCTTGGTTATTTTCACTTAAGGCAATGACCACATTGTTATTTAATATTTTTGCGATCTTCATTTTATTTCCCCAAAAATGAAAAAACCCGATAGTTCCATAGCAATCTATGGTCTTATCAGGTTTTGCCTGCTAATATCATTAGCAGTAACAATCCGGTAAACTCGTTTTCCTACTGTAAACAAACCTTTTACGTTATTCAAATCACAATTTTAAAAAGTGTGACTTTCATATCACTTTTATGTGATATACAAATTTCAGCAGATTGACTCCTTAATTAAATTTCTTTATGTTCAATAAAATAAAAAGTATTACTCATCATAAATATTCTAAAGAGATATTTTAGAGTAACTTATTCATTTTTCAATTTTATTTATCATCAATAAGGTGTAATAAACTTAATATAGTATTATATTTCAATCATGAAATTCATAATTAATAAGAATATATCTAACTTATTATCCTATGAACTCGATCACACTTATTAATACTAATAATAAATAGTGTTTTTTTTTATTATATTTGGTGCTACCGTTATCGATGTTGGATTGTTACTGTTAAATACAGGCGAAACCTACGTAAGATAAATCGAACAAGCATAATACCGTTTATGCCTGTCTCGTTTCTCTAGCGTAGGTTTTTTTTTGCTTATTAAAAAGACCATTCTATGAGGATTATTATGAAAAAATGGCTTATCGCATTAATTTTAGCAATGAGTACATCAACCAGCTTTGCCACTGAAACAGCGATGAGTGTTAAAGGAGATGACGGTATCACTATTTATTTTGCTCGTCATGGTAAAACATTGCTAAATACTTTTGATCGAGTTCAAGGTTGGGTAGATTCGCCATTAACAGAAGACGGTATTCGTGTTGCTCGTTATTTGGGTGAAGGTTTAAAAGGTATACCTTTTGATAGTTTTTATTCTAGCGATGCCGGACGTCAACGTGAAACAATGAGTGTGATATTAAAACAAATAGGTATCGAAAATTATAAATTAAATGAACTCAGTGGATTACGAGAAGCTTTCTTTGGTGGATTTGAAGGTGGATTTAATAAAGATATGGCTGATGCTGGTGCAAAACAGCTCTACCTAAAAGATGCTACAACTTTATTTAATCAAATGAAAGCAGGCACAATTACTGCAGAGGAAAACCAAAATGCTTTAGCCGCTGCTGATCCTAAGAAAATGGCAGAAAATTATCAGCAAGTAAAAGCACGCACTCAAGAGGCACTTTATACTATTGTTAAAAATGCCCAAGAACATGGTGATAAAAATATTCTGGCAATTTCATCGGGTATTGCAATGCAAATTATGATCTCTGATTTAACCGATGATATTGCAAAAAATAAACCACTTTCTAATGCTGCTGTTGTTAAAATTATTTATAAAGATGGCAAATATACCGTGACTGAAATTGGTACATTAAAATATGTCGAGATAGGAAAGCAATCTTTCGCTCAAAAATAAAGTTAATATCTAATTATTCATGTGACATATTCAGGCGAAATAGCTTCGCCTGGGTAACTACGCTTATCCACTGGGGAATATTATGAAAATAAAGATGATAAGTATCATCATAATTTTATTAATTAATCCAATAAAAACATTAGCTAAAATACCAGAAAATAATATTAAAGAAAATCATTTTATAGATACCGTATTTGAAGATCCTTTATTTAGTCAATCTACCATGTCGCTGTCATTAAAAAACTATTGGAAATATTTAAAAGAAGAGGATACCGGTAGTACTCGTGTTCATAATGCATGGGGACAAGGCTTTGGTCTTGATTTTCAATCTGGTTATTTCGCTAATATTATTGGCTTTGACGTTGCTTATTACGGTGCAGTTAAATTAGGTGCAAGTGATTATTTTAATTCTCGTGGTGTACTATATAATCACGGAGAAGGAAATAATAAGAATAATGCGGAAGGCTACTCTAAATTTGGTCAACGTAATATAAAATTACAATATCAACTTGCTGATATTAATTTCAATACGCGTTGGGGATGGCAAACAATAAAAAACGTTGGCGTCATTTCTAATTCAACACGTTTATCGCCAACTACTTATTCAGGTTGGACCGGTTCTGTCAATTATGGTGCATTAACATTACGAGGCGCTTATATTGAAAACGCTATGGATCGTAATTCACCAGATAAAAAACAATTTCAAACCAACAGTGGTGAATATATTAATCACATTGCCAGTAGTGATTTATTGTGGAAAAGTAATAATCTGAATATGCAATATGGGTATGGTGAAAGTGATAATTATCTACGTCGAAGTATCTTATTTTTAAATATGAAGCCCATAAAAGAACTAAATATAGGTACACAAATTTATACAACTCATGCTTTAGATAAATATAAAATAATGTCTACCAATAAGAGAGACTTTGATAATAATGCTTGGCATTTTGCCATCGATGTTAAATGGCAGACAGATAATTGGAGCACTAAATGGGGATTAGGTTATACTAATGCAAATAAATCCAATGAAGTGGGCTTTTATCCACGAGCAATGAGTAAAAACTCACGGGGTACATTTACTTCGATGGCATTTGCCGGAAATGATTATATGCGTGATGGTGAAATTGTACTTTCAACGATGTCAGATTACACCTTAACTCCTGAACTGGTTGTTGGATTTGCTGGTAATATTGCTCAGTTTAACTATCGTGGTAATCATGTTCGTACTGGTGAAATTAATGCCTTCAGTCGCTGGGTTCCGGCTAATTCAAAACTTAAAAACCTCACTGTTTGGGCTATGTTTGGTCCTGGTTGGTCTTATCAAATGAAAGGCAAAACTCCTGTTCTAACTAATGGTAAATATCATCACGCCAATACACTCTCTTCAGAAATTGTCATCGAATATAAATTTAATTTATTTTAACTATTATGTCTCATCATTTTGGTGAGACATCACCCTCTTTTCCTACCGCACCTTTAATACTTAACCACAAGAGTATTATAAAACAACACATTTATCATTTAGGTTATTCATCCGTTGTGTGATTTTTCTTCAGATTTTTTCTTATCTCGCTCAAATGACTCACAATATGACTTAAATTTACCTCTTTGCGTTAAAAAAAGCTTGTTTAAATACTTTTGTTAACGATAATGATTATCATAATGATAACGCTTATTACTCTTGCTTGATTATGAATAAAAAAGCTAATAATTTGGAGAATTCTTTAACTAAACAGAATTCTCATTCTTCAATAATTCAATCTATCAATAGTATTGAATTATTGGGTAAAAATGGCGTGGTTTACATTCAACATAACGGAGAGCTGTATCAACTACGTCAAACAAAAGCAGGAAAATTAATCCTGACTAAATAATCATTTTGACAATAACGTGCAAGCCACCTACCACCACAGCTAGGCAGCCAGCTAAATAACTCCATATACAAGGATTTTTTATGGACATTTATGGTATGTGTATGCTGAAAAAACATTACAAATATTCAGGTATAGCAACAACACTGTGTTTGTTGTACACCCCGATTACCTCTGCACAATCAGACAATACAGAGATGGACTCTCTCACAGTTGTTGGCCATTCTATTGATAAAAAAATTCACGACTTTCATTCCATTCTTGATAGTTCAACACCTCTGGCACAAACTGCATCAACAACCGGTGAAATGCTAAACAAAGTGGCTGGTACAACAATATCCGGAACAGGTGTTACGAATGGTGCCAACATCCTTATGCGTGGCTATGATCAAAAAGGTGTTAAAATTTTGGTCGATGGCATTCAGCAACCTTTAGAAAATACCATAAATAATTTAGGTGGTATTTTTCTTGATCCTTCATTAATAAAGCGCATTGATATAAAACATGGCTCATCACCTGTATTACATGGTAATGGTGCTATGGGTGGTGTTGTTTCATTTCAAACACTAGACCCACGAACTCTATTGCATGCTAATGAAAAATTGAGCGCTAAACTCTTTACCTCTGTTTCATCGGCAGATAAACATTTTACATATGGCGGTATTCTTGCTGGGCGAGTCGATATTGCTGAAGGTTTATTTGCTTATAGCCAGCGTCAACGAGGTCCTATTCATTTAGCTAATGGTGATAAACTCGAAAACCACGAACACATTAAAAACTTTTTTGCCAAAGCCTATCTTTATCCAACAACAGCCCAGACACTTCTTCTGTCTGCTCGTCATTATTATAATGATGGAAAGCAACGTGAAGTATTACACCGTATGGGTGGCTATGGTAAAAATGAAAGTAACCAAGTTGAACGTCGATCTGAACAAAAAAACTATTCTTTAACTTATTATTATGAACCTGAAGCGAATACGTGGATTAATTTAACCAGCCATTTGTATTATTCAGAGTTCAATATTAATCAAACATTTTTAACTGACACATCTCTTTCTGACTATCAACGTAGAAAAAACCAGCAAGGGAAAATAGGTAGAAATGAAGATCGGACACAATCAACTTATGGATTGAAATTCGAAAACAACGCTCAATTTTCCTATTTAGAAAAATTTAATCAAAAGCTCACTTTAGGTACAGAAGCTTATCAGCAAAAAATGGTTTCTAACCAAGCGGCCAAAAACTTTCCTCTTGCAAAAATGATTTATGTTGCTGGTTGGCTAGAAAGTCAACTTTCAACACCACATATTCCTTTAGCATTAACAACTGGATTACGTTATCACTATTACAAAAACAAACCTCAAAGTGAGTTAAATTCGCTTTTAGAAGACTTTAAACAGCATAAACCCGATTTTCATCAAACAAGTGAAAATGAAATTAGTAAAAATATTGCGCTAACCTTTACACCGGCACAATGGCTACAACTCTATACCTCATATTCAACCAATATGAGAGTACCGACACTAAATGAAATGTTTAACGATTCACTTCATTTTGAGATACCCGCTATTTTTGGGCGTACCGCAAAAGGATTTTGGATCCCAAATCCGAATCTTAGACCTGAGAAAAATCGCACTTGGGAATATGGTGGAAAACTAACTTTTTCACACTTACTAACATCTGACGATGAATTTTCTCTAAATGTGGCTTATTTTGATACAAAAGCGATAGACTATATTACGTATGATGTTTGGGATGCTCGTGTATTAACGAAAAAACTTCATCTACAAGCCATTAATATTCCCCAAGCACTTATTGAAGGTGTTGAGCTCGGTCTGCGCTATTCACATCCATTCATTTCTATTGGGTTAGGTTATAACCGTACTCAAACCCTTGAATTAACATCTCATGAAACCATTTCACCGGTTCGCCCTGAAATACTGACGACTTTTATTCAACTTCCTGTTGCTAAAACACCATTCTCATTAGGGTGGTCAGGAAAATTTGCCAGCGCAACTGAGAATAGAGGGACGCATAAAGGAAGAGCGCCTCATGTAAAAGGGAAAACCACGAATCGCATGCAAGAGCTAATAACTCAATATCCAGGTTATGGCATCCATGATTTTTCAATTAGTTATCAATCTCAAAACAATAAAGATATTCAAGCTGCATTGGTGCTCGCAAATGCCTTTAATCGAGAATATTTCTCAGCGATGGGCGTACCACAAGAAAGCAGAAATATCAAAATGTCCGTCAGTTATCGCTGGTAGATGAGGAGCAATAATTTATATAACAAAGGGCTGTTTTAACAGCCCATTAAAATAACGGAGATCCATCTACATGTCTCAGTCATCCTTATTAATTAAATTTAGTTTACTGGCTGTTGCTGTTTCTTCTGCTTGTGTGTCAGCACAAGAGAAAACACAAACTAGCGAGGAGAAAAAAACAGAAGTACTTACTGTTTATGCGACGGGTAATGAGCGTGATAGCTTTACGTTACCCATGATGTCAACCGTTATTAAAAATAACAATGCGTTGTCAGAAACCGCAGGTAGTGCTTCTGAACTACTTCGTCATATGCCCGGAATTTCTATTTCAGGCGCAGGTCGTACTAATGGTGAAACCATCAGTATGCGTGGATACAGTAAAAATGGAATATTGACACTTGTAGATGGTGTACGTCAAGGAACTGACACTGGCCATATTGACAGTATTTTTGTTGATCCTCTTCTTATAAAGCAAGTTGAAGTAGTTAGGGGACCTTCTGCATTGTTGTATGGTAGTGGAGCACTTGGCGGTGTTATTGCTTACGATACTGTTGATGCCAGCGATCTACTTTTAAAAAACGAACAAGGTGGTGTGCGTGTCACTGGTCTTGGTAATACCGCGCAACATAGCCGAGGTTTGGGTATTACTGCTTTTGGTAAACACGATAACCTTGATGGTCTCGTTGCATTATCAGCGCGTGATAAAGGTGATACTCGTTATGGTGGAGGTTACCGTGCACAAAATGATGAAACCATTATTAACCTACTCTCCAAAGGGCGTTGGTTTATTGATGATAGTAATACTTTAAGTGGTCAATTCCGCTATTACCATAATAATGCTCATCAACCTAAAAACCCTCAAGTTGCTGGAAATTCCACACTGACAAATGTGGAAACTGACCGGACAACAACACAAAAAGATGCACAGTTAACCTATCAATACAATCCTTCGAATTTACAATGGGTTAATCTAAAAACACAAGCTTATTACAGTGAAATTGATATCAACGCCAAAACAACACAAAAAGGATTTGAAGGTCGAGAGCAGAAAACATATGGCGTAAAACTTGAGAATCGCTCTCAAGTGGGAATGAATAGCTTTGCATCACATGGACTTACTTATGGTGGTGAAGTGTATAAACAGAAGCAATCACCAAGTCAAAATACAGAAAGTTTTCCACAAGCTGATATCCGTTTTATGTCAGGCTGGGTTCAAGATGAAGTCACTTTACGTGATTTGCCTGTCTCCTTCATTTTAGGAACCCGTTTTGATAAATATAAAAGCCAAAACGATCGTTATGATGATATTACCGCTGATAAATGGTCATCCAAAGGAGCTATCAGCATCACACCTACTGATTGGTCAATGATTTATACCTCTTATTCACAAGCGTTTAGAGCCCCCACTTTAGGCGAAATGTATAACGATGCGAAACATTTTGATGCGCCATTCCCAGGAGCACCAACAAATTATTGGCGCCCTAACCCTAATTTAAAGCCTGAAACCAATTCAACCACCGAATATGGATTTGGTTTTCAATTCGACGACTTATTATCTAATAATGATAATCTGAAAATTAAAGCAGCCCATTTCAATACTCGCGCAAAAGATTATATTGATGCAGATGTCGCTATTTTTCAGGGATATACACAATCAACAAATATTCCAAGAGCAACTATTTGGGGGTGGGATATTTCGATGAACTACCAATCTAAATTCTTTAGTTGGGATTTAGCGTATAACCATACCAAAGGGAAAGATAATGCCACTAATGCCTCAATTACCTCGATTGAGCCGGATACATTGACCAGTCGTTTTGATGTTCCAGTTCCCAACACCGATTTTTCTGTAGGTTGGGTCGGCCAATTTACCAAAAAAACAGACTTTACCAAACATGACCGTTTTAATCGCCCAACCCATCGCCAACAAGCAGGTTATGGCGTCAATGATTTTTACCTTCGCTATGAAGGTAACGCCTCCTTAAAGGGGCTAACAACCTCATTTGTACTAGGTAACGCATTTGATAAAACTTATTATTCTTCTGCGGGGATTCCTCAGGAAGGTCGTAATGCAAAAGTACTTGTGAGTTATCAGTGGTAATTAACAATAAAATTAACGATAGATACAATAGGAGTTTCTGTGAATAAACCTCTTTATGAGCGCTACCTGCAAGCAAAAGCGGATAAAAAAGCACCTTATGCCCGTGATCTAGCTACCTACTTAAATGTAAGCGAAGCCGAATTAACACATGCTCGTGTAGGACATGATGCAAAACGCTTACGTAACGATGTACAAGAATTATTAAAAACCTTAAGTAAAGTGGGGGAAGTCAAAGCCATTACTCGTAACGATATCGCCGTTCACGAGCATCTTGGTGAGTACACTAATGCACGTTTTAACGATCACGCAGGTTTAATTTTAAACCCTCGTGCAATGGATTTACGCTTTTTCTTCGCTTATTGGTCAAGTATTTTTGCACTCGCTGAAGAAACTTCAAAAGGAACTCGCTATAGCATTCAGTTTTTTGATATGCATGGCGATGCATTACATAAAGTCTATGCAACCGACAATACCAATATGGATGAATGGAATACACTAATCCAATCATTCTTATCAGAAGAAAATCCAGCTCTCGATATTACCCCTATCGAACCTTATTCAAACACCCCTGTTAGTCATGAATTGGCAGAGCAACTTGAACAACAATGGCGTTCAATGACCGATGTTCACCAATTTTTCAAATTACTAAAAGAAAATAATTTGAGTCGTCAACAAGCTTTTAAAGCTGTTGCTGATGACCTTGCTTATCAAGTCGATAACAGTGCTCTGAAAACCTTATTAACCCTCGCGAAAGAAACACAAAATGAAATCATGATTTTTGTTGGAAGTCGTGGTTGTGTGCAAATTTTTACAGGCCAAATTGAGCGTTTAGTTCCTCACCAATTTGAGAATAGCAACCAAGTCTGGATTAATGTTTTCAACCCTACTTTTACACTTCATTTAATTGAAAGTGAAATTGCTGAAAGCTGGATCACTCGTAAACCAACTCAGGATGGTTTTGTCACCAGTCTTGAAATCTTTGATAGCAAAGGCCAACAGATTGCCCAGCTTTATGGACAACGTACTGAAGGCACTGCAGAGCAACAACAATGGCGCGAGCAAGTTAATACACTTGCCAAAATAGCCTAATCGGAGAATGAGTTAATGAAAAAATGGCTTCTTTTGATCCTGTGTAGCGTCATGTCGTTTGTCAGTTCCGCCAATGAACGTATTGTCACTATTGGCGGTGATATCACAGAGATCGTTTTCGCGTTAGGTGCGGGTGAACAGATTATTGCAAGAGACAGCACTAGTTTAGTCCCTGAACAAGTGAAAGCTCTCCCTGATGTGGGTTATATGCGAATGCTAAACCCTGAAGGTATCTTATCGGTCAAACCAACATTAATTATAACCAGCGAATTAGCTCGCCCTTCTTTGGCACTACGCCGAATACAAGAAGCGGGTATTGCTGTTAAAACAATTACGGGCACACATTCATTAGAAGCCATTAATGAAAAAATAGACACCATTGCCACTATTTTAAATAAACAAAAAGAAGGTAATCAGCTAAAAGAAAAACTCACCCTATCTATTAGCCAAATACCCACAACACCTATAGATAAAAAAGTCATTTATATCATGAGCCATGGGGGTGTTGTTCCTATGGCTGCTGGTCAAGATACCGCTGCAGATACTATTATTTCACTAGTTGGGGGCAAGAATGCAATGCAAGGATTTACAAGCTATCGTCCACTTTCTCAAGAAGGTGTTATTGCAAGCCAACCTGATATTTTGCTGGTGACTAAAGAAGGTATTAAAGGCATTGGTGGTATTGAGAAACTTTGGAATTTACCCGGCATAAAATACACACCAGCCGGTAAAAATAAGCATTATGTTGTTGTTGATGATATGGGGTTATTAGGTTTTACCCTTTCAACACCTGAAGTCATGCATCAAATTCGTCAAGCCTTGGAGCAATAATGTCTCGTTTTCATTCACCGTGGATGAGTATTTTAGTTTTACTCTTTTTGCTCACTACAGTCACATTAATTTCTGTGAATAGCGGTGCATTAGCACTCTCGTTTCATACATTATGGAATAGCTCTTTTGATGATATGGTGTGGCAAGTTTGGTTAGATATTCGCTTACCTCGCGTATTATTAGCCATTCTTGTTGGAGGAGCATTAGCAATATCTGGTGCGATCATGCAAGGGTTATTTAGAAACTCATTAGCCGATCCTGGGTTACTTGGCATAAGTAGCGGTGCAGCACTCATGGTTGCTATCGTGATTATATTACCCTTCTCTTTTTCCCCTATATTCTCATTTTATAGCCATATTGTTGCGGCCTTTGTTGGTGGCTTGATTGTCGCAATGATCATCTTCTCATTGCATCAATTGAGTGATGGCAATTTAGCACGACTATTACTTGCGGGTATTGCTATCAATGCACTTTGTATGTCCTTTATTGGCGTCTTAAGTTATATCAGTACAGACCAACAATTACGCCAATTTTCACTATGGATGATGGGTTCATTAAGCCAAATTGACTGGAAAACCTTATCGATTGCAACGCTTGTGATCATTCCTGTTAGTATTTTGGCCTGTTGGCAGAGTCATAAATTGAACCTGTTACAACTGGGTGACGAAGAAGCACACTATTTAGGATTAAACGTAAGACGAACAAAATTTATTTTATTACTGCTTAGCGCCATCTTAATTGGTTGTGCTGTCGCACTCAGTGGTGTCATTGGGTTTATTGGGCTTGTTGTGCCACATCTTATTCGCATGCGCATCGGCAGTAATCACGTGTGGTTATTACCTGCCACTATTTTAGGGGGGGCCACACTGTTATTAGCCGCTGATACATTATCTCGAACACTGGTTTCTCCAGCAGAAATCCCTGTGGGGCTCATTACAGGATTAATTGGAGGCCCTTATTTCCTTTGGCTTATCTTACGACAACCAGCAGGAAGGATGTCATGATTAAAAAACAAAATACCTCGTTGCTTTATGGAAATAATTTATCGTATCAAATCGGTGAAAAAAACATTATTGATGATGTATCACTTTCACTTAATGCTGGAGAGTTAGTCACTATAATTGGGCCTAATGGTGCAGGAAAATCATCTTTATTACGTTTATTAACTGGCTATACGACCCCGACACAAGGTGTGTGCTATTTTAAACAAAAAACCTATTCGCAATGGGATCGTCAACAATTAGCACAAAACCGTGCTGTTATGCGTCAAAATAGCCAACTCTCATTTTCTTTTTCTGTAGAAGAAGTGGTTGCTATGGGAAGAACTCCTCATGGACAACAACATAAAAAAATGGCAATCGAAACAGCTCTACTACAAACAGATTGTTTAAAGTTTAAAGGGAGAGACTATCGTCAATTATCAGGCGGTGAACAACAACGAGTACAACTTGCCAGAGTATTAGCTCAATTATGGCACCCTACACCACAAGAAGCCGTGTTATTCCTTGATGAGCCGACTTCAGCACTTGATCTTTACCACCAGCAACACAGCTTGCGATTATTAAAACAATTAGCAAAAACACAACGCCTTATGGTTTGTTGCGTTCTACACGATCTCAATTTGGCCTCACTTTATGCCGATAGAATTTTATTATTACATCAAGGAAAATTAGTTTGTGAAGGCACACCATACGAAGTGCTCACAACAGAGAATATCCGAAAATGGTATGGCGCTGATGTAAGTGTTGATACCCATCCAGAGCATTCATCCCCACAAGTTTTTCTTCGCCCTTAAACTATCCTAATTTTACTCAGTTACCTTCTAGTATGCATTTTCTAGATTGTGACTGAGTTAATTTATTTTTATATGCCTATTTATTACAAATAAAATACACTAGTAGCACAACGCCAATTGATTAATAAATCTTATTTTTAAAATTTATTATTTAATCAAATAAATTGAATTTAAAATACATCTTAATCATTGATTAGATTATAAATCACACAAAAAAACATAACAATCTGAAAAATAAATGGTATAACAGGCTTATCATTAAAAAAATAAGCCAATAAATTCAACAAAGTAAAATACATTTAAAACTGTATTTTTAATCAAAATGATTCATTAAACTCTACCTTACTTAAGATATATAGCTTTCTCCTATTGATATGATAATGATTATCAATAACGAAGAGCACTTTTTGCCTACCTGTTATTTTCCCCATGCTTAAAATAGATTATAAATAACATACGTTACTATCCTATTTACTTGGGCATTGTGTCCCCACCATTTTTGTGGGAGGTTTTATGGCTGAAAATGTCGTTAATGATATTCTAAAATGGTTAGAAACCCAGTTACAACGTAACGAAGGTATAAAAATCGATACTATTGCAAATAAAAGTGGCTATTCAAAATGGCACTTACAACGCATATTTAAAGATTTTAAGGGCTGTACATTAGGTGAATATGTCCGCAAACGTCGCTTGTTAGAAGCGGCTAAATCATTACAAGAAAAAGATATGTCTATTTTAGATATCGCTTTAATGTATGGCTTTAGCTCTCAAGCAACATTTACTCGTATTTTTAAAAAACATTTTAATACTACACCTGCTAAGTTTAGAGAAAATGGCACAATGCCAGACGCTCATTGCTTCATGTCATGTGAAAATCACTAATTGACTTAGCACATGTTACTCGCCATAAAAAAACCAGCTTAATAAGCTGGTTTTTTCTTTTATTTTCAGAAAAATTAAGCTATCTCTTTTACTAGCCATTCTTGAAGCTCATCGAGCTCCCCTTTATTATTAGGATAACGCAGAATAAGCTGTTGGATCAGTCCTTTTAAAGACTCAGGTGTATAACGTAGCCCAATTAGCATATCTGATAATGCTTCTAATGGAGCAGGATCTAAACTATCCGTATAGATTTGGCTTCTAACCACATTACCACGCTCAATATCAAAATGTAGTTCAACACCACCCCATTTAAAACGATTATCTAAAAGATGAGAAAATGCCGGGGCTTGCCCAAAATTCCATTCCCAACTACTTTGCTTAGCGAATGTATCTGCAAAACCCGGCAAATCTGGTAATTTTTGCGGTGAAATAACCTCTGCTTCTACTCGCTCACCATAGTATTCAAAAAAGCTTTCGGTGATTGTTTCACAAAGTTTTTCATGAGTAATATCAGGTTTGAGTTCAACCAAATTAGCCACTCGGGAGCGTACAGAAGTGATCCCTTTAGCTTGAAGTTTTTTGGGATCTGGATTGAGGTAATTGGCTAATCTAGATAAGTTAGCATTTATTAATAATGTGCCATGATGAAAACCACGATCTTTCGTCTCTTTATAAGCCGAACCTGAGATTTTTCTTTCGCCCTCTTCTTGCGGCACGACTAAATCATTACGTCCTGATGCTGTCGCTTGTATACCCGCTTTTGATAACCCTTCAAGTATAATTTGAGTTGAGATCGTTTTATTGTATTCCGGTTTTCCTGCCATAAAGGTAAAACAGGTATTACCGAGATCATGGAAAACCGCACCACCACCACTTGAACGGCGAGCTAATTTCACACCATCTTCATCCATTTTACGTGTATTACACTCTTTCCATGGATTTTGTGCTCGACCAATTACCACTGTATTATCATTGCGCCAAAGGAAAAGTACGCGTTGGTCAGCGGGCATTTGCCTAAAAATAGACTCTTCAACAGCAAGGTTAAACCAAGGATCATAAGATTCGGAAATTAACAGTCGCAATTTACCTGACATAAGGAATACCTACATGAAGAAAATAAGGTATAAGATACCATATTTCTCAATATATTAGGCTGTTAAATGGCACGAAATTACAATCGTCGAGCCTGCCAAAATGTTTTTTTCCAATAGACATTATCAAGAGAAGAGCGAGTTACTCCTTTACTGGTTGATGCATGAATAAATGTATTATCAGTATCATAAATACCGACATGAAGCCCATTTTCACCACCACCGGTTTTGAAGAAGACTAAATCCCCTGGCATTAAATCGCTTTTACTGATTTGTGTTCCATATTTGGTTTGATCGATAGTCATTCGAGGTAGTTTAATATCAAAACGATCACTGTACGTTTTATACACAAAACCAGAGCAATCAATGCCGGATGGTGTCATTCCACCATAACTATAGGGTGTGCCATACCATTGCTCCAGTTGCGATTTTAATTGCACTATCACCATGATTGGATCAGAGAGTTGTGTTTTTAACGGAGGGGCTGGTGGAATGCGCTTTGATGGACTAGATGAACATCCAGCCAGCAGAATAATACAGAGTAAGAAAGGATAGAAAACGGACTTTCTCATTACATCCACCATTATTGTTACGATAGATTTTAAAATCTATCTGCTTTTTTAAGCAAAAACAAGTTATTGAAGATGAATGAGTGATGATTGGTAGAATAAATCGCACAATTAACAACAAGGATCAGAAAATACATTCTACAATCATTCAGTTAGTGTGATTGTGCTCCTTTCGTTTTTTGGCTTATTAACCATACTCCAACCATGATAAATGCTACACCCGCTGTTTTTGTCCATGATGGTGTTTCTTGAAACCAAGGTAGTATCACAGCAAGGATATAAACAAAAACATAGCTCAAACTAATGAGAGGATAAGCTTTATTTAAAGGGATAATGCGTAAAGTGAACAACCAACAAACCATTGACAGTACATATCCCACAAGCCCAGAAAATACGATGCTTAATGGTGTAATATTGGCCCACAACCATGAGAAATCAAACCACTGTTTTTCTAACTGTAAATCTGGCAGTCCAGACATACCAAACTTTAACAACAATTGAGCAACGGTGACCAATAGCGCACTTCCTATCGCCCATAAATAGCCTTTCATGCTTGCATACTCATCAATACAATACCTATCATAATTGACGTAATACCAATCCAATGTTTTACATTAACAGGCTCTTTATAAACAAATTGGCCAATAAGTGTCACCACAATAAAATTAATACTCAACATAGGATAAGCAATACTTAAAGGAAGGATTTGTAATAACCGGAGCCAAAATAACATTCCCAAACCAAGCATCGCAATGGCGACAAAAAGCCAGAAAATCGTTTTCCTGGCTTTTGTTAATGAGTCACTTTGCCAGCTGACCACCGCTTGTTTTTGACAAACTTGCCCTATGCAGGTTAAAAAACTCACGATCAGCAATAAAACAAAGGACATTAATTACGCTTCTCATACGTTAAAATAGCAACTCGATGATTTGTCACCAGCTCTTCAGGTCTTGGTAATTGTGCTAACTTTTTCGGATCTTTAAACGTAATAACAACGGATACATTACCTTCTTTTCTTGCTTGCTCTAACCACAGAGCAAAATTATCAGGCTTAATTAGCTTATGCTGTGCATCAGGATAATCTTCAATACCATAAGTTAATTCGCCAGTCCTTTCATAAAGGTAAATATCACTACGCTGTAATTCCCATGCCAATCCAGCACCAATACCCACACTGTTACTCACAATATATTTGCTGGTATTTAATGTATCGATATTTTGACGAATAAATTCTTGAGGTAGTTTTCCATCAACACTACTGTTAGGAATTGCTTGTCCAATGCATAAACTCACCCCTAATGAGCAAGATGCAGCCCACAACCAATGTTTACCATTCAGTGTAGAGCAAAGATAACCGATAATGCCCCATAAAGAGAATGCAACGATAGCTAAAACCCATTTAGACCATTCATAAGGCATATAAATAGGTTTTGAAGAAACAAGCTGAATGACTAAGATAGCGACAACCGCAGCAACACCAATAAAAATATTAATATAGCCATTAATACGCAATGCTTTCATTCTAAATTTACGTGCACAATCTACACCATATTTTGCCATTAACATCGCAAGCGGTGCCATAAAAGGCAACATGTATGTCGGTAATTTGCCTTTCGCAATACTAAAGAATAAGAAAGGAATAACAAACCAGCAAAATAAGAAAAATAATTCTGGACGTTTGCGTCTTTTCTTCCAAGCCCCTATCAATGCACCTGGTAATAATCCAAGCCAAGGGATCACACCCAATAATATAACGGGGATATAGTACCAAAATGGAGCGCTATGCTGAGCATCTTCACCAGAAAAACGTTGAATATGTTCAACCCAAAAGAAGTAATGCCAGTAATCAGGTTCTGCCTTTGCTACAGCCAAAGCCCACGGCAAACTAATCAATGCGGCACTCAACACCGCAAGTAAGCCATAGAGTAACATTTGCGTAAATTGTTTTTGATACAACGTAACAGGTATCATGACAATGACCGGGATAGCTAATGCTAAAAATCCTTTAGTCATAAATGCCATACCACATGCCAAACCTAATGTTACCCAAGCTAATATTCGTGTTTTTACAGTCGTCGCTTTCAGTGCCCAAAAACAACAGACCATACTCGCAGTAATCCAAAGTGCTAACATAGGATCTAACACACTGTAAGTACCTACGCTAAACACAAGGAACATGGACAAATAGATTAAGCTCGAAACAAAAGCAACTTGACGGTTACGCCACATCATTCTTGCCAATAAATAGACAAGTAATGTGCTTAAGAGAATAGAAATTACTGAGCCAAAACGTACAGCAAAGTTAGTGTGGCCAAAAATCAATTGGCTAACATTATTAATCCAATAACCTGCAACGGGCTTCTCAAAATAGCGAATATCGAGCATATGAGGAACAATCCAGTTCCCGCTCACCACCATTTCACGGCTAATTTCCGCATAACGGGTTTCATCTGGTTGCCATAATAACCGGCTGTTCAATGGAAATAAGTAGGTAAGAACAAAAAAAAGAGCCAACAGGATGGCCCCGATTTTACTCGCCCGGTTATTCAACATAGTTTTGTTAGACCTCTTGTTGGCACCCTAACCAGCCTTCTCGACCTGGAAAGTCAGATCGAACAACTTTACCCATCGGAAGCGTTTCTTTATCTTGTGGTAACAAATCGCTTAACGGACAGAATTCGATGCCTTCATTTGCAATCATTGCCAGCAACTGCTCAAACTGAGCCGCTTTTGACATTCCTTCAACTTCGGTATGAATAGTATAAACAGGTATTCCACTGTCTTTTTTGATTTCATCAATAATAAATTGATTAAAATCTTCATCCTTTACCTTTGTACCAACGACTTCATCATAAGTTGGTAATGTTACTGGAATTTGTACCGTACCGATAGAACCATTTTCTAAAATAGGTCTAAAAGGATGTGTACCTCGACAATCGCTATTATAATCGAATTGAAAAGTTTCTTTAACTGTTAATACGCGCTCGTCTGCACGCCATCCAGCAACTGCGGAACATTTTACAGGTTTTTCAAGTGCTTTTTCCAGCGCTTCAACACCTAAACGAACTTGTTGCATTAATTCTTCTGTTGACCAACGCCCGACTTTTGCTTGCCAACCTTGGTGATCCCATGAATGTAACCCCACTTCATGCCCAGCATTTTGGGTTTCTTTCATTAAATAACCTAGATTTTTAGCGATTTTTTTGCCAGGCCATGCTGTCCCTGCCAATAAAATATCTAATCCATACAATGATGCAGCATTAGATCTCAGCATTTTCCATAAAAACTTTGGTTTTAAAAGGCGCCATAAATGGCGCCCCATATTATCTGGACCCACACTAAAGAAGAAGCTGGCATGAATGTTATGTCTGGCAAATACATCCAGTAGTTGTGGAATACCTTGTTTTGTTCCTTGAAAAGTATCCACATCTACTCTTAAACCAACTTTCTTCATTATTTGATCCTATTTATTACCTAATTCTTCAACTGCGCCACGTAAAAAGAAGTCTAATGTTTCTTCTACAGTTTGGCGAGTTTCGATACTTGGCTTCCAATCCAATAAACGTTCTGCGTTTTTAATGCTTGGCTTACGGTGTTCAACATCTTGGTAGCCTTTACCGTAATAACTACTACTTTCAATTTTCTTAAAGCCAGCAAATGGAGGAAAATGACCACGTAACTCGTGTTTTTCAAAACAATCTAACAGCATTTCTGCTAACTCACGAATACTTGCTTCGTTCGTTGGATTACCAATATTGATAATTTGACCATCACATTTGCTATCACGGTTTTCAATAATACGGAATAACGCTTCAATACCGTCATTGATATCAGTGAAGCAACGTTTTTGCTCACCACCATCAACCAATTTAATTGGCGAACCTTCAACTAAGTTCAGAATTAATTGTGTAATGGCACGAGAGCTACCAATACGCGCTGAATTTAAGTTATCTAAACGAGGTCCCATCCAGTTAAATGGACGGAATAATGTAAATTTCAGACCTTCTTTAGCACCATAAGCCCAAATAACTCGATCTAATAATTGTTTAGAAACAGAATAAATCCAGCGTTGTTTATTGATAGGGCCAACAATCAGACGTGAATTATCTTCATCAAATTCTTTATCATCACACATACCATAAACTTCTGATGTGGATGGGAAAATAATACGTTTATTATATTTAACACAATAACGTACAATTTTTAAGTTTTCTTCAAAGTCTAATTCGAATACACGTAATGGATTACGGGTATATTCAATCGGTGTTGCAATCGCAACCAATGGCAGAATAACGTCACATTTTTTAATGTGATATTCAATCCACTCAGTATGAATACTCACGTCGCCTTCAATAAAGTGGAAACGTGGGTTACCAATAAAGCGTTCAATCGCAGAAGAACCAATATCCATACCATAGATATCATAGTTACCATCTTTCAATAGACGCTCGGTTAAATGATTTCCAATAAAACCATTCACACCTAAAATCAGCACACGTTTACGACGTTTAACAAGTGCTGTTGCTTTTGGTCCAACGCGAACATCAGTCACAATGCCCATTTCAGTCGCTAAACGGCTTCCTTGAACATAAAGACCATTTTCACTTTGACCTGTTACCACTTCGATAGCACCTTGAGCACATGCAATCACTAAAGGTTCTGTTGATATTACAGTACCAGGACGTTTACCTTGATTATCAGCAACAGTGCGTGAACGCCAGATAACCATTTTACGTTCACCTAAGAAAGTAAATGCGCCTGGATATGGTTCAGTTACAGCTCGCACTAAGTTGTGGACTGTTTTTGCATCCACATTCCAATCAATTAATCCATCATCAGCACTACGACGGCCAAAATATGTTGCTTGGCTTTCATCTTGCGCTGTTGTTGAATAATCACCTGATGCAATGTGTGGTAATGCACTAGACAGTAATTTCTCAGCGGCTTCCCTCACTTTTTCATGCAAAATTAGTGAAGTATCATTTTCTGTAATAGTTACTTTTTCTTGAGAAACAATATCACCCGCATCAGCTTTCGCCGTCATTTTATGCAAAGTAACACCTGTTTCTGTTTCACCATTAATAATTGCCCAATTAATTGGAGCACGGCCACGGTATTTGGGTAATAGCGAGCCATGTAAATTAAATGCGCCTTTAGGTGCCAAATTCAAGATCTCATCACTTAACATGTGACGATAATAGAAAGAAAAAATGACATCAGGTTTCATTTCACGAATACGTTCAATCCACAATGGGTGATTGACATTTTCAGGCGCAAATACTGTCAATCCCATTTCTGCGCTCACACGAGCAACAGATGAGAAGAAATGATTTTCGTTTGGATCGTCAGTGTGGGTAAATACCGCTTGAATATCATAACCTGCTTTTTCAAGTGCTTTTAAACCAACACAGCCAATATCGTGATAGGCAAATACTATTGCTTTCATTAGTCTTTTTCCTGATCTTCGTTGGGTTTATTAACACCAACCACTTTTTGGATAAAATACCGAGGACGCGCTCTTACATCATTATAAATCCGGCCTATATATTCACCTAATAAGCCCATTGCAACGAACTGCGCACCGATAAACATAAATAAGATTGCGAAAAGTGTGAATACACCTTCAGCTGCCCACATCGCACCGAAAATAATACGTAAAACAATTAAAAGTAACGCTAAAACAAAGCCAGAAACAGCGATTACACTGCCGACAATGCTTAATAAGCGTAATGGTGCCGTAGTAAGACAAGTTAAGAGGTCGTACATCAGATTAATTAGCTTTAGAAAGCTATATTTGGAATCGCCATATTCACGCTCTGCGTGTGCGACATCAATCTCAATAGTACGACGAGCGAACGTGTTCGCAAGAATAGGTATAAAGGTACTTCTTTCGTGACACTGTAACATCGCTTCAACAATATGGCGACGATATGCACGTAGCATACATCCATAATCCCCCATAGAACGACCTGTTGCCTTGGTTATCATGGAGTTAATCATTTTTGACGCTGTTTTACGAAACCATGAATCTTGACGGTTACGACGACGAGTCCCTACAACATCATAGCCCTCTTCAGCTGTTGTAACGAGTCTTGGGATTTCTTCAGGTGGATTTTGCAAATCAGCGTCAAGTGTAATGACTAAGTCGCCATCAGCTTGATTAAAACCCGCCATAATTGCAGAGTGTTGACCATAGTTACGATTTAAAATAATCGCAATAACATGATTTTCTTCAATAGCGGCAGCTTCTTCTAACATTTTTGCTGAATTATCACTGCTACCATCATCAACAAGGATCAGTTCATATTCTTGTTCTAATTGTTTACAGCTTTTTATAGTACGCTCTAAAAGCTGAGGAAGGCTCTCTTCTTCGTTATAAACCGGAATTACAACCGATACTTTTTTGATTTTATCAAATGTTGACACTTAGATATGCTCCGAAAGAATTTCATTGATCGCATCTACAACGCGAATAACATCATCATTACTCATATCAGGAAACAATGGCAGCGAGCATAACGTTGCAGAGTTCCACTCTGATTGAGGAAGGGATAAAGCGGGATAGCGCTCACGATAATATTTTTGTGTATGCGCCGCGCGGAAATGAAGCCCTGTGCCAATGTCCTTTTGCTTCAGTTTTTCCATAAAGGTATCTCGATCGATACCACAGATACTCTTATCTACTCTCACCATAAATAGGTGATTTGCATGCAAGTGAGGATATTCAGGAATACTCAACATCTCTAAGGGTGAGTCTTTTAATTTTTCACGATACAGTGTCACTAACTCAGCTCGTTTCGCATTCATTTCCTCTAAACGCCTTAATTGCACCACAGCAATGGCGGCATGAATATCAGATAAATTATATTTATAGCCGGGTTCAACAACTTCTGCTTGAGGTTTTCGTCCTTGAATTTGTCTGTCAAAAGCATCGACACCTAAGCCATGAAATTTTAAGCAACGTACTCGATTGGCTAATTCGTCATTATCAGTAACAACCAACCCACCTTCAGCACACGTGACGTTTTTAATAGCGTGAAAAGAGAAAATAGAGGTTCCTTTTTCACCAATCCATTCATTTTTATAGCGAGTGCCAATCGCATGTGCTGCATCTTCAATAAGAGGAATTCCAGCATCTTGGGCAACTTTTCGTAACGCATCAAGATCGCATGGCGCACCTGCATAATGAACAGGAATGATTGCCTTAGTTCTAGGGGTTATTGCTTTTTTGACGTCTTCTGCATTTACCATCAAGGTATCACGGTCAACATCAATCATTACAGGCTTTGCACCTAGCAACGTAATGATGTTCATGGTTGACACCCATGTTTGTGATGGTGTGATGACTTCATCACCTGCGCCAATTCCCATAGCCATTAAAACAACATGCATACCCGCAGTGGCAGAGCAAATTGCAATCGCATGTTTGCTTCCGAATTTTTCACAAAAATCTTGCTCTAATTGATAGTTCTGAGGGCCTGTTGTGATCCAACCTGAACGCAATACGTCCTCAACGGCTTTGATTTCTTCATCGCCAATCGCAGGGCGAGAGAAAGGAAGGAAATGACTCATAAAAAATGTAGCCTAATTAATGAATGAATAAAAGACAATTATATACAAACTATTGCTCACCGACATCCGTCTTATTAAGAAAATATTAAAAAAACCTTAATAATTACTTTGGGATAAGCTTCACAATAGTCATAATATTAAAAAACCCGCCAATCAATATGATCAACATCATTGATGCATTTGATATTTGTATTAAATGTAGTTGATAATAACTTTTCGTCCAATAAGAGTGCAGATGCTCCAGAATTAACCAAATATCCATTTTTTATGAGCCAAACTCTGTCTGCTTTTTGATAAGAATGATTCAAATTATGTGTGCTCATAATAACGGCACCACCTTGTTGACAAAAAAGATCAAGCCATTTGTCCAAAATCGCCAACTGTACGACATCTAAATTATTCGTAGGTTCATCAAGTAACATTAACTTTCCTTTTAAATCATAACTTGACCATAATTGAATAAATGCGCCAGCGATCCTGATCCGTTGCCATTCTCCTCCGGACAAATGATGAATATTTTTTGACAATAATTTATTAATTTGAAAATCGTTCAACAATACATTTAATTGCCCAACGTCCATTTCCGATACTTTATGATATAAAGCAAGATAATGAAAAACAGGCATAAACGATAAAGCTTCTAATTGTTGTATAACAATGCTTTGCATTCTAGAAAGATCATCATATTTATAATGTCTTATTGAAGTTTCGTTTAGAATAATTCCACCGTTAAACGAAACCGCTCCCGCTATCGCCATTAAAAGTGTGCTTTTTCCAGCACCATTCGCACCAATTAAGTGGATACGTTCACCATAATCCACAAACTCTGTAAATGAGTGAAGTCGATCACCAACACTCAAATTATCAAGCTTCAATAGTGCCATATTACAAACGTCCCATTTCTTTCGTTACTAATAACCAGACAAACAAAGGTGCCCCGAGTGTTGCCGTAATCACACCTATTGGAACTTCAGCACCATTTAGCATTAAGCGAGATAAGAGATCGGCAAACAATAGCAATCCACTCCCCGCAAGTGCACACGCGGGTAACAGTGTTTTATAATGAGTGATGCCACTCAATCTCAATAGATGAGGCACAACTAGCCCTATAAAGCTGATAGCACCTGCTATAGCCACACTTAGTCCAATCAATAATCCAACCGCTAAAATAAACCCATTCCGCCATCGATTAACGGATACACCTAATTGTTTAGCTCTAAACGAACCTAACGATAAATAATTAAGCGTATCTGCGTGTAAAATAAGGATCACAACTATCGGAATAAGAGCACTAAATAGCACTTGGTAACGCCAATCAATACCACTAAAGCTCCCCATCAACCAATACATTAATTGTCGCAAGTCTAAAGCTGAACTGAAATAAACCAACCAAGTCATTACTGCACTCGCCATAACGCCCAATGCCACACCAATTAATAGTAACTGAGCATTAGACAGTTTTTTTATTTGAGCAAAACACATTAATAAAATGGTCATACCTAACGCACCGAATATTGCCGCACAGCTTATTAACCAAGGATTTGAACCGACGTGTAAAACAATCAGCAAGACAATACACACACCAGCCCCACTACTTACACCTAATAATCCTGGCTCTGCCAATGGGTTTTGAAATAAAGCCTGCATAATAGCACCCGCAATCGCTAAGCTTGCACCGACCATCATGACAGCCAGTATTCTTGGTAGTCGAATTTGCCAAACAAATAATTTAGCTTCATCTGTTAACCACTGATGTGGAAATAAGGAAACTTCACCGAGAGAAAGAGAAAAAACAAAAAGGAGACATAATATTGATGCCATCAAAAATAATTTTTTTCTGTCACTAGTACTTTGTTTTTTTTTAAGTTCAATAAGAGGATTATCTTTACTCATTTTATTCCCTATCATCACTACCATTTTTTTCATCGTTTTATTTACAAAATACTTTTAATGCAACATAACATGTTCGTATTCAATGATGAAAAGCTAATTTTAAAACATCTTAATTGGAGGCGAATAATGATTAGAAGATATGTCTGTTATCACAATATTTATATAAATGATAAACAATAAGAAACGAAGGTATCAAAAAATTCTCAATCTAATTACAAACTATCTATTCAGATAATATTGATAAATAAAACACCTTCTAAATTAGAAGTCTCATAATAAAACTACAGATGAAAAACAAAAAAAACGGCCTTCAATAGAAAGCCGTTTTGGGTGTTTTTAATTTTTACTCTTTTGGTGTTGCGCTCTCGACCCGGCTTTTTAACTTTTGTCCAGGACGGAAAGTAACAACACGGCGAGCCGTAATAGGAATGTCTTCCCCTGTTTTCGGATTACGACCTGGACGCTGATTTTTATCACGCAGGTCAAAGTTTCCGAATCCAGACAGCTTCACCTGTTCTCCATTTTCAAGAGAACGACGCACTTCCTCAAAAAAGGCTTCTACAAGGTCTTTTGCATCGCGTTTGCTAACACCAAGTTTTTCAAACAGATTTTCTGCCATTTCAGCTTTTGTAAGCGCCATAGGTCTAGTCCCTCAAGGATGCTTGGAATCGCTGTTTCAATGCTGCGACACAGCTACTCACTGTTGCAGCAATCTCATCTTCTTCCAGTGTATGCTCGATATCCTGCAAGATTATGCTAATAGCGAGGCTTTTATAACCCTCTGCTACTCCCTTACCACAATACACGTCAAATAAGTTTATGCCAACTATTTGATTTCCGCCAACTTTCTTACATTCGGCTAAAACATCTTCTGCAGCAACATCATTCGGAACAACTACAGCGATATCTCTACGATTCGAAGGGTAACGAGAAACTGCTTTTGCTTGTGGTAAACTGCGATTTGCAATTGCATTCCAACGTATTTCGAATACTACCGTACGACCGTTTAAGTCAAGTTTACGTTCAAGCTCTGGATGAACAACGCCAATACAGCCAATGTATTCATTTCTCAGATAAATCCCAGCACTTTGTCCCGGATGAAGTGCTGAATGATTAGCTGCTTTAAATGTAATTTCATCTAGCTGGCCTGTCAATTCCAGAATTGATTCAATATTACCTTTCAAATCAAAGAAATCAACAGTTTGCTTCTCTAAAGTCCAATGTTCTTCATAACGGTTGCCCGCGATCACACCAGCCAACATAAGTTCCTGACGTATTCCGTATTCTGCTTGATTATCAGGAACAAAACGCAGACCTGCTTCAAATAACCTAACTCTAGATTGTTGACGGTTTTGATTGTATACAGTAGTGGTCAATAATCCCGTCAGTAGAGACAGTCTCATTGCTGACATATCAGCTGAAATTGGATTAGGTAGAATTAATGCTTCTTCATCTGGGTGTAATAAAGCCTGGATTTTCGGATCAACAAAGCTATAAGTAATGGCCTCTTGGAAACCGTTGTCTACTAGCATTGTTTTCACACGTTTTAATGACAAGTTAGCTTCACGATGATTCGTCATCACTAAATCAGCACGTAATGGCACATCAGGAATATTATTGTAACCATAAATACGTGCGACTTCTTCAATAAGGTCTTCTTCGATTTGAACATCGAAACGCCATGAAGGAACGCTTGTTAACCAACCATCATTTTCAACAGTAACGGTGAAACCTAAGCGAGTTAATGAATCAAGAACTTGTGCGTCATCAATCACGTGGCCTAATAAACGGTCTAATTTTTTACGTGTTAATTTAACCGGTGCAATATTTGGCAAATGTGCTTTATTGGTTACATCAATCACTTCACCCACTTCACCACCGCAAATTTCTAACAGTAGCTTAGTTGCACGTTCCATTGCCTTGTATTGGAGCTCAGAATCAACACCACGTTCAAAACGATGAGAAGCATCCGTATGTAAACCATAACGGCGTGCACGGCCTGTGATGGATAATGGAGAGAAGAATGCACACTCTAAAAATACATTCTTGGTTTCTTCGTTAACACCTGATGATTCGCCACCAAAAATACCCGCCATACCTAATGCGTGTTTCTCATCAGCAATAACTAAAACATCATCTTTTAATGTAATTTCATTGCCATCAAGTAAAGTTAGTTTTTCACCATCTTTACCCATACGAACAACGACAGCACCCTCAACGCGATCAAGATCGAACGCATGTAACGGTTGTCCCATTTCAAGTAAGATAAAATTTGTAATATCAACAATTGGGTCAATAGAACGAATGCCACCACGGCGCAATTTTTCTTGCATCCATAAAGGTGTTTTTGCCTTCACATTCATATTAGTGAAAACACGACCTAAATATCGAGGACACGCTTCTGGTGCTTCAACACGAACAGGGAATGTCGCTGAAGAAGTTGCCGCAATCGGCGACATATCAGGTACTTGGCACTCCATTTTATTGATAACAGCGATATCACGAGCAACACCTAAAATACCTAAACAATCAGCACGGTTTGGTGTAATACTAATTTCAATCGCATTATCATTTAATTTTAAGTATTCACGAATATCCATGCCAATAGGGGCATCGGCAGGCAATTCAATAATACCTTCATGATTTTCTGAAATAGCTAATTCAGAAAATGAACACAGCATACCTTCTGATGGTTCACCACGCAGTTTAGCTGCTTTGATTTTAAAATCGCCAGGTAATACAGCACCTACAGTCGCTACGGCAACTTTTAAACCTAAGCGACAGTTAGGTGCGCCACAAACGATATCTAATAATCTATCACCACCTACGTTGACTTTTGTCACACGTAATTTGTCAGCGTTTGGATGTTGTCCACATTCAACAACTTCACCAACAAATACACCGTGAAAATCACCGGCAACGGCTTCAACACCATCAACTTCAAGACCAGCCATTGTCAACTGTTCTGAAAGTTCTTCGCTACTAATCGCTGGGTTTACCCACTCACGTAACCAAAGTTCACTGAATTTCATGAGATAATCCCACCTTATTTAAACTGTTTGAGGAAACGAAGATCGTTTTCGAAGAATGAACGTAAATCGGTGACGCCGTAACGTAACATAGTTAGACGTTCCATACCCATACCGAACGCAAAACCGGAATAGACTTCAGGATCGATACCTACATTACGTAATACGTTCGGATGCACCATACCGCAACCCAGTACTTCTAACCATTTACCATTCTTACCCATTACATCCACTTCCGCTGAAGGTTCTGTGAATGGAAAATAGGAAGGTCGGAAACGAATTTCCATATCTTCTTCAAAAAAGTTTTTCAAGAAATCGTGCAATGTTCCTTTTAAATTAGTAAAGCTGATGTCTTTATCAACAATTAAGCCTTCAATCTGATGGAACATTGGTGTGTGAGTCTGGTCGTAGTCATTACGATATACACGGCCTGGCGCAATAATTCGAATAGGAGGCTGTTTATCCTGCATAGTACGGATTTGTACACCCGATGTTTGTGTACGCAGTAAACGTTTCGCATCAAACCAGAAAGTATCGTGATCAGCCCTTGCAGGGTGATGAGCAGGAATATTCAACGCATCAAAATTATGATAATCATCTTCAATTTCAGGGCCTGACTCTACAGAAAACCCTAATTCGCCAAAGAAAGTTTCAATACGTTCAATTGTACGAGTTACTGGGTGTAGACCACCATTTTCAATACGGCGCCCAGGTAAAGAAACATCGATTTTTTCAGCAGATAAACGTTCGTTTAATAATGCTGATTCTAGATATTCTTTACGGGAGTTCAGTGCTTGCTGAACTTCTTGTTTAGCCTGATTAATGACAGCCCCTGCAGCTGGACGATCTTCCGCGGGTAAGTCGCGCAGCGTGGACATCTGAAGCGTTAAATGACCTTTTTTCCCCAAGTATTCAACACGAACCGAATCCAGCGCAGCAACATCCTGTGCCTCTTCGATAGCTGCTTTAGCTTGAGCAACGAGTTCAGCGAGATGTGGCATCGTTTCCTCTTCCTTTGACCTGATGAGGTCTATTAGTTGTTATCAATGATGACGAATAAAATTGCCCTTTTTGGTTTCTAACCCAGTGTTGAGATCTGAAAACAAAAAAGCCTCCATATTGGAGGCTCAGGCGCTACTTTTCGTTTCTTTTCTTACGCGCAAAAGCCCCTTAATTTAGGCGCTAAAGTAAAAAAAGAAACGGAAAAAAGCGATATTTAACATAAGTAATGTCTCTTCAAATATTAACTTATTGAATTTCTATCATTAAGCCACAAATTTAGACAAAATAAAAGAGGGAGAAAACTCCCTCTTCCATTGACTTAATAATTAAGCCAGAGCACCTTTCGCTTTTTCAACTAAAGCAGCAAAAGCTACTTTGTCGAATACAGCGATATCAGCCAGGATCTTACGGTCGATTTCAATGGATGCTTTTTTCAGACCATTGATGAAACGGCTATAAGACATGCCGTTCTGACGAGCTGCTGCGTTGATACGCGCAATCCACAGCTGACGGAACTGACGTTTTTTCTGACGACGGTCACGGTACGCATATTGACCAGCTTTGATAACAGCCTGGAAAGCTACACGATAGACACGTGAACGTGCACCGTAATAACCTTTAGCTTGCTTTAAAATCTTCTTGTGACGAGCACGGGCAACAACGCCGCGTTTAGCACGAGCCATATTAAACTCCTAAATGTCTATATTCTGTTAAAAAAGTAATACTTATGCGTATGGTAAGCAAGCTACGACCAGACCTAAATCTCCTTTAGAGACCATGCCTTTTGGACGTAAATGACGTTTACGCTTAGTTGATTTTTTAGTCAGAATGTGACGGAGGTTAGCATGTTTGCGCTTGAAGCCACCACCAGCAGTTTTTTTAAAGCGCTTAGCTGCGCCGCGTACTGTTTTAATCTTTGGCATTTCTATAATCCACTTCGCATTGTTAATAACATAAAATAATAAGGCGAATAGCAATCAGCCGTTAAGGCTGACGCTATTACTTGAATTGCCTGACTATTTCTTCTTCGGCGCTAACACCATGATCATCTGGCGCCCTTCAATCTTATTAGGGAAAGATTCAACAGCTGCCAGTTCATCCAAATCTTCACGGATACGGTTAAGCATTTCCATACCGATTTGTTGGTGTGCCATTTCACGACCACGGAAACGTAGCGTGACTTTAGCTTTATCGCCATCTTCAAGAAAACGAATCAGGTTGCGTAGTTTGACCTGATAGTCGCCTTCATCTGTACCAGGACGGAATTTAACTTCCTTGACCTGAATAACTTTTTGTTTCTTTTTCTGTTCTTTGAGAGTCTTACTTTTCTCATAGAGGAATTTGCCGTAGTCCATAATACGACAAACTGGCGACTCGGCATTAGGACTAATTTCAACTAAATCAGCACCTGCTTCCTCGGCTTTCTCAAGAGCCTCTTTCAGACTAACAACTCCAATCTGTTCGCCATCCAAACCTGTTAAACGA
This sequence comes from Proteus sp. G2626, assembly GCF_009915985.1. Taxonomy (NCBI): domain Bacteria; kingdom Pseudomonadati; phylum Pseudomonadota; class Gammaproteobacteria; order Enterobacterales; family Morganellaceae; genus Proteus; species Proteus sp. G2626. Next base: position 49,043 of record NZ_JAABNH010000027.1, on the reverse strand, counting down.
ACTTCATGAGCGCGAATCTCACCATTGATGCGATTCTGACGCGTTGATTGAATTCTTTTTCCGCCTTTAATACCTTATTCCTCCAACTGATGAAGACTTCTGCTTCTAATTTCTTGCAGAAGCTTTTCTTTAAATTCGTTAACGTCAATACTGCCAAGGTCTTTTCCTCGACGAGTACGAACCGCAACTTTGCCTGATTCAACTTCTTTATCACCACAGACAAGCATGTACGGAACACGACGTAGAGTATGTTCACGAATTTTAAAGCCAATCTTCTCATTTCTCAAGTCTGCTTTTGCACGAATTCCGGCATCTTGCAATTCTTTGACGAGTTTTTGTACATAATCAGCCTGTCCATCCGTGATATTCATCACGACAACCTGCTGTGGTGCCAACCAAGTTGGGAAGAATCCTGCGTATTCTTCGGTCAGAATACCAATAAAACGTTCTAAGGATCCTAGCACTGCTCGGTGAAGCATAACAGGTACTTTACGCTCGTTGTTTTCAGCGACATAAGAAGCGCCTAAACGACCTGGTAGTGAGAAGTCTAATTGTACTGTACCACACTGCCATGCACGATCTAAGCAATCGTAAAGTGTAAATTCAATTTTAGGGCCATAAAACGCCCCTTCACCTGGCTGATATTCAAATTCAATATTGTTATCAGACAAGGCTTTTGCTAAGTCTGCTTCAGCAACATCCCATAACGCATCTTCACCGATACGTTTTTCTGGGCGAGTAGACAGCTTAACAACGATTTTTTCAAATCCGAAAGTAGAATATACATCATAAATCAATTTGATGCAGTCATTTACTTCACTTAAAATTTGTTCTTCTGTACAGAAGATATGCGCATCATCTTGTGTAAAGCCACGAACACGCATTAAACCATGTAATGCGCCAGATGGTTCATTACGATGGCAACTACCGAATTCAGCCATACGTAATGGCAAATCACGGTAAGAACGTAAGCCTTGTTTAAATATTTGTACGTGCCCTGGACAGTTCATTGGTTTAATACAATATTCACGGTTTTCTGAAGATGTTGTGAACATGTTTTCTTTGTAGTTTTCCCAGTGACCTGTTTTCTCCCAAAGAACACGATCCATCATAAATGGACCTTTTACTTCTTGGTAATCATATTCTTTTAATTTACAACGTACAAATGTTTCTAACTCACGAAAAATAGTCCAACCATCATTATGCCAGAAAGCCATACCTGGCGCTTCTTCTTGCATATGATATAAATCAAGCTGTTTACCAATTTTGCGATGGTCACGTTTTGCGGCTTCTTCTAAGCGATTTAAGTAAGCTTTTAGCTGTTTTTTATCAGCCCAAGCTGTACCATAAATGCGTTGTAGCATTTTATTATCGCTGTTACCGCGCCAATATGCACCTGCAATTTTCTGTAACTTAAAGTTATGACAGAAACGCATGTTTGGAACATGTGGCCCACGACACATATCAACATATTCTTGATGATGATAAAGACCAGGTTGTGAATCTTGACTGATATTTTCATCAAGAATAGCAACTTTATAATCTTCACCACGGGAAACAAATGTTTCACGAGCTTCAGCCCAGCTTACGCGTTTTTTAATAACATCGTAATCTGTTTTCGCCAACTCTAGCATACGTTTTTCTAGAGTTTCTAAATCTTCCTGCGTGAGAGAATGGTCTAAATCGACATCATAGTAAAAACCATTTTCGATAACAGGACCAATCGCCATTTTGGTTTGTGGCCATAATTGTTTAATGGCATGCCCTAATAAGTGAGCACAAGAGTGACGAATAATGTCAAGACCTTCATCATCTTTTGCGGTAATAATCGCCAGATTTGAATCATGTTCGATCAATTCACAAGCATCTACCAGTTCACCATTTATACGGCCTGCAATACATGCTTTCGCAAGTCCAGGGCCGATATCTGCAGCAACATCCATGACAGAAACTGCATTTTCAAATTGACGTTGGCTTCCATCAGGAAGAGTAATAATTGGCATTTAAAATCCTTATTTACAGTGGTGACCCATACGCAAGATCACTTGTAAGCTTTTTATTTCATCTATATTCAGTACGTTACGACAATTTCTCACTTTACCTCGCGAGGTTTGTACTCAGTTATGTACACAATATTAATTTATCAATATCCATCACATTACTGGGTCTTATCGCAACTCGGAGTGAATATTATCACAGACAGTAAAGATTTATAGCTTTATCTCATAGGTAATTCTCATGTTGTATTCTTAATACACAGAGACAGATAGAATTTTTTATTTAATTTGTCTACCATAATAAACAAGCGGAAACCGTGGCTTTAAAAATAATATTCTCTGGGGCGGACCAGTACCTTCATTGTTAATATAAAGGTGTATAACGTGTTTTATCTGAAGCCCCGTTCTCGTAAATTAATTTATGCCATTACCTTTGAAACTTTCGCTATTTTATTAAGTAGTGTTTTACTTGCCTTTTTAAGTCAAAGTCAATCACATAGCTCACTGCCCGTTGCGATTACAGTTTCTGTTATCGCACTCATTTGGAATTATATTTTTAATTCTTTTTTTGAATTTATTGAGTTTAAATTTCACATTGAAAAACGCACTGTCATAATACGCCTTACTCATGCAGTCAGTTTTGAATTAGGTCTCTTCTTCTTTACTATTCCACTTTATATGTGGTGGTATAATGTAAGCTTCACCAAAGCAATCAGTATGGAATTTACCATATTAGTGTTCTTTTTTATCTACACCTATTTATTTACTCTGGTTTTCGATAAATTATGTCCTCGAATTTATTCCACTGAAAATAAAGTGATGTAATGGCTCAGCGTTGTCGGTACTCTGTAGGGCTTTTATTATAATATTGTCGAAATACTTGGCTAAATGCAGAATGCGAATCATACCCTACAGCTAAAGCAATACTTTCAATATTTGTTGCTGTATATTTTAATAATTCAGCAGCTTTGCTAAGGCGATACTGAGTTACATATTGCATCACAGATATACCTAACTCTGCTTTTATTTTGCGTTGCAAGGTGCTTGCTGATGTATTAAATGCCAACGCAATATCATGTGTTGTTAATGGTGTATGTAATTTATTCGCTAGCCACGCATCAAGATTATCACGCCAATTTTTTTGTATCTCCATTTGAGCCAGCAAAAGTCGAGTGATGGTTGAATACTGCTCAGGAGGTTGAGGATATTGATGCAACCACTCTAATAACCCTATGGTCGCGGGTGATAAAGTAAATTGCCCACCTTTCTCAGTTAGTTGCCATTGCGAAGTTGCAGGTAGTTCTAAAATAAGATTTTTATTATCTATATTACCTGAAAAAGCATGATGAATTGTTGGGGGGATAATAAGGCAATTTTGACTAGAGATCAGAAAATCTTCTCGATTGAAATTAACTTCCATCGAACCAGAAAGCCCAAAGATAATTTGCCATAAATTATCATGCTGATGAGATGCTGTCTCTTGCGCATAACATCGCAAATGCAGTTGAGGTAATAACAAAAGACACTCCTTTATATCCATCCCGCAATTTAATAATTACTATAACAAAACTCAGCAGGACATCACTATCTAAGAGTGTCTTATCTTGAAACTAACTTATGCTAAACGTGAGCCATTAGGTAAAGGCAAATTAAATTCGGCTAAGACTATAGCCCCCGTTTCATCAGGTGCTCCGGTAATTAAAACCTCAGATTTTACACCTGCTATACGTTTAACTGGAAAATTACATACACATAAAATACGACGTCCAACAAGTTCTTCTGGTGTATAATTTACAGTAATTTGAGCACTAGAACGCTTTATGCCAAACTCACCTAAATCAACGTCCATAACATATGCTGGTTTGTTAGCTTTTTTATTTACTTCAGCACTAATAATAGTTCCAACTCTCATTTCTACTCGTAAAAAATCATCCCACTCAATTAAATCAGCCATCTTCTTACCAATATTATTTACTATTTGATTATCATTGAATTATAGATTAGCACGCATACTCACAACTCACCTGTCGCAAGATAGTCATTTTCTGTTTTGAAAAAATCACAGCTTTGACAAAGGACACCCTTTTCTGATTACTCCGAGTTTTCACTATTTTCACTCATGACATTAAATTGCAATATCAATTCGTAAATTTGTTATGTATAAAAAGTATTATTTAGAAAACAGTTTTGATTATTCTATTAATAGTAGCTGGGACATTTTATTATGAAAAAAATCACTGAATGGGTCACTCTTGAAGGAAAGTTAGTCCGCTTAGATCCTTTAAGCATGGATCACTACTCAGATTTACTTGAGCTTATTAAAAAAGATAAACCTAATGAGCTTTGGTATACCACAGTACCATCGCCTAGTGCATTACAGCAAGATATTGACCATAAAATTCAACTACAAAAAAAAGGATTAATGTTACCTTTTACAATTATTTCGAAAATAACTGGCCGAGTTGTTGGTGTAACAACCTTTATGAATATTGATAATCAAACACCACGATTAGAAATCGGTTCAACATGGTACGCAAAAGAAGTTCAAAGAACAGGGACTAATACAGAGGCAAAATATTTACTTCTTAGATATGCACTCGAAGATTTACAGTGTATTGCTGTTGAATTTCGTACACACAGATTAAATCAAATAAGTCGAAAAGCAATTGAACGTCTCGGAGCTAAACTTGATGGTATTTTACGCAATCATCGTTTAACCACCAATGGGCAAAAAAGAGATACCTGTGTGTATAGCATAACAGACTATGACTGGCCTTCAGTAAAGACACACTTAGAGTGGTTAATGAAAAAATACTCGTAAATACTAATAATATTATTAGGAAAGTAACTATTAAGAAGTTTAATTTGTTATCATAATTACTTCTTAATACTGTTCCTTAATTGCCTATTATTAGGAGCCTTTATATTCCATGTATTCTGTTTACCAATTTTTTCAAGCAATCGGTCTTGGTCTTATTTTACTTTTACCTTTAACCAACCCATTAACTACCGTTGCGCTTTGGCTTGGTCTTTCTGGAAATATGACAAAAGAACAGCGTAACCAACAATCGTTAATGGCTTGTATATATATTTTCTTTATTATGACCATCGCATTTTATGCGGGACGCGTCATAATGACAACCTTTGGTATTTCGATCCCCGGTCTTCGTATTGCCGGCGGAATGATAGTTGCCTTTATTGGCTTTAGTATGTTGTTTCCTAATACCCCAAATGTAGACGATCCGATTTCTGACGATAACAATCCACATAAAAATCAAACAGAGTCTAATATTGCTTTCGTCCCTTTAGCTATGCCAAGTACTGCTGGCCCAGGAACTATCGCAATGATCATCAGTACCGCGGCTTCAATTCCATCGCGTACAGATATTGCACAGTGGGTATTGTATATTGCCCCTGTTACAACGTTTTTTTTAATTAGCGTGATTGTTTGGCTATCTTTACGCGGTTCAACTCGTATTATGAAATATTTAGGACACAGCGGTATTGATGCTATTTCTCGCGTAATGGGATTTTTATTAATCTGTATGGGTGTCCAATTTATGATTAACGGTGTTCTTGAAATTATTGCTGACTTGCCTGCTTTATTAAAACAGGCTCAAGCCATCGCTAATTTAGCCGATTAATAATCGACACCATGATAAGCCGCTTTTACTTTAGCTAAATAACGTGGTGCTTGTGATGCAGGGTGATTTTTTTCAACATAACGATAAAAATCATCCGCACTCATCGAATTAATTTTAGCTATCGCATTGTTTCTGTCTTTATCAAATGTTCTTAATAAAGCGCCAGCACCATTTACATAAGCAAGGATAGTGGCATAATAAAGCGTTTCGGGATCGATAATCCCGGCAAGATGACGCTCTCTTAGTAGCCGAATATATGCTGTCCCTAAATCAATATTTGTTGCAGGATCCTTTAATTGTGCTGTTGTTGGCTGACCTGCCTTTCCTCTGTTTTGATACACATCTCTTCCTGCTGTTGATGCTTTAATTTGCATTAAGCCAACGGCATTTGATTTACTAATAACCTCAGGCCTAAAGTTAGATTCAACTTGGATAATCGCTTTAATCAATGTTTCATCAACATTATAACGACTTGAAGCTTGCTGTATATGGCTATCAAAAGGGGTTGCTTTCCATTGCGCCGTTGAAATTGAAGCATTATTAACACGATTATCTGTTGTTTTTTGGTTTAAAAAGCGCGGGCTTTCTCTTTGCGCAGTTTGATGGGTATTATCAGCACAACCAGCAAGAAGCAGCATTCCTAGAGAGAAGATAATTTTTGATTTCACGTTTCACCCTTTTGAATAAAATAATTCTATAAAAAGCACAATGATATTAATAAATTACAATTTTATTGTCAGTGTAATTTATCTCGTCATCCCCTTCTTTAAGTCCGCTTTACACTTTATCAGTTGATAGCAATAATGAACTTATCCGACTAATCTTAAAAAGAAAAGAATAAAGTGATAAGCATAATGAGTATATTTAATCGGCTATCTCTCTTTACCTTCTATGTTCTAATTTATCTCTTGCACAAATAGTTACGAACGATTGTTAATTTTTGTGACAAAACCCGACAATCTACTTAACATTTATTGGAATACATGTTGTTATCTTATTTCTAGTCATTATCAAATGAAGCTTTTTGCATCGAGATAACTTGACTTTTTTGAAATGATATTGATAATCATTATCAATTAAGAAGATAACTCTGCAACTATAAGGCAATAATAATATGGATATATTTCGCTCTGTAAACAAATTTTCACTCACGGCTTTATGTCTTATGGCAACCGTGTTTTTAACCACACCTTCACAAGCAAAAGATAAACTTAAAGTTGTCACTACTTTTACTATTATTCAAGATATCGCACAAAATGTCGCCGGAGATGCCGCAATTGTTGAATCCATTACAAAACCCGGTGCTGAAATTCATGATTATCAACCTACCCCAAAAGATATAGTAAAAGCCCAAAAAGCTGATTTAATCTTATGGAATGGTTTAAACCTTGAACGCTGGTTCGAGCGTTTTTTTAATGAGTTACGTAATGTTCCTGCGGTTGTAGTAACTGAAGGCATCACGCCGATGGCAATCAGTGAAGGTGCTTACAAAAACAATCCAAACCCACACGCCTGGATGTCACCGAATAACGCATTAATTTATATTGAAAATATTCGCAAAGCACTTGTTGAACACGATCCTGATAATGCGGCAATTTATAATCAAAATGCAGCAAATTACGCAGAAAAAATTAAACAACTTGATGCACCATTAAGAGAAAGATTATCTCGTATACCACAAAAAGATCGTTGGTTAGTGACCAGTGAAGGCGCTTTCAGTTATTTAACTAATGATTATGGCTTTAAAGAAGTTTATTTATGGCCAATTAACGCAGAAGAGCAAGGCACACCACAACAAGTTAAATATGTCATTGATACAGTAAGAAAACACAATATCCCTGTTGTCTTTAGTGAGAGTACAATTTCAGATAAACCGGCTAAACAAGTTAGTAAAGAAACTGGCGCAAAATACGGTGGTGTTCTTTATGTTGACTCACTTTCCGCTGAAGACGGTGAAGTTCCTACTTATATTGATTTAATTACTATCACTGTGGATACAATTGCGAAAGGATTTGGTCAATGAGTAAAATAAAAACGAATCCAACATTGACAGTTGATAATGCCACTGTCACCTATAACAACGGTCATACCGCTATCTTTGACGCAAGTTTCTCTATTACGGGAGGCACGATTTGTGCCCTAGTCGGTATCAATGGCAGTGGTAAATCCACTCTATTTAAAACCATTATGGGGCTTGTAAAGCCCTCTAAAGGTAAAGTGACATTAAACGACAACCCTATACAACAAGCGTTAAAGCAAAATATGATTGCCTATGTTCCACAGACAGAAGAAGTTGACTGGAATTTTCCCGTCCTCGTTTCTGATGTCGTAATGATGGGACGTTATGGGAAAATGGGTTTTTTTCGTATTCCTTCAAAACGTGATCATGAAGTTGTTGAGGCATCATTAGAGCGTGTGGGGTTATCAGGCTTAGGTCATCGTCAAATTGGTGAGCTTTCTGGTGGTCAGAAAAAGCGTGTTTTCTTGGCTCGAGCAATGGCTCAAGAAGGTACTGTTTTATTACTTGATGAACCCTTTACGGGTGTCGATGTTAAAACCGAAAATGCCATTATTGAGCTTCTACGTAATTTACGAGAAGAAGGTCATCTCGTTTTAGTCTCTACGCATAACTTAGGAAGTGTGCCTGAGTTTTGTGATCATGTTATTTTGATCAATAGAACTGTATTAGACAGTGGACCAACTGAAACCACCTTTACCCAAAAGAACTTAGAACACGCATTTGGTGGTGTATTGCGTCATATCAGCCTATCGGGTTCTGATCTTCACGATGACGACGATCCACGCTCACTTACCGTAATTACTGATGATGAACGCGCGGCCGTTTTTTATGGTCATCAAAAAGAACATACTCCAGCGCACCAAAGTCAGCGCAAACAAGGAGATTAGCCATGCTAGATTTACTCCTACAACCTTTTGAATATAACTATATGGTGAAAGCTATTTGGGTTAGTGCCTTAGTAGGTGCTGTCTGTGCGTTTCTTTCATCCTATCTTATTTTAAAAGGTTGGTCATTAATGGGAGATGCCCTTTCCCACTCCGTTGTTCCTGGTGTTGCGGGGGCTTATATATTAGGTTTACCTTATGCGGTCGGTGCTTTTTTTACGGGTTTGCTCGCCGCATTATCAATGACATTTATTCGCCATATCACACGCCTTCGTGAAGATGCCGTTATTGGCTTTATTTTCTCCACTTTTTTTGCCTTTGGTCTGTTGCTGGTTTCGCTTAAACCGACAGCCGTCAACGTTCAGACCATCATCCTCGGAAATATTTTAGGTATTGCTGATGAAGATGTATGGCAAGTTGTGATTATTACTGGTGTCTCTTTCTTCGTATTATTCTGTATTTGGAAAGACTTGCTGGTCGTTTTCTTTGATGAAGTTCATGCCAAATCAATTGGCTTATCACCTCTAAAATTAAAAATTATCTTTTTTACTTTATTAAGTGCATGTACTGTTGCAGCACTTCAAACGGTTGGTGCCATTCTTGTGATTGCTATGGTTGTCACACCCGGTGCAACCGCTTATTTACTCACAGACCAATTTAAGCGACTTGCAATTATGGCTATCTGTATTGGTACAATAACCAGTGCTGTAGGCGCTTATCTTAGCTATTTCTTTAATGGTGCAACGGGTGGCGTCATTGTCACAATGCAAACACTCCTCTTTTTATTAGCTTTCTTATTTGCGCCTAAACACGGCATGTTAGCGGCTCGTCGTCGTGCTCGCCAAAGCTCACAACAGTTAATCTCACAATCTCATCAGCACCAAGAAGCCCCAAAACAAGAAGAGGTGAAACTATGAATGAGCTAATTGAATTTTTCATTGAACCATTTCAATATCCCTTTATGCAACGGGCTATTATTGCCGCTATTATTATTGGGATCGCCTGCGCTATTTTATCTTGTTATATGGTTTTAAAAGGCTGGTCATTGATGGGAGATGCCATCTCTCACGCGGTGTTACCCGGAGTGGTACTCGCTTATGTCACTGCAATTCCATTAACAGTTGGTGCCTTTCTCTCTGGTTTGTTTTGCTCGTTTGCCACTGGTTATTTAAAAGAACACAGTCGCATTAAAGAAGATACTGTGATGGGAATAGTATTCTCAGGTATGTTTGCTGTAGGTTTGGTGATTTTTGCCAGTGTCGATACAGACCAACATTTAATGCATATTTTATTTGGTAATATTTTAGGTATAACACCAGATGTATTAACTCAAATTAGTATTATTTGTTTAATTACCATCACGATCATGCTAGTTAAGCAAAAAGACTTTATGCTCTATTGCTTCGATCCTAATCAAGCAAGGATCGTCGGTTTACCTGTTACCTTATTGCACTATGGCTTACTGTCTATTTTGGCATTAACTATCGTTGCTTCAATGCAGGCCGTTGGGATTATTTTAGTCGTCGCCATGCTTATTTCACCAGGGATCACTGCGTATTTATTAACACGTAGTTTCTCTCGTATGATAATGCTGGCTATTATATTTTCTGTCGCATCCAGTGTTATTGGTACATTTATTAGTTTCCATATTGATGGTGCAACAGGTCCATGTATTGTGCTAACTCAAGCTATATTCTTTATTATTGCGTTATTCTGTAATCAGATTAAATTAGCAAAAATAAAGCGACAAACAAAACCCGCGAACGCCTGATAATCTCCTTTATCTTCGCAAAAACGGGATAATCATCCCGTTTTTTAGCTTTATACTTTATTGATTTAATTAAAGTGTTATTGTCATAAGATAAACATCGCTCGTTATTATTTTATTTGGGTCTACTAAGTAAACAACTTTGCGAGGTGTAAGTATGTGGCAGAATATAGGTCGTTTACTGGAATCAAACTTAGGATTTTCAGCAAAGATAAACGAAAAAACTCACCTTTCTAGTGGCGATATTCATCATACATGGAAAATTTATTATGGTGATACTCCCATCTTTGTAAAATCTAACTTGCGTGAGTTTCTGCCTAATTTTAAAAATGAAGCAGAACAACTTGACATGTTGGCAAAAAGCCAAACAATTCGTACTCCTCGCGTTCTTGGCATTGGTAATAGTAAAGATGCCAGCTTCTTACTCCTTGAATTTTTACCCGTCCAATCTTTTACGCCTCATAGCGCTTATTGTTTTGGTCAACAATTAGCAAGGCTACATCAATGGGAAGATCAACCTAGTTATGGTTTTGATTTTGATACTCAAATCGACACAACCCCTCAACTAAATGGCTGGGAAAAGCGCTGGAACCACTTTTATTCTGAAAAACGTATTGGCTTTCAACTGCAACTTGCGTCAGAAAAAGGGATGGTTTTTGGCGATATCGATGAGATAACCCAAATTATTCACCATCGTCTTGCTGATCATAATCCCCAACCTTCATTACTTCATGGCAACTTATGGCCCAAAAATTGTGCTGCAATTGGTCAATCTGAAGGTACGGTCTTTGATCCTGCGTGTTATTGGGGAGATAGAGAATGTGATATAGCAATGTTACCGCTTTGTACTGCTGTACCTGCTAATATTTTTGATGGTTATCAGAGTGTCTGGCCATTATCTGAAAAATTTTTATTACGTCAGCCTATTTATCAACTCTATTTTTTCCTCAACCGGTGTAATCTATTTGGCGGTGAAGGCGATTATCTAGAAGTCCGAAAAATCATTGATGATTTATTAGCGACCCCCTAATAAAAAGATAAAAATAGTTCAAAACAGATAACACGCAAAAAAATATAACCTCGCCAGCTCACATTGTGCGAGGTTTATTTTTCCCTTCAGTTAGATAAATGAACTATCCTCGTTCATTATAAATGCCCTATTACCATCCTAAAAATTTCAGTAAGAAATATCCAATTGCAATGACAATAATCGGCGATAGATAAAGCACCATAATTTGAGTAAAAATAGTATGTCGTGGTAATTTGATATTTTGTTGCAATTCTTCTGCAGTAACACCACTTTTCATGGCTCGTTCAATAATAAGCTGATCTTGTATATTTTCTTTTAAATACTTAACTTGGCGATAGATTCGTAATCCCGATGCACTAAACGCCAATCCAACAAACATAAAAAGAAAAATAACAAAGAAAGTGATATTTTCTTGGCTAAACCCCATTTGTGTATTAGGGATAGGTGAGTTTTGCCAAAAGAAATCTAAAAACGGTGTATTAAATTGCGCCATTTCAGCGAGTACACGAAAAAAATCATTGATCACTGCATTAACGCCATCACCACTTGGACGTTGTATTGTAGCCAATCCTATCAACGATACAGCTGTAGAAATAAAAGCAGGAATAAAAATAAGCCAGCCAAGAACGCGCTTTAAAATGGCATATAATCCTGCATATTGATAACTCATCACATCCTCACTAGTAGAATTCGTCAATATTTATCTGTTTATCGTAGTCTAATTAACGGCTAATACGACAATATATTAATAGTAGCCATTCTCTCTATTTATTTTACTAAATAAATAAGAAACTGATTAAAAAGATTTTCTTTGTAACTCTTGCTACAATCGCCATTCGACAACATAGACCTTATTTATGGAGAGTAACATGTCTTTTAAATTCCCTATTGAAGCTGCTATTTTTGATATGGATGGTTTATTAATCGACTCTGAACCATTTTGGCAGCAAGCAGAACATGAGGTCTTTGCTGAATTAGGCGTCGATTTATCCCTTTCATCGGCAATGCCCGATATGGTTGGATTAAGAATAAACGAAGTCATTGATTTATGGTATAAAGCCTCACCATGGCAAGGCGTTTCAAAACAAGAAGCTAAACAAAAAATGGTTTCTCGTGTTGTCAAACTGGTTGAAGAGACCAAGCCACTATTACCCGGTGTCGAGTATGCTTTAGAACTTTGTAAATCATCAGGGTTAAAAATTGCATTAGCATCAGCTTCTCCTGATTTCATGCTTGAGCGAGTATTGGAATTATTTAATATTCGCCATTATTTCTCAGCTGTCGTTTCTGCTGATGAATTACCACACAGTAAACCACATCCAGAAGTCTACCTAAATGCAGCCAAAGCACTTGATCTCGATCCCATTCATTGTGTTTCATTAGAAGATTCTCGTAATGGTATGATTGCCTGTAAAGGTGCGAGAATGCGTTCTATCGTTGTACCCGCTACAACACAATTTAATGATAAGCAGTGGGGTTTAGCGGATGTGAAAATTGCCTCTCTTAATGAGTTAACACAACGACATTTATTAGGCTAGCTTTTATCAATAAAAGGGATATTTTGCTTTATTAGATATCCCTTTTATTTTGCTTTTAACATTTTCCTCATCAATTCTATTCTTTAAGTTTTCTCACTTATTTGACTTAATGTCATTAGTACTAATTTTACTTTTAGCTTTTTATCCTAAATTCGATCATTTTTAAATCAATCAAATAAAATATTTCCGTTATTGCTTAATATTTAAGGCAATTTTTATCTTTTTTGTCTGTTAGTTATCATCAAAACCTTTTATACTTTATCACTGTATAAATGAACAGCAAAAGAACAGACAAGGAATGACTGCAGAAGGACATTTACTTTTTTCTGTTGCAACACTTGTGTTAGCACAGAAACTTGAAATAACGCCAGCTCTTGCTCATGGTGATTGGTTTCACATGATCCCTGCTGTCTTATTAGGCTCACTTTTACCAGACTTAGATCATCCCGGCTCTATCCTTGGACGATTGTTCCGTATTATTTCGTTGCCCTTATCAAAACTTTGTGGTCACCGAGGTTTCACTCATAGCCTACTCGCATTTTGTGGTTTAGCCATTTTATGGGAAACCCAAGTTTCACCACGTTGGGAAATTTCAGTAGATATCTTTCATGCGCTTTTACTTGGTTATCTTAGCCATCTCATTGCCGATATGTTAACCCCTGCTGGTGTTCCTTTCCTATGGCCTTTAAAAATGCGCTTTGCGCTACCCATTTTAGGCAAAAAAAATAATAAAAAAGGTGAACGTTTTATCTCTGTGCTTATTCTTGTAGGTGCACTTTTTTTGCCACCACACCTTACTGTTACATTGCCTTCGCAAGTCAATAGCTGGTTACAGATGTACCACGACAAGCGCACTAATTTTTAACACCCTCTGACAAAACCCTACGATTCTCTATTTATTTATAAATTTTTACACCTTTTTATACCTATTTTCTTGTCTTTATAACTAAACGATTATATAAAAGAATAATTAATTATAAAAAGTTATTAACAATCCTGTTACCCTATAACGAGTTGATGCTGTTATATCCTTTCTTACTATTTAAGAACTCATATCGCATACAATCGTCTAAATTATATAAATAAAGATCTCGTTGGAGAGTTAAGATGAATTTTCCGTTAATCATTAACGTACTCGTCTTTGTTGTGTTATTACTCGTCTTGGCTAAATTAAGTCAACGTCAGTGGAGCCTTTCAAAGAAAGTCCTTGTTGGTTTAGTTTTTGGTGTTGCTTTTGGATTAGCGCTACACGCATTCTATGACTCACATGATCCTATCATTAAAGAATCTATTCTTTGGTTTAATATCGTGGGTAATGGTTATGTCCAGCTATTACAAATGATCATTATGCCATTAGTTTTTGCCTCTATTCTTAGTGCCGTTGCTCGTTTACACCAGGCATCATCGCTAGGTAAAATCAGTGGCTTAACTATTGGTACTTTATTATTTACCACTGCTATTTCTGCATTAATTGGTATTGTCATAGCCAATTTATTTGGATTAACCGCAGAAGGCTTAGTGCAAGGTGAACAAGAAGCACAACGCTTAATTGCACTTGAGCAAAATTACATGGGTAAAGTTTCTGACTTAACCATGCCTCAACTTATCTTGTCATTTATTCCTAAAAATCCATTTGCTGATTTAACAGGTGCAAGTTCAACATCCATTATTAGTGTTGTTATCTTTGCCACTTTCTTAGGTATGGCGGCGCTGAAATTACTCAAAGAAGATCAGCCTCGTGGTGAAAAAGTATTAGTTGCGATTGATTGCTTACAGTCATGGATCATGAAACTGGTTCGCATTGTTATGATGTTAACCCCTTATGGTGTTATGGCGCTGATGACTAAAGTTGTTGCCAGCTCAAATATGCACGACATTATTCAATTAGGAAGCTTTGTTGTTGCCTCTTATGTTGCTATTGGCTTAATGTTTGTGGTTCATGGATTACTGGTCAGTTTTACAGGTTTAAACCCAGTTAAATTCTTCAAAAAAGCGGGACCTTTATTAGCATTTGCCTTTACTAGCCGTTCAAGTGCAGCAAGTATCCCGTTAAATATTGAAACACAAATCAAACGTGTGGGTGTGCCAGAATCTATCGCTAGCTTCTCATCCTCTTTTGGTACAACGATTGGCCAAAATGGTTGTGCAGGTATCTACCCTGCAATGCTCGCTGTCATGGTTGCACCAACCGTAGGTATTAATCCATTAGATCCAATGTGGATTGCTACTTTAGTTGCTATCGTAACCGTTAGCTCTGCCGGTGTTGCGGGCGTTGGTGGTGGTGCCACATTTGCAGCCCTTATCGTTTTACCTGCAATGGGCTTGCCAGTAACATTAGTTGCACTGTTAATCTCTGTAGAGCCATTAATTGATATGGGACGTACCGCGTTAAACGTCAGTGGCTCAATGACAGCAGGTACAATCACCAGCCAAATTATGGGACAAACGGATAAAGCTATCTTCAACCAAGATGAAGAAACAGAACTTACAGTAAAATAAACTTTATCCACCTCTAATGATAAAGCCAGTTCATTTGAACTGGCTTTTTTTGTATCTATATTAAGTGACATATCTTCTATCTATGGTATTTACCAATATCAATAAAAAAAAACCTATAAATATAACAAGGTGAAATCGTGCAAAAAATTATGCGAGTTTTGCGAAAGCTCTATAAGTATGAAAACAGTCAGTATGATCCTGAACGACAAGTTTCTCTTTATCATCTTGATGCCCTTTCAGAAAAGGAAAAAAGTATATTATTAGTAGCCAACTGGCAACCTAATGTTATTGAAAAATTTGCGGATCACTCTGATGTTATTAATCAATTAAATACTTTAAAAAACAATCCGTTACTCACTCAAAAGCGTTGTTTAGATGCCTTTGTGGCTGGTGTGGGTGGCAGTTATCTTAGAGGGCGCTCTGTTTTAGGCGCTTTCCATAAATTACAAAATTTGCCATTACATGATTATGATGAAAAGCCGCAATATGCCTGTTGTTGGATTTGTAGTGATAGCAACCAACAAAAGCATATTAATGAGAGTTATTTTCAATATTGCCTCTATTACGGTAATTCTTATACTGGCAATCCCTCTTATGCTTATCTGAATTTAAAGCACTTGCTAACAGTCCCTCCCGTTAACCCAACTCAGGCAGACAAAGAGACCTTTAAGCAATTACTTCATTTATTACGTAACGCCCCTGAAGATGAAACTCCGGGTAAGTTTGAAAAACGATTAAATGAAGCTAAATTAATTTCTGGTGATAAATACACCAAGCGGGGTATTTTACACTCACTTGCTTTAGTGGGTATTATTCCCAATACCTTTATTTCATTATCTTTAAATAGCTGGGCCAATTTCGGTGATATTACCATTGCAGAAAATCAGCTTAATAACACCAAAGGGCGTTCGGATATGGAGATGCCGTGGGCAGGATGGAAAGGTAATCTCAAGATTGATGAAGAAAAAACTGTAGCTTATTTTGGGGAATATTTAGATTAACTATATACGCCATAAAAAACGCCCAATACTGTTCATATTGAGCGTTTAAGTGTTGGCGTTAATTCATCGCCTTTAATACTTTATTTTAGATACTCACCATTACGTAGAGCTTCAATACGCTTGTCTAATGGTGGATGAGATAAAAATAATTCACTGAATGACTTATTACGGCCATTAATGCAGAAAGCCATCATACTGCTCTCTTCTTGTGGCTCATAGCTCGTTTTTAAACGTTGTAATGCAGCAATCATCTTCTCACGACCAACAAGTTTTGCAGATCCCGCATCCGCATGAAATTCACGGTAACGAGAAAACCACATGGTAATAATGCTCGCCAGAATACCAAACACAATCTCCAATACCATTGACACCCCCATATAGACCCAAGGGTTACCATTGCTATTTTCGCTCTCTTCATCGCTAGAAATAAAATTAGCAACAAATTGTGCAATAATGCGCGAAATAAAGATAACGAAGGTATTCACAACACCTTGTAATAAGGTCATGGTAATCATATCACCATTAGCAACGTGGCTAATTTCGTGGGCAATAACAGCTTCTGCCTCATCACGACTCATATTGGCTAATAGTCCTGTACTTACAGCCACCAGCGAAGCATCACGACGAGCGCCTGTCGCAAACGCATTAATATCAGGTGCATCATAAATAGCGACTTGCGGCATTTTAATACCGACTTGTTCAGATTGGCGTCTTACCGTATCTAATAACCAGCGCTCTACTTCTGATGTTGGGTTTTCGATAACTTGACCACCCACTGAACGTAATGCCATCCACTTTGACATTAACAGTGAAATAAATGCACCACCAAAACCAAACAAACCCGCCATGATCATCAAACCTTGAACACTGCGACCTTGTACACCAGTTAAAGATAAGATGATCCCAAAAACAAACATTACAGCTAAGTTTGTTAAAAGGAATAACGCAATTCTCATCATATTGATACTGTTCCTATTTTATCTAATTATCACATTGCAAAAGCTATCTTATAAATAAGGCTTTTTTGAATTTTATCAAGTCTTTTAACGTATTTAATACTAAAAACAGTATAACTTTACATTTTGATAAAAAAATAGGATTTAATTACCCACTATTGGCATTATTTAAAACTGAAGAGAGATGAGTGCTCCAAAATAGGCGGGACAACTTTTCGTATTACTTATTTAAAGAGAAGGTTTTGTAACGTTTAATCTAACAATAATAAATTCATCATAAAAGACTGTCCTATTATCGACCCGTTGTATTATCAGCCCCGTTAATTGTATCAGAGATCTTTGTGCACGACTTGTAAGTAATACAAACCGTGCACATGTGATAAGCAATAGCGTGATTAACGCTATAAACTAATTACATTTTAAAACGATATGTGGTTGTCATAGAGCCTGATAATGAATGTGCACGTTGTGAATGACCATCATACAATTTCGGTGTGGTGTAATCATTTTCTTGCTGATGGTGCCAACCGATACCACCACTTAAGGAAACAGAAAGATTTGCTGTTGGTTTCCAATAACTAAATAAACCAAATTGTCCTTGTTTTAATCTTTCACCTGAATAACTGAATTCACTATAGTTAGTGCGCGCACCAACAGACAATTCTTCGTTAACTTTATATGCAGCTTCTAATGCCCCCATAACTTCACCATCACGCACATAGTCAATATCTGCGTAAGCGGGTGAGTTAAAGCGTCCACGAGTATTGCCAATAGGATTACGCGCAAATTGACCAACACCATTCGCTTTTTTCGCATCGGTATAAGTCACACCTGTACGTATCGTCCAAGGTGACTCAGGAATGCGCCATTCCATCGTACCCGCAAAATGCCATGCATCATTATCGAAGTTACGTTTACCTTTATTGGCATCACTTAATGTACGTTTACCATCACTACCATAATCGTGATAATAAACAACACCACCAATAGTCACATCTGAGGTTAATTTATATTTTGCTTCTAAACCTTGTTGGCGGAATACATCATCCGCTTGACCGTAGAAATAAAATACTTTTAACGGTTTGGAGTTGTAATTAATTCCACCGGTCAACACATGATCAATATTGTGTCTAACTCCATTACCATCACTGAAATACATTCTATCAATATTTGGGCTATCACGACGCATTACTTTACCGTCAAGAAACAGTAAATCTAAGCTCCAATCACCTATTGCCGTTTTAGTGGCATAACCATTATAACTGTTTAATGATAAGCGCTGTGAGTTAGTAAAAATACCCGTATTTTTCAGCGTAAACCAACCTGCTTTACCATTAATTAAAACAGGATCTAAATCAAACTTCACTTTTGCGAAACGTTGACCAATTTTGTTATAACCTTTTGCATCACCATCATCATTGTATAGGATTGCACGAGAGGCGAAGTCTTTACTTGCACCTAATTTGATACCACCATAATAAGAGACATCAAACCCGAGAATGCCACCTAAATAACCTGATCTGAAATCTGCTTGGAAGTTTTGCCCCCAAGCATTAGCAACTTGCTTTCTGTAACGTTGCGCTTCTTTATCAAAACGGTTTTCGGTCTTTAGGTATTTCCACATATTGATTGTAGAAAGCTCTAGTTCAGAATCAGAAACAAATGCACTCTCTTTAATTGAGTTTTCCCAATTTCCAGCATTGGCAGCGCTAACAGCTAAAAAGCAAGGGGACAACATAAATAATACTATTCTTTTTACTTTCATTTTAAGTCAACCTGGTTAACAAATATTTGAGTTGATTTATATTGGCTTATATTCAACAAGTTCAACAAAGCACCATTCTTATATTTAGCTAAAAAAACAACTTTTGATTAAACTTCTAGTTACATCAATTCAAATACTAAAGTTATTTTTTGGCATAAAAAATCCAATATGGCTATTTCACCATATTTGTATTTACTCATTTTTTAGCAATGAAAATGCTTTAAGCAAATTATAGGCAATTTGCTATTTAATGATTATTCCTTACTTAGAACATCTACTTCTGAAAATATAATATTTCAGTTTTACATACGACTCTAATAATAGATTTTGAACTAATAGAATAGAAACAACTCATCATTTAGATAAGTTTTCAGCTGTTGCGTCGATGTCTCAAAATGACACTAAATATTTATGTTCTGTATATTATAGTAATTTTATGTCAATTTAAGCGATCATTGTCACAACCTGTTACATTTATTGCAATCAACAACCCTCTAAATGTGATAATAATCACAATAAACGGCTTATTTATCTTTTTATTTTACTTACCAAACAAAAAACAATCCCATCTCATTATTTGAGAATTTTTTATCTAAACATTAACTTAATATACTTTTACATCTCATAAAACTTATTTGAAATATATTTCAGATTAAAAATCAAGCAACGTAAAGTTAAAATTTAATATTCATATATTAATAATTATTTATATTACAGATGACTTGATAGAGTAAATATTTAAGAAAATAAAAACTCTCAGCCCCCAATCTTGTCCATTGCTTTAAAAAATATCTAGTAACTCACTTTATAAATATTGGTTGGTAATAATAATTTTTATATCTTGATATGTTTAAATATAAAAAAACCCAGTAATTGGCTATCCAACTACTGGGAATAATTTTAAGTATCCGTTTTTGTAACTGATAACTTAATTTAATAGTTTTTTCGGCTTAAGTACCTTTGAAAGATCAACTGCAATTTTTGCAGTTTCATCTAAATAAGGATCAGGACCTTCATAATCCTTAGGTAAATCGTCGAGTGATTTTAATAAAGGTTTACCTTCTAATTTAAAACGCTCATTAATACGATTTAATTTAATAGTTTCTAACTCTTTATTTTCTTTTTCTCTTTCAGCAAAATTCAGAATAACAAATTTATCTTCACCTTTTGCTTTAGCATCATTGTAACGTTTAATATCATCAAAGATGTATGAGAATTCTCTATCATTTGCAATACGTTTAGTATGCAACTCCGTTAATGGCGCTAATGCTGTTTTCAATTTATCTGAATATTCAGATAACTTATAACTTGCTGGAGAAATACTATCCCAAGGTAATGCATTATCTTCAAAGCTTTCGCCCATTTCAGCACTATCAAAACTTGGTAATAATAAATCAGGTGTTACACCTTTAAGCTGAGTACTACCACCATTAATGCGATAGAATTTTTGAATAGTGTATTGTACTGAACCTAAACCAGGCCAATCTGGGCTAAGCATTTGATCGTAAACACGCGTTAGAGGACGATATTGTTGAACAGTTCCTTTACCAAAGGTTTGTTCACCCACAATCAATGCACGTCCGTAGTCTTGCATTGCGGCTGCAAAAATTTCAGAAGCAGAAGCGCTGAAGCGATTTACAATAACAACCAATGGGCCTTTATAGTAAACAACATCATCTCTATCAAAATCTTGTCGCACACGGCCATTATTGTCTCTAACTTGAACCACGGGGCCACTTGGAATAAATAATCCTGATAGTGAAATGGCCTCAGTTAAAGCACCGCCGCCGTTACCTCGTAAATCAATGACTAATGACGAAACATTATTTTTTGCCACTTTCTGTAATTGTGTTTTCACATCATTAGTTAAACCAACATAGAAGCTTGGAATATCCAAAATAGCAACTTTATCACCATTGATAACTTTTTCTGTCAACTTAACCGCTCTGTCTTCTAAGCGGATCTGCTCTCTGACTATCGTGATAGTTCTCGGTTTTGCCCCTTTCTCATCGGAGATAACTTCCAACTTAACTTGGCTACCTTTCGGGCCTTTAATCAAAGCAACAATATCATCAAGTCGCCAGCCAACAACATCTACCATTGGTTTATTTTGTTGACCCACTGCAATAATTTTATCTCCAACTTTCAACTCTTTGCTTTTTGCAGCCGGTCCACCGGTCACCATGGAGTTGATCATAGGATAATCATCATCCATTTGTAATACAGCACCAATACCTTCTAAAGAAAGGCTCATTTCAGAGTCGAATGCTTCTGTATTTCTAGGTGAAAGGTAACTAGTATGAGGATCAATTTCACGGGCAAACGCCGACATAATAATTTGGAAAACGTCTTCACTTTGGCTTTGTGTTTGACGACGTAAAGCGGCTTTATAGCGCTTAGTCAACGTTTCTTTAATTTCACTGTCTGTTTTTTCAGATAATTTCAATGTTAACCAATCGTATTTAACTTTTTCATCCCAAAGCTTATCTAATTCAGCTTGAGTTTGAGGCCATGGCGCTTTCGTCCTATCTACCTCAAACTTATCCTGGCCGGTTAAATCTATTGGCTTATTGATACGATCTAACGCGTACTGAAAACGCTCGAAACGTCTTTTTTGCGCTAAATTGAAAAGATCATAAAGAGGTTGAAGCTCACCTTTTTTTAGGTATTCACCCACTTTGTTTTTTTCTTTATCAAATTGGGCAATGTCAGACGCTAGCAATACATTATGGCTATAGTCTAATAAATTGAGATAGCGATTAAATATCTTTTCAGAAAAGTTCGCATCTAGCGAAAACTGGCGGTAATGAGAGCGTTCAAAACGAGAAGTGACTCGCTCGCTCACAGTAGAGTGCTGTGGCTCTTGCTTTAATTTGGGTAACTGATCAATAGTCACCATTGCTGGAGTGGCTGGTTTCTCAGCCATCACAACAGAAGTGCCTGTTAATACTAATCCGATTGCAAAAGCCACATTTAAAAGTTTGTTCATGCTCTGGTTGGCCTCCGTATCAGAACTTTAAATGTTCCGTGCGTACATTCATTGCCAAACCGTTAGGCAATTGTACACGTACACCCTCTTTTGCTATCTCTAGCACTGTCGCATTCATCACGCTACTACCAACGTTAACTTTCAGCGATTGACCAACAGTAAGAACTGATGTATCTGTGACTGGAATTAACTTTTCAGTATTTTGACGTGGTGCTTTACGAGGTGCTTGAGTTGCTTTCTGAGGACGAGGCTGTCGTTTTTCACCCTCTTTAGGTGGCTGACGACGCGTATTATTTGGCTTTTTCGCTGCCGGACGTTTACTGGTCTCCTTATCACCTTCAGCTTCGCGCTTTTTAGCACGTTGTTCAGCTCTTTGGGCTTGAACGCGTGCCTTGGCTTCTGCTAATTGTGTACGAGCATGTTCAATATGCTCAGCTTCCAGCTCGCCGCAGTCATTACCATCCAAATCGACACGTTTTGCCCCTTCTTTAACTCCATAAAGGTAGCGCCAACTTGAGGTATATAAGCGTAATGCGGAACGTAACTGTGTTTTGCTTAATTCAGCATCATCTTTTAGAGCTTCAACAAGATCTTGAAAAATGCCAACTTTTAAAGGGCGAGCTTCGCCCTCAGCAATAAAACACTTAGGGAAACGTTCAGCTAAAAAAGCGATGATTTCTTTACTACTATTCAACTTAGGTTGATTTTCCATGAAATTTCCTGATTACAACGGTTTTGCCAACCAGCGCAGGCATGAACAAGCGACATTATAATAGTGTTGCCAACAATTTCTATGGCAAACGCCTGTTAACTTACACAAAATTCACAATATTTTGCTGTATGACAAGTTTTTAAATGCTCGCAGAGCACGTCACACAACGCTTTAAGCCCATTTTCATCTTTTTTATCGAAACGATTAAAAATAGGGCTATCAATATCGAGAACGCCGATAATTTGTCCATTCACCTCTAGAGGTAGAACAATTTCAGACTGACTTGCACTGTCACAAGCAATATGTCCACTAAATTGATGAACGTCATCCACTCTTAAAATTCTGTTTTCAGAGTATGCAGTGCCGCAAACTCCTTTTCCAAAACCTATCCTGACACAAGCTATTTTACCTTGAAATGGACCAAGAACTAATGAATCGCCATCATTTAGATAAAACCCAACCCAATTTATCGTATCTAACTTCTCGAAAAGAAGAGCACTGGTATTAGCAAGTGATGCGATAAGATCATTTTCACCAGACAACAAGGCTGACAAATTATCAGTGAGTTCCTGATAAAAAAGCGATTTTGGCATCATTAAACCCTATATACATAACTAAAATAGATAACATACTTGTAATTTAGCCTATTTTATCTTGAGGTTGAATACTCCATTTTCAAGAATTAGGTAAAAAAACGATAATACGCTCTTAACATCTACAAAAAAAATCAGACACTTATTATTGTAAAATGAAAGGCATAAATATAATAAAAATGATAACTTGTGAACCATTGAGTATAGGTACTTTTTTTTAGCTTAATCAAACGATAACTATTAAGAAAGTTAACGTAGGCAAATAATGAGCAACTCTGAGAACGATATCGCAACTAAAGAAATAAAATCAATACGCTGCCAAGAATGTGACCATCTTGTGGCACTACCTCTTTCGCTTAAGCGTGGAGAAGATGCGTATTGTCCACGTTGCCAAGCTAAACTCGCCTCTTATCGAGATTGGTCATTGACTCGTTTATTAATTTTATCGATTACAATGCTTATCTTGGCATCTATTGCATTTACTCAACCATTAATCAAAATTCATCTATTAGGTACAATGATAACAGCCAATGTACTTGATGGTATTCGTATGATGTCAGAGCAAGGCTCTCCACTTACTGCAACGATGGTAGTCTTTTGTGCTGTAGCTGCCCCTCTTAGCCTTCCGATTGCTATTTTATATCTCCACTTAGGCGCACGTTTACGTTTTAATCTACGCCCAGTGCTATTAATGCTTGGAAAATTAAAAGAATGGGTAATGCTAGATGTTTATTTGATTGGACTTGGTGTGGCTACAATAAAATTAGATGACTACGCTACGGTTTATATTGGCAATGGTTTAATTGCTTTTATTTCTCTAATGCTACTCAGCTTATTGATGCTGATTAATCTTAATATGGACCAACTTTGGCAACGATTTTACCCACAAAAAACAATCCACCAAAGCCCTGCTACATGCCATGCTTGTCATTATCATTTTAAAAAAATGCCTTCAACACATTGCCCTCGTTGTAAATCTTGTTATACCCGAAGACAACCAATGAGTTTACAAAAAACATGGGCTGCATTAATTACAGCAATTATTTTATTATTACCTGCAAATTTATTGCCTATTTCTATTTTTTATTTAAACGGTCAACGTACCGAAGATACCATTTTTTCAGGTGTCATAGCCTTAGTAAATTCGGGTAATACCCCTATTGCCATTATCGTTTTTATTGCCAGTATTTTTGTACCTTTTTTCAAAATTATTATCATGCTGGGATTATTATTGAGTATTCACTTTAATTCCCATCTTGATCCTCTATTTCGTATGAAGCTATACCGTTTTGTCTCTTGGATAGGACGCTGGTCAATGCTTGACCTCTTTGTGATCGCACTGATGATGTCATTAATTAATCGAGATCAACTGATGACGTTCACAATGGGCCCAGCGGCTTTTTATTTTGGTACTGCGGTTATTCTTACTATCCTTGCCGTTGAATGGTTGGATAGTCGTTTACTATGGGATACTTATGCAACACGAAGAAAACGACGTTCAGGAAATACAAGCCCAAATACGCCGCAAGCGTAGAATTTCAACATTTTGGCTACTCCCTGTTATCGCCATTTTTATTGCAAGTTGGTTGCTTTTCCAACATTGGCAAGATAAAGGCATACAAATTACGATTGATTTTCAATCTGCTTCAGGGATTGTTTCTGACAGAACACCTATTCGCTATCAAGGCGTTGACATAGGAATAGTTAAAGATATCACCCTAAGCGATGACTTACGTCGAGTTATTGTTACTGCTGATATACGAAAAGATCTCGCCACCGCATTGCGAAAGAATACACAATTTTGGCTTGTCACACCTAAAGCGAGCTTATCTGGTGTATCAGGGTTAGATGCGTTAGTGGGGGGGAACTACATCAGTATGTTACCCGGTGACGGCGAAAAGCAGTTTAAATTTATTGCTCAAGAAATTCGCCCCCAAGCAAATATTGATAAAAATCAGCAATTAATTACTTTGACAGCAGATAAATTAGGATCACTCAATGTTGATTCTCAAGTTTATTACCGTCAAGTTCCCGTAGGGAAAGTTTATAGTTACGCAATTCGCCCTGACAACCAAGGTATTTTTATTGAATTAAGTATTGATAAACAATATGCACACTTAATTCGCCAAGATAGCCATTTTTGGAATGTCTCTGGGTTTCAAGGTAATTTTAATCTAAAGAGTGGCGTATCGGTTAAAATGGAAAGTGTTTCTGCTTTAATTAACGGTGCAATAGCCTTTGATTCTCCAGAAAATAGCCTCCCCGCACAAGAGAATCAACAATTTGTTTTACAATCAGCAACATCTGTCGAAGCAGGTAAAGCAATCTATGGTGAAGATGGGTTAATTCTTTCTCTAACTAGTGAAGAAAGTTGGGGAGTCGATGCAGGACAACCTATTCTTTTTAGAGGTATTACTATTGGCCAAGTTATTCAACGTAATATCAGTGATGATGGTGTTATCTTCGATGCGATTATCGCTCCTGAATATAAACATTATATTTATGAAAATAGTAAGTTTGTTGCTAATAGCCGAATAAACGTCAATATGGGCCTGAATGGTATTGATATTCAAGGTGCCTCTCCTCAAGAATGGCTTGAAGGCGGTATTCATCTTATTCAAGGTAATCAAGGCACGCCCAAAGAGCAGTACCGCCTTTATCGCAATGATTTTTTTGCTAAAGCAAGTATCAATGGTAATGAATTACCAGTGACATTAACGCTAAAAGCCTCAAGCCTTCCTGGTATTCAAAAAGGCTCTGTCGTGCTTTATCACCAATTTCAGGTTGGTGAGATCACGGATGTCAGACCGTTGATGGATGAGTTTGATATTGATGTTTATATTTCTAAGCAATACCGCCATCTTCTCACTGAAAAGAGTGTTTTCTGGACTGAAGGTGCTGCAAAAGTTTCTGTCAATGGTTCAGGATTAACCGTTGAAGCCACACCATTAAATCGGGCATTAAAAGGTGCTATCAGCTTCGATAACTTTGAAAATATTAATAATAACGTTTCACGTTATAAACTCTATTCTTCAGAAACCAGTGCTCGTGCTATTGGTGCTCAAATAACTTTAAAAACTTATGATGCCAGTAAACTTTCTGAAGGTATGCCTATTCGTTATTTAGGCATTGATATTGGTCAGGTCGAATCTCTGATCCTCTCACCGGATAGAAAAGCGGTAACTGTCTCAGCAGTCCTCTACCCTGATTATGTGAAAACATTTGCAAGATCAGGTAGTCGATTTGCCGTTGTCACGCCAGAATTAACGGCGTCCGGACTAGATAATCTCGATTCCCTTATTCAACCTTATATTAAAGCTGAGCCTGGTAATGGTGGTGTTTATCGTCAATTTGAGCTTCAAACATCTAACATTACAGACTCACGCTACCTTGATGGATTAAACCTTGTCTTAAATGCCACAGAAGCTGGCTCAGTACAAATTGGTACACCTATTTATTATCGAGGTCTTGAAGTTGGTGCCGTGACTGGTCTTGAGTTAGGAAACATGTCCGATAGAGTCTTAATCCACATTCGAATTAGTAAAAAATATCAATATCTTGTTAGAAATAATACCGAATTCTGGCTCTCTTCTGGCTATAACTTCTCATTTGGTTTAACGGGTGGCGTTATAAGAAGTGGAACCTTTAAACAATTTATACGCGGAGGTATTACATTTGCGACCCCACCTTCCACACCATTACAAGCAAAAGCGAAACAGGAACAGAATTTCATTTTAAATGCAAAAGAACCTAAAGATTGGAACGAATGGGGAACTGCAATACCCAAACCATAAAATAAGATAATTCCTCCTTGTTCCACGCTAGTTATTTAGAACGGATCACAAAAAATGATCCGTTTTTTTTATTTTCAAAATATATTTTGGAAATAGATTCCATTTATACTATGCTTAATTCTGTTTGGTTAAAAAGCATTATTTACAATAAATGCCCCCCCAAAACACAACGGAACACAACGGAACACAACAGAACATCGCCTACACTGGAGTGATAACATGAAGAAAATAACGTTAAAAATTGCTTGCTATGAAATTGAAGATATTACGTTGAAACACTCTTCCGATAATCAATTAGCTTATATTCATATTCCATGTGATTATGATACAGAGTTTTGTATGCAACTGGATGGATGGGATGAAAACACGAGCATTCCAGCTCAATTGAAAGATAAAAATATTCTGCTTTATCGTCATGCTTATGACAAAGAAAATCATCATTGGATTCTAAAAGTGGCATAAGAGATGCTAAAGCGAAATAAAAAAAGCCAGATAAATCATTTATCTGGCTTAGGGAAAAGGCTCATTACGAGCCGTGCGCTAAAAAGTCATTACTGATTACTACGTAAACAAAAAAATTGTGGACTAACTCAGATCTTTCTATTTCACAACCTACTGTTAAATATTAGCTAATAATATGTGAAAATCTAGTGAATAACTTAATAGCACACTCTTATCTATTCAAAAAAACAGCACCAATAAAATTTTTTATTTAAATCAATGCAATAAAAAATAAAAATACCATCTTTAATAATTAATCATTTGATTAATTACTCTCGCAAAGTTGTTTAAATGCCTCTTGAATGGCTTCGATTGATTTTTTCTTTTCAGGAGAATTAGGATCGGGAAGCAAAATAATATCAATTAATTGCGCCTTAACTTTCCCACTTTCCATCTGTTTCATTGCAATTTCATTAAGTGGATACTGGACTAATGTTGCTGGATTAATCACAAACCAAGCGCCATCCGCACGACAATTAAGCATCACTTCCTCTCGTGTAAACGGCCAGTCATCACCAAATTGAAGCTTGCTCACAGTCGAAATTGGTGCGGAGAATGCTTGAAAAGAGAAAAGCATTAACATTCCCGCTAATACAAAACGTTTCATGTTTATATCTCACTTAATAAATTAGATTTTTACGATTATATAACAATCTATACTGGTGAGTTAATCGCAAAGATAGCAACAGTAAAAATAACCATAGTTCCAAGTAATAATTCAAACCAGCTATTAATTAACAACCATTGAAAGTTATTTTTCTTACGAATACGAGGCACCAAAACATAACGATTAATTACCGCTAGGCTTAGCATTAACATAACTAAGCTAATTTTAAGCCATAACATGCTTTGATATTCTGATAATTGGTGAATTGTAGGCCAGCCCGGAATTAGCATAACCGCACTAATAATACCAGTGATGGTAACTAATAAAACAGCAATATGACCAAATAGTGAAAACCGCTTCATTGTGCCAATGATAGGCTTGATCATCCCTTCTGCAAGCTCATCTTTATTACGTAGAAATTGTAAGCAAGCAACAAATGGCCATAAACCGCCAAACCAATATGCGGCACTGATGAGATGAATACTTTGATTAATCTTATAAAAAGTTGCATCTGAACCTGTAAACATAGCACCATGACCAATAGAGGCATGTAAGATCAACATAATTGAAGCAACAATTAATAAAGAGAAATTACGAATATAACGTTGGTGTATAAATAATACAGCTAAAGCAAAAGTTGCTAATACCAATTGCCATTGCCAAATCTGACCAAATGAAGTACCTAATACCGCTTTCCATATTTCCAGTGACCAAGCATCCTCCCATCCGTCCCCCATAATACCAGATTGTAAAGCCATCCATAAATAAGTCGTAATAAAGACCGTAATAGTGCTGATGGCTAATGCTGGGCGCAAACGAACTTGAATGAGAGGAATAAACTTATCTTTTGCCAGAATGGCAGCCGAGAAGCTCAGTCCAAACATAAACATGACTGCCACAAAATGAAAGAAACGGCATAAAATATAAACGTCTTCAGGTGTCATTATTTTACACTAAATTGATAAGAACCTTTTGTCTTGTGCCCATCAACAGAAACCACATTCCAATCAACTAAATAATTACCTTCAGCTAAATCACTTTCTAACGGTAGTAATAATTTAGTATTGTTTACAGGATCTAAGCTCAATTTCCCTACAGTAATCTCTTTGCCGTCGGTATTCGTCACTTTGATTTTACTAAATGCAAGTTCAATACCTTCAGAAAAATCTAATGTGATAACTTTAGGTGCTTGAGACTGCTCAATAGCCGCACCTTCAGCTGGTAACTGAGATTTTAGTTGCGCGTGTGCTAATGCTTGTTGATACGACATACCTAGGAATAAAACCGCAATAGCAGATAATTTACCCCAAGATGTCTTAAG
Organism: Proteus sp. G2626; assembly: GCF_009915985.1. Classification (NCBI taxonomy): domain Bacteria; kingdom Pseudomonadati; phylum Pseudomonadota; class Gammaproteobacteria; order Enterobacterales; family Morganellaceae; genus Proteus; species Proteus sp. G2626. Next base: position 19,424 of record NZ_JAABNH010000027.1, on the reverse strand, counting down.
TGTATTTAATGACATAATAACCTCTTAAATTACAGGTGATTTTTTTATTTATGAAAATATTTTATAGCAAATTCACGTCAAGATCTCCGCTTCTTCCTATTAGAAATAAAAGGTTGTGAACTAGCACTCAAAATATATGTTATTTAGCGCAGATTCTGTTTCAAATATCACTCATTTTTACACTTCAAAAAAATATAATACCCACATTGACAGTCTAAACAGTTCAATACATAACCAAATTAAGTTAAATGTAAAATAAACATCCTGTTTAAATAACATCCAAAAGATATATCCAGGATAAAAAACATACAATTAATAGAGAAAGAAATAAGGCTGTGAACTAATGCTGAGTAATAAAAAACGCCCTACTGTTTATTTCCAGCAGAGCGTTATCATTATATTTATGTATTTTATTAACTTAAGCCTATCTTAACGTAGTGCTTTGCTAATTATTAAACATGTGCAGATGTTGATAATGTGTTCAGATCTTTATCTAATAAGAATAAAGCCTTACCGCTATCACCAACCATCGCCAATTTATCCAAAATTGATTTAAATAATTTCTCTTCTTCATGTTGCTCAGCAACATACCATTGTAAAAAATTAAACGTTGAATAATCCTGAGTGGTCATTGCAACATGAGCTAATTTATTAATTTCAGCTGTAATCTGTTTTTCATGCTCGTAAGTTTTCTCAAACAACTCAGCGAGTGATGAGAATTCTGAAGGTGGTGCTTCAATCGCACCGAGTAAAGGCATCGCCCCTGTATCACTCAAATAATCAAATAGGCGATGCATATGTTCCATTTCTTCACGAGAATGGGCTTTTAAAAATTTAGCTGCACCATCAAATCCTTTATCGTCGCACCAAGCACTCATTTGCAAATAAAGATTTGCTGAATAAAACTCTAAATTTAGCTGTTCATTCAATTTATTGATCATATCTTGATGTAACATATTTTACGTTCCTTACGATGAAAATTAACATTACAGATATTATGCACACTTAAAAATAAAAATATAGTTATTTAAATAGAGTTTTTTTATTTTTTTCAATCAATTAGTTCGTAATAAAAATAAAAACCAATCTCATTTGTAATATAATTTTATTATTTTATTAAAAGCTAAATGCTACTTGTTATCATTAAGATAAAACCATCAGACAAATTCCCAAAAACCCCATAACATATTGCAATAAATAGATATTATCTTTACTCCCAATAACTAATATGTACTTTTTATATTATGGATATTTTTAAATTTTATAAAGTAAAAACTTAAACAGTTATATTAAATATTATTTTTTAAGAGTTTAGTTTATTTATATAATAGCATTTCAATTTGCATGCACGCTCATTTTGGTTAGATAGCAAAACATTTTCTTACCTAGTAACCAACCTACTTTTTAATAACTATTTCTATTTGACTCTATTACACAATTATTCACTTAAATTGCTACATTTTTCCATGTAAAAAAATACATAACTCTCAAAAAATAAAAATATTTCTAATTTTTGTACAGTTTTTGCTTTTGACTGATAAGATTAGTAGGTAACTCACATGTGTATGTACAAGTAATTAGTATTAAAGCCCTAATCATAATAAAGGTTAATTAGGAGCCACTATGACAAAAACAGTGTTAGTACCCGTTGATTTTACAGAGCTTGGTTTATTGGACAAGGTTGTTTCTCATCTAAAAGCATTGTCTGTCGCCGATAAACTCAATATTCATTTTTTATCCGTGATCCCAAGTTATGAGTCTTTTGTTGGATTCGCATTTGCAGGGCAAGACCGACTCGCAAGTGATAAACAACGTATTGAAATTGCATTATCTACATTAAAAGAAAATTTATCGCATATCGACATTCCTAACAGTACCTCTCAGTTTTATATTTCCATTGGGAATCCTCGCGATAAAATTTTAGAGACGGCGAAAAAAATTCAAGCAGAACTCATTGTTATTGGTTCTCGTAACCCTGGCATGAAAACGTATCTTCTCGGCTCTACGGCATCTTCTGTCGTTAGCTACGCTGAATCATCAGTGCTAGTTGTGCGTTAGTTGCTTACTTTATTCCTTCATAAGAAATCTGGTACAAGCCATCAACCAGATTTCTTATTCTTTCTTCCGTCAAGCAAACTCAAGTTAATATTTTATTTTATCATTTATATTTTCAAGACCGGTTATTAACAATATATTCTTAAACAATAAGATTATTATTAAAAAATAAAAAACATCTTGCATTAATGGTTATTATATAAATGTCTATAATTTCTTAAAAATTTTATATTGTTCATCTTGTGAATTTATGTAAAGATACATTTTTTCTATAAGACTAAATGTAATCAATACAGGTAAAAGGAATTAACATGAATAAAGAGTATTCTGAAAAATGGCAAGAACGTTTTTCATTTTTTGATAAATATGGTTCACCTAAAACACCTGAATTTAAAGTCGCTTATAAAGAACTTTCCTTTGGTAAACGTATTCTTATTGGAATGAATATCTGGGCCTTTTTCTTTGGTTTTATTTATTTTCTTATTTTAGGTTTATGGCGTAAGGCATTAACATTATTTGCTATTAATATTGCTGTTTTTACTATTATCGGCTTCTTACCTGTAAATAATGGTGTAATCAATGCTGTCGGTATTGCTATTAATATTTTATGGGCAATAACGGCTAACTACGCGTACTATTTGAAAGAAACCAAGAATGACCAAAGCTGGAACCCTTTTGAAGGTATCCTATAATAATATTTCTATAATAATCTCACAGGGATACCCCTCTCTGTGAGGTTTTATCCCTCCTCTATTTCTTTCTTGACGGACAACCCTCTATTACCTTCTTTTCTTTCATAAAGATTCTATTTTAACTCGACTAATATGATTTATATAAATGGCACTAATGCTTTAATATTAATATCCTTGATATTATAGATATTGAAATCACATGAAAAATTCATTTTTCTAATCAAAGAAAATTCAAATCAATGCTATAATATGTTAACTAAAATTAGGAAAAAATTATGTCAGAACACTTTCAAGGTAAGTTTGAAGTAGAACTAAAATATCATCTTCAACATCCCGAAGAGTTTATTACAGCATTAAAAAAAGCGGGTGCAACATTATTTACACCTAATAATCAAGAAACAGATTGGTATATGGAACATACTCACACCAAGTTCCCGGCCTCAAGCATAAGTTTGTGTGTGAGAAAAATGTTGCCTTCAGGCATAAATCTTCTTATCGTTAAAGGCCCTGATTTATCACAATGTGAAGCTGTACGTATAGAAAATGCAGAGAAAACGGTCTCCATGTTCACCACTCTTGGCTATCACTGCCTTCTCAATTATACAAAATCAAGAGAAATCTATTTTTTAGGTGAGTTTCATATCACTATTGATAAATTAGATAATATAGGGTCATTTGCGGAGTTTGCTATTATGACAGACGATAAAAATAAACTTCCTTTATACGCGACACAATTACAAAATTTAGCAACACAGTTTGGATTTACAGAAAAAAATCTTGAAAAAAATAACTATAAAACACTTATGCTAAATTATCTCAAATCGTAAACAAGTTTATTCAATCTGTAACCAGATCATTTTTTATTAAATATACATTTTTAATTTGAATGGAAAAATATTCAATAATTAATGGTAATAACTCCTTATATTTTGTCCATTCAACATTATTTCCATACAAATAAGCGTCTCTTGCAACTGTCATCACTTCAATAAATTTATTAGGCATTCTATTGATCGCCCAATCCGCTGCAGTATCCTTTGATATAAACTGCCCCGTACTCATCGTAAACCACATTCTTGCAAGCGTTAAAAGAACATTGCGCTCATCACCTTCAATAGAAGAAATTATATTAGGCAGAGAATCTAATAGTGCTTTTCTTATTTGCTGGTTATTAATTTTAGGTAATATAACATACTCCCCCCAAAGAAGTTTTACCTCTTTCTGAGCTTGTGCCAACATCAATGTATATTCAGGATCCTCTGAGCTATTATCACTCAGTCCTTGTTCCAATGTATCTCGTAACCACTCTCCATAAATAAACTCACACCTAGCAGGATATTGTAAGTTATGTAATAGATGGCTAACAAACATCACGATCTCTAAAGGCTTACGCCCAAACTTATCATAAGGATAGTGTCCTGAAATAGATAATAGATCGGTGTTCAGTAAATTTTTTTCTTCTTTAGTCAAAGGGGATTTAATGATCACAAGAAGGTCAATATCACTGTTTGGCCTAAGTCCTCCAGAAACAGATGAACCATGCAAATAAATTGTATTCAATTTAGTTCTAAGAATTTTTTTTAATACATTAACAACCTGTTGAATTTGAAATGGTGCATCCACAGAGAACTGTCCTCTCAACTATCTTATGCAGAAAAGATATACATTAATAATTATGAGTTATGAATAACCTTATCTAACCCCAAAAGTACAGTATATATAAATAACATCTTTAATCAAAAGATAACGTTAACTCCATTTTTATAATATTTTTGTACGAATTATCTACTATTTTTCAGGTATTTAACTTTAAGAAATAAGTTAGCATCACTTAATTCAAATTTTTATATATCATTAATGTTATTGGTAAAATAACACTCAATATAAATGGAAGACGCATACCTTCTATTTATAGTATTTTTTATTTTATTAATAGAAATACTGACATAATTAAAACCTAATTGTTTAAATTACAAATATTTAAATCACATTAAATTAATAACAAATCAACAAGTTATCAATAATTAATTAAAAAAGACTTTTTACAGCCTCCTTATGCTTTTTTAAATTTCCAACCATTAAATTAAATTTAATAAAAATCAACATGTTATAAGCCCCATTAACCCATTTGAAAAATTTATCAATAAGGGTAATAAATAACCATAAAGAATATTTATAAAATGCCGATACTCTTCTTTAGTATTTGAAAAAATCAAAAGGATATATGGCATTAAATCAAAGAGTGTTCTAAATACTTATTTTCACTCATTCTTAGCCATTCTTTGTCGATACCAATTACAGGAAGTAAAAATAAAACTTAAAAATCAATAAATTGTACAGTTATATTTTTATCAAAAAGGAAATAACTATTCATGTTTAAGAACTTCAAACAACGTTATTTGCCAAACGTCTCTTTTAATATGTCGAGTTTAAAAACAACCACCCTAGTTTGGCTTATTACAGGATCCTTAATTTTACTTCTTGGTTTAGCCTGTGTTTTATTTCTTTCGTCAGTAAATGATTACAGAAGAAATTTAAACACACTGAACAATATCTATAGCGAACAATCACTATTAAATAACACTTGGGAAAATCTTCTACAAACACGCAATACTTTAAATAGAGCAAGCTCCCGCCATTTATTGATTATTAATAAAATGGCTACTGCAAATACTGATATTTCATCTTTATTACAACAAACCAAAGAAAAACTACAACATGTTGAAAATTCATGGAAAAGTTTCAAAAATGCCCCCCATAACATTAATAATGAAAGCGATATTCAACAATTAGAACAAAAATATATTGAGCTTAATGCTGCACTCATTGAATTTTTAGCCTTTTTAGAACAAGGAAAAACATATGAATATTTAAATCAACCTACACAAACTTACCAAGATAATTTTGAAAAAGCATACACCAACTATCATCAACAACTACAAAGCCATTACACTGCATCATTGAATGAAGGTGAATTGCTGTACGATAAAATTATTTATAGCTTAATTGTCATCACAATTCTTATTGTGATCTTCTCTTTTTTAGTGCAATTCGTATTACGAAAAAATTTTATTTCACCTTTAAATGCTATTGTGAAGAATATTGAAGATATCAGTAATGGTGAGTTAGCAACCAAGATCACGACAAAAGGTTTGTTTGAAATAAATATTCTCACTGTAAATATTGAAAAAATGCGAGATCAAATAAAACAGATAGTTAATGATATTAATCACAGTTCTGGCCTTATCAATTCTGAATTAAATGATATTTCTGTTATGAACAATAATCTTGCTATTCGTGTTGAACAACAATCAGCCGCAGTACTTGAAACGTCAGCAGGAATAAGACAGTTAAGTGTGACGTCAAAACAGCATGCAGAAAATACCCAAGCATCATGTGAGCTTGTGACAAAAGCAGATTCTATGATCCATCAAAGTAATGAGATGCTGGCTAATGTGGTTGAAAATATGCATGAAGTTGTCACATTCTCTGAGCAAATTAATGATATTACATCAACAATTGACAACATTGCCTTTCAAACTAATTTATTAGCGTTAAATGCTGCTGTAGAAGCTGCAAGAGTAGGTGAGCATGGAAAAGGTTTTGCAGTGGTTGCAAAAGAGGTTCGCGAATTATCTATTAGCTGTAATTTAGCATCAAAAGAGATAAAAGTGCTTGTTGCTAATTCAAGTAAAAAGATAAATCAGTGTTTTCAATTGGCGGCTGACGCAAACGATAATATGGTGGATATTTCTAAACATACCGAAAATATCAATGAAATGATCCACGATATTTCTATTTCAACCAATGAACAAAGTAATGGTATTGCTCAAATTGAAGATGCGATCAATCAATTAGACCAAACAACACAAGCTAACGCCACAATGACAAGGGAGTTAGTAAGTTCATTAGATTCCTTACAGACACAATCAGATCAATTAAAACAAGCGTTAACCGTTTTTCATCAATAAAAAAACGTAGCTTATTCAATAGAAAGTTATCCTAAGATAGCTTTCTATTGCTAATATAAATAAAGGCATTAAAAATGACTAAATTCAGGAATTTCTTTCTTGCCATGTGATTTTAAAAAATCCAGCACTCTTCTTGGGGTTATGTTTAATATACGTTCTTCAGGAAAATCTATTTGAGTTAATACTTCTAATACTCTGTCAAATTTCCCTAATGAAGAAGCAATATGAGAATCAGATCCTAGAGCAATCAATCCACCGGCATCACGAACTTCTTTAGCTATTTCTATGCAGTTTTTCTCACTTCCTACCCTAGAATGAATAAATGATGAATTATTCATTTCTAAAGCAACATGACAAGCAGCTGCTACTTTTGCAACTTCAGCAAAATCAATTGGATATTTCGGGTTTCCTGGGTGAGTTATCATTTGAACAGCACCACTTGTTATTGTCGCGATCAAAGCCTTTGTATTATCCACAATACCTAATGAACCCATCACCGGCTCGTGAAAACCAGCAAGCACAATATCTAATTTCTTACTCATTTTCTCACTGCAATCTGTTTCACCTTTAATATTTTTAATATTTGCTTCTATACCATAAAGAATACCCACACCATCAATCATTCGAGGGATCACTGGTAAGTTAGAAAAATGCCATTCATGGGGAGCATCGTCCATATCAGGACCATGATCCGTTATTGCAAATAATTTAATTCCCTGCTTTTTTGCTTGCTGAAAATATTCACTCACCGTACTGTAAGCGTGTGTACTAGCAATAGTATGAGCATGTAAATCAACGGGATACATAAATAATTCCTTCCTAAAAAATACCCTAAGATCATTTATAAGAGGGGTCTTCTTAAAAAATAGGATCTACCCAAAATCAATAGACTAAAATAATAAAAATGTGAGATAGCTCATAAGGTGCTATTTTTACGTTTATCTTACACAAGCAAGAAATGAAGATAAACTTTGATAAGTCTGTTTTTAATCTCTAACATGTTATTTAATATCAATTAGATAATTAATATTTCACTTTAATACTATACACAATAATTTTGAAAATACATTGTATAATGCTTTTTCATTTTAACTTCACAAAGGTAAATTATGTTCAGCTATCCCGCAGTCGCTCATTATGATGACGAAAGTGAAACCTACGAAATTACTTACCGTGATTTTGATAATATACATGCTGTTGCTTATACGGAAGATGATATTGAACTGGAAGCCTCTGATATTTTGCATGTCGGCCTTGAGGAATTTATTTCAAGTAAAATACCCATTCCTGCCCCCTCAAAAGCACAGTCTGGTGATTTTATTGTTTACTTACCTGTAATCAGCTGTTTGAAAATTGCATTGCATAATGCGATGTTGGAAACCAAGACAAAAAAATCCGATCTTGCAAGAAAAATGAATTTAACTAGCGCACAAATAGAGCGTTTACTCGAAATTAATCAATCATCAAAAGTAGATAGCTTAGAGCAAGCTCTTTATTTATTAGGTTATGATATTTCTATTAGCGTTAATAAAAACACAAATTAATAATGTTAGAAATAAAAATGGCTCTAATAAAATTAGAGCCATAGTTTATGTTATTTCATATTCCACAAGCGTTGTTATTGGAAATTATAATTTTTTACTTGCTAAGAATTTCGCATGATTAGTATAAATCGCAATAATATCTTCACCACGCCCCACTAACCCAGCAACTTGATTGACCATATCTAGGTGATCTTCAGCATAATCATCTTTAACTAATTTACCTAATCGCATACTCGTTCGACCAACTAAACCATCATTTTGACGCTCTATGAAAAAAGCACTTAATACACGCATTGCAGCATGTGTCGGATCCAATAAATTACTTTTTTCACCAGCAATCAATCCTTGAATATAACTGCCAAATGAGTAGTAATGCACGCCATTAACGACCTCTTTACCTTCGCCTCCACGAAGCTCAGGTAGCCCTTGTGGATATTTTTTATTAAATTCCGTTACATTCTCAGTCGTTAATGCTTCTAATGCAGCGATAGCATCTTGTGGATTGCCACGATTTCCAGAGAATGTAGAAATAATTGTACCAATAGCTTTCATAACAGCATCTACAATATATTCTGGCACACTGTCTTTGCGCATAATACGTCGTACTAAATCAGCAATTTCTGATCCATGGTTTACGCCGTTCACAGAGGTCACAGAGGCGATATTTTTGGCATATTTCGCTGCAACATAACGACAAGCTAATGGCCCTTGGCTATGGCCAATTAAATTGACTTTTCTCACTTTTGTTTCTTTTAGAATTTTTTGCACAAATTCCCAAAGTTGCTCACCACGAACTTCGTTAGAATTAAATGCAGAAAGAGAGGCGGTAAAGACTTTATTCCCTTCTTTTTCTAATGCATCTGCGATGCCATAAAAATAAGGATAACCGACGATATCATCAAAACCAGATAATCCATGAACTAAAATAATTGGATATGTAGTTGACATATTTTCCACTCCTTGGGTTTAAGTTAATTTATTTGCTAAACATCCTGTTAGCAATACTTATAACAATCAGTAGAATACAAAATTCACAATATGAAATTATATTTTTACTCTTTATTTTTATAAGTGTTTATTAGAATAAACTATAATTTACGATCGTAAAGTCTTATTTTAATCGTTTTATATTTTCAATTTTCATATAAAAAATCAACATCCCTTCAACCAAACCTTCTGCTTTTTTCAATTTTTTTCCAATATATGTATCTGAACATTTTTCATATTTCGCAAGCTCTATAAAAGTTTTTCCAAAAACGTAATAATTAATAAGTAGCTGATAATCCTCTTTATTATATATCATCAACATTTTCATTAAATCGTTTATTATATTTGCTTTATGATGAGTACATTGTTTTCTTAGTTTTATTTTTTCTGGGATAGTTTTCTTTTTATTTAATAAACAAAAAATAATGGGATCATTAGCAACCCACGCTCCCCACTCTTCAAGTATTTTTGAAATATTTTTCATCTCAACATCCTTATTCTTTCAAAAAATGATAATTGCATCCTGCAACCATTAAAAAACACAAGCTAACATCAAATCATTATGATAAATATAATAGCAAGAATTTAATTTACAACTATGTTTAATAAAGATATGAGATTAAATATTGAATCTATCAAAAGATGTGAAAAAATATCATACGGCTATTTAAATTAAAAATAGGATTATCTTTAAATTATAAAGAATATTATTCTGCTTTTCCCTTTAAATAGCCAAAAAAATAAAATATTAGCGATTATGGTAACGATTCTTCAGGACGTAAAGTCAGCACTTCATACCCATTTGCTGTAACTAAAATTGTATGTTCTGACTGAGCTGATAATTTTTTATCTCTCGTCACCACAGTCCAACCATCCTTTTTAGTTTTTATTTTAGCGCCACCTTGATTAATCATTGGTTCAATCGTAAAAGTCATGCCTTCTTTTAATTCCACACCTTGTCCTTTAATACCGTAATGTAAAACTTGTGGCGCTTCATGCATTTCTCTACCAATTCCATGCCCACAATACTCTCTTACAACACTATATCCATGGCTTTGTGCAAAGCTTTGAATAGCATGACCAATATCACCTAATGTTGCACCTGGCTTAACTTCTTTAATCCCTTCCCACATAGCTTGATACGTTGTTTTAGCTAGTTTACGCGCTATAGGAGATGCCTCTGGCATAATATACATTTTACTAGAATCGGCAATAAACCCATTTTTTTCTAATGTAATATCAACATTAATAATATCTTTACTTTTTAGGCGCTCATCTGATTTGGGTACACCGTGACAAACAACTTCATTAATTGACGTGTTTAACACATATTCATAACCATACTGGCCTTTACTTGCCGGTCTTGAATGAAGTTCGTTAATAATAAAATCTTCCACCTTGTCATTAATTTCCAGTGTAGAAACACCTGGTACAATAAAGGTATCAAGCATCGTAAAGACTTGCGCTAACAAACGTCCAGATTCACGCATTAGTTCAATTTCATCAGACGTTTTGATTGTTATTTTATCCATTTTTGTTTCCTCTTATTCTGCTTGTTGCTTGATAGCTTCTTTTTCCAGCATTTCATTAATAATCATCGGGAACGTTTTATCTGGATTTAACTCTGCTTGGATACCTATTTTTATCCAAAATTCCGCCTGAGCATTAACTGAGCGAGACATGACATTACTTGCCTTCCTCAAATACTCATGTAATTCATCAGAAATTTTTACAATCCCCATGCCAATCCTTATATACAAATCATTATAAAACATATATGTTCTATCATAGAATCAATTATCCATGCTTTCAATTGCTATTTAGTGCAGTCATGGGCATAAAATGCTCAAATAAGATGATAAGAAAAATATTGGCATAATTGGTATTTTTCTTTTTGAATCAAAAGAAGGAGTTCAAAAAACAATAAGAAAATGTAGTTATTTACCAGATCTTTTCCCTAATAGTCACTATACGCCTGAGGTTTGTATTCCTTAATATTTATTCACCAGATTTTTTCTTCTAAGAATTATGTAATTTATTATCCTATTCTTAAGAATTCCCACGAAATAAACTTACTTAAGATTTTCATTAACATTTAATGCTAGTACACTTTTTCTAGTTCTATTTTTTAGGTATTATTATTTCTACTACCTCTAAGGTTAATTCCCCCTACATCTTCCCCATTTTTCTCTATTAACTATATAAACTTATTAGGAGTTATTATGCCTAAAGAATTACATCGTATTGTATTAACTGGAGGCCCTGGGTCTGGGAAAACAACGCTAATAAATGAACTTAAGAATAGAGGTTATCCCTGTTCTTTAGAGGCAGGAAGAGCTATCATACAAGATCAAATTCTTATCGAAGGTAATGCATTGCCATGGACAGATCCAGAAGCGTTCTCACAATTAATGCTAAGTTGGGAATTGTATTCATGGCATAAAGCAACTGACATTAAAACACCGTATTTCTATGATAGGGGCCTTCCTGATATTGCAGGATATTTGTTATTATGCGGATTACCTATCCCAAAACATCTTAATAATGCAATAATACTATTTCGTTATTCTACAAATGTATTTATTGCTCCACCTTGGCCTGAAATCTATGCACAAGATAAAGAAAGAAAACAAACGATAAAAGAATCAGAGGAAACGTATTTAGCAATGCTAGAAGTTTATAAAAAATATAATTATAAATTAATCGAACTGCCGAAAGTGGCAATTGATAGTAGAGCTAATTTTATTATTAATAATATTTAATATCAGCCAGTAATATATTACTGGCATAGATAAATTAAATTCTTAATAAGAAGCCATAATTTTTAAATCTGGTTTTTCCCCTCGCATTATAGCCCGCTGTTGTTCATGAACTGCCTCATTAATGGCTTTTTGCTCTCCCGGTGTGCGTGTGTTTTTACCACAAACAAAGGTAGAACACACCGGGCTACCTATTCTATGCTCCCCTGAATCACCTGCACTAAAAGTAATGTTATCAGTAGTACAACCCAATAATAAAAAAGATAATAATAAAGTAATGATTATGCGCATAATTTTTCCATATAAATTAAGTTTTAAACCTATATTAAAGTATTAATAAGCATCAAAAGTATAATGTGGTCTTTGTGTCCATTTAAACTCAACGGTTTGTTTTTTTTCATTCCAAATAGGCTCAGGAACTGGCATGGTAAAACTTATTTTTTGAATCGGCTTTATTGTTGAATTTTCATTATTTACATATTGATTATGTACTGATGTTTTTGACTCATTTAAACCCGCTTTAAAAAGTTGTCCAAATTTACGGTTCTCTTCTTGTGCCTCTATTTCAAAACGCGACGGTTTTCCCAACATAAAGACTAAATTATTATTAACCTCATGATTATCAATATGGGTATTATCATCATGAGAACTATCAACTTTGGGGTTATCAATATGCGGTCCAGAAACAGCAGTTTGAGTTACTTTACCTGAGCTACATCCAACACTAATAAATATAGAAAATAATAAAAATAAAGAGTAATGCATAATGTAAATATCAATAAGAAATAGGAATAAATAATTATTCCATAAAAAATATTTACCAACAAAATAATTTTTATTATTTCTATAAAAAAAGAAAAATAGTCTTATAAAATAAAAACTCACAAATAATAAAACTATAAATAAAGATGGAAATGGAGTAACGGAATATCCTAAGTAAAATTAACAAGCATTAATATTTCATCTGTTTTTTATATGGATTAATTTAATCCATATAAATTATATATACCTTTGAGTAATATAACCATCTAAGCTTGTTGCTATATAGACTAAAAAATTCATTATTTATACTCTTTCTTAGAAAAGAAATTTTAAATTAATATAAAAGGAGTAAAGTTAAAAATAAATAAGGTGATAAAAATAGGTATAATGAAAATAAAGATGTCTTTAATTATTTAACTAAAAAAGCCTTATAGATATTAGAGAATATAAGGCTTATACATGCAGCCTACTTTATTAGCCCGCTGACATTTTTTTCATTTGCTCTAAAGAATCTAATGCTTGTTTACAAGTACTTTCTTGAACATCTTTAGGTAATGCTGCAAATTGTTCCTTAGCTTGAGCATACTGCGCTTTCATTGCTTCAGCTTGAGCTTTAGTTGCGTCATTTTTTGCCATTAATTCAACATAAGAGTCAGTTTCTTTAAAATAATCTTCGCATGCTTGAGATAAATCAGCAGAAACCGCAACAAAAGAGATTGATAATAAACCCAATGCTAAAATAAGTTTTTTCATAAATATCCTTTAAGTATTATTAATAGTTAGAAAGTCACTTCCATTATTTATCTTAAGTCAGCATTATCTCAAAAGAAGATAAAATAGGGATAAGCATTATCTTAATTAAAAAATAAAATCTCATCTAATAATGATGAGAATAACCAATAAATCAAAATATGATAATTGAATTTAGTCTTTGACTTTCAGTGTGAGTTATACATATTGATTCATTCTTTTTTAAATTAACATGATATTCTCATACATTAATAACTTATTTAATATTAATATAGTTCATCATCAATGCTCGAGACAATAAAATAATCTTCACAAAATAATATAAGCATAAAAATGATAATTGATAACATCAACTAGCACACTTATGGTGATTTTCCTAATAATCTTTCATCTGAAAATGAAAGTAAGCATATAGAATTTTATTTAAATTGAATTATTAAAAACAATTTAGAGGGTGAAACTTTATAATAAGATACAACTGAAGAGTTAAAAATAGCACAAAAAATAAAAATGGGTGGCCTTATTTTTCACCCAAGATTATGATGTGAAGAAAATTTATTAGTGATGATTTAAGTAATAAAGAAGAAATTTTATACCATATTATTACTGACCAGAAAACAATGGATCTATCAAAACTTATAACATCTTTTAGCTCAATAATTTCATTCTTCTTACTATATCAAAAATTTATTAAATAATTATATATAATATATTATTTAATTTATCATTAACTTATTACCAATTAAATTAACATCTATAATATTTAGCTTTATTTAAATATAATTTATTACTTTTGCCGTGATCTATATAAAAGAATCACACTTCATTCTTATATATAGTTGCCCGTACTTAATAGGTTCTATTAGTCAGGGGGCTCCCCCGTCAACGGAGGCATTTAATGTCTATAAAATGGGTTTTAGTCATATCTGGAATTGTTATTGGTGCTATCGCTTTACTTCTAGGTGTTAATGGGAATCCCCCTAATATGGGTGTTTGTGTTGCTTGCTTTATTCGTGACAGTGCAGGCAGTATGGGATTACATAATACTGAAACCGTACAATATCTTCGTCCTGAAATATTCGGTTTTATTCTCGGTTCATTTGTGGCAGCCTTACTTTTCAAAGAGTTTCAATCAAAAGCCGGATCAGCGCCAATCATTCGCTTTATGTTGGGCTTTTTAATGATGGCCGGTTGCTTAGTTTTCTTAGGTTGCCCATTAAGAATGGTACTTCGTATTGGTGCGGGAGATTTAAACGCAATAATAGGATTAGTTGGATTAATCATTGGAATTGGTGTTGGAAGCCTATTCATAAAAAAAGGATTTTCTCTTCCAAGAAATTATCGTCAGTCGCCTGTAGAAGGCTTTATTTTGCCAATTATATGCATATTTCTATTCGCTTTATTCTTATGGAATAGTGGTATTTTTAACGCTAGTGTAAAAGGCCCTGGCGCAAGTCATGCTCCAATATGGATGTCTATTATTGCAGGACTTATTATTGGTTTTATTATTCAACGAACTCGATTTTGTTTCATAGGAATGGCAAAACATGTCTTTTTATCACGTAACTATAATATGGCCCTTGGCGTAGTCGCACTAACACTTATTATTCTCTTAGGTAATCTCTATTTAGGCAAATTTAACCTTGGATTTGAAAATCAACCTATTGCTCATAATGATGGTTTATGGAATTTTCTCTCTATGATGCTTGTCGGGCTTTGTGGTGTATTTATCACTGGTTGTCCATTACGCCAACTTGCCAATGCAGGGCAAGGCAATTCCGATGCTGCAATCAGTGTACTAGGCATGTTAGTTGGTGCCGCTTTTGCTCATAATTTCTCTTACGCCTCTAGCCCAGCTGGTGTTACAGATAATGGCAAACTCGTTGTCATTATTGGTCTATTAGTTACATCCATTATCGGTGTTATTTATACTTATGCTACAAATAAAATAAACCATCATGAGACTAATAAAAATGACGCATAATTATTTATTTCTTTTTCATGAACAATATGCGGTCAAAAAACTTCACCATCAACTCCAAAAGGATAATTTTTTCTCAAGCGTAATTGATGCACCAAGAAAATTATCTTCTGAGTGTGAATTAGCAGTGTCTGTTTATTTTTCTAATAATGAAACTTATAAATATTATATTAATGATAATATTAGAGTTGTTTATAAAGTAGATTTAGATAGATTTAATGTACTTTGGCAAGATAATAATTGAAGTAATATATGATTGAAATAATCTATTTTTAGATCCTAAACTAAAAAAGGCTACATGAGTGGCCTTTCTATAATCACATAAACCAAGTGATTATATTTATTGATATAACTAGAAGATAAGAAACCATCCGAATTTACATAAGATGGTTTCAATATATTAACTATTTATAAAATAATTTTCTGTTATTCTTCTTCTGGCGGATTTTTAAGGATCTGATGAATTTCTTCTTTTAGTCTTAATTTCTGTTTTTTTAACTCTACAACTTCTTCACCATATCCTCTTCTGTCCTTATGTTCTAACCTTACTATTTTATGGTCAAGTTCATTATGTTGTTCAAAAAGAGCACGAAAATGAGGATCTGTTTGGCGAAGCTTTGAAATTAAATCACGATATTCTGGAAACATAAATAACTACCTTCCTTATTAATTGTGAATTAAGTACTCTTTTAAGTCTTACTCAAACTGATTAACCTGTCATTGTCTTTATGTTAAAAATAAGACTAACATCAATTAATATTTCTAATTTAAAAATTACCAAGTATTTTTATCTTAAATACTTATTTATAATTATTACATGTAATACATTGAATTATCTAGCTTTATAAAGCTAGCAGCCATAGAACAAATAAAATAGGATTAATACTTATATTAACTTTTCCCATTCTGACTAAACATCTTCATAGCCATCTCTATCAATAATAAAGTGATATCCTTCAAAAAGATAAGGATATTTCATTACCTCTGGCAACAGAGCATTTAAATGTTTTGTATGCAATGATTGATAAAAATCGACTTTTTCACAATATTCGCCACAATAAAAAAACCAACTTATCACACCAACTTTAGATTTTTTTACACGAATACCATAAATAGGAGTTAAATTTAAGGTATTTAAAGCCATTGTCCTCCTATCGTCTGGCGCTTCAAGTAAGACACTCTATTTTTTACATATACTTTTTTGTTATTCTACAATATTTAACACCCTGTTTTTATTTATTATTATATTTACTAAGTTAAAAAATGAGTTTAGTTAGGGCTCTTTATCCATACTGGATTATAATGAGTTCACCAGTATCTACCAAACATCATAAGATCCAATCTATTTACGCAACAAAAATGTAAAGAATAGATAAATCGATAAAAAAAGAATAAAAAAACACCAATTCTCCTTAAAACTAGACAAAAAATAGCACTAACGCATTTTTTGTTGAGAAAAAAGCACTTATTGTTAACTCATAAAATATAAATTCTCTATATTTATAGCGATCTCCAATAGTATTTATACCCATCTATTCGAGTCACTAAGCCCAATGCCGCCACATTGGGCTTTTTTATGGAAAAAGAGTTGATATGATTTCTCACTACGATAAGCTCAAATCTATTTAGCTTTTTTTATTATAGATTTTATAATTGCCTTCTTTTTTTCATTAACCATTTCATCAGATAATCTTCCCTAGGTTAATCCTTATGAGACAGACTTTTTATCAATATTCCGCTTTAGCCTTACACTAAAATGAATTAACATTATCAATCCAATGACAGTTTACTTATTCATTTCTCTCTTAATTTATTCTGTTTAAGTTAATATCACCTAAATAACAATGGTAAGAAAATTAATCCTATAACGATGGAAACAGAACCATGCAGTATCAATGCTATTTTAACTCTCACTACATTGGCGTGTTTATTCTTACGATTATCTAGCCATACATTTAAGGCAATAAAAAAACAAATTAAACAATAAAATCCCGCCCCCAAAATAATAAAAGCTGTAGTTATAGCTCTAGATAAACTTGACCAACCACCTGAATTAGAATGTGGGCTTAATTCATTGTAGATAAGTAATCCGGCAACAAGAAATGCTCCTATCCAAAATGCCATTAATATGCCCTTACCTACTACTTTATATTTACTATTATTCGTATCCATACCCATTACCTTGAATTTAATATAAAACCTATTATTGTTGCCACTTAAATTTACAGTACAATAATAGAATAATTATTTGCCGACCAAACTCCTTTTTTGTCGGCATCGATAGTTATTTATTAGGTAAATATTCTTGCTCTTTTAATTTAGAAAGTGCTAGTTCTTTCATCCAATCTGCAAGTAGTGGTGCGGTTTTTATTGAATCCAATAATGCTCGCTCTTTCTTTGTTAAACGAATAACAATAACTTCTGTTTTCATTGTAGACATAATAATTCCCCATTTATTAAAGAGAAAATATTGGCACAAAAAAGTAACAGAAAGGTCTGACTTACACGGTTTTACAAATTCATCATTTAAAGATGATTTACTGCATACTATCTATAGAATATTTGCGATATCGTTCATTGTTTATTTTTAAGAAAGAACATTAACATATTCATGATAGACGAGAATAAATAGGCTAAAGCCATAAAACAATTAAGGCTACACACCACGTGTAGCCTTAATCTTATTTACATTACCTAACTCAATTAGCTTTTATCTTTATTTTCTATCGCTATTGTTTGCCGTTTTTCTTCTTCGGGTAATTCATACTCAATAGCAATGGTCAGAAGTCCACTTGATAAATCGGCTTTGTCTATTTTAACATTTTTACCGAGGTCAAACTGCAACGTAAATTGTCCTTGAGATATGCCTCGATGGATCCATTTATCATTGTCTTCTTCTGATTTTTCTTCTTTTTTCCCTTCAATCAATAAACGACTTCCTTTTAATGAAACCGATAAGTCATCTTCTTGATATCCAGGCACACTCACTGTCAGTTCATAATGGTTATCATCAATCTGTTTCAGGTTATAGGTCTGAATTGGTGATGCAATAGGCTTACTACCTGTTAACTGACTAAACAGGCGATCTATCTGATCAAAGCGGTTTGACAGTAGGTTGTCAGATAATGCTGGGAATAATGAAAAAGGTTTAATGTTAGGCATATAACTCCTCCTTCAGTATTTAGTGAATTATGGGCGGTATCTTATTTACCCAAAATATAAATATGAACGAGCAAGTATTTTTCAAGCCCTAAAATCTAAATTTTTTATCTTTAACCAACATGGGATTGTAGATAGCAAAAAACCCCGCCGAAGCGAGGTTTTGTATATTCAACTATTTAATGCTCAACTCATTTGAGCTGTCATCACACTTTTGCAAAAGATGCATTTTGCGCCGTGTGGATTGTTCACTGTGACATCAAATTGTGATGTTCTATATTGTGAACTGCTACAACAAGGGCATTTAAAATAGAGGCGAATAGTAATAGCGCCTTTAGAGAGCCACCACGTTGCCTGCTGCTGGGCCTTTCATACCATTTTCCATGGTGAATGAAACTTGTTGGCCTTCCGCTAATGTTTTGAAACTATCACTTTGGATTGCAGAGAAATGTACGAATACATCTTTGCTGCCATCAGCTGGAGTAATAAAACCAAAACCTTTACCTTCATCGAACCATTTTACTGTACCAGTCATTGTATTAGACATAGAATTTCCTTTAATTTATTTAATTTGCCATAAGGCATATGCGGTTTGTTTTGTATTTTTACTTATGGGAATTAATTAGAAGGAATTCACAATGAAGAGGTATCGAGGATAACGCTAAACGGGAACAACTTTAAACTTACTAACATAAATAGGTCTGTACTTCCAAACCAGTGACGCTATTAAGCCATAGAAAAATTCAGATAGCAAACTTTATTTT